>JBFWQR010000071.1:0-37115 GCA_050249335.1 Lautropia sp.
ATGGCGGCAGCCGCCGCGGCGGGCCGGCCGGCCGACCCGTGGCGGCGGCTGATGAGCGCCGTCTACGAATCGGTCAGCCTGTTCGGCGTCGTCTTCTTCTTCGGCTACGGCTTCTCGGCGCTGACCCGGTTCCAGGGCGCGGACGGCGCGCTGCGCAACGGTTTTCAGCTGTTCCTGTTCCTGGTGCTCGGCGCCTACTTCGTCTGGTTCTGGGCCCACGACCGCTGGACGCTGCCGATGAAGACGATGGGCGTCAGACTGGTCGACGCGCGATACGGCCGGCCGCTCGGCTACGGCCGCGCGGCCTGGCGCTATCTGGTCGCATCGGCGCTGCTGTGGGGCCTGATCGCCGCGGTCTGGAAGGCGTCGGCCTGGTGGCTGCTCGCGTTGCCGCTGCCGTTCGCCTGGGCGCTGTTCGAGCCGCGCCGGCGGACGCTCTACGATCTGCTGGCCGGCACCGTGCTGATCCACGTGCCGCTGGCGCCGCCGCGGCCGCTGGCGGCCGGCGACGCCGGTCCGATCGGCCCCGGCTGAAAAGACGGAACCGGGGCTCGAGACGGAGCCGGAGCCCGCCGGCCGCTCGATCGGGAACCGCGGTCAGGCGCCGCGCCGGGCCAGCCAGTCGCGCATCGTCGCCAGGATCGCTTCGGCCTGCGGCAACGCGATGCTGAACCGGATGAAGCCGTGGATCATGCCGGGGAACTCGACGTGCTCGGCGACTGCACCGGACCGCACCATCGCATCGGCGAACGCGACGCCCTCGTCATGCAGCACATCGCATTCGGCCGTCATCACCAATGCCGGCGGCAGCCGGGCCAGGTCGCCGGCCAGCACCGGCGACAGGTCGGGATGCTCGGCCGCGAGCGGCTTGCCGTCGCGACGGGTGCCCTGCGGCACGAACTGCTGCCAGAACCACGCCATCAGGCCGGCGCTCAGGTTGTAGCCCTCGGCGAATTCGCCGTAGGAATCGGTGCCGAGCCGCGCGTCGGTGACCGGGTAGACCAGCAGCAGCGCCCGGGGCGCCGCGGCGCCGGCGGCAATCAGCCAACGGGTCATCGTGATCGCGAGGTGGCCGCCGGCGCTGTCGCCGCCGGCGACGATCCGCTGCCGATCGATGCCGAGTGCGGCGGCGCGCGCGACGATCGCGGTGTAAGCGGCGCAGCAGTCATCGATCGCGGCCGGATACGGCGCTTCCGGCGCGAGCCGGTAGTCGACCATCAGCACCTGCCGGCCGGTCGCGTTGGCGAGCGCGCGGCCGAACGTGTCGAAGCCTTCGAGCGTGCCGGAGACCCAGCCGCCGCCGTGCAGCCAGACGATCGCCGGGTCGCCGCCCGGCGCCATGGCTTCGCTGCCAGGCGCCATGGCACTACCGCCCGGTACCGCGGCGGTGCGGCCGGCACTCGCGATCGGCCGCGGCCGATAGCGGCGCACCGCCAGTGCCGGCGTCCCCCGCGCCGGGTCCGGCGGCACGACGAAGCCGTCGATCGCCGCGACCGCCGGGGGCTCGCCGCCGAGCGCGATCGACGCATGGTGGCCGAGCCGGATGGTGTTGGCATGGAACGGCGGCCGCCGCGGCAGCAGGACCGTATCGAGCAGGCGGCGGGCTTCGGCAGTGACAGGCTTCATCGTCTCGGCTTCAGCGTCTCGGCCTCATCGTCTCGCTTCCGCATTCCGCCCGCCAGTCAGGTCTGCACGCAATCGACGAAATAGCGGACCTCGCCGCCGATCTGCTCCGACATCAGGCCATGGACGTCGGTATGGAAGCCCGGGAACAGCTGGTTGAACGAGCGGACGAACTTCAGGTATTCGACGATCGTCTTGTTGAAGCGCTCGCCCGGGATCAGCAGCGGGATGCCGGGCGGATACGGCGTCACCAGCATCGTCGTGATCCGTCCGACCAGCTCGTCGATCGGCACCCGGTCGACGCGCCGGTGGGTCAGGCACTCGTAGGCATCCGACGGTTTCATCGCCGGCTGCATTTCCGACAAGTACATGTCGGTGGTGACCCGGGCGACGTCGTTCCGGCGATAGGCCTCGTGGATCTGCATCGACAGGTCCCGCAGGCCGGTCCGCTCGTAGGTCGGATAGGCGGCGACGAACTCCGGCATCACGCGCCAGAGCGGCTGGTTGGCGTCGTAGTCGGCCTTGAACTGCTGCAGCTCGGTCACCAGCGTGTTCCAGCGGCCCTTGGTGATGCCGATCGTGAACATCACGAAGAACGAGTAGAGGCCGGTCTTCTCGACCACCACGCCGTGCTCGGCGAGGTACTTGGTGACGACCGCCGCCGGGATCCCGCCGCTGGCGGCGAAGCGGCCGTTGATGTCGAGCCCGGGCGTGACGATGGTCGCCTTGATCGGGTCGAGCATGTTGAAGTCGGACTTGAGCCGGCCGAAGCCGTGCCACTTGTCGGACGACTTCAGCATCCAGTCCTCGCGCCGGCCGCCGCCGCCGTTGCGCGAGAAGCTCTCCGGCCCCCAGACCCGGAACCACCAGGAGTCGCCGTACTCGCCGCCGACCTTGCGCATCGCGGCGCGGAAATCGAGCGCCTCGACGATCGATTCCTGGACCAGCGCGGGGCCGCCCGGCGGCTCCATCATCGCCGCGGCGACGTCGCACGACGCGATGATCGCGTACTGCGGCGACGTCGAGGTGTGCATCAGGTAGGCCTCGTTGAACCGGTAGCGGTCGAGCTTGCGGCTCTGCGAATCCTGCACCAGGATCTGCGATGCCTGCGACAGCCCGGCCAGCAGCTTGTGGGTCGACTGGGTCGAAAACACCAGCGCCTCCCGGCAGCGCGGCCGGTCGGTGCCGATCGCGTGCATGTCGCGGTAGAGCGGATGGAACGCGGCGTGCGGCAGCCAGGCCTCGTCGAAGTGCAGGTTCTCGACATGGCCGTCGAGCATCTGCTTGATGGTCTCGACGTTGTAGAGGATGCCGTCGTAGGTGCTCTGGGTGATCGTCAGCACCCGCGGCCGGGCGGCCTTGTCCTTGACCAGCGGGTTGGCGTCGATCTTGCGCCGGATGCTCTCCGGGCTGAACTCGGCGAGCGGGATCGGGCCGATGATGCCGAGGTGGTTGCGCGTCGGCTGCAGGAAGATCGGCACGGTGCCGGTCATCATGATCGCGTGCAGGATGCTCTTGTGGCAGTTGCGGTCCACCAGCACGATGTCGTCGGTCGCGACCTCGGAGTGCCAGACGATCTTGTTCGACGTCGAGGTGCCGTTGGTGACGAAGAACAGGTGGTCGGCGTGGAAGATCCGCGCCGCGTTGGTCTCCGAACGGGCGACCGGGCCGGTGTGGTCGAGCAGCTGGCCGAGCTCGTCGACCGCGTTGCAGACATCGGCACGCAGCATGTTCTCGCCGAAGAACTGGTGGAACATCTGGCCGACCGGGCTCTTCAGGAACGCGACGCCGCCGGAATGACCGGGACAGTGCCACGAATACGAACCGTCGTTGGCGTAGTGGACCAGCGCCTTGAAGAACGGCGGCGCCAGCGAGTTCAGGTAGTTGGTCGCCTCGCGGATGATCATCCGCGCGTTGAACTCCGGCGTGTCCTCGAACATGTGGATGAAGCCGTGCAGCTCCTTCAGGATCTCGTTCGGGATGTGCTGCGAGGTCCGGGTCTCGCCGAACAGGAAGATCGGGATGTCGGCGTTGCGGTTGCGCGTCTCGGTGATGAACTTGCGCAGGTCCTGGATCGCCTGGCTCTCCGGGCCCTCTTCCGAGATCTCCTCGTCGTCGATCGAGACGATGAACGCCGACGCGCGCGCCGCCTGGTTCGCGACCATCGCGACGTCGATATAGGTGAAGCCGCCGACCACCTCGATACCCTGCTCCTCGATCGCCTTGGCGAGCGCGCGGATGCCGAGGCCGCTGGCCGAATCGGCGCGCCAGTCCTCGTCGATGATGATCACCGGGAAGCGGAACTTCATGTCGTTATTCCAGGACGATGGCGGAGGAGGATGGCGGAGAGCGTCGCCGCGGCACCGGCGGCGCGACCGGACGGCCGCAACGAGGCGAGCATAATAACCGCTCGATGGCTATCACGTTGCAGGACCAACTCGTCGTCGCGATCTCGTCGCGGGCGCTCTTCGATTTCGAGGAGGAGAACCGGCTGTTCGAAGGCGGCAACGATCGCGCCTATATGCAGCTGCAGCTGGACCGGCTCGAGGTACCGGCTGCCGGCGGCGTCGCGTTCCCGCTGGTGCGCAAGCTGCTCGCGTTCAATCGCGGCGAGCGGCGCCGGGTCGAGGTCGTGCTGCTGTCGCGCAACGATCCCAGCAGCGGCATGCGCGCGTTCCGCTCGGCGCGGCACCACGGGCTGACGATCGAGCGCGGTGTCTTCACCCGCGGCCGTGCGCCGTATGCCTACCTGAAGGCGCTCGGCGCGCACTTGTTCCTGTCGGCCAACGAGGACGACGTCCGCGCCGCGCTCGCCGCCGGCTTTCCGGCGGCGCGGGTGTATCCGCAATCTCGCCGGCTCGCCGAATCGCATCCGAACGAAGTCCGGATCGCGTTCGACGGCGACGCGGTGCTGTTCTCCGACGAAGCCGAGCAGGTGTTCGAGGCCCAGGGCCTGACCGCGTTCCAGGACCACGAGGCGCTGCGCGCGACCACGCCGCTGCCGCCGGGGCCGTTCAAGCCGCTGCTCGAGGCGCTGCACAAGCTGCGCGAGGACGGCGGCGACCTGATGCGGATCCGGACCGCGCTGGTGACCGCGCGCAGCGCGCCGGCACACGAACGCGCGATCCGGACGCTGCTCGAATGGCGGGTCGAGGTCGACGAGGCGCTGTTCCTCGGCGGCCTCGACAAGGGCCCGTTCCTGCGCGAATTCGAGCCGGACTTCTACTTCGACGACCAGACCCGGCACTGCGATTCGGCGGCGCTCGCCGGGCCGACCGGCCACGTGATCAGCGGCGTGCGCAATCTGCAGCCGGCAGCGGACTGACCTCGCACGCTCAGGGCCGTGGCGCCAGCGTGGCCGGCGAGATCAGCACGCCGAACTGCTCGCACCAGATCACGACGCTGCGATAGCGGGCCAGATCGATGCCGGCCGGAATCGGGTAGTGCTGCCCGCCCTTGAACGCGCGCAGCCGCCCCAGGTCGACGAACATCGAGCGCGCGACATCGGTCGATGGCTGCACGTCGGCCTCCGGGACCAGGTAGACGTGGTACTTCGGCCCGGGCCCGACCTCGAAATCGGTCTCGAGATGCAGCAGACGCGCATAGACCGCGACGCCGCCCTTGCCGTAGTGGATCGGGTCCGACGGGTTGGCATGGATGAAGGTGCCGCGCGCGACCAGTTCGCCGGCGACGGCGGCATCGACATGCTGGTCGGTGCCGACGATGTCGCGCAGGAACCAGTACGGATAGATGAAGATGCCGAGCGCGAAGCCGACCATGACGCCGAGCAACCCGCCGAAGACGAAGCTCAGGAACGAACGGACTCGCATGGCCTGCTCCTCGATCGCGATGCGTTAATTTTATCCGGGTACAATGCCAAGGTGATTCACACCAACCCTCCCCACCGCCCCGCTGCGGCTGCCGGCTCGGCCGCCCGGCGAGCCGCCCGCCCAGCCAATCGCCCGGCCGGCGGCTCGCCGGCCGCGGCATCGGCAGCCGCAAGCCTGACCGCCTTCGTCGCCGGCCGCCGTGTCGGCAGCGGCAGCGCCGACCAGATCGCCGCGGCGCTCGCTGCCGCCGACGTCGCGCACGTCATCCGCAGCAGCCCCGATTCGGTCCGCGTGCTCGATGATGCCACCGGCACGCCGGTCGATGTCCCGGTCCCGGACGCCGCGTCGCCGGCGCGCCGCGGCCGGCCGGTGCGCCACGATCCATCGGCACGGCGTGCCGCCGCGGCTGCGCCGCCGGCCGTCGGCCGGCCGCGGCTCGGCGTCGTCGCCCGTGAAGTGACGCTGCTGCCGCGGCACTGGGAATGGCTCGCCGGCCAGCCCGGCGGCGCCTCGGCAGCACTGCGCCGGCTGATCGATGCGGCACGCCGGGACGGCGCCGGCGTCGATACGCGCCGCCAGGCCCGCGAGCGGACCTATCGCGCGATGAGTGCGCTTGCCGGCGACCTGCCCGGCTTCGAGGAGGCGGCCCGCGCGCTGTTCGCCGACACGCCGGACGCAGCCGCCGCCTTCGCGCGGCGGATCGCCGCGTGGCCGCCCGACATCCGCGCCTATCTCGAGCGGCAGGCGCAGCCGACTATCGAGCGGCCGGTGCAGCCCCCGATCGAACAGCCGGTGCGACCGGCCGACGGCGATCGCGCGGCGGCCTCCGGGGCCAGGCCATGACGGCGCCGCCGCAGCAGAAGCAGCCGCAGCAGCCACACCGGACGCCTCCGCAGCAGCCACGGCCGCTCTGGCGCACCTACCTGGCCTTCGTCGGCCCGATGGTGCTCGCCAACATCCTGCAAGGCCTGTCGGGCTCGGTCAACGGCATCTACATCGGCCAGATGCTCGGCACGCAGGCGCTGGCCGCGGTCGCCGGCATGTTCCCGATCGTGTTCTTCTTCATCTCGCTGATCATCGGCCTCGGCGCCGGCGCCTCGGTGCTGATCGGCCAGGCCTGGGGCGCGCGCGAGCCCGAGCGGGTCAAGGCGATCGCCGGCACCGCGCTGACCGTCGGCGCGCTGATCGGCCTGGCGGCCGCGGTGCCCGGCATGCTGTTCGCGCGCGAGATCCTGCAGCTGCTCGGCACGCCGCCGGAGGTGCTCGCCGACGCGCTCGCCTACATGCGGGTGATGATGTTCACGATGCCGGTGCTGATGGTGTTCATCCTGTTCACCCAGCTGCTGCGCGGCGTCGGCGACACGGTCACGCCGCTGCTCGCGCTGATCGTGTCGACCGTCGTCGGCCTGGCGCTGACGCCGGCGTTGATCCGCGGGTGGCTCGGCCTGCCCACGCTGGGCGTCGTCAGCGCCGCGGTGGCCGGCCTGGTGTCCTATGCGATCGCGCTCGGCTTCCTGGTGGCATGGCTCGGCCGCCGCAGCCATGCGCTCGCAATCGACGCGACGCTGCTGCGGGCGCTGCGGATCGATGGCCGGCTGCTCGCGGCGACGCTGCGGATCGGCATCCCGACCAGCGTCCAGATGGTCGTGATCTCGCTCGCCGAACTGGTGATCCTCGGCCTGGTCAATGCCTACGGGGCATCGGCGACCGCCGCCTACGGCGCAGTCAACCAGATCGTCAACTACGTTCAGTTCCCGGCGCTGTCGATCGCGATCACCGCGTCGATCCTCGGCGCGCAGTCGATCGGCGCCGGCCGCAGCGACCGCCTCGGCGCGATCGTGCGCACCGGCCTCGGCATGACGCTGGCGATCACCGGCGGTCTGGTGCTGATCGGCTACCTGCTGTCGGACTACCTGCTCGGCTGGTTCATCACCGACGCGCCGACGCATGCGACCGCCGAGCGGCTGCTCTACCTGATGCTGTGGAGCAACCTGGTGTTCGGCTGCCAGGCCGTGATCGCCGGCGTGATGCGCGCGAGCGGCACGGTCCTGGTGCCGACCGCGATCTCGATCGCCAGCATCCTGCTGGTACAGCTGCCGGCGGCGCGACTCCTGTCCGGGTACTTCGGCCTCGACGGCGTCTGGATGTCGTACCCGGTGGTGTTCTGCGTGATGCTGGTGCTGCAGACCGCGTTCTACCGGCTGGTCTGGCGGTACCGGAAGATCGAGCGGCTGGTCTGAGGTCCGTGCCGCCGAGCCGAGGTTGCTCCCATCACGATCGGCGAGGAACGGCGGCCCTTCCGGGCGCCCTCCTTCACGCGCGTGTCATTTACCGCGGGTCCAATCGCGACGGTCCCACTGACCGACAACGCGGAGCACCGACCCATGCGAACGATTCGAGCGACGATGGAAGCAGCAGTCCTGGCCGCTGCCCTTGCGGCGACCGGCTTGCCGGCATCGGCCACCGGCCGGCACGACGGCGCCGTGCCCGTGCAACTCGGACCGCGCCCCTTCTTCCTGGTCGAGGACATGGCCGACTCGTCGCTGAAGACGGTGCTGCAACAGTGCGCGGCCAGGCGCGAGCACTACCAGCCGAGCAAGTTCTCGATCGGTCACCGCGGCGCGCCGCTGCAGTTTCCCGAGCACACCAGAGAGTCGTATCAGGCCGCGGCGCGGATGGGTGCCGGCGTGCTCGAATGCGACGTCGCCTTCACCAAGGACAAGGAGCTGGTCTGCCGGCATGCACAGAACGACCTGCACACCACGACCGACATCCTGGCGACGCCGCTCGCCGAGAAATGCAGCAAGCCGTTCACGCCGGCGACCTTCGACGCGGCCGGCAAGCTGCTGACGCCGGCGACCGCCGAGTGCCGGACCAGCGACATCACGCTCGCGGAGTTCAAGACGCTGCGCGGCAAGATGGATGCGTTCGACCCGCGCGCCACCACCGCCGCGGCCTACCTCGGCGGCACTGCGGACTTCCGCACCAACCTCTACTCCGGCCCGACCAGCGGCACGCTGCTGACCCACAAGGAAAGCATCGAGCTGTTCCGCTCGCTCGGCGTCGACATGACGCCGGAGTTGAAGACGCCCGTGGTCCCGATGCCGTTCGACGGCTTCACCCAGGAAGCCTACGCACAGAAGCTGATCGACGAGTACAAGGCCGCCGGCATCGCGCCGCAGCGGGTCTGGCCGCAGTCGTTCCTGAAGGACGACGTGATCTACTGGGTGAACCGTGAACCGGCCTTTGGTCGACAGGCGGTGTACCTCGACGACGCCGAGACCGTGGCCGACCTGCCCGACGCCGCCGAGCTCGCCGGCTACAAGACCGCCGGCATCTCGATCGTCGCACCGCCGACCTTCGCGCTGCTCGCGCTCGACGGCAACGGCGAGATCGTGCCGTCGCAATACGCGCGCGACGCGCGCAACGCCGGCCTCGACATCATCACCTGGACGATCGAGCGCTCCGGCGTGCTGGCCGACGGCGACAACGGCTTCTATCTGCAGACCGTCGACAGCGCGATCAAGCGCGAAGGCGACGTCTACCGGGTCATCGATACGCTGGCCCGGCACGTCGGCGTGCTCGGCATCTTCAGCGACTGGCCAGCGACGGTGAGCTTTTATGCGAACTGCAAGGGGTTGCGGTAAGGCACGTTCGCGTACCAGGGCGAGATACCGCCCACTCGCCACCCTGCCCGGCGCCTGTAACCTGCTAAAGTTCTATGCATGCGTCCTGTATCGGTCCTGATCGTGGCCGCGGCCCTGGCTGCAGGCGGATGTATGGCGCCCGCTACGAGGACGAGCGCCCTGAATCCCGATTCGTCGCACGATGCGCGCAACTCGCTCGACTGGGCCGGCGTCTATCGCGGTGTGCTGCCCTGTGCCGATTGCGAGGGCATCGAGACCGTCGTCGTCCTGGCGAAGGACGGGACTTACCGCACGCACTCGAAATACCTCGGAAAGGGCGACGAGATATTCTTGGACCAGGGAAGCTTCGCCTGGAACCAGGCGGGAAACACCGTTGCGCTCTCGGGCCGTGAGCCCGCGCGATACGTCGTGGGCGAGAACCGGCTCACCCGCCTCGCTCTCGACGGCTCCCCCATCGCCGGGACTCTCGCGGCCAACTCTATCCTGGCCAAACTCACCGACGGGGTGACCGAGAAGTACTGGAAGCTCGTCGAGCTGAACGGCCAGCCCGTGCCTGCGCTGCAACGCGAACCGCACCTCATCCTCAAGGCCGCGGAAGAGCGCGTGAACGGCTTCGGCGGCTGCAATACCTTCACCGGCTCCTACCGGATCAACGAAGCCGCTTCCCGCATCAGTTTCGATCGAGTCGCCTCCACCATGAGAGCCTGCCAGTCAGGCATGGACGTGGAGAAGGCCTTCCACGACGTGCTGCGCGCCGTCGACAACTATTCCTACGACGGCGAGCGCCTCACGCTGAATCGCGCGCGCATGGCGCCGCTGGCGCGCTTCGAGGCAGTGTATCTGCGCTGATTCGGCCGCGCGGTCGCCGGCAGGGCGACCGCTGCCGGCAACCCCCCGCGGCTAGACCGCGAAGTCTTCGAGCTTCGCGCCGGCGGCGAGCCGCTCTGTCAGCCATGCCGGCCGCTTGCCGCGGCCGGCCCAGGTATTGTCCCCGTCCCGGTATTTGACCGGCGCAGCCCGCTTGGCTGCACCCGGCTTGGTTGCGGCCCGCTTGGTTGCGGCCCGCTTGCGCCCGGCACTGGCCAGCAGCCGCGCCACCGGCTTGCCCGAAAACAGTTCGGCCGCAGTGAACGAGAAGCGCTCGACCGCATGGCGGATCTGCTCCAGCACCGAGCCGCGCTCGCGCTGGTTGATCGCGTCGAGCTTGGCCTGCAGGGCGGCCATCCGTTTCATCAGTGCCGCCGCCTGCTTGCCGACGCCGATACCGATCGCGCTTTTCGCGCGCGCGACGGGCGGCGCCTTGCGGGCCGCGGTCGGCGCCCGCTTCTTCGCGGCGGTTCGCGCAGGCTTCTTCGCGGCCGCGCGCGGCGCGCGCTTGGCCGCCTTGGCGGCACCGGGCTTCGCCGCCTTGGTCGGCTTCGTTGCCTTGGTCGCCTTCGTTGCCCTGTTCGACTTCTTCGCAGCTTTGCGCGCCTTGGTCGCGTTCGCCTTGGCCGGCCGCGACTTGGTCGCAGCCGGATCGGGAGCGTTCTTGTTCTCTGTGACCATTGGAACTCCGCAGATTGTGGTATGCCGATTCTAGCCGGCCCGCAAGTTCGGTCGTGCCGCCGGCGGCGCACGATGCCGATGGCGATCGGTGTCGCTCACGGCCACGGCAGCGAATACGTCTTCAAATGCGTGAAGCTCTTCATCGCCTCCTGCACGCCTTCCTTGACGCCGAGGCCGGAATCCTTGATGCCGCCGAACGGCGTCAGCTCGAGCCGGTAGCCGGGCACCTCGCGGACATTGACGGTGCCGACCTGCAGCTCCGCGACGAACCGTGCGATCACGTCGAGCCGGTCGGTGCAGACCGCCGATGACAGCCCATAGGCGGTACCGTTGGCGATCGCGATCGCCTGATCGACGTCGCGGAACGCGATGATCGGCGAGACCGGCCCGAAGGTCTCCTCGCGCACCAGCGTCATCGCCGGATCGACCCGATCGAGCACGGTCGGCGCATACGACGCGCCGTCGCGGACATTGCCGATCAGCAGCCGCGCGCCGCCGGCGACCGCGGCGCCGACGCGTTCCTGGAACCGGCATGCGGCCGCCTCGTCGATCACGGTGCCCATGTCGAGCGCCGGATCGCCTGGGTCGCCCCAGCGCCAGGCGCGGGTGCGCTCGACGACGCGCTCGGTGAATGCCGCCGCGACGGCTTCGTGGACCAGCAGCCGCTTGACCGCGGTGCAGCGCTGGCCGCTGTTGCGGTAGGAGCCCATGACCGCGAGCTCGGCGGTCTCGTCGAGGTCGGCGTCGTCCATCACGATCAGCGGGTCGTTGCCGCCAAGCTCGAGCACGATCCGGCGATAGCCGGCGCGCGCCGCGATCGACTTGCCGGCTGCGACGCCGCCGGTGAAGGTCACCAGCTCGACCGCCGGATGCGCGAGCAGCTCGTCGACGATCCGGGCCGGGTCGCCGGTCAGCACGCTCAGCATCGGCGGCGGCAGCCCGGCCTCGTAGAGCAGGTCGGCGAACGCGAGCGCCGACAGCGGCACCTTCTCCGACGGCTTCAGCACGACCCGGTTGTTGGTCGCGATCGCCGGCACGACCTTGTGCGCGACCTGGTTGATCGGATGGTTGAACGGGGTGATCGCCGCGATCACCCCGAGCAGCGGCTCGCGCACCGTGTGGACCCGGCGGCGGCGGCCTTGCGGCGTGACGTCGCAGGCGAAGGTCTGAGCGTCGTCGCGCAGGCATTCGGCGGCGCCGAAGGTCAGCACGTCGGCGACCCGGCCGACCTCGTAGCGGGCATCGCGGATACCGAGCCCCGATTCGGCGGTGATCAGCGCGGCGAGCGCAGCGGCCCGCTCGCGGACCAGCGCCGCGGCGCGATTCAGCAGGCCGGCGCGCTCGAAGCGCGACAGCGTCGCGCGGTAGCCGTGAGCGATCGCGACGGCGCGCCGCACATCGTCGACGGTCGCGACCGGCACGGTGCCGACCAGCCGCCGCGAGAACGGATCGCGGACCTCGATCGCGCCGGCGCGATCTGCGCCGACCCGCACGCCGGCGATCCGCATCGCCTCGCGGCGGAACTCGATCGCCGCGGCCGGCTCTCGGCGTGACGCCGGGTCGGCAGGTGACGCCGGCTCAGACGATGACTGCCGCTCAGACGATGACTGCCGCTCGGGCGATGGCGCCGGCTCGGGCGATGACGGCGGCGGAGTCATGCCGCTGTTCCGGCGCGGCCGCGGCGCCGGCGGACCGCATCGGCGAGCCGGTCGAGCAGCCGCACCGAATCGCTCCAGCCGATGCAGGCATCGGTGACGCTCTGACCGTAGCGCAACGCCTTCGGATCGGTCTTGCCGACCGAGAGCGATTGCGCGCCGGCCTCCAGGTGGCTTTCGATCATCACGCCGAGGATCGGCAAGGCTGGCGTCGGTCCTGCCGCCGCGGCAATCTGCTCGGCGACCGCCTCGACCACTTCGATCTGGCGTTCGTGGCGTTTGCCGCTGTTGGCGTGCGAACAATCGATCATCACCGACGGACGCAGCCCGCGCGCGGCGAGCGCCCTGCCCGCCGCGGCGACGCTGCCGGCGTCCCAGTTCGGCTCGCGGCCGCCGCGCAGGATCACATGGCCGTCGGGATTGCCGAGCGTGCGCACCATCGCGACCTGGCCGCTCTTGTGCACGCCGAGGAAGCTGTGCGGATGCGCTGCCGCGACGATCGCGTCGATCGCGACGTCGACCGCGCCATCGGTGCTGTTCTTGTAGCCGACCGGCGCCGAGAATCCGGACGCCAGCTCGCGATGCACCTGGCTCTCGGTGGTGCGGGCGCCGATCGCTCCCCAGGCGAGCAGATCGGCGACGTACTGCGGCGACAGCGTATCGAGCAGTTCGCCGCCGGCCGGCAGGCCGAGCGCATTGACCTCGACCAGCAGCTGCCGCGCCATCCGCAGCCCCTCGGCGATCCGGTTGCTGCCGTCGAGCCCGGGATCGTTGATCAGCCCTTTCCAGCCGACGGTGGTCCGCGGCTTCTCGAAATAGACCCGCATC
Source organism: Lautropia sp. (assembly GCA_050249335.1). Lineage (GTDB taxonomy): Bacteria > Pseudomonadota > Gammaproteobacteria > Burkholderiales > Burkholderiaceae_E > Lautropia. The sequence continues at coordinate 13,132 of JBFWQR010000071.1, forward strand.
ACCACCAGCAGCGCATCGTCGAGCGCCGGCAGCCGGGCAACCAGCCGCTGCGCGTACTCGAGCGCCGCCTTCGGGTCGTGGATCGAGCACGGCCCGATCAGCACCAGCAGCCGGTCGTCGTCGCCGGCGACGACGCGGCGCACCTGCTCGCGCCGCTCGGCGATGAAGTGCTCGACCGGACTGCCGGCGATCGGAAAGAAGCGAATCAGGTGCTCGGGCGGCGGCAGGATCTCGAGCGACGCGATCCGGGCGTCGTCGGTGGCCGAGGTACGGTCGGAATCGCCGGAGGCAGCGGGGGCGGCTGGGTTGGACATCGTCGTCTTCAGGGGGGCGAAGCCACGATTGTCCCACCGGTGGCCGCCGCCGCGGGCGCCGCCCGGCCTCTTGCGCAGCGGATCCGGGTTCCGTCAGGCCCTTCCGACGACGGGGATCTGCGTAGTCCGCCGTGCCGGCGCTCGCCAGCCGGATCGTCCGGCGGCGCTATCCGCTTCGTCCGATCCGTCCTCCGCTCGGGCGGCCCGGCGCCGACCTCAATGCCCCGTCCGCTCGAACGTGAACTTGCCGTCGCGGAAATCGACCGGCACCACGTCCTTCGGCACGAACTTGCCTTCCAGCACCAGCTTCGCGATCCGCGCGCTGCCCTACACGGCGGCCTTCTCGGCGTGCAGTTCCTCTTCCAGGTCGGCGTACAAGTGGCGAAACTACTTGCTTCCAGTCGATGTGAGCGCAGAGAGTGCCGAGGAACCGGCGCGAAACGCAGTGGCAGCTTCGGATGTGTTGAGTGCGTTCGCTGCAGCGGGAACTCGCCTCAACATCTTGGTGCTGGACGCTTGTCGCGACAACCCGTTCGGCAAGCTGCCAGCAACGCACGGACTTGCCGATATGGAAGCGCCTGCCGGGACGATCATTGCCTTCTCAACCGCCCCGGCAATGTAGCGGAGGATGGCGGCAGAGAGGAGTACTCCCCGTATGCGCGAGCATTGCTTGAGGAACTTCAGAATCCAGGGCGGCGGGTGCAGGATATCTTCCGAAGAGTGCGTCTATTCGGAGGACAGACAGCCGAACCATCCAACCCCGCCGCGTGAGCGGTGTCTGTCAGGTAAAGTCTTAGTCAGGACACCGGCAGCGGCGTCGAGCCGACCGATCGCCGGTCATGTTCTCCTGTTGAATGATGATTTCAATATCACTGCTTCACAGCCTCGTCCGCGTCAACCCCTCAGCAGGGCTCCATAGCCCGGCACGGTGTCGCTGACGCCCATGGTGCGCAAGCAGTGCCATGCCATGGTCTGGTTGCTCGTGATGACTGGCTTTCCCAATGCCTGTTCCAGCGCGCCGATGACCGAGACGACGCGGATGTTGGTGCAGCCGAGCAGGTAGCCATCCGCCTCGGGGTGACGCGAGGCGAGCGCACGTTCCAGCCAATGCTGCGGGCTGGCACTGGGCGAACCCTGCCCGGGGGGCGGAACGAAGCCGCGCTCGGCCAGCACTCGTACGCCATGATGGGCAAAGAAGGCGACCTCGGAGTCGTTCACCTCCTGCGCATAGGGCGTCAGCATGACGATGCGACTCAGCCCGAGCCGCCGGGCCGCCGCGATCAGCGCCTGTGAAGTGGCCGTCGCCGGGATGCCGGTGGAGGCGTGGATACGCCCGGCAATGCGGTCCCCCATGTCCGGGTCCACGGTCGAAGCGGCCGTGCAATGGAACACGATGAGGTCCACCCGGGCGTCGGCCAGCAGTCCCGCTGCCTCCTCCGCCTGCGCCGCCATCGCCTGCAGTTCGCTCGCCCGGGTGCCGCGCAGCGCCAACCGGGTGGTATGCAGCGAAACATCCTCCGGCAGCATGGCGACGGCGTCGGCCTCGGCCACGGTATTGGGCGAGGCCAGAATCATCCCGAGCCGCTTGCGGCTGCCGTAGCTCGGCAGCCGCCGCGGCGCGTCGGCAGCGGATGGAATCTTCATCGGCATTATGTGCTCCTATAGGGGCCGCCAGCCGACCGGGCAGGCGTCCGCAACCGGAGCCTATCCGTAGTCTCGCCGGCGGAGCACCGCCGACCGGGGCCCGCTCTGCCATGCGATCGGCCGTTAGGAGTCTGCGCGGCAGAAGGACGGGCCGGTAATCAGGACGACGAAATCAGGCACGCCGACGGCGTACTCCGGAGCGCGGTGAATCGGCCTCAGGGCTTCTTGTCACCCACCGCGTCTTCCGCCTGTCTCTTGCCCTCCGCGAGCTGAAAGAGAATGCCGTGAGAACGCTGAATGTCGACGTTGCACGCGACATAGCCGCGCGGACTTCTGGTGACTCCATGGTTCTTGCCCATATTGTGTCCGCGCTCCGCAAGCCGCCTCGCGACGTTCGGAAGATCGTCAACCGCCCAGGCCGCGTGAAACAGTCCGGGACCACCGTTCTTCGTAAGAAAGCGCCCGCATGCAGTCTCGGGATTCCACGTTTCGGTGAACTGAATGTGCGTGTCACCGACATCGTAGATGGCATCGCGATAGTACAGATGATCGTAGCGAACGACGTGATCAGGCGTCATCCCGAAGTTCTCTTCGAGAAACAGAATCATGTCGTCGAGGTTCGAGACGACATAGTTGAGATGGTGAACACTCTTGAACATCGCACAACTCCTGTTTCAAATCAGAATGGAACGCTCCCGCCTACGGTCGTGCGATGCATTAGCCGTCTCCGAGGAAGCTGATAGTCGCCGATTGCAAGATGCTGGCCCGAGCAGTTGTCCCAGAACAGAAGATCACCGGTCTGCCAGCGGTGCCGGTAGATGATGTCCTCGCTGCGGGTACACCAGTCGCTCAGCTCGTGGATGAGCGAACGACTCTCGCCCTCCGGCAACCCGACGATCCGCACGGTCGCCGATTTGCTGACATAGATGCACTTTCTCCCGGTAACCGGATGAGTCCGAACGACGGGATGAACGACCTCGCGCTTTTGCGCGTCGGTCAGCGGGTCGCGCTTGGCAGCGAGGTTCATGCGTTGCAGTTCCTCGTAGATCGCGGCCAGGGAGTTCACCGCCTTCAGCCCGTCGATACGACGCTTCATCGCCGCCGGAAGCGCATCGTAGGCATCGTCGGTCGCAACGAACAGCGTGTCTCCCAGCGGCTTCCCCGTGTCGTCGAAAGGAATTTCTAGAGCGTAGAGCGCCGAGTACATATTGGGCTTCGGCTGGGTCGCCGCATCGCTATGCCAGAATCGGCCGGCGTCGACGATCCCGATCGGATCGCCCGACTCGTCGAGAATATTCGAGACGCGCACCAGCTCGGGATAGCCGGGAACCAGATACTGCGGGAGCACATGCCGATCCAGCGAGCCGAAATACCTGCAGAATTCGATCTGCTGCGCCGAAGTGATCCGCTGATTCCGCAGTACGACCACCTTGTACTTGTGGAGCGCGTCCTTCACGAACTGAGCGGCGTCCGGCCCTGACTGCGACGCCAGGTCCATGCCGGTGATTTCCGCTCCCAAGGGGGCGTCATGGGCTGGTACGACCTTCATTTAACGACTCTCCTTCGACACACGCCGCCGGCGTCCCGAGGGATGGCGGTTCCGTTCATTCCAGCTTCAGCTGCGCTTCCTTGACGACCTTGGACCACTTCATGGTTTCGCTCTTGAGGAAATCTCCGAACTCGCCGATCGAGCTTCCCACGGGCTCCATGCCTTCGGCGTTGAGCTTGGCGCTGACTTCCTTGGAACCGAGCGCTGCGGCAATATCCTTTTGCAGCTTCGCGACGATCCCGGGCGGCGTTCCCGCGGGTGCCAGGATGCCCAGCCAGCCCGTTGCGTCGAAGCCCGCAAGACCGGATTCGGCGACGGTCGGAACATCGGGAAGGAGAGGCGACCTGGCGGCCGTTGTCACGGCAAGCGCACGCAGTCGGCCGGCACCGATCATCGGCATGGCCGTGAAGGAGTTGTTGAAGAAGAGCTCGACTTCTCCCCCGATCACGGCATTGGTGGCCGGTGCCGCTCCCTGATAGTTCACCGCGACGATATCCAGGCCGCCGCCCATGTTCTTGAAGAGCTCCATGACGAGCTGCGGCATGCTTCCGGTCCCAACCGCTGCGTAGCTCAGGCGACCCGCCTTGGCTCTCGCCAGGGAGATCAGATCCGGAACGTTCTTCGCATCGAGTGACGGGTGCGCGGTCAGGACGAACCCGTACCGCACGAGCTGGGTCACCGGATCGAAATCCGATTCCCGGTAGGGCAGCTTCGGATAGAGCGAGAAGTTGACCGTATGCGATATCGCCACCATCAGGAGCGTATAGCCGTCCGGCTTGGCCTTCGCCACCACGTTGGTCCCGACGATGGTATTGCCGCCGGGACGGTTCTCCACCACGACGGGCTGGGTCCACATGTCGCTGAGCCGGCTCGCCACCAGTCGTACCACGATGTCTCCACCGCCGCCGGCCGCGAACGGCACCACGATCTTCACCGGCGCCGTGGGGAACGGCTGCGCCAGCGCGATGCCGGTACCGCACAGGCAGACGATCGCGACGATGTTGCGGATCCGCCAACACAGCGACCCTAGATCCTGCATGAGTTGTCTCCTTGATCGACTGCCTGCCAACCGCTATCGCTGGACGGCTTGTACGGGAGGTCGGAAATCGCACTAAGATAGTGACGCTGATCGCATCCGTCCAATTGCGTTCTCGGATAACGACCATCGCGCCAAGTTATGAAAATGCGGGGCGCAGGCACCATGGACTTGACACAACTACGCACTTTCGTCGCGGTCGCACAGGAAGGACATCTGACCCGCGCAGCCGAAAGGCTTCACATCAGCCAGCCGGCAGCAAGTGCCCACATTCGGGCCTTGGAGTCGGATTTCGGATTGAAGCTCTTTACGCGTAGCAATCGAGGGCTTGATTTGACGCTCGCCGGCCGGCGTCTTGCCGAAGCCGCCGGCCGGCTGCTCGGTTCGGCCGTCGAGCTCGCGGCGCTCGCACGGGAACTGCACGGCGGCGAAGCGGGTCGCTTTTCGCTGGGAACGAACAGCGATCCGGTTCTCAATCGTCTGAAGCCATTGATGAGTTGGCTGAGCAGGACGCATCCGCTCGTGGAGCTCAACGTGGAAATCCGGAGTTCCCTCGCTACCTGTGAAGGCGTGCGCGCGGGCGAATTGAATGCCGGCTTTATGCTGGGATCGAAGTTCCAGAAGGGCCTGGAAGGCCTGTTACTCGGAAAGCTGGAGTTCTGTATCGCTGCGCCGGCCGCCTGGGCCGATGCCGTACGGAATGCGAATCTGAAGGACTTGGCGTCATTGCCCTGGATCGTGACTGCGCCGGGCACTCCGAGCTACGAGATGCGCGAAGAGATCTTTCGAAGGGAAGGTCTGTACGTCAACTCGGCGATCGAGGTCAATAACGTCGTTCTGGTACACGAATTCGTCCAGGCCGGGCTCGGCCTGGGCCTGATACGCAGGGATAGAGCCGAACTTGGCGTCGCGCAGGGGCTCTTCGTTCTATCGAGAGTGGCAAGCGTCAGCACCAACTTGCTCTTCGTCCATCCTGCCGAGCAGCAAAGCGACCCTATTCTGCACGCCGTTCTCGAAGGCGTGCATATCGTCTGGCAGGACGTGCTCGGCGCGAACCGGCCGTTGCGGGTTCTGGCTTAGAGATGCGTCGGCAACGGAAACTCGCGCATTACGACCTGAGACACGCCGCCATCTACCAGCAGCTCCTGGCCGGTCACGTAGGACGAGCGCTCGCTGGCGAAGAACAGTACCGCATCGGAGATATCTTCCGGAACGCCGATTCGCCCTAGAGGCACGAACGCCTCGCGCCGGCGCAGGGTTGCGCCACGGCACTGCGCACGACCGCCATCTCCAGCACATTGGGCATGGCAAGATCCGCCACGAGCTACGCCCGTCCGGCGAGATGACGCGCGTCTTCCTTGCGCAATACGGAAATACCGACTCCGACCGGGTTCGTGGCGGCGCTGTCCGGTCGCCCGAAATCGAACTGGTCTCGTCGCATGTCGGTCCCGTAATCCGTTTGACAGAGGCTCCCGCGAGGTTTCAAAGGGCTCGCGAAACCCGAAAAGGAAAATTCATTCGGCTCTGCACTTTTCGCGCGTGCCAGCCGGATACCCGGCGGATATGCTTGGCCCGCATCCAGAGCATCGCCCCTTCACCGTGCCTGTTCATCATGTGACCCTCTGCGACCTCGCCCGAACGTTTCCGGTCGCCGCCGACCAGACCATTCTCGAAGCCGCGCTGGCAGCGGACATCGACTATCCGTTCGGCTGCGAAAGCGGCATGTGCGGCGCCTGTCGATCACAATGCGTGGCCGGCTCGGTACGAATGGCGTCGTTCAGAAGGTCCGCGCTGAGCGAAACCGACGAGGCGCTCGGCTACATCCTCGCCTGCCGCTCCAGGCCGCAGACCGACTGCCAGATCTCGTTCCCCGCCCTGGGGTCGGCACCGATGCAGATCCGCCGGGCTGCGGGCGCCGTCACCCGCATCGAATCGGCCACCGCCACGATCAAACGCGTCTGGATCAAGCTGGACGCGGGCTCGGCGTTCACGTTTCTGCCGGGTCAGTTCGGTTCCATCTCCTTCGGTGAGCTGCCCGCACGCGACTACTCGTTCGCCAGTCAGCCGGCCGATGACGAGCTGGAGCTGCACGTCAAGCTCGAACCGGACGGCACGGTCAGCTCCTTCGTCCACGAGACGCTGGGCGTCGGCGACAGAGTCGACATCAAGGGGCCGTTCGGACACGCGTTCCTGCGCGAGCGGGACGATCGGCCGATCGTCGCCGTTGCCGGAGGCAGCGGCCTGGCTCCGATCAAGACTATCGTCGAGCGCGCGGTCGAGCTGGCGCCCGCACGCCGCATCGACGTCTACCTGTCGGCACGCAGCGAAGCCGAGCTCTACCTGGTGGATCACTTCGAGCAGCTAGCCACCCGGCACGGCAACATGAAGATCGTCACGGTCGCATCCGGCACAGCGCACCCGGCAACGGAGGGCCATCCGCGAGGACGAACCGCCGCCGCACTCGCGCGCGACTTCGAGCGCCTCGCCGGACGGCAGATCTACGTCGCGGGGCCGCCAGCCATGGTCGAGCAGTGCGTCGACACCGCCATGCGCCTCGGCGCACGCGAACAGGACTGCCACGCCGACGCATTCCACACCCGCCATGACGCGCAGGCCGGCGCGCTTCGCGAACCCTCGAAAGGCATGCGATGAGAAACACGATCTCCCTGTACAAGAAGAACGGCGACATCTTCCGGAACACGCGCAAGCCGGTCCAGTCGGCCCGACATCTGCCCGGCGACGTCTACACCTCACCCGAAGTCCTCGAGCTCGAGCGCGACTGCCTGTTCATGCGCCATTGGCTCTGCGTGGGGCGCGAGGAGGAACTGACGAACGTGGGCGACTACCTGACCCTGCGCGTCCTCGGCGAGCCTGTCCTGGTCGTGCGCAAGGACCCGCAGACAATCGCAGCCTATTCCAATGTGTGCCGCCACCGCGGGGTCGAGGTCGCGTCCGGCAACGGCAATGCGCAGTCCTTCGTCTGTCCATACCACGCATGGACCTACAGCCTCGACGGCCAGCTCGAATCGGCGCCGCTGATGCGCCATTCCGACCTCAACCGGGAACTGTGCCGGCTACCGCAGCTTCGCGTCGGCACCTGGCGCGGGACGGTGTTCGTCAATTTCGATCCGAAAGCGCCGTCGCTGGAAGAGTGGATGCAGCCGTTCGAGCAGACGTTCGGCTTCCTGCAGCCGGACCGCTGCGCGTTGGCCGACAAGCTGGTCATCGACCTCGACTGCAACTGGAAGTTCGTCAACGAAAACCTGATGGACCTCTATCACGTCGGCACCTTGCATGCCGACACCTTCGGCTCGTTCTTCAAAGGCGAGAAGGATCGCTACCAGTACGAGCTGATGCCGGGCGGCGCCTTCGGCGTGTTTCCGCAGGCCGCGCCGCTGTCGGAGGACGGCAGGAGCCTGTTCGGCAAGATGGAATGGCTGTCGGAACACGACGAGACCTTCTGCGCCAATGGATTCCTGCCGCCGAACATGAACCTGACGGCGCGCTGCGACAGCGTGCGCCTGTGGGTCGCCTGGCCGCAGAGTGTGGACAAGACGCAGGCGATCTCGTACACGCTGATCCCGCCCGACCGCTTCGAGGCGCCCGAGTTCCGTGCCAATATCCAGAAGGTCAACCAGCTGCTGCGCCGGATCGTCGAGGAGGATCGCAGCATGATCCAGTCGCTGCAAGTCGGCGTCCAGTCCAGGTACTACGAGGCCGGCCCGCTGTCCCGGCTGGAGCTGCCCATCCATCACGTGCTGAACAGCTACCTCGACAAGATGCTCGGGGATTCGCAATGACCTTGCCGGTCGTGCCGCCGCGCGAACTGCATGCCGCAGTCGGGGTCGTGCTGCACGACTATCTGGCGCTGGACCGGCGCGACGAGGTCCTGATCACCTGTGACGGCGGCACCGACCCGCGGCTGCTCGACGCGCTGACGCGCGCCGCTGCGCCGGCACCGACCTCGGTGCTGCGCATCGACCGGCTGCCGTATCAAGGCAAGCTGGCCGATCCGTTCGTGCCGCGCACGCTGTCGGCGGCGGCTCAGGCCTCGACGCTGTGGATCGACGCCACGTTTCCGTATCTGGCCGGCTGTAATACGCACAGCGAGGTAATGGCCGAGGCACGTTCGCGCTATCTGCTGCTCGGCGATCTCGATGCGGCAGCGGTGACACGCCTGTTCGTCCCGCGCATCATGGATTCGCTGTTCACGCTGCAGACCGCGCTCGATGCGTTGTTCTCCTCGGCGGTCGGCCGCATCGTGCGAGTAGCCACGCCCGCCGGCACCGATGTCCGCTTCACGATCGGCAAGCCGTCGAAGCCCAAGGTCCGCGGCAACGCGGCGCCCGGCACCTATACCAGCCCGGGCTCCGCAGTCATCTATCCGGCCCCCGACAGCGTATCCGGTACGATCGTCGTCGAAGCGGCCTTCCATGAGTTCTACGAACCGCTGAGCGCCCCCATGCGACTGGACATCGACGGCGAGATCCGCTCGGTAAGCGGCGCGGCGGCCGACGTCGCCGTCATGCGGCGCGCGCTGAGCCGGGCCAGCGCCGGCCGCGGCCTCGGCCGCGTCATTCACTTCTCGCATGGCTTCCACCCGGGCGCCCGCTTCGGCGGCCGAGCGTTCAACGAGGACATCCGCAGCATCGGCAGCGATGCCGTCGGCTTCGGCGTGCCTTGGTGGGAACCCGGCGGTGGCGAGAATCATCCGGACGGTATCATCCGTTCGCAATCGCTGTGGCTGGACGGCGCACCTGTCGTCGCCGACGGCCGCCTCGTCGAACCCGCGCTGCGCGATCTCGAACTCAGCCTGGATGCTCGCTTTGGGCGAGGAGAAGCTGCATGAGAGCCCGCTTCATCGACGTCGACGGCACCTGTACCCGCGTGCTGACCAGCGGCGACCCGGCACGGCCGGCGATCTTGCTGCTGCACGGCTTTGGCGGTACGGCCGACCTGTGGATCCGCAACTTCGAGGCGCTGGGCCGGCACTTCTTCGTCGTCGCGCCCGATCTCATCGGCAGCGGCTTCTCGTGCTCCGACCGGCTCGATGCCGGCACTCCGCCGCAGCCGATCATGCTGCAGCATCTGCGCGCGCTGGTGGACACGCTTGGCCTGCAGCGATTCTGTGCGTCGGGCAGCTCGTACGGCGCGCTGATGGCAGGCCTGCTGTACTTCGACATGCCGGAACGGATCGACCGGCTCATCATCAACGGCAGCGCCAACTGCTTCAACCCGGAATCGGCGCTGAGCGCGGCACTGATCCGGATGCGTGACAACTATCTGCCCTTTCTCGAGGACCCCGATCTCGAAAGCTGTCGCAGGACGATGCAAGGCATCGTCCACGATCCAGCCTCGGTGCCCGAAGAGATCCTGCCGGTCATGCTGACAGCCTATTCGCAACCGTGGCTGCTATCGGCATGGAAGGGCGCGCTGCAAGGGCTGATGGACATGGACGCCGCCCGCCAGTACCGCATCTTCGACAGGCTCGAACAGATCCGCGTGCCGACGCTGCTGCTATGGGGTCACGACGACGTCGGCGCTCCCTATGAGTACGCGGTCCAGGCAAGCCGGCGCATTCCCGGCGCAAGGCTGGTCGGGTTCCGCGATTGCGGCCACAAACCGATGTTCGAGCATGCGGACGCCTACAACCAGCACGTGATCCGGTTCCTTTCCGAACGGGGCTGAGCCGTGGATGCCCGGGCCCACCGACGCATTCTCCCGTCCGTCCAGGCGCTGCGGACACTCGAAGCGGTGGCGCGCCGCCGCAGCCTTACCCTGGCGGCGCGGGAACTGCGGCTGACCGCCGGCGCCGCCAGCCGCCAGCTCGAACGGCTGGAACGCAAGCTGGGCGTACCGCTGATCCGCGTCCGCAGCCGGCCGGTAGCGCTGACCAAGGCGGGCCACGCCTATCTGCTGCCCGTGCAGACCTTCCTGAAGGCGGTGCGCGTGCCAGGCCGCGATCCGGCGGGCAACGACTTCTTTCCGTCGATGCGAGCGATGCTCGCGTTCGAAGCCGCGGCCGACGCGCTGAGCTTCCAGGAGGCCGCCGCCAATCTGTTCATCACGGCCAGCGCGGTAAGCCAGCAGGTCCGCTACCTGGAGCGCGAGCTCGAATGCAAGATCTTCCTGCGCCTGAACAACGGACTGCTGCTGACCGATCCCGGTTTCCGGTATCTGACGCAGTTCCAGACCGCGCTCGACGCCTTGCGGGAAGCCACTCGCGAGATCATGGAGCAGACAGTCGTCGCGAAGACCCTGAACATCTGCACGCTGTCGACCTTCGCCGCCGAGTGGCTGATTCCGCGCCTGCGCAGCTTCTCGCTGCAGCATCCCGACATCGAGCTGTGCTTCCTCACCGGCCTGGGCAACGTCGACTTTCACAAGGACGACGAGATAGACGTCTTCATCAGCTACGGCAGCGGCCCCTGGCCGGGCCTGATGGCCGACCGGCTGGCCACCGACCCGATGGTGGCGATTGCCGCACCGATGGTGACCGAAGGTCGCCAGCTCACACCGACGCAGCTGGCACGCCTGCCGCTGCTGCATCACACCTGCATGCCGCACGCCTGGAACGAATGGTTGCTGTCGACCGGCGCCGATGCCGAGCAGGAACGGACCATCAAGGGATACCGCTTCGAACAATTCTCGATGCTGGTGCAGGCCGCCGTCGCGGGGCTGGGCATCGCATTGGTGCCGCGCGCATTCGCCGCCCGCTATCTCGCCAGCGGCGAGCTGCAACTGGCGACCTGTTCCGAGCCGCAGCAGACGTATCACTATTGGCTGGTCTACCCGTCCGAGCGGCTCGATCAGCCGGCATTCATCGCATTCCGCAACTGGCTGCTGTCGGTCGAAGGCGCCGCGCCGGCGGCGGCAGACGCCTGAACCGCGGCTGTTCGGTCCCGGCGGCGGGCGCCGGCGCAGCGGCCAAGGCGAGGCCCCCGGTGGCGCGCAACAAAACTCAAGAGTGCCGCAGTTTTTGTTGCGTGTCCCCTTAACCTTTCTTCAATACACTTCCCCGCAGCCCTTGCCCCGCAACGACTACGGGGCACGCGATCCCCAGAGCGCCGCGACGACGGCGCGCGCGATCGGCCCAGCGTGCGGTCTGCAAGGCCTGACAAAGCCACCACGACGGTACAGATGTCGAACAAACCTTACATCGAGAACGTTCCGCTGGTCGACTTCGGTCCATACCGCAACGGCGACACGCAAGCCAGGGCCAGGGTCGTCGATCAGATCCGCTTCGCCTGTGAGAACGTAGGCTTCATGTATCTGGGCGGCAACCACGGCATGGCCCCCGATCAGTTCGACCGACTGATCGGCGTGGCGCGCGATTTCTTCGCACAGCCGCTCGATTTCAAGATGCAGCTGCGCGGCACGCCGGACAGCCCGCGCGGCTACATCCCGATGCAGGCGCATCAGCGTGCCGGCACCAGCGCCCCCGACCTGCACGAGGCATACAAATTCGAAGCGGAATGGCCGGCTGACGATCCGGACGTCATGGCCGGCAACCGGCTCCGCTTCCAGAACAGGTGGCCGCCGGGAATGGCCGAGTTCCGCCGCGTGCTCACGGAATACTTCACGTTCATGACGGACCTCGGCGACGACCTGCTGGGGGCCTTCGCGCTGGCGCTGGAACTGCCCGAGAAGCATTTTCATCAGCACTACCGCAAGCCGCTGGACATGATGACGATTCATCACTATCCGCCCAGTCCGGCCGGCTTCCAGGAGAACGCCTACAGCCTGCATCCGCACGTCGACGACGTCGCCTTCACGATCCTGGCGCAGGACGATGTCGGCGGGCTGCTGATCGAAGTCGAACCCGATCGCTGGCTGCTGGCGCCGCCCATCGCAAACACCTTCGTGATCAACATCGGCTCGCTGATCCAGCGCTGGTCGAACGGACGTTTTCCGGCGACCTTGCACAAGGTGGTCAACGAATCGGGGCGCGAGCGCTTTTCCGTACCGTGGTTCTCGATTCCCGACTTCGACACCGTGGTCGAGCCGCTGCCGCAGTTCGTGGCCGGCGGCGAGCAACCGAAGTATCCGCCGCTCACGGTCGGGCCGTACTTCGTCAAGAAATTCTCTCGCGACTGGACGTACTGATGGCCGCCGGGCACAGGCCGCGGCGCTCCGTCCTACCGACACCGGCGGCCCGGGCTACCCGCGGCCGCTGACGTCATGCGTTACTGGGCGACAAGACTGGCCGACAGCCTGTTCGCGCTATGGAGCATGGTGACCCTCGTCTTCCTGGTCACGCGCTTGCTCGGCGACCCCGCCGTGCTGCTGCTGCCGCCCGGCTCCACCGAAGCGGCGCTGGCGGATCTGCGCAGCTCGCTGGGCCTGGACCGCTCGTTGCTGGAACAGTACGCCAGTTTCCTGCTGCATTTGCTGCGCGGTGACTTCGGAACGTCGTATCAGTTCGGACGGCCGGCGCTGGACGTCGTGCTCGAGCGCGTACCCGCCACACTGCTGCTCGCGGGTTCGGGCGTGCTGCTGGGACTCGTTGTCGGTACGATCGCCGGAACGATCGCGGCGTTCCGGCGCGGCACCGTGGTGGAGCTGCTGGTCATGGTGTCGGCGCTGATCGGACAGGCGACGCCGTCATTCTGGCTGGGCATTCTGCTGATCCTGCTGTTCGCGGTAGACCTTGGATGGCTCCCCAGCAGCGGCTATGGGTCACCGGCGAACCTGGTGCTGCCCACCGTGTCGATCGCCGTGGTGATCGGCGCCAGCGTCACGCGTCTGCTGCGATCGAGCATCCTCGACGTGCTCGGCGAAGACTACGTGCGCACCGCACAGGCCAAGGGCCTTGCCCCGTCGACGATCCTGACGTGGCACGTCGGCCGCAACGCGCTGATTCCGGTCGTCACGATGGTCGCAATCCTGATGGGCGAGCTGCTCGGCGGCGCCGTGGTCACCGAGACGATCTTCTCGTGGCCCGGCGTCGGGCGAATGATCATCCAGGCGATCGAGAACAAGGATTTTCCGGTGGTGCAGGCCGGCGTCACGATCATCGCCGCGATGTTCATCCTCATCAACCTGCTGATCGACCTGCTGTACGGCCTGCTCGATCCGCGCATCCGCTTCGAACGCTGAGCATGAGCGCCACGCTGGCCTTTCCTCGCGCAATGCGTGCCGCGCGTGTCGTCCTGCGCAGCCCGACCGGCACTCTCGGCATCAGTCTGCTGATCCTGTTCGTGCTGGCGGTCCTCATCCTGCCCGAGCTCGGCATCGCAGATCCGATCCGCGGCAACCTGTTGCAGCGCATGCGGCCGCCCACGCTATCGTGGACCGGGCTCGGCGCGCACCCGCTGGGCACCGACCAGCTCGGGCGCGACGTCTTCAGCCGCATCGTGTACGGCGGCCGCATCACGCTGCTGGTCGGCCTGGCTGCCGTCGCGCTGGGCGCTGCGGTCGGCGTGGCGTTCGGCGTGGTGGCGGGTTTCTTCGGCGGAGTGCCGGACAGGATCCTGATGCGGCTGGCCGACATGCAACTGTCGATTCCATTGCTGCTGCTGGCGCTGATCGTGATCGCCGTGCTCGGCCCCGGCCTGCGCAATCTGATCCTGGTGATCGCACTGGTCAGCTGGGTGCGCTATGCGCGCGTCGTGCGTGGGCAAGTACTCAGCCTGCGGGAACACGAGTTCATCCAGTCGGCGCGTGCGCTGGGCGCCAATTCGCTGTACATCATGACAAGACACGTGCTGCCGAACGTGGCCACGCCGATCATGGTGGTAGCCACGCTGGAACTGGCGCGCGTCATCATCCTCGAAGCCTCGCTGAGCTTCCTCGGCCTGGGCGTGGGCGCGCCGACGCCGAGCTGGGGCGCGATGCTGGCCGACGGCCGGCGCTACATCTCGACCGCCTGGTGGATCGGCGTGTTCCCCGGCCTGGCCATTCTGCTGACCGTGCTCGCCGTCAACCTGACCGGCGACTGGCTGCGCGACCACTTCGATCCGAAGCTGCGCAAGTAATGACCGACACCTCACAAGCACTGCTGCAAGTCGACGGCCTGCGGGTCCGGCTCGAGCTGGAGGAAGGCAGCATCTACCCGGTGCGCGACGTGTCCTGCGTCGTGCGCGAGGGCGAGACGCTGGGCATCGTCGGCGAGAGCGGCAGCGGCAAGAGCGTCTTCGCGCTGTCGATGCTGGGGCTGGTGCCGATCCCGCCGGCGCGGATCGAGCAGGGGCGCGTCCTGTTCCGTGGCCGCGACCTGCTGCAGGCCAGCCCCGCCGAGCTGCGCGCGATCCGCGGTGGCGAGATCGGATTCATTTTCCAGGATCCGATGTCGGCGCTGAACCCGGTGCTGACCATCGGCCGCCAGATCATGGAACCGCTGCGCCGGCACCTGAAACTCTCGCGAGCGGCGGCGCGGGCGCGGGCCATCGAGCTGCTCGATCTGGTCGGCATTCGCGACCCGCACCGGCGCATGGAGCAGTACATCCATCAGCTGTCCGGCGGCATGCGACAGCGCGTAATGATCGCGATCGGCGTGTCCTGTACGCCGAAGCTGCTGATCGCTGATGAACCGACCACCGCGCTCGACGTCACGATCCAGGCGCAGATCCTCGAGCTGGTGCAGGATCTGAAGGCCCAGCTCGGCATGGCGATGATCTGGATCAGCCACGATCTGGGCGTCGTCGCGGGGCTGGCCGATACGGTGCAGGTCATGTACGCCGGCTGCGTCCTGGAACGCGGTCCGGTCGACGCCATCTTCGGCGACCCGCGCAACGCCTATACGCTGGGCCTGCTGCAGTCGATGCCGCCGCGCGACGGCGCGGCGGGGCAACGCCTGACACCGATCCGCGGCCAGCCACCGAACCCGTTCGAGTTGCCGAAAGGCGATCCTTTCGCGCCGCGCAATCCGTTCGCCACGCCGCGCTGCCATGCCGAGATGCCGCCGCTGGTGCAGGTCGAGGACGGCGCGGAGGGACATCTGTGCGCCGCCTTCTACGATCTGCGAACAGCGCCGCGGTCCGGCGATACGGAGGCGGCATGCGCCTGACCCGCATCGCCCCGCCGCCGCTGCTCAGCGTGAGCAACCTGACAAAGACCTTCTCGAGCACGGACTGGCTGGGGCGCGAACGCTATCAGGTCAAGGCTGTCGACGATGTCTCTTTCGACATCCGGCCCGGAGAAACGCTGGGCCTGGTCGGTGAATCCGGCTCGGGCAAGAGCACGACGGGACGGCTGATCCTGCGGCTCGAAACGCCGTCCGGCGGACGCGTGCTGTTCAAGGGCAAGGACCTGGCGATGGCCGGCCACGCCGAGATGAAGGCCGTACGCAGGAACATGCAGGTGGTGTTCCAGAACCCTTACGGCTCGCTCAACCCCAGGATGACGGCGGGCGATCTGGTCGCCGAGCCGTTCCGCATTCACGGCATGCCGGCCGCCGAGTACCGCGACCGCGTGGTGGAGCTGTTCCTGCTGGTTGGCCTGGATCCGGTCTACCGCAGCCGCTATCCGCATGCGTTCTCGGGCGGACAGCGGCAGCGGCTGTGCATTGCCCGCGCGCTCGCGCTGCGCCCCGAATTCATTGTCGCCGACGAGCCGATCACGGCGCTCGACCTGTCGATCCAGGCCCAGATCGTCAATCTGTTCCAGGAACTGCAGGAGCAGTTCCATCTCGCCTACCTGTTCATCACCCACGACCTGGGCATGGTGCGCTTCCTGTCGCACCGCGTGGCAGTGATGCTCAAAGGCCGCATCGTCGAGATCGGCAGTGTCGATCAGATCTTCAGGGACCCGCGTCATCCGTATACGCAGGCGCTGCTGTCGGCGATGCCGGTTCCGAATCCCGCGCTGGAGCGAAGCCGCAAGCGTCTTCGCTTCGACGTCGACTCGTATCGGCCGAACGAGGCCCGGCTGACGCCGGTCGAGGACGGCCACCTGGTTGAACTATCCACGTGACAAAGGAGTGGAGCGTCATGAAAGCCTTGCCCAGACTTTTCCTGGCAGCGGTCATCTGCCTGTCCGCTGCAATCGCTGCTCCGCCGGTGCGAGCGCAGGAACTGACCATCGCCCTGCCGTCCGCCCTGATCACGCTCGACCCCGTGCATGCGACGGTCAGTTCCGACATCAGCATGCTCAGCAGTCTCTACTCGCCGCTGGTCTCCGTAGGGCCGGACATGCAGTTGCGCGGTGTCCTCGCCGAGAGCTGGCAGCAACCGGATGCGCTGACCTGGCAGTTCAAGCTGCGGCCGGACGTCACGTTTCCGAACGGCGAGAAACTGGATGCGGCCGCAGTGAAATGGAATCTCGAGCGGCTGCGCAATCCGGCCGTCAAGGCGCGTGCCGGCGGCTGGTACACGGCCGTCTCCGAGGTTCGCGCCGATAGCCCCACCGAGCTCGTCATCAAGACCTCGTCGCCGTGGCCCGGACTGCTGCAGCAGTTCAGCACGCTGTACTTCACCGCGCCGCAATGGACGCAGAAGCAGAACCTGTCGACCGAGGCGATGGGGACCGGTCCGTACGACATCGAAAGCTACGTGCCCGGCGACCGGGTCGTGCTCAAGGCCAAGAAGGACTACCGGCTCGGCGATCGGCCGGCGTTCGATCGCGTCGTGGTCCGCATCGTGCCGGATGCGGCGTCCCGAGTCGCGGGGCTGCTCACCGGCGAACTCGACGTCATCACCGAGTTCGCGCCGTCCGAGATCGCCCGGATCAGGAAGGCCGGCCGCTTCGAGGTCGGTGCCGTCGAGAGTGCGCGTTCGTATCTGGCGCGGATCAACACGGAGAAGCCGCCGTTCCGCGACAACGTCGCGCTGCGCCAGGCCGCCAATCTGGCGATCGACAAGCAGGCCCTGATCGACGGTCTGTTCGAAGGCCAGGGAACCGTGGCCAACTGCCAGCTGCTGTCCAGGTTCTACTTCGGCTACAACCCGGCCCTCAAGCCCTACCCGTACGATCCGGCCCGCGCGCGAGCGCTGATCAAGTCGTCGGGCGCCGCCACGCCGGTGGCCATCGACATCGAGGTGCCGACCGGACGCTACCCGATGGCGGAAGACATGGCGCAGGCCATGGCGCAGCAGCTGAACGACGTCGGCTTCCAGACGACGGTCAAGCAGATGAGCTTCACCGCCTACATGCAGAAATACGGCGCACAGCACGACATGGGACCGGTCGCGCTGGCCACCTACGCCTGGATCAGCCTCGACACCGATGGCCAGCTCAAGGTATTCACGCCGGCGTTCTCGGCCAGCTACTGGCACGACAAGGAATTCGTCAAGCTGCTCGACGAGGCGCGACGCGCCACGGACGACACGGCACGCGAGCGCATCTACCATCAGGCCACGGCCCGGATGTGCGAACAGGCGCCGATCATCTTCCTGTTCAACCAGAAGACGACCTACGCCACGTCGCGGCGCGTCGACTGGCAGGCACGCGCCGACGACTGGGTCCGGCCCGCGGAAATGAAACCCAGGAAATGAAGCTGAAGCGTCTTCGCCTGCACCGACGGGTGGGCGCTGAAAATCAGCGCCCCCTGCGAGGTCAGTGCACCGTCCGCTCGAACGTGAACTTGCCGTCGCGGAAATCGACCGGCACCACGTCCTTCGGCGCGAACTTGCCCTCCAGCACCAGCTTCGCGATCGGGTTCTCCAGCTGCTGCTGGATCGCCCGCTTCAGCGGCCGCGCGCCGTAGATCGGGTCGAACCCGGCCTTGGCGATCTGCTCGAGCGCCGCGTCGGTCACCGTCAGCACCAGGTCGCGCTCGGCCAGCCGCCGCTCGAGCAGCTTCAGCTGGATGCCGGCGATCTCCTTGATATGCCGGGTGTCGAGCCCGTGGAACACGACGATCTCGTCGATCCGGTTGATGAACTCGGGCCGGAACGCCTTGCGCACCTCGCCCATCACCGCTTCCTTGATCAGGTCCGGGTCGTTCAGCGTCGGATCGGCCGACAGCCGCTGGATCTCGTGCGAACCGATGTTGCTGGTCATCACGATCACGGTGTTCTTGAAGTCGACGGTGCGGCCCTGGCCGTCGGTCATCCGGCCGTCGTCGAGCACCTGCAGCAGCACGTTGAACACGTCCGGATGCGCCTTCTCGACCTCGTCGAGCAGGATCACGCTGTACGGCTTGCGGCGGACCGCCTCGGTCAGGTAGCCGCCCTCCTCGTAGCCGACGTAGCCCGGCGGCGCGCCGATCAGCCGCGCGACCGAATGCTTCTCCATGAATTCGCTCATGTCGATCCGGATCAGGTGATCCTCGGAATCGAACAGGAAGCCGGCGAGCGCCTTGCAGAGCTCGGTCTTGCCGACGCCGGTCGGGCCGAGGAACAGGAACGAGCCGTACGGCCGGTTCGGGTCCGCCAGCCCGGCGCGGGAGCGCCGGATCGCATCGGACACCAGCCTGACCGCCTCGTCCTGGCCGACGACGCGCCGGTGCAGCGTCTCTTCCATCTTCAACAGCTTGTCGCGCTCGCCCTGCATCATCCGCGAGACCGGAATGCCGGTCGCGCGCGAGACGACTTCGGCGATCTCCTCGGCGCCGACCTGGGTGCGCAGCAGCCGCGGCTTGCCGCCGTCCCTGGCGCCATCGCCGGCAGCGCCGCCCTGGCCGGCCTTGCCCTTGCCTTCGCCCTTGCCCGACGCGCCGGCCTCGGCCGCGCTCGCCGCCTTCAGCGCGGCATTGAGCCGCCCTTCGAGCTCCGGCAGCTTGCCGTACTGGATCTCGGCGAGCTTCTCGTATTCGCCCTTGCGCTGCAGATCGACCATCTGCGCCCGCAGCTGGTCGATCTCGGCCTTGATCTGCGCACTGCCCTGCACGGCGGCCTTCTCGGCGCGCAGCTCCTCTTCCAGGTCGGCGTACTCCTTCTCGCCGCGGGCGATCTCCTGCTCGATCAGCTCGAGCCGCTTCTTCGACGACTCGTCCTTCTCCTTCTTGACCGCCTCGCGCTCGATCTTCAGCTGGATCAGCCGCCGGTCGAGCCGGTCCATGACCTCGGGCTTGCTGTCGATCTCCATCTTGATCCGCGCCGCCGCCTCGTCGATCAGGTCGATCGCCTTGTCGGGCAGGAAGCGGTCGGTGATGTAGCGGTGCGACAGCTCGGCCGCAGCGACGATCGCCGGGTCGGTGATCTCGACGCCGTGGTGCAGCTCGTACTTCTCCTGCAGCCCGCGCAGGATCGCGATCGTCGATTCGACGCTCGGTTCGTCGACCAGCACTTTCTGGAAACGGCGCTCGAGCGCGGCGTCCTTCTCGATGTACTTGCGGTACTCGTCGAGCGTGGTCGCGCCGACGCAATGCAGCTCGCCGCGCGCGAGCGCCGGCTTCAGCATGTTGCCGGCGTCGATCGCGCCCTCGGCCTTGCCGGCGCCGACCATCGTGTGCAGCTCGTCGATGAAGACGATGGTGCGGCCTTCATCGGCTGCGATATCCTTCAGCACCGCCTTGAGCCGCTCCTCGAACTCGCCGCGGAACTTGGCGCCGGCGAGCAGCGCCGCCATGTCGAGCGACAGCACCCGCTTGTTCTTCAGCGTCTCCGGCACCTCGCCGTTGACGATCCGCTGCGCCAGACCTTCGACGATCGCGGTCTTGCCGACGCCGGGCTCGCCGATCAGCACCGGGTTGTTCTTGGTCCGGCGCTGCAGGATCTGGATGGTGCGGCGGATCTCGTCGTCGCGGCCGATCACCGGGTCGAGCTTCTGCGCCCGGGCCCGTTCGGTCAGGTCGATCGTGTATTTCTTCAGCGCCTCGCGCTGCGATTCGGCGTCGGCCGATTCGACCGACTGGCCGCCGCGGACGGCGTCGACCGCGGCCTCGAGCGCCTTGCGGGTCAGGCCCGCTTCGCGCAGCAGCCGGCCGGCTTCGCCGGCGCGCTTGCCGTCGTCTTCGGAGACGGCGAGCAGGAACATCTCGGTCGCGACGAACTGGTCGCCGCGCTTGCCGGCTTCCTTCTCGGCCAGATTCAGCAGGTTGACCAGCTCGCGGCCGACCTGGATCTCGCCGCCGGTGCCGCTGACCTGCGGCAGGCGCTTGAGCGCCGCCTCGACCGCGGTCTTCAGCGCGGCCGGACGGACACCGGCGCGCTCGAGCAGGGCCCGACCCGAGCCGTCGGCCTGGTTCATGATCGCCGCCAGCAGGTGCAGCGGCTCGATGTAAGGGTTGTCGCGGGTCAGCGCCAGGCTCTGCGCGTCGGACAGCGCCTGTTGGAATTGGGTGGTCAGTTTGTCGATTCGCATGGTCGGGCGGCCGGGATCCCGGCGGTCGGGTAGCGTGTCAGATAGCGAGTGTGTCCTTCAATTGGGTGCCAGCTCGGAGATGTCAAGAGCCATGCCCGTACAATCCGGCCCAGCAGCGGCCAGCCGGCCCGGTAGCGGCCAGCCGGCCACCCGGCCGGCCGACGGTCCGCTCCGGCCGGCGGCCGCCCCCGGGCGATCGCCCGAGACTCCCCCGGATACCGATGCACGACCTGTTGGACACGCTCTGGCCGCCAGCGCTGCACACCTGGCTCGGCAACACCGCCCGGCTGATCGGCGAGCTCTGGCAGGCGATCCCGGGACAGGTCTGGCTCGGGCTGTATGCCGCCTGGGTCATCGGTTCCGTCATCTTCATGCTGATGCAGCGACGCCGGCCGACCGCAACGCTCGCCTGGATCATCGCGTTCTTCAGCCTGCCGCTGATCGGTGCCATCGTCTACTTCTTCTTCGGTCCGCGCAAGCTGCGACGGCGCAAGTTCGGCCGCGAGCTGGCCAAGCTGCTGGCGGCCCGGATGGCGCCCGAGCAGTCCCAGCCGATGCCGGCGACGCTGGCGTCGCGGCTCTGGCTGACCTCGCTGGCGCGGCTGGCGACCAGCTACGGCGAAGCGCCGCCTCGGCCGAGCCAGTCGGTCCGGCTGTTCGCCGACGGCGATAGCACCTACGAGGCGATCGAAGCGGCGATGCGCGCGGCGCAGCACCAGATCCACCTGGAGTACTACATCTACGAACCCGACGAGATCGGTACCCGCTGGCGCGACCTGCTGATCGAGCGCGCGCGCGCCGGCGTGGCGGTCCGGGTGCTGGTCGACGCGCTCGGCTCGAAGAACTGCGGCCGGCGCTTCTGGCAGCCGCTGCGCAAGGCCGGCGGCCGGGTGCGGGTATTCAACCCGCCGCGCTTCCTGAAGCTGCAGCCGAGCCTGATCAACTTCCGCTCACACCGCAAGATCGTCGTCGTCGACGGGCTGACCGCGTTCACCGGCGGCATCAACGTTACCGTCGGCAGCTCGATGGCGTCGTCCGGCGGAGCCGCATGGCGCGACACCCACATGGCGCTGACCGGCGCGCCGGCGCTCGACCTGCAGCTGGTCTTCCTGGAGGACTGGCTCTATGCCGGCAGCCGCCGCGGTCCGGCGACCGCGTTCGACTTCCAGGATGCGACCGCGCAGGACATCGAGGAATGGTTCCCGGCGCCGCCGGCGCAGGCCGACGGGCCGTGGGTACAGATCCTGACCTCGGGCCCCGACGAGGCGGTGCCGTCGATCCACCGCTACTTCTTCACCGCGATCTCGCTGGCGCGCCGCCGGATCTGGCTGACGACCCCATACTTCGTGCCCGACGAGCCGATGATGACCGCGCTCGCGACCGCGCGCGCCCGCGGCGTCGACGTCCGCATCCTGCTGCCGCGGCGCGGCGACTCGTGGGTGGTCTCCGCGGCCGCGAGCACTTTCGCCGACGAGATCGTCCGCGAGAACGTCGCGGTGTTCGAATACACGGCGCGGATGATCCACGCCAAATCGATCGTCATCGACGACGAACTGGCGATCGTCGGCACCGCCAACATCGACAACCGCAGCTTCCGGCTCAACTTCGAGGTGGTCGTCGCGATCTACGACGCCGGCGTCACCGCCGAGCTGGCGGCGATGTTCAGCCAGGACCTGGCCCACGCCGAACAGCTGCGGGCCGAGGACGGCAAGACGCCATTCGTCGAGCGGCTGCTGGCAAGCGCGGTCCGGCTGGCGGCGCCGCTGCTATAGTCGGGGCACCTCGGATCGTCGCGGCGGTCAACGCCGAGATCGATCGAGCCGGGCGGCAGCGGCGGCCGATTGACAGGCCGGGCGGCGCTTCGTACGCTTAACCGTCTGGTTAATACAATGAAGGAGACGACTGTGACCAATCATGCAGGCCGCCGCGGCGCGGTCCGGATACTGCCCACGCTGTCCGCACTCGCCGTGCTTGCCACCGTGGCGGTGGCGCCGGGCGCGTTCGCCCAGAACTGGAAGCCCGAACGGCCGATCACGATCATCGTCCCGTGGGCCGCCGGCGGGTCGACCGACCAGGTCACCCGCGTCACCGCGGCCGAGATCGAAAAGGCGCTCGGCCAGAAGGTGGTGATCGTCAACCAGCCCGGCGGCTCGGGCTCGATCGGCACCAAGAGCGCGCTCGACGCCGCCCGCGACGGCCATACCTGGACCGCCGGCGCGGCCCAGGATCTCGGCGCCTACGAGACGCTCGGCATGCTCGCGACCAAGATCCAGGACTGGCACCTGTTCCTCAATGTCGCCAACGTCCAGGTCGTCGGCGTCAACGCGGCCACGCCGTACAAGACGATCGGCGACCTGCTCGACGCGATGAAGGCCAAGCCGGGCGCGGTCACCGTCGCGACCGCGGGCGTCACCTCGGCCGGCCACAACGCGATGGAACTGATCGCCAAGGCGACCGGCGTCAAATACCGCCATGTCACCTATGACGGCGGCAACCCGGCGGTGGTCGCGACCGTCGCCGGCGAGACCGAGGTCACCACACAGCTGGCGGTCGAGCAGGCCGACATGATCCGCGGCAAGCGGATCCGGCCGCTCGCGACCGTCAGCGACAAGCCGCTCGAGCTCGAGGGCTTCGGCACGATCGCGCCGCTGACGCAGGCGATCACCGGCTTCAAGGCGCCGGCCAACTACTTCGGCATCTTCGTGCCGAAGGGCGTACCGGACGACGTCGTCCGCACGCTCGAGCGGATCTGGTCGCAGTCGATCGCCAACAACGAGGTGCTGAAGAAATACGCCGCGAGCCGCGGCGCGCTGTTCGCGCCGGCCTCCGGCGCCGCGGCGCAGGCGGCGGTGCTGCCGGCGGTGCAGGCCAACGCCTGGCTGCTGTTCGACAGCGGCAAGGCCAAGGTCTCGCCGGAAACGCTCGGCATCGCGAGGCCCTGAGCCATGGCTGCGCATCCTGTCCGCCGGGCTCTGCTCTGCGTCACGGCGCTGACGATGGCAGCGGGCCGCGCGCTCGCGCAGGGCTACCCGAGCCGGCCGGTCAAGCTGGTGGTGCCCTGGCCGGCCGGCGGCATCACCGATTCCGCCGGCCGTGCCATGGCGCAGCGGCTGGCCGAGCGGATGTCGACGCCGTTCGTCGTCGAGAACCGGCCCGGCGCCGCCGGCACGCTGGGCGCGGAGACGGTCGCTCACGCCGCTGCCGATTGCTAAACGCTGCTGCTGGCGAGCGCCGAGACCCACGCGATCGCGCCCAA
>JBFWQR010000072.1:0-36460 GCA_050249335.1 Lautropia sp.
GGTCGCTTCGAGCTCATTGGTTACCTTCTCGGTTTCGATGACGACCAGCGTGTCGCCAGCAGCAAAGGTCTGGCCGACCGGAATCGGCCATTCGACAATGGCCCCCTCGGTCATCGTCAACCCGAATTTGGGCATCGTCAGCGTAAGGGGGGCTGTCATCTCGGCGATCGATTGAAGATCATGGTTTTTCGGATCTGGCCGGCAATCCGGCTGGCCGTCGGCAGGTACGCCTTCTCCAGCGCCGGCGCGAATGGCACCGGCATCGGATGAGAACCGACCCGACCGATCGGACTGCGCAATGCCTGAAAGGACCGCTCGCCGACCACCGCCGCGATCTCCGCACCCACGCCGAAGTCCCGAACGGCTTCGTGCGCGATGACGAACCGACCCGTCTTGCCGACCGACTGCAGCACCGTATCGACATCCCAGGGCATCACGCTGCACAGGTCGATGACCTCGACGTCGATGTTCTCTGCGCACACCAGTTCGGCCGCCTCGAGCGACCAGCGCACGCAGGCACCATAGGACACCAGCGTCAGATCCCGCCCCTGACGCAGAACCTTGGCGTGCCCGATGCGGGCCGGTTGCGGATGCGGCGCGAGCTCGCCTTTGGTGGCGTACAGGGCCTTGTGCTCGACGAAGATGACTGGATTGGGATCATCGATCGCGGCCCGCAGCAGGGCATAGGCATCGCCCGGCGAAGAGGGCACGATCACCTTCAGTCCTGGCACGTGGGCGAACCATGCTTCGAGACACTGGGAGTGCTGTGGACCGGCGCTCAGGCTGCCACCGTGCTGGGTTCTTACGACCATCGGTACGGCGCACTGGCCACCGAACATGAAGTGCGCCTTGGCGGCCTGGTTCACGATGGCGTCCATGGCCAGCGTCAGGAAGTCCATGAACATGATCTCGACGACGGGTCGCAGTCCTCCGAGGGCCGCACCGACCGCGGCGGCGGCAATCGCGCCTTCCGAGATCGGGGTGTCACGCACCCGCATCGGGCCGAACCGCTCCAGCAGTCCGCGCGTCACTGCGAATGCGCCACCAGGGCGCGCGACATCCTCTCCGAACAGCACCACGCGGCTATCGGCCTCCATCGCGTCGGCGAGCGCCCGATTCACTGCTGCCGCAAACCGGACTTCAGCCATTGGACGCCTCCACCGCATAGACGTCACGGGCGGCGGCGGCGAATTCCGGCTCCGGGGCCGCCAGCGCGCTCCGGACCGCCGCCTCGATCCGCTGGTCGATGTCGATGCGCACCCGCTCGAGCGCACCCGCGTCGATACCACTGGCCTCGAGGTAGCGCGCTTCGACTTCCAGCGGATCGCTATCGCGCGCCGCACGCCGATTCTCCGGATCCCGATACTTCTGGGGATCCCCAGCGTAGTGGCCATCCCAGCGCTGGGTCATGCATTCCACGACCTGCGGCCCGCCGCCGGTGCGGGCCGCCGCTGCCGCTGCTTGCGAAACTCGCGCGACGGCTCTGACGTCCTGACCGTCGACGGTGTGCGAGCGGATACCGAAGGCGGCCGACAATGCCGACAACGTGCCTCGAAACTGCTCGGAAGTCGCCGAAAACTCGCTCCAGCCGTTGTTCTCGCACACGAACAGCAGCGGAAGCTTCCAAAGCACGGCCAGATTCAAGCACTCGTGAAGTGCGCCTTCCGCCATTGCACCGTCACCAAAGAACGCAACCGCGATCCCGCCGCTGCCCTTGACTTGATGCGCAACGGCGCTACCCAGTGCGATTCCCAGCCCGCCGCCGACGATCCCGTTGGCGCCCAGCATCCCGACGGACATGTCGGCCACATGCATCGATCCGCCCCGGCCCGCGCAAAGACCGGTCGCCCGCCCGAGGATCTCGGCGAAGAATCGGTCCAGGCCGACCTGCTTCGCCAGCGCATGACCGTGACCCCGATGCGTCGAGGCGACCGTATCCTCGTCGGACAGGACGCTGCAGACGCCGACGGGAACGGCCTCCTGGCCGAGGCCGAGATGCACGAAGCCCGGGACCGTGCCGTTGGAAAACAGTGCGGCGAGCCGCTGCTCGGCCCGGCGCAGAAGCAGCATTCCGGCATAGAACTCGATCGAGTCGCTCATGTGCCGGCACCGCGACTGGGCAACAACACTTCTGCAGCGCCCGACACGCACAGCTCACCGCGCTGGTTGCGCTCTGACAGTTCCAGCTGAACTCGACCGACCAGGCCCTCGGCTGCAACCTGCTTGACCGTTCCCGAACAGGTCAGCACGTCTCCGGGGACTGCCCTTCCGCGATTCTGCCAATCGATCGCGGCCAGCCGCCCCATCGGACCCATCCAGTCCGTCACCACACGCGTCAGCCAGGCTCCGTGCAGGTGGGCCTGAACCAGCACGTCGGGATGACCCTCGCTCCGGGCGTACTCCCTGTCGTAGTGAATCCGGTGAGCGTTCCAGGTGATTGCGCTGAACCGGAAGAGCATCACGGCCGTCGGCACGTTCACGAGCGTCGGCAGCTCGGCGCCGACCCGCACGTCCTCGAAGTAGCGCTGATTCATGGCGCGCCCGCCTCGTCAGCCAACGCAATCAGCGTCTCGCGGCAGCACACCAGGAGCTCGTCACGCTGATTGAAGTACGAAGTCTCGGTCACCATGAGGACCATCGGTGCCCCGGAGCGGGACCTCCGATGCCGCATTTCGACCACGCGTTTGCGTGCCGTGACGGTATCTCCGGGCTGGACCGGCACCCCGAACCGCAATGCCTGGCCGCCACCCATCATCCGACAGCCTGCGATCTCGGGCGGCACCAGTTCCGGATCGTTGCCATCAGCCAGCAGTTCCGACTCTGCCGGGCCGGCGCCCCATCCGAGGATCGCCGGCAGGAAGGTCGGTGGCGCGATGATCCCGGGGTGTCCGGCGGCGCGCGCCTTGTCGTCGTCGAAATAGATCGGACTCGGGTCGCCGATCGACACGGCGAACCGCGCAATCATGGCCCGCGTGATGGTGCCGAGTTCGCGGACCCGGTCCGGCCTGGTGGCCAGATCCTGCGGACTCGGCAAAGCGACTAGCCGTCGTTCGTCGTTCATTGGCGAGAGTCTACAGCCTTCAACCCCTCGTTTTGAATAGTGCTTCAAATTTATTTTGTCTTTTGAACCGAGATTCAATACACTCTCGGTCAACGTCGACCATTCCAGGTTCGACGCACCGGCAGAAGACGACCTTCCTCAGGAGACGACCGATCATGAATCCCATTCATCGCTTCGCCGCACCAACCGGCGACCGGCGGCGCTGCCTGCGACTTGCTGCCGCGACTGCGCTCCTGGTCGCCGGAACCGTCGCGACGCCTGCGGCTGCTCAGCCGATCAAGCTGGGGCTATCTACCGCTCTGACCGGCCCCTACTCCGAGTTCGGCGTGATGCAGAAGAATGCGATCGAGATCGCGATCGAGCAGGTCAACGCCAAGGGCGGTGTCAAAGGCCGCCCCGTTCAACTGGTGCTCTACGATGACGGGCTCGTACCCGCCAGGGCACAGGCCAACGCGCGCCGCCTGATCGAGGACGACAAGGTCACCGCCCTGATCGCCCCGGCCGGCAGCGGCCCGAACCTCGCGGTGAATCCGCTCGCCGTCGCGAACAATCTGGTCATGATCAACACCGTTGCACAGACCACCACGATCAACTACCCGGATGGCCTGGACAAGCCGCCGATCCCCAACATCTTCTCGTTCTCGGTGCTGAACGCGGTCGAGGCGCAGGTCATGGCCGAGTTCGTGGGTCAGCGCTGGAAGAAGATTGCCCTGATGAGCGAAAGTACCTCGCTCGGCAAGGAGCAGCTGACGCTGGTGACCCAGATCCTGAAGGACAAGTACGGCGTGACACCCGTCGCACGCGAGGAGTACACGCAGCAGGATGCCGATATGACCGCGCAGATCGCGCGGATCCAGCAGGCCGGCGCCGAGGTCATCGTACTGGTCGGCATCGGTGCCGACGGCGCGGTCATCAAGAAGGGCCTGAATCGACTCGGGTTCAAGGGCGTGCTGATCGGTTCGCAGGGTGTTCAGTCGCAGCCCTACAAGGAGCTCGCCGGTCCGCTCGTCGTCGGATCGCTCGGCATTCTCTACCGGGCCTATGCCGAACCGGAGAAGATGTCGCCCACCGCCCGGGCGCTCGCCGACACCTACCTAAAGAAGTTCGGCAACGACCGCTTCTACGGACCTGACAAGCACCCCGCCCCCTACTTCGGGATTCTCGCGGCGGCCTACGACGCAGCGACCGTGCTGTTCCAGGCCATGGAGAATGCGTCGAGTCTGCAGACGAAGGACATCATTGCAGCCCTGGAGTCTTCCAAGGCATTTCCGGCCGCGCGGATGGACTATACCTTCAGCAAGTCGCGCCACCATGCCGTGACGCCCGACATGCTCGGCGTCTATGAGTATGTCCGCGATGGCAACAACATCGTCATGAGGCCGGCGAAGTAGACGGCATGACCGATATGACCTGGGGCCCGACAACCCTGGCGGCGGTACTGCGCCAGAGCGCCGCTGAAGCGCCGCGCGCCGACGCCCTGGTTCATGAGGCAGCACGGCTCAGCCGTGAGCAGCTGGCACGGCTGAGCGCCCGACTGGCCCGTGCGCTGCTTGCCAACGGCGTTCGGCGCGGTCAGGTGGTCGCGACCTTCATGCCGAATGGCTTCGAATGGGCCGCGCTCTTCTGCGCCCTCGGCAAGATCGGCGCTGCCGCAGTGCCGATCAATATCCGCTACCAGGCGCCGGAGATGGCATATGTCCTCGAGCAGTGCGGCGCCGAGCTGCTCGTCTGCGCAGCAAGGCATCGGGACCGCGACCTGACCGCGACCATCACCGAAGCGGTGTCGATCGCGAAGACACCCCGCGTCGTCGTCATGGGGGGTACGGTCAGCGCCGGGCAGACCCGGTCGACCTGGGACACGTTTCTCGAAGCCGGCGAATCCCTGCCAGCCGAGGCGCTGGCGAATGCCGCTGCCGCCGTCGACGAGCACGACCTGTTGCTGGTCCAATACACGTCCGGCACGACGGCCTTTCCAAAAGGCGTCGAGCTCCGCCAGGGCCAGTTGCTGCGCAGCGGGCGTGCCATGGCCAGCCGGCTCGGCCTCGGATCGGAAGACCGCTTCTTCAGCCCGATGCCGTTCTTCCACATCGGCGGCAGCACCGCGTCGCTGATCACTGCGCTGGTCAGCGGCGCGACCCTGGTTTTCCAGGATCAGTTCGACGCCGCCGGTGCACTGGAAGCACTCGAGCGCGAGCGGTGCACCTGCGCCTGCGGCGTCGACACGATGTTCGTCGACATGCTGGCGCAACCCGGATTCGACGCGAAGAAGCTCTGCGTGCGCACCGGCTGGACCCTCTACAACGCAGCGGTATTCGCAGCCTTCCCTGGAATGATGCAGGTCTATGCGCTCAGCGAGTGCTCGTCGGTCGTGACGATCTGTGACTGGCGAGACCCCTTCGAGCGACGCCGCGACACCTGCGGCTATCCGATCGAGGGTACCGAGGTGCGCATCGTCGATATCGAGTCGCTGGCGCCGCTTCCGCCCGATACGCCGGGCCGGATCCTGGTCAGAGGCTGGTGCACGACCAGCGGCTATTTTCGGCAGCCCGAGCAGACCGCTCACCTCCTCATCGACGATCGCTGGCTCGATACCGGAGACTACGGCCGCGTCCTCGAAAGCGGTGACCTGATCTTCATGGGCCGCCTCAAGGATGTGCTTCGGGTCGGAGGCGAGAACGTCGCGAGCGCCGAGGTCGAGGCGGTCCTGAACGCCCATCCGGCGGTGCTCCGGTCCGCGGTCGTGCCGCTTCCGCACCCCCGTCTGAAGGAGGTCCCGCTCGCCTTCGTCCAGCTGCGCCCGGGTTCGGAGGTGAGCGCGCAGGCATTGTCGGACCATTGCGCGTCCCGCCTGGCCCCCTTCAAGGTACCGCGCCAGGTCGAGTTCGTCAGCGCATTCACGATGACCGAGAGCGGCAAGATCATCAAGCGCACTCTGGTCGAGCAGGTCCAGCGTACGGCGAGGGCAAGCGCTTGAGCTTCTTCCTGCAGCTGTTTCTGACCGGCCTTTGTCAGGGCGCCATCTATGCGTTGATCGCCTACGGCTTCAACGTGACCTTCTGGACCGTCAAGGTCGTCAACTTCGCGCACGGCTCCTGCCTGATGATCGCGGTCATGGTCAGCCTCGCGGCCTTCAACGCAGGCATGCCCCTCGCGATCGCGGTTGCGCTCGGCATCGCTTTCACGGCCGCGCTGGTCGGCGTACTCGAACGGATTGCCGTACGTCCGGTGCTGAGCCGTGGCGGCGGCATGGGCTGGGTCGTCTCGACCTTGGGAGCCGGCATCGTCCTCCAAGCGATTGCCAGCCTCGTGTGGGGCACCCAGACGCGGGCATTCCCCCCGATCCTGTTCGAGACGACCGACTATCTCGCCGTCGCGGGTATCCAGCTGTCGCTCCAGATGGTGCTGATCCTGGCCGTCGCACTGCTGGTCATGCTGATCATCGAGACACTGCTTCGATTCTCCGTGTGGGGCAAGGTGCTGCGCGCGACCGCCTTCGATCCCGAGTCCGCGCGAATGCGTGGGATCCCCGTCCAGCAGGTTGTCACCCTGTCGTTCGTGGCCAGCGGCGCCCTGGCCGGCCTCGCCGGCGTGCTCATCGCACCGGTGAGCGGCATCGATCCGGCTTTTGGCCTGCACCTCATGATCAAGGGTTTCGCGGCCGCCGTGATTGGCGGGCTCGGCAGCTCGCTCGGCGCTCTGGTAGGAGGCCTCGCCGTCGGCATCATCGAACTGCTGGTCGGCGGGTACATCTCCACCGCCTGGCGCAACGGCGTCGTCTTCCTGCTGCTGTTGCTGGTCCTGGTCGTCCAGCCGCGCGGCCTGCTCGGCTTGAAACAGACGGTCAAGGCGTGAACCCGGACGCCGTCCAGATCGGGGCCGCGCCCGTCATGCGCCCACCCCGGACCCACCTCTGGTGGTGGTGCCTCGCACTGGTTGCCGCCGTGCTTCCTTTCACCGGGATCTCGTCCCGCTGGATCCACTTCATCGCACTGATCGGCATCAATACCCTGCTGGCGCAGAGCATGAATATCGTCGGCGGCTTCGCCGGGCAGGTCTCGCTTGGGCATGCCGGCATCTTCGCCGCCGGTGCCTACGGGTCGGCCGTACTGTCCGCCAAGCTGATGTGGCCTCTGTGGCTGTCGATTCCGGCCGGCGTTGCGCTTGCCGCGTTGGCCGGCCTCCTGATTGCGCTGCCGGCTGGTCGAGTCCGCGAGTTCTACCTCGGCATGGTAACCCTGGCCTTCGGAATCATCGCGTTCGAGATCCTGCTCTACTGGGCACCCGTTACCGGCGGGACGATGGGCTTGTCCAACGTACCCTCCCCGGTCCTGGGTACATTCAAGCTGTTCGGGGTCGCGATCAACCTGAAATGGTTCTGCGTTGGCGTGATCCTGCTGCTGGCACTCGCCACCCTGCTCAAGTCGAACCTCATTCGATCCCGTTTCGGACGGTCCTTCGTCGCCGTCGAGGGGTCAGACCTGGCAGCAGCAGCCCTCGGCATTCACCCAGGCCGCACCAAGCGCCTGGCCTATGTCGTTTCGGCTGTCTGGGCCGGCCTGGCAGGGGCGCTGTATGCCCACCTGACCGCCTTCATCAGCCCGGAGTCGTTCAACCTGTGGGCATCCGTCTCCATCCTCGTGATGGCCGTGTTCGGCGGCATGCGTACGCTGCTCGGCCCGTTTCTCGGCGCCGCCTTCCTCACGCTGCTGCCCGAAATGACGCAGGGTCTGGAGAACTATCAGCTGCTCGCCTACGGCCTGATCCTCCTGGTGTCCTATACGCTGCTGCCTCAGGGATTGGCAGGGCTTCTTCGCACCCGAGTCGGCTATATCCGCTCCGGGCTGCGCCCGGTCGACGGCGGCCCGGCTTCACCAGCCGGAGGCGCACGCGGCGAGCCGCAACCAACCTCCGATCGTCCCGACACCGCCCTCGCGGCGACCGGCATCGTCAAGCGGTTCGGCGGCCTGGTCGCACTGAACCGGGTGGCCATCAAGGTCCGGCGCGGATCGATCCATGGCCTCATCGGCCCGAACGGCTCGGGCAAGAGTACGCTGGTCAATGTGCTGACCGGGCTCTACGCCGCCGACCAAGGTGCGGTCTATTGCGAAGGCAAGCAGATCACCGGCACGCCGAATCACGCCATGGTCGGCAAGGGCGTTGCGCGTACCTTCCAGAACCCGCTGATGTTCCCTGGCATGTCCGTCCGGGAGAGCGTCCTGACGGGCGCGGACGCCCGATTCAAGACGGACCTGTGGACGACGTTCGTGGCCGGCAAGTCCGGCCAGCGCGAGGAGGGCCGGCTCGCCGCCGAGGCGGACACGATCATCGACCAGGTCGGTCTGGCAGACTGGCGAGACGAGCTTGCCACCACGCTGCCATACGGCCAGAAGCGGATGCTCGACCTTGCTCGGGCTCTGGCCGCGAAGCCGCGCATCCTGATCCTGGACGAGCCGGCAGCGGGATTGTCGGAACGGGAGTTGGAGCAGCTGAGCCGACTGTTGAACCGGCTTCGCGCCGAGGGCGTCACGGTCCTGCTGATCGAGCATCACCTCGACTTCCTGTTCAACCTCGTCGACGAGGTGACCGTGCTCGACCACGGCACCGTCATCTTCAACGGCAAGCCGGACGACGCGCGGCGGCATCCAGCCGTCATCGAAGCCTACCTCGGAAACTTCGACGATGCTTGAGGTCAGGGAGCTCGGCGTTTCCTACGGCCCGGTCGTCGCACTGAAGTCGGTGTCGCTCGACGTCGCATCAGGCGCAGTCACGACGATCATCGGTGCCAACGGCGCCGGCAAATCCTCCTGCCTGGCGGCCATCAGTGGCCTGGTGAAGCCGCAGCACGGTCGTGTCCTGCTGGACGGCCAGCCCATCGAGCAGCTCTCGGCGGACGCACGCCTGCGCCGCGGAATCGCTCATGTGCTTGAAGGCCGACGCCTCTTCGGCGATCAGACCGTTGAAGACAACCTCACGCTTGGGGCCTATGTCCATCGCAGGACATCCAACTGGTCCGCCGATACGAAAGTGCTTCGCGAAACCATGTACCGCCGTTTCCCGATCCTCGGCACACGTCACCGTCAGCTGGCACAAACGCTCAGCGGCGGCGAACAGATGATGCTTGCAATCGCGGTCGCCCTGATGTCCCGTCCACGCGTCCTGCTGCTCGACGAGCCGTCGCTGGGACTGGCACCCAAGATGGTCAGGGCGGTCACGGACCTGATCGGTGAGCTGCGACGCGACGGCATGACCATTCTGCTCGTCGAGCAGATGGCAAGCATGGCCCTTCGGCTGGCCGACTATGCATATGCGTTTCAACGCGGCAGCATCGTCCTTCAGGGCTCCGGCAAAGAACTATTGGACGACTCACGGTTTCACTCCGCATACTTCGGCGCAGATCAGCGAGGCGCAGCAGCCAGATGACCAGGTTCACTTCCCTGCGCTACGAGCAGGAAGGCCCGCTCGTCTTCATCACCTTGAATCGGCCACATGCGCTCAACGCGCTGGACATCGGGTTGTTCAATGAGCTGCGCCGCGCGCTGATCGAGGCGCAGCGCGACCCCGATATCCAGATACCGATCATCACTGGAGCAGGCCGGGCCTTTTGCGCCGGCGCCGATGTCAAGAGCGTGGCAGCCCACCATGCCAGCGAGCAGGAACGCTGGGACGGCGCCTACCAGTACGCGGAAGCCGCCAACGCGCTGTTCTCCCAGATCGCACAGATGGACAAGATCGTCATCGCAGCGGTCAATGGCCTTGCTCACGCGGCCGGTATCGTCCTTGCGGCGAGCTGCGATATCGCCATCGCCTCGCAGAAGGCAAGCTTTCGTGTCCCGGAGGGGCTGGTCGGCATCGCCGATGAGCTGTCTACGGTCTGGTTGCGCGCCTCTGTCGGGCTGGCTCGGGCCAGATACCTCATCTTCACGGCGGCGACGATCTCGGCGGATGAGGCAGTCGGCATGGGTCTGATCTCGAAGGCTGTGCCACACGAAGCACTGTTGCCCACGGTCCGCGAGGCCGCAGATGCCGCGATGCGGACAGGCCCGAGAGCGCGAACCGTGTTCAAGCACCTGCTGAACAAGGAACTTCCGAAGATCGAGCTTCGCCACATCGTCGACTCACATCTGAGCGAAGAGTCTCGCGACGGCGCCAAGGCTTTCGCAGCCAAACGCCCGCCGCCCTGGGCCAAATCGAGCTAGGACGTGCCCGGGGGTAACGGCCCACCTACGAGATTCGCCCGCTGACTTCTATTCAGCGGGAATTATTCAGATGCCATCCGCTGCCGCTTCAGCATGGTGTTCCGTCTACGGCTGGACCGGATCGCGCGGCGCGCGTGACAGCGGCGGCGCGACGGACTCGACGAGCTCGAGCCGCGTGCCGGTGCCCGGCAGGATCAGCTCCTGGAAGTACACGAAATCGTCGCCGCCGGCCGACGCCGCGATCTCGACGTGCGTGCACGGTTCGCCTGCGGCGATGTCGATCGCCTGCGCGATGTCCGCCGCCACCCGCTGCAGGAAGACGCGGTGGCAGAAGCGCAGGATCGGCCGGTCGAGCTGCGTGTTCAGGAACGCGCGGAAGTTCCGGCCGTGCAGCGATTCCAGCGCCGCCTCCTCGAGCAGCGGGAAGCGGCGCCGCTCCACGTAGAAGCGGCTGAACGCGTCGAACGCGTCGTTGACGTTGACGACCCGGTCGATCCGCAGCAGCGGCCCGGCCAGGTAGTCGCTCCACGGGCCGCGTTGCCGGACGTGCGAGCGGCCGACCACCGTCGGGTACACCGGCAGCAGCGATCTGCGGTCGGCGTCGAGGAAGCGGAAGTGCCACGGCTCTTCGATCCGGCGTCGTTCGGCGACGAACGTGCCGAGCTTCGGCTTGCGCTCGACCAGTCCTTCCTCGACCAGCGTCCGGATCGCCCGCTGGACCGTACCCAGGCTGTACGGCGTCGACGCGACGAACTCCGCCTCCGTCGGCAGTCTGTCGCCGGTCGCGACCATGCCGCTGGCGATCGCGTGGCGCAGCAGCGCGCTCAGCTGGGCGTGCTTGGTCCCACCGGTCGGCTCGCCCAGCGCGGATTCTCGAAGCAGCGTCGGCAGGTCGGTCTTCGGCATGGCGTTCGATGTCGGGTCGGTCTCCGCGCCGGGTACGGGCGGCGGCTGGATTCGCATATTACTTTACAGCATAGCTTTATTTACTATATAGTAAAAAGGAAGGGGCGGTCACGTTCGGCACCGTCGACGCGCCCGGAGGGAGACCGCATGAGTGGCGTCCGCATCACCGGGCTGAGCAAGGAATATCTGCAGAACGACCGACGCGTGGTCGCGGTCTCGAACGTCGACCTCGACATCCGGGACGGGGAGTTCCTCTGCGTGGTCGGTCACAGCGGATGCGGCAAGACGACGCTGCTGAACATCCTGGCCGGCTTTCTCGCGCCGACCGTCGGATCGATCACGTTCGACGGCGGCGAGCACATGCGCGACGGCGACATCGGCGTGGTGTTCCAGGAGTACGCGCTGTTCCCGTGGCGGACCGCGATCGGTAATGTGGAGTTCGGCCTGGAGATGCGCGACGTACCGGCCGCCGAGCGCAAGGCCCGGGCGCAGCGCTATCTCGAGCTGGTTCATCTCGGCCACGTGGCGGGCACCTATCCGCATCAACTGTCCGGCGGCATGCGCCAGCGCGTCGCCGTCGCACGCGCGCTCGCGTACGAGCCGTCGCTGTTGCTGATGGACGAGCCGTTCGGCGCGCTCGACGCGCAGACCCGCGAGCGGCTGCAGTCGTTGACCGAGGAGATCTGGCAGAAGACACGCAAGACGGTCTTCTACGTCACCCACAACCTCAGCGAGGCGGTGTACCTGGCCGACCGGATCGTGGTCATGCGTCCGCATCCGGGCCGGATCCACGAGATCGTGCCGGTCGAGATCCCGCGGCCGCGGGACGCGCTCAGCGACGCGTTCGTCGCGCTGCAGCGCCGGATCGCCGAACTCATCAAGGACGACAGGAAGGACGATCGTGAAGACGACTGAGCAAGCGGCGGTGGCGAAGGCCGGTGTCGATCCAGACACCGGCGGCCGGCTGGCGGCGCTGCTCGGAACGGCGTGGAACGTCTCGCTGCCGTTCCTGGTGGTCGGGCTGGCGTGGGAGGCGACCGTCTGGAGCGGCGTGTTCCCCACCGTGCTGATGCCGTCGCTCGCCGACATCGGCGCGACCGGCCTGCGGATGGCGATGGACGGCTCGCTGCTGCATCACGTGACGTCGAGCGTGATGCGTCTGCTGTTCGGTTTCGCCGTCGGTGCGCTGGCCGGCGTCGGCCTCGGCATGCTGATGGGCAAGTTCCCGCGCGTCGAATCGTTCTTCCTGCCGCTGCTCAGCGCGCTGATGCCGATCCCCGGCCTGGCCTGGATTCCACTCTTCATCCTGTGGTTCGGCCTGGGCGACCTGGCGACGATCGCGGTCATCGTTTTCTCGGTCGCGCTGCCGGTCGCGTTCAACACGTGGACCGGAGTGAAGTCGGCCAATCCGGTCTGGGTCCGCGCGGCCGAATCGATGGGCTGCCGCGGCCGACGGCTGTTCCTGGCGGTCGTGCTGCCGGGGTCGCTGTCGATGATCTTCACCGGCCTGCGGATCGGCCTGTCGCAAGGATGGCGGGCGCTGGTCGCCGGCGAAATGCTGTCGAGCCCGGAATGGGGCATGGGCTTCGCGATCTTCGATTCGCGCCAGTTCCTCGCCACCGACGTGATGCTCGTCATGGTCATGTGCATCGGCCTGACCGGCTATCTGATCGTGACGGTCTTGTTCGGCTTCATCGAGCGGCGCACCGTCGTTCGCTGGGGCATGTTGCAGGAAGTGGGCGCGTAGCGATCGCACCGCCCATGTCGATCGAACCAGGAGGAGATACGGACATGAACGACGATCCCATCAGGACCGCGGACGCCGAGCGGCGTGATCCGGTCGACGCGGCGCGCCGCCGCCTCGCGACGCGCGCGCTGCAATGGAGCGCGGCGGCCGCGCTGCCCGGCCTGCTGATGCCGGCCGCTGCCGGCGCGCAGGGGCGGGCGCCGCTGCGGCTCGGCTATCAGTTCCATCTGTGGGGCGCGCCGGCGGTGGTCGGCCTGCGCGAAGGCTACTTCGCCGAGGCCGGCCTGGACGTCGACGCCAAGCGCTTCGCATCCGGCACCGACGCCCGCAACGCGATGATCGCCGGGTCGGTCGACGTGGCGACGGTCGGCATGACGCCATTCGTGCTCGGCGCGTCGATCGGCAACCTGATCGGCGTCGCCGCGGTCTGCTATGCCGGCCGCACCGGCGCCGTCATGGCGAAGTCCGGCGCCGGCATCGGCCGGGTCGCGGACCTGAAGGGCAAGCGGATCGCGTCGCAGGTCGGATCGACGCTCGACAACGTCTTCAAGAAACGGATCGCTCCGGAAGCCGGCCTGGGTCCCGCCGACTACGCGATCGTCAACGTCCAGTTCTCCGATCAGGTCGCGGCGCTGGCGGCCGGATCGGTCGACGCCTTCCTCGGGCTCGAGCCGTTCTGCGCGATTTCCGAGCACCGCGGGCTCGCGACCCAGCTGACCGACTACTACCGGTACGACACGATCCCGAACATGCTCGCGGTCAGCGCGGAGTTCGCCAAGCGGCATCCGGACCGCGTCGTCGCGTTCCTCCGGGGCTGGCTGCGGTCGGTCGACCTGTTCAAGCGCGATCCGGCCAAGACCAACCAGATCATGCTGAGCGTCTACAAGGAATCGGGATACGACGTGCCGGCCGAGGTCGTCGGCCGGGTGCTGGAGCGGCTGATCGTCACCGCCGACTTCCTGCCCGAGCTCGAGGGCTCGATGAAGGCCGAAGCCGAATCGCTGGCGGCGGCGGGCAGGATCAAGCGGATCCCGACCCCACAGACCGCGCTCGACCTGCAATACCTGCAGCGCGCCCGCCAACCCGCTTGAACCGCTTTCCTGCCACTCCACGGACCGGACCAACCATGACGCAACTGAATGTCTCCACCTTCGGCAACGGACCACCGCTCGTGATGCTGCACGGCTTCGTCGGCGGCTCGGGATTCTGGGTCGCGCAGCAGGCCGGGATGGGGGACCGCCTCCGGCTGATCTGCATCGACCTGCCCGGCTTCGCCGGCAGTGCCGGCGTCCCCGCGCCGGACTCGCTGTCCGGCTACGCCCAGACCGTCGTCGACCGGCTGGCTGCGCTCGGCGTCACGACATTCTCGCTGCTGGGCTTCTCGATGGGAGGCATGATCGCCCAGCAGCTGACCCGCGACCATCCGGACCGCGTCCGGTCGCTGATCCTGTACGGTTCCGCGGCGGTCGGCGACCTGCCGCATCGATTCGAGTCGTGGGAGGCCTCGATCGGGCGGCTCGAGCGCGACGGCGTCGACGCCACCACCGAGAAGACCGTCGGCACCTGGTTCGTCGACGGCACGGCACATCCGTTCCACGATGCGTGCCTCGCCGCCTGCCGCGGCGCCGACAAGGCGTCCTGCATCCGCGTGATGCGGGCGATGCAGGGATGGAGCTCGCTGGCCTGGCTGAAGGAGATCCGGATTCCGACGCTGGTGATCGTCGGCGACAAGGACCGTTCGACCAAGCCCTCCGACTCGGTCCTCCTGTGGGAAGGCATTCCGGGCGCCGAGTTCTGCGTGCTGCCGAATTGCGCGCACGGCGCACACATGGAGAATCCGGATCTGTTCAACCGCGTCGTCTCGGACTTCGTGTTCCGTGCGCGTGCGGCCGGCACGGCCGGCGCCGGATCGCCGTCGCCGTAGAACCGGCGCTCCGCGCTGCCGCGCCCGCCGGCGATCGGCGCGTAGTCTGCGCTATCCCCGGCGTTTCCTTCTATGACCCCAAGTCGGAACGCGGCGTTGCCACGCGCTCCGCGATCGCGTGCGCCAGAAACTCCGCGTCCTCGCCCACGCCGAACACGATGCCGGATTTGCGTTTGTGGAGCCAGTTCAACCCCAGGTAGAAGAGCCCCGGCACCGAGCCGATGCCGCGTCTCTGGATCGGATAGCCGAACTCGTCGAGACCGCCCGGCACGTCGATCCACGTGAAGTCGTATTTGAAGCCTGTACCCCATACCACGCAGGCGATCCCGGCCACGTCGATGTCGATCGTACGCGGATCGGACGCTGGCTCTGCGCGCAACGGTCCGCCGAAATCGCTGTTCGTCGCAGCGGCCGGCGGCGCATCGATGCCGCTGCCGGTAATGAACGAATCGATCTTCGCGCAGAACTCGGCTGCATAGTCGTCGGCAAAGGCCAGATTCGCGCGCAGATCACTGCCGAATCGTAGCGTGCGGCCCTCGACCGCCTCCAGCCTCCCGAGCAGCACCATGCCATCCTCTGCGAAGCGATGCAGGTTCAGCGTCCTTCCGCCGCCGGCGCCGGTCAGGTGCGGATCACCGCGGTGCCGAAGCGCGAGCGATTCCAGCATGTCGGGCGTGCGATCGAGCAGTCCCATCGCATGCTGCCACGCGATGCCGTCGCGCCCCCGATACCGGCGCAGCAGCCGTCCCGCCCGACCGGTCGCCAGGTACACCTTGCGACCGTGCCGTCGCAGCTCGTCGGCGATCTGGCAGCCGGACTGACCCGAGCCGACCACCAGCACGGCGCCCTGCGGCAGCTGCGCCGGGTTCCTGTATTGCGCCGCGTGGACTTGCAATAGATCGGCCGGCAGCGCGGCGGCGACCGGCGGGACCGCGGGGGTCTGGTAGGTCGCGGTCGCGATCACGACGTTGTCGCATTCGATGCGTCCCGCTGACGTGGACAACGCGAAGCCGTTGCCGAGCGGCTCGGCGTGCTGCACTTCCACTCCGCAGCGCACCGGTAGATTCGCTTCGCGCGCGTAGTCCTCCAACCAGCCGACAAACGCCTCGCGTGCCATGAATCCGTCGGCATCAGGGCCATCATAGGATTTGCCCGGAAGACGCGTCATCCAGTTCGGCGTGACGAGCGTGAACGAATCCCAGCGCGCGCTGCGCCATGATTCGGCGATGCGTCCGCGCTCGAATACCACGTGCTCGATGCCGCGGTCCGTCAGCACGCGGCTGATCGACAGCCCAGCCTGTCCCGCACCGACGACGACCACCGTGTGCCGCATGCCGCTCACCGTCGCGTCTCGGCAGGCGGCGGTACGATTCCCGCCTCGATCGCGTATTCGACGAAGCCGATCGGTGGCGGTTCCACCCCCTCCTGCGACAGCAGGTTGTGCGCCTGGCCGCGATGGTGCGCCTGGTGCTGGAACAGGTTGGCCAGATAGATCCGCATCGGCACCGTCCACACCTGCGGCTCGTCGAGCAGCGTGCGAAAAGTGACGTCGTGATCCAGTGCGGTCGGCGACATTGCGGCAAAGTAGTCTGCATACGCGCGGTCTTGCGCATGCTGGCGCGGGCGCAACTCCGCGAACGTCTGGCACACGGGCTCGTCGAGTCGGCGAAACCGGCTCGGGCTCCCGGTCAGACGGTCCATATACAGGATGTCGACCAGCAGAATGTGATTCAGCGTGCCGAGGATCGATTTGAAATAGGCGCCACGCTCCGCCGCGAGCGTCTGCTCCGGCAGCAATGCGCAGGCGGCGTGCAGGCGGCCGTTGGCCCAAGTGTTGAATCCGGCATGCTGCAGTGGGGTAAACATCGGCGCATCCTGGACACTGTCCTGCGATCGACGGCCGGCGACGGCACGCCGCCGAAATATATTGTGTATACATCAAGTATTCAAGCAGAATTTTTCTCGTCGGAACCTTATCGCCCCGGACCGGGCCGCGTTCGGTGATCAGTCCTCTACCGGGATGACGCGCAGGAGCACGTAGCCCCCGGTCGACAAGCGCTCTCTTGGTCTGCAGGGCTGGGCGAGCGGCAGCAGGCCTTAATGTGAAATTCTCATTTCGTTTCCGGAAGGGGGACTTCCTTCGTGATCCGGGTCCATTTGCTCATTTCCGAGCGGATGCGCCCGGCTAGCGCGTCGGCGCTGCTGGTGGTCGGCTGGATCCCGATCTTCTTGATTCGCGCCTGCAGGTCTGAATCGGCCATCACCGAGACGAGCGCGGAGTGCAGGCGATCGACCACGGCCGGCGAAGCCTTCGCCGGCAGCAGGAAGGCCATCCAGGAGACTGTGTCAATGTCCGGGAAGCCCGCTTCGGCGGTGGTGGGCAACTCCGGAAAATCCGGATTGCGATCGGGGCCTGCCACGGCCAGCGCGCGGATCTTCCCGGAGTGGATCAGCGGAGCCGCGGTCGCGGCGTTCAGGGACGAGAACTGGACATGGCCACCCACGAGAGCCACCGCCCCGGGCGCCTGACCGCCAAAGGGTACAGGGGTCAGT
Source organism: Lautropia sp. (assembly GCA_050249335.1). Taxonomy (GTDB): domain Bacteria; phylum Pseudomonadota; class Gammaproteobacteria; order Burkholderiales; family Burkholderiaceae_E; genus Lautropia. The sequence goes on from JBFWQR010000072.1 coordinate 17,388, forward strand.
GTGATTCCGGCCTTCTTGCCCAGGGACTCCATGGTCAGGTAAGTCGGATCGATGCCCGTCGTCGCGTAAGCCAGCCCACCCGGATTGGCCTTCGCATGGGCAAACAGTTCCTTCATCGACTTTGCTGGCACCGGCGGGTAAACGCAAATGAACTCGTCCACGGTCCCCACCAGGCTCACCGGGACAACGTCCTTCAGCGGGTCGACGCGCAGCTTGCGCCCCTGTGCGATCTCCACCGCCGGGTAGCTTGTGATGACGGCGCTCGCAACCAGGCCGATCGTCAGTCCGTCGGGCGGAGCCTTCGCGACATGCTCGAGCCCGATCACCCCTGAAGCGCCCGCCTTGTTCTCGACGACTATCGTCTGACCGAGGCGCTCCGACAAGCCCGGTGCGATCGCCCGTGCCAAAGCGTCGGTAGCGCCGCCAACCCCATAGGGCACGACCAGGCGAACGACAGGTTGCCCGAAAGCGCCCGGCGACGCGAGCATCAGCGTTGCAGCGATCAGGCATGCTTTGCGAAGCAGCCGCTCGACAGGTACGAGAGAGTTCATCGGGGATCTCCAATCGGCTTGATGATTGTCAAGACAGGCCGTCCTAACCCAACGCAGGATGCCGCTCCGCCCCTCTGGTCGCCTGCTCGTATGCGTGAGCGACACGATAGATCATCGCCTCGCTGTAGGGTTTGCCGACGATCTGCATACCCAGCGGAAGGCCTGCCTTCGAGAAGCCGACCGGCACCGAGAGCGCGGGGCTGCCGGTGACATTGAAGGGCGTGTACGCCTGCCGGCCGTAGGTTCGGTCGAGCTCCTCCGTGTCGTCGATTCGGCACGTTGGATCCAGCGTACCCGCGGTGATCGCCACGTCGATATCCGAGAAGAGCCCATGAAACGCGCTCGTCAGTCTGGCGCGTACACGCGCCGCGTTGATGTAGTCGACCGCACGCACGAAAGCACCCGCCAGGAGGCGCTCCCGCGTCAGGCTCGCATAATCCTGCGGGCGCTCACGCAGCCATTGCTCGTGAATCGCGAAGGCCTCGCTCGTCAGGATCGTGCGGTTGCAGGCAGCGTAGTCGCCGAGCGGTGCGGTGCTGATCTCCCGGACGCTCGCCCCCAGGTCGGCGAGCACCTCCAGCGCGGCTTCGATGCTGGCCACCACTTCGGCATCGCCATCCAGGTCGCGCGTGTAGAAGTGGCGGATCACGCCGATCCTGAGTCCTTTGACACCGTGGCCGAGCTCGGCGGTGTAGCCGCCAGTCGGGATCTCCGTACTGCCCGGCTGGTGCGCGTCGGAACCGGCGATCACGTCCAGCAGCAGCGCGTTGTCACGCACGGTACGCGTGAGCGGGCCAACGTGATCGAGTGCGAACGCGAGGGGTATCACGCCGCGCCGGCTCACGAGGTCGTAGGTGGCTTTCATACCGACGATGCCGCACAGCGTTGCGGGTTTGCGTATCGAGCCGCCGGTGTCGGTACCAATTGTTGCGGGCAGGAAGCCCGCCGCGGTCGCGGCCGCAGAGCCGCTCGAGGAGCCGCCGCTGAAATAGTCGCGGTGCCACGGATTACGTACCGGAGGGGGTGGCAGATCAGGCCCGCCGATGGCGAACTCGTGGGTCGAGAGCTTCCCCATGAATACGCCACCTGCCGCACGCAGTTTCTGCATGACGACCGCGTCGGCCGCGGCGACGTTGTTCTCCAGGATTTTCGAGCGCGCCGTCGTCGGCAGTCCGGCATGGTCGACAAGGTCCTTGAGCCCGTAGGGGACGCCGTGCATCGGACCCCGCCAGTCGCCGCGGGCGATCTCCGCCTCCGCACGTTTCGCGTCCGCCATCGCGATGTCCGGTGTGAGACGCAGAAAGGCATTGAGCTTCGTGTCGTTCCCTTCGATGCGCTCGATCAGGGATTTCGCGTATTCGACGGGCGAGAGCTTCTTCCCTCGTAGGAGTTCGCCGGCCTCGGCGACCGTGAGGAACGCCAAGTCGGTCATCGGCCCTCCTGCCTGTCGAGGCGAAAGACCTGCGACGGCTCGTCTGCCCAGGAGAGATCCGCCGCCGGCAGCTCTGCCCGACGCGCTTGCGCCGCCTTGGTCGCGCGCAGGAGCTGCTGCAAATGGTCGTCCGTGAGACGGGTAAGGCCCGCAGCGGCGGCCATTCTGCGCACGTCGTTCAATGTAGTCTCGTTGGACATGACCGGCTCTTCATGGAGGAGCTTCGCGGCGGGAGATTGCAGACAGCGACCCGATCGCGTCAAGCATCAATCTCGGCTCAAGCTGTTGCCGAACCGGCACGCGTTACCTGGCGAGCGATCGGGCCAGGCCATGCGTTTCGATACGGCCCAGCGGGCGCCGGTGTCTTCTGGTTGACGACGCCGACGCCGATGCGCGCGTCGCCGGGCAGCGCGACCTTGATCGCCTGGTCGGTCTGCAGGCGCAGGAAGCCGGTGCGGCGCACGAGCGCCACCTGTCGAATGCGTTCGAACGAGACGCGTTCGTTTAGTATCACTTCATGCGCGCCGAGATCGTCACGACCCTCAAGCGGAAAGCGACCGAACTCCTTTCGGATATCGAGAAGGACAAGGAGCCTGTCCTCATCACCCGCAATGGTCTGCCCGGCAGATAAGACCCTGACCCGAGTTCCGCGCCGCCGTTCGCCTGGGCCGATCTCGTAGGTCTTGCCTTCACCGGGCTGGAATGAAGGTTCCGCAACGCCCTCGAGTAAGGAGCTTCCCGATGACCGGAATCCGTGAACGCACCGCATCGTTCTGCCAGCGCTACGGGCTGCGCCTGCCGATCCTGCTGGCACCGATGGCCGGTGCCTGCCCACCGTCGCTGTCGATCGCGGTCGCCGAGGCCGGCGGGCTCGGGGCCTGCGGCGCGCTGTTGCTGAAGCCGGACGAGATAGCCGCCTGGGCGGCGGAGTTCCGCGGCGGCAGCAGCGGCCCGTTCCAGATCAACCTCTGGATACCGGATCCACCGCCGGTGCGCGATGCCCGGCACGAAGCGCGGCTACGCGAGTTCCTCGCCGGCTGGGGGCCCGAGGTGCCGGCGCAGGCCGGCGACGCGCCGCCGATCGATTTCGACTCGCAGTGCGAGGCTCTGCTTGCCGCGCGCCCGACCATCGTCTCGTCGATCATGGGCCTCTATCCACCGGCATACGTCGATCGACTCAAGGCACAGCGCATCACCTGGTTCGCCACCGTGACGACGGTCGCCGAGGCGATCGCCGCCGAAGCGGCCGGCGCCGATGTGATCGTCGCCCAGGGCATGGAGGCCGGCGGGCATCGGGGAGCATTCGACGCGTCGCAGGCCGAGACGCGGCTCGTGGGCCTGTTCGCACTGCTGCCCGCGATCGTCGACGCGGTGCGGCTGCCGGTAGTCGCCACTGGCGGCATTGCCGACGCGCGCGGCGTCGCCGCGGCGCTGATGCTCGGCGCGAGCGCGGCCCAGGTCGGCACCGGTCTTCTGCGCAGCCCCGAGGCGAAGCTCGCGCCGGCCTGGGCGGCGGCGCTGGCAGGCACCCGGCCGGAGGACACGATGGTCAGCCGTGTCTTCAGCGGCCGTCCGGGTCGCAGCATCGTCACCGACTACGTCCGCGCCGCGACGGCGGCGCAGGCGCCGAAGCCCGCGCCCTACCCGGTGCAGCGCGCATTCACGGCGGCGATGCGAACCGCCGCACAGCGCAACGGCGACGTCCAGCGGATGCAGGTGTGGTCGGGACAGTCGGCAGCGATGGCGCAGGCGAAACCGGCCGCGGAGATCGTGCACGGGCTCTGGAACGGCGCGCAAGCGCTGCTGGGTTGACCCTTGGAGCAATGCGACGACCATTCCCGCTGAGCCCCGCTGAGCCCCGCTGAGCCTCGCGCAGGCCCGGCGGATCGACGCGGCGGACTCGGCGCGCGCCGACGGCATCGAGACGCCGGTCACGCGGCACCTGCGATTCCTTCCCCGACCTCTTGACGCCGCCGCGAGCCGCCAATATGATTTACCAGGAACTATTGATATGCAATAACTCTTGGTGAACCGCCTTTCGGCTGGTTCGGCTCACATTTGCGGAGAGATCGGATGCAAGTGATCAATGGCGGTGTGCGGATCGCTGGCGCGGCGCTCGGCGTCATCGTCCTCGATACGCGGCTGCCGCGGGCGCACGGCGATGTGGCCAATGCGCGCACATGGCCGTTCCCGGTGATCTACAACGTGGCGCGCGGCGCTTCGCCGCACGTGGTGGTCCACGAGCGCGGCAAGGGGCTCAACGAAATCCTGGTGCGTACCGCGCGCGAACTCGTCGATTGGGGCGCCGCAGGCATTACGACTACCGGTGGCTTCCTGTCGTTGTTCCAGGAGGAGCTGTCGCAGGCGGCTGGCGTTCCGGTGGCGAGCTCGTCGCTGATGCAGGTGCCGCTGGTGCAGAAGCTGCTGCCCGCCGGCAAGCGCGTGGGCGTCATCACCGTGCAGGGCGCGCGTCTCGGTCCCGACCATCTGGTCGCGGCCGGCGCGGCGCCGGACACGCCCGTCGAAGGCACGGAGAGCGGCGAGGAGCTCACGCGCGTCCTCCTCAAGGGCGAAGCGCGTCTGGACGTGAAGAAGGCGGAGAACGACGTCGTCGAAGCGGGCAAGCGTCTGGTCGCCAGGCATCAGGATGTCGGCGCGCTGGTGCTCGAGTGCCACAACATGGCGCCCTACTCGCACGCGCTCAGCGCGGCGGTCGGCCTGCCGGTCTACGACCTGTACACGTTCATCTGCTGGTTCCACTCGGGTCTGCAGCCGCGTCGCTTCGAAGGCAACGACCCGATCGCGCCCTGACCTCGCTGCGTCCGACCCGACGCCGTTCGGCCAAACCCCATCACAGGAGAGTCGCCGTGAAAATGCTCGCCCGTATCGCTACCGCCCTCGCGCTGACCGCAACGGCGCCGCTGGCCTTCGCGCAGGAAGGCGGACTCTGGAAGAAGGTCGCCGATAGCGGCGTGCTGATCTGCGGCGCCATCCCGGGCGATCCGGTCGGATCGTGGAAAGTCCCTGGCAAGGACGAATGGCTGGGGTACGAGATCGGCCTGTGCCGCGCCATCGCGGCGGATCTCGGCAAGGCGATGGGCAAGACGCTCAAGATCGAATTCCACGAGACGACCTGGAAGACGGTGGTCCTCGACATCCAGTCGGGCAAGATCGATCTCTGGCCCGGCATGACCGCGACCGAAGAACGCAAGCGCGCGATCGACATGGCCGGCCCGATGTACCAGCTGCCGAACTGCATGGTCAATCGCAAGGGCCTGCCGGCGATGCCGAACTGGGTCGACTACAACTATCCGAAGCTGCGCATCGCGACCGTCACGGGCACCGTGACCGAACGCGCCATTCGCACCGAACTCGCGCCCAATGCCGTCAACCTGAGCTTCAAGGATCTGACCGAAGCCACCCTGGCCGTGCAGTCCGGACGTGCCGATTCGGTCGGCCTGGACATCCTGCGGTGCCTGAGCGCGATGAAGGCGGCGAAGGACCTGTTCGGCGGCATCGTGTTCCCGGAACCGATCCGCGCGACGGGCTCGTCGGCGGGCATGCGCAAGGACAACGACGGCCGTCTGCACACCTTCGTCCAGCGCTGGTCCGAGGAAAGCGCGAAGAACGGCGTGACCAAGAAGGTCCTGCTAGACGCGATGGCCGCGGGCGGCTTCGACATCACGATGCTCCCGGAAAACGTCCGCTTCTGAAGCGGCACGCGCGGGCGGCAGGACCGGTTCGCGCCGCCTCCTGCCCTCGTCGTCCCCGGCGAACGTTGCCATGACTTATCAGTTCGACTGGTCCGTCGTACTCGAGCCGGCGATCTGGTTCGCAGCGGTCGGCGTGACGCTCGCGTACGCGATCGGAACGACCATCTGCGGCACGATCCTCGGCCTCGTCATCGGCCTGCTGATGCTGTCGCCCTATCGACTCGTACGGGCGGTGTTCGATGTCTACATCCAGGTATTCCGTTGCACGCCGGTGCTGGTGCAGATCGTATGGTTCTACTACGCGCTGCCGATGGTGCTCGGCGTCAACCTGCCGGCCTGGCTCGCGGCAGGCATCGGGCTCACGCTCTACATGGGCGCGTTCTGCGCCGAGATCTTCCGTGCCGGCGTGATGTCGATCGAGAAGGGCCAATGGAACGCGGCGCGCTCGATCGGGATGACCTATCCGAAGATGATGCGGCACGTGATCCTGCCGCAGGCGGTGCGCCGCATGGCGCCGCCGCTGGTGAGCCAGACGATCCTGCAGCTGAAGAACACCTCGCTGCTGTCGGTCGTGTCGGTCCACGACGTGATGTACGCCGCGTCGCAGCTCACCGCCGCCACTTTCCGCCCGCTCGAGATCTTCACGTTCACGGCGCTCGTGTACTTCGCGCTGCTCTACCCGTTGACGATCGCGGCGAAGCGGCTCGAAGCCGACGTCCACGCGTGAATGCCGTGAGCGCCCAGCCCTTCATCGAGACGCGGTCCCTGGTGAAGTCGTTCGGCCCGACGCCCGTGCTGAAGGGCGTGGATTTCGCGCTCGAGCGCGGCAAAACCGCCGCGATCATCGGCCCCAGCGGATGCGGCAAGTCGACCTTCCTGCGCTGCCTGAACCTGCTCGAGACGCCGACCTCCGGCGCGATCCGCATCGACGAGACCGAGCTTTCGTTCGAGAACGGCAAGCCCGTGCACGGCAAGCTCGACGTCGCGGCGTTCCGCCAGCGCATCGGCATGGTGTTCCAGTCGTTCGATCTGTTCCCGCACATGACGGCGCTGGAGAACGTGCGCATCGGACTCACCAGCGTCAAAGGCATCCCGAAGGATCGCGCGACCGAGATCGCGCTCGGCGCGCTCGAACGTGTCGGCATGCGTCCGAAGGCCGACGCGCATCCGCGACGCCTGTCCGGTGGACAGGCCCAGCGCGTCGCAATCGCGCGCGCCGTCGCGATGGACCCGAAGCTGCTGCTCTTCGACGAAGCCACGTCGGCCCTCGATCCGGAGCTCGTCGGCGAAGTCCTGGCGGTGATCCGCGATCTCGTCAGCGAAGGCCGCACGATGGTCCTGGTCACGCACGAGATCGAATTCGCGCTGCACGTCGCCGACCTGGTCGTGTTCCTCGACCAAGGCCGGGCGGTCGAGTACGGCCCGCCCGAGGAAATCCTGAACGCGCCGCGCAGCGAGCGCCTGCGCGAGTTTCTCGGCCGGTTCTCCGGCGCGAAGACCGAACGCCGCGCGTCGAGACCCTGAACCTGCCCTGACCCGCCTGTCCCGAACACCCTTTTCAGAGCCCAAGCCCCATGCCACAACACATCCTCGTCGACATTTCGGACCGCATCGGGACGATCACGCTCAATCGCCCCGACGTGCTCAACGCCTGGCACGCCGCGATGCGTGAGGAGATCGTCGCGACCCTGCGCGACTTTCAACGCCGCGACGACGTGAACGCGGTCGTGATGACCGGTGCCGGCGATCGCGCGTTCTCGGCCGGTCAGGATCTCGCCGAAGCGCACGACTTCGACGCCGATCGGGTCGAGGTCTGGCTCCGCGAATGGGAGACCTACTACGACGCGTTGCGCGCCATCGACAAGCCGCTGGTGATGGCGCTCAACGGCACTGCCGCGGGCTCGGCCTTCCAGGTCGCGCTGCTCGGAGACATCCGCGTCGCGCACCCCGGCGTGCGCATGGGTCAACCGGAGATCAACGCCGGCATTGCCAGCATCACCGGGCCGTGGATCATGGATGCGATGCTCGGACGCTCGCGCACGATCGAGCTGACCCTCACCGGTCGCCTGATGGACGCCGACGAGGCCTACCGCGTCGGCCTGCTGCATCATGTGGTGCCCCAGGGCGAGGTGCTCGCGAAAGCCCGCGAGATCGCACTCGAACTCGCGGCCAAGCCGCCGGTCGCGATGCGCCTGGACAAGCGGCGTTTCCGGGAAGTCTCGGAAGCCTCGTTTCGCGAGACCATCGAAGCGGGCATTCGCTACCATCGCGAATCCTACGCGTCGGGCGAGCCACGCCGCGAGATGGCAGCCTTCTTCGCGGCGCGCCGCCGTTCGTGAACCGAGATCCGTGCCCCCCGCTCCATGCACCCCTATCCGCAGTACTTCCCTCATCGCGTCGACGGCGATGAGCTCGACGTCGTCCCGTTGCTGTCCGCCGGGTTCGCGTCGACGTCCTCGCGCACCCTCATGCGGATCGATGGCCGCGACTTCACATCCGCGGATCTCGCGCGCGATGTCGCGTCGATGCAGGCCCGCATCGACGCCTGGGGCCTGCGCCCCGGCGATCGTCTCGCGGCCATGCTGGGCAACACGCGCGAACACATCGCGCTGCTGTATGCACTGATCGTCTCCGGCGTGGTCTGGGTGCCGATCAACACCCGGCTCAAGGCGATCGGACTGCGGCAATTGCTCGAACGCGCGCACCCGTCGATGCTGGTCGTCGATCACGAGTTCGAAGCGGTCGCGCACGACGCCGTGCGCGAGTTGCCACAGCCGCCGCGCGTCGAACGGATCGAAGCGCTCGGCGACGCGGCGGCCGGGCCGCCGCGCACGATCGCGCGCGCCCCCGGCGACGCGCTCTGCATCATCTATACCTCCGGCACGACCGGCCCGCCCAAGGGCGTGGTCTTCACGCACCGCATGCTGCGCATCGCGGCCGAATCCGCGCTCATGGTGGCGGACGCCGGCGACGGCGATCGCCTGTTGCTGTGGGAGCCGCTGTGCCATGTCGGCGGCGCGCAGATGCTGCTCACGCCCTTCCTCGCGGCGCTCGAACTGCACGTCGTGGACCGGTTCTCGGTCAGCCGCTTCTGGCCGCAGGCGCTCGCGGCACGCGCCACGCATCTGCATTACCTCGGCGGCATCCTCGATCTGCTGATGCGCGCGCCGGCGGATCAGGTGCCGCCCGACCATCCGGTCCGCGTCGCCTGGGGCGCCGGCGTGTCGGCGCAGGCGTGGGCGCCGATCCGGGCGCGATTCGGCTGGCGCCTGCGCGAGTGCTACGGCATGACCGAATGCTCGAGCTTCGCGACCTACAACACCGAGGACGCACCCGGCTCCATCGGCCGGCCCTTTCCCTGGATCTCGATCGAGCTCGTCGACGCCGAAGGACGGATCGTGGACGGCGCGGGCACCGGCGAGCTGGTGCTGAGCAGCGCCGTCGCAGGCGCGTTCCTGCCCGCCTATCTGGATGACCCCGAAACGACCGCGCGCGTGCTCGCGCACGGCAAGCTGCGCACCGGCGATGCCGCGCGGCGCGACGAGCGCGGCCTGTACTACTTCATCGGCCGCATGACCGACAGCGTGCGGGTGCGCGGCGAGAACGTCTCGGCATGGGAGGTCGAACGCGTGATCGCCGGCTATCCGGGCGTGCAGGACGTGGCCGTGGTCGGCGTCGCCAGCGACATCGGGGAGCAGGACATCCTCGCATACGTGCAGGCGCAAGACGCCGACTTCGACTTTTCCGCATTGGCCGCCTGGGCCGACGAACGCCTGGCTTCGCATCAGGTGCCGCGCTACTTCCGCCGCGTGACGGGCTTCGAACGCACGCCGAGCGAACGGATCCGCAAGCATCTGCTGGACCGGCAGACGGCCGGCAGCTGGGATCGGCGAGCGGCACGGATCGCGTCGAGCATCGCCGGCAAGGACGCCGCCTGATACTACACGGAAGCCCTGACGGGCCCGTTCACCCGTTCACCGGTGCAAGACCGGCATTCGCGCGCATGAGCCGATCGGCCTGGTAGTGATCCGGGCCAGCCCGGCCGCTCGAAGGTTGCTCGCCCCCCGCAGGCCCTTCCAGGGCAACCGCAGCGTGCAGGCCAGCCCGCCGAGGTCGCTCGTGCCGAGCGCGAGGCTGGCGGTGCAGGCCGAGATGGATCGGCAGTTCAGAGCAATTCGACTGCACTAAGATCAGGGCTCGAACGAGGTCATTGCCGATGGATACCGAGGTCATCCGGACCTTTCTGGAGATCGTGGCGCAGCGCAACTTCGGCGCCGCGGCCGAGAAGCTGCACGTTGCGCAGACCACCGTCAGCGCGCGCATCAAGCTGCTGGAAGAGCGCCTGGGACGGTCGCTGTTCGTGCGCAACAAGGCCGGCGCGACGCTGACGCCGGCCGGCGAGCAGTTCCTGCGCTACGCGCCCAGCGTGGTCCAGTCGTGGGAGCGGGCGCGCCACCAGGTTGCGCTGCCCCCGGACAAGCAGGCGGTGCTCGCCATCGGCGGCGAACTGAGCCTCTGGAACCCTTTACTGCTGGAATGGCTGATCTGGATGCGTCGGGTCGTCCCCGAGATCGCGGTACGGGCCAGGGTCGGCGTCGCCGATGATCTCAATACGCAGGTCGCCGAAGGTGTGCTGGATGTCGCGGTGCTCTACAGCCCGCGCCACCGGCCAGGACTGGAGGTCGAGCAGCTGTTCGAGGAAACCCTGGTTCTCGTCACCACCGATCCCGACCCGGAAAGCCCGATCGGTCCGGAATATGTGTACGTGGACTGGGGAACGGACTTCGCCCTGCACCACGGCATGAGCTTTCCGGAGTTGTCGGAGCCGGGCCTGTTCGTCGGCCTCGGTCCCCTGGCGCTGAACTACGTCCTGAAGGTCGGCGGTTCCGGCTACTTTCGGACGCGGGTAGTGCAGCCGCATCTTGATACCGGCGAACTGCACGTGGTGCCGGGCGCACCCCGGTTCCCCTATCCCGCTTATGCGGTGTACGGCACGAACGCCGATCCCGGTCTGATCCGCCGCACGCTGCAGGGCCTCAGGCAGGTCGCCGGAGAAGCCGCCGAATGAGGCCAGTATCGCGCGCAATAAGATCCGGTCATAAGCATATAAGGCCGAGTGATCAACAACGGCATTGCTGACGTCCTGCAGTGATATTCGATTGTCTGCGGCCGCAAAGAAAGCCAGACTGCTGACCGTTTTTCGATTCAGGTGAAGGCAGCACGGCGAACCGACCCCGCCAGGGAAGGACAGCGCGGCCTGTCACGACGACACGGCAATGGGCGCATTGGACTTTCCGGAATTTCCGCTGACGGCGGATCAGACAGCGCGACTCCACGACCTCGGTACGGCGCTGACCGCGGATCAGGCGCTCTGGGTCAGCGGCTATTTCGCCGGGGTCAGCACCGCCAGGCGCAATGGCGACGATGATGGCGGTGGCAGCGGTGGCGCGGATACGCCGGCGGGCGGTGGCGGTGCGATACCGTCGCGGTCGACGCCTGCCGCCGCCGGCCGCGCAGGGCAGCTACGCACGCTGACCGTGCTGTACGGAAGCGAGACGGCCAACAGCGCTGCGCTGGCGAGGTGCCTCGGCGAAGCCGCACACGCCGCGAATCTCTCGCCGCGGGTCTTCGACATGGCCGAATACAAACCCCGCCGCCTCGCGGACGAACAGGATCTGCTGATCATCACCAGCACGCACGGTGAAGGCGAGCCGCCTCGGCCCGCTGCCGATTTCTTCGAGTTCGTCGAAGGCCGCAAGGCACCGCGGTTGCAGTCGCTCCGGTACGCGGTACTGGCGCTCGGCGATTCGACCTACGAGCGCTACTGCGAGGCCGGCAAGCGCCTCGATCGCCGACTCGAGGAACTCGGCGCCACCCGGCTCGCACCCCGCATCGATTGCGACGTGGACTACGACCAGGCGGCAGCGGACTGGACCCGGAACGTGCTGGCGCGGCTCGTCGCTGACAAACCCGGCAACGGCAGCGAGCGGCCCGTCGCGGCTGCGCGGCCGGCGCCGGTGCACGCGGTACCGGCCCAGCCGGCGCGCGCGCCCGACCGCCACCATCCTGCGTTCGCCACGGTGATCGATAACCTGGTGCTCACCGGCCGCGGGTCGAGCAAGGAGACGCGACACATCGAACTGTCCCTGGGCGATTCGCGTCTCACCTATCGACCGGGCGACGCGCTGGGCATCGTGCCGCGCAACGATCCGGCCGCGGTCGGCGCCGTCATCGAGGCGTCGGCGCTGCCGGCCGGCGCGCCGGTCTCCCTGAAAGCGGGCGAAGCGACGCTGGAGGCTGCGCTCGAACAGGCATTCGAGATCACCGTCGCGACGCCGCGCTTCCTGAAGCACTGGGGAGAGCTCGCCGGCGCGCCGGCACTGAGTCGCCTGGCCGAGGACGCGCAGGCCGCCGAGCGCACGGCCTTTCTGCGCGGCCATCACATCGTCGACATCATCCGGCGCTTCCCCGTTCCCGGGCTCGCCGCGGAGCAGTTGGTCGCCGGACTGCGCCCCCTGCAGCCCAGGCTGTATTCGATCGCATCCAGCAGCGCTGCGACGCCCGGCGAAGCACATCTGACGGTCGCGACCGTCCGCTATGAACTGCACGGCCGGCCGCGGATGGGCGTGGCGTCCGGATTTCTCGCGACGCGCAGCGAGCCGGACACGCGGATCCAGGTCTATGTCCAGCCCAACCCGCTGTTCCGATTGCCCGAGGACGACCGGCCGATCGTGATGATCGGCGCCGGTACCGGCGTCGCGCCCTACCGTGCCTTCCTGCACGAGCGCGAGGCCCGCGGAACCGCGGGCAGGTCCTGGCTCTTCTTCGGCGAACGCCATTTCCGCACCGATTTCCTGTACCAGGCGGAGTGGCAGGATTTCCTGAAGAACGGCGTGCTGACCCGCATGACCGTCGCCTTCTCGCGCGACGCCGACCGGAAGACGTACGTCCAGCACCGGATGCGGGAACATGCGCGCGAGCTCCACGCCTGGCTGGAAGAAGGCGCCAATGTCTACGTCTGCGGCGACGCCGCGCACCTCGCCCCCGACGTGCACGAGGCGCTCGCGTCGATCGTCTCCGACCGGGGCGGCCTGGATCGCGATGCCGCGGAGGAATACCTGCGGACGCTGCAGCGCGACCGCCGCTATCAACGGGACGTCTACTGATGGACAGCGCGCTCCCGGCGACCGACCGCAGCCGCGATCGCTCGCAGCCGCTCGAAAACCTGAGCCCGGACGAAACGCTGAAGGCGAACAGCGATCAGCTCCGCGGAACCATCGCGACCGGACTGCTCGACGAGCTCACCGGTGCCGTCCCGGACGACGGTCCCAAGCTGATGAAGTTTCACGGCATCTATCAGCAGGACGATCGCGATCTGCGCGACGAGCGGCGGCGCCAGAAGCTCGAACCCGCCTACCAGTTCATGGTGCGGGTGCGGCTGCCCGGCGGCGTCTGCCTGCCGGACCAATGGCTCAAGCTCGACGCGCTCGCGCGCGCCTACGGCCGGGAAACCCTGCGGCTCACCACGCGCCAGACGTTCCAGTTCCACTGGGTGTTGAAGCGCGATCTGAGATCCACCATCCAGGGCCTGCACGAAGTGCTGCTGGATACGATCGCGGCCTGCGGAGACGATTCCCGCGGCGTCATGTGCGCCGTGAATCCGGAGGTCTCGGCGCTCCATGCCGCAGTTCACGCGCTCGCGAGACGGGCGAGCGATCACGCGATTCCGAAGACGCGCGCCTACCACGAGATCTGGTACGGGGAGCAGCGCGTCGCCTCGTCGGGCCCGGAAGAACCGTTCTACGGGCGTACCTACATGCCGCGCAAGTTCAAGATCGGGTTCGCGGTTCCGCCGAGCAACGACATCGACGTCCATGCCCAGGACCTCGGCTTCATCGCCATCGGCAGCCCCACGAAGCTCAGCGGCTTCAACGTCGCGATCGGCGGCGGCATGGGGCGGACCGATCGCGTGCCGCAAACCTACCCGCGGCTCGCCGATGTCATCGGCTACGTGCCGGCCAGGCACGTGACCGCCGTGATCGATGCGGTCATGTCGGTGCAGCGCGACTACGGCGACCGGCGCGACCGGGCGCGGGCGCGCTTCAAGTACACGATCGACGACAAGGGGCTGGACTGGATCAAGCGCGCGATCGAGGCCCGGCTGGGCTTCCCCCTGAAGCCGGCACGCCCGCACCGGTTCACCGCCAACGGAGACGCCTTCGGCTGGGTCGAAGGCGCGGACGGGAAGAGCCACTACACCCTCTTCGTCGAGAATGGGCGCCTCGCCAACCAGGACGGCTGCCGGCTGCTGGACGGACTGCGCGAAATCGCCAGGCATCATTGCGGCACGCTGCGCCTGACGCCCAACCAGAACCTGATCATCGCGGGCGTTCCGCCGACCGATCGGCCGCGGATCGACGCACTGCTCGCCGAATACGGCCTGGATGCGCTCAATCGCCGGAGCGCGCTGCGCCTGAATTCCATCGCCTGCGTCTCGCTGCCGACCTGCGGCCTCGCGATGGCGGAAAGCGAGCGCTATCTGCCGTCGCTGGTCTCGAAGATCGAAGCGCTGCTGGGCGCCCACGGGCTGGCGCGAGAACCGATCACGATCCGGATGAGCGGCTGCCCCAACGGATGCTCGCGACCCTACATCGCAGAGATCGGCCTGACCGGCCGCGCTCCCGGCAAGTACAACCTCTACCTCGGCGGCGGCTTCCACGGCCAGCGGCTGAACAAGATGCTGCTCGAGAACGTCGGCGAAGCCGCCATTCTCGAGGCGCTCGGCAGGATCATCGCGCACTACGCCCGCGACCGGCGCGACGGCGAGCACTTCGGCGACTTCTCGATCCGGGCCGGCTACGTGCCGGAGGTCACCGAAGGCCGCCGCTTCAACGACGAATTTCCAACCACTCCGAAAGGAAACGCCATGTCATTGCAACTGGGCCAGACCGCCCCCGACTTCGAGCAGGACAGCACGCAGGGCCGCATCCGCTTTCACGAATGGCTGGGCAGCTCGTGGGGCATCCTGTTCAGCCATCCGAAGGATTTCACGCCGGTCTGCACCACGGAGCTCGGCGAAGTCGCGCGCCTGAAGCCCGAATGGGACAAGCGCGGCGTCAAGGCGATCGGCCTGTCCGTCGACCCGGTCGATTCCCATGAGCGCTGGAAGCAGGACATCCAGGATACCCAGGGGCATGCGCTCAACTACCCGCTGCTGGCGGACGCCGACCAGAAGGTGTCCCGGCTCTACGGCATGATCCATCCCGACACCGATGCCACGCTGACCGTGCGCTCGGTGTTCGTGATCGATCCGAACAAGAAGGTTCGCCTGACCCTCACCTATCCGCCGAGCGCCGGGCGCAATTTCCTCGAGATCCTGCGTGCGATCGACAGCCTGCAGCTCACCGACAACCAGAAGGTCGCGACCCCCGTGAACTGGAACAGGGGCGAGCCGGTCATCATCGTGCCCAGCCTCTCCGACGACGAGGCCAGGAAGCGCTTCCCGCAGGGGTGGAAGGAACTGAAGCCCTACCTGCGGGTCGTCCAGTTGCCTGACTGACACGCATCCGGCGAGGCCCGGTGACAATCGGAGTCTTTGGTCCGGATATGGTTCTACGGGTAGAATGACCGTATTCCCATCTCCGGATCTGCTGGCCGTGAAGACGACGATCGAGTTGCCCGACCCCTTGCTGCGCCGGGCCAAGCAGGCAGCCATCGATCGCGGAACGACGCTCAAGGCCCTTATCGAGGAAGCGTTGGTCAAGGCGCTCGGCCCGGCCATCGACGACGGTGCGCCGCTGAGAATCGTGACTTGGCCGCCGGCCGGGCCGGAAGGCAAGCGGATCGGCAGCAACGCCGTCCTGCGCGCGATCCGGCGCGAACGCGACGGCGACCCGGTGACTCGGGCCGGCTGGCTCGCCCCGAGCCGCAGCGACGGGGCACGCAGGAAATGATCGCAGTCGATACCAACCTGCTCGTCTACGCGCATCGCGCTGACGTCGACGTCCACGCCGCGGCGCAAGCCGCACTGGAGTTGCTCGCGAGCCGTTCGTCCGGATGGGCGATCCCTTGGCCCTGTGCGCACGAGTTCCTGGCCGTCGTCACCGGAGCAGCCTTCGGTAGGCGGCGCACGCCGCTCGCTATCGCGTTCGAAGCGCTGCGTGCATGGCTGGCGCACCCGCGCTGCACCGCGCTGGGCGAGCCGCCCGCTCACCTGACCACGCTGGACGGGCTGTGCCAGCGCGCAGGCCTGCAAGGCGGCGCCATCCACGACGCCCGGATCGCCGCGATCTGCCTCGGCCATGGCGTCGAGGAACTCTGGACCTGCGATCGCGACTTCGACCGCTTCCCGGACCTGAAGGTGCGCAATCCGCTGATCCCGTCGCTGCACGAACCGGCTCCGGCCTCGTATCACGACCAGAAAGTTCGGGCGAAGCCGTGATCGATTGTGGCACTTGCAGCCGGTGCAGGTGTCGTTGTTGCAGGTCCCGAGCGTCTGGTTCCGCCGGAGTGAGCAAGCCCCGATGACGCGCACGCTGCTCGCCGCCGCCGGCGTGGTGGCGCTCGCCTATCTGGCGATCTGCGTGCTGGTGTTCGCCTTCCAGCGTTCGCTGATCTATTTTCCGCAGCCTCGCGAGCCGGGCGCCCCGGCGCCGACCCTGGTGCTGGCGGTCGACGGCACCGACGTGCTCGTCACCGTCCGGCCGGGCAGCGGATCCGAGGCGCTGATCTATTTCGGCGGCAACGCCGAGAACGTGTCTTACAGCTTGCCGGATCTGGCGCGCGCCTTCCCCGAGCACTCGCTCTATCTGATGCATTACCGCGGCTACGGCGGCAGCGGCGGCAAAGCGTCCGAGGCCGCCCTGTTCGCCGACGGGCTCGCGCTGTTCGACCGGGTCCATGCCGAGCGGTCGACGATCACGGTCGTCGGCCGCAGCCTCGGCAGCGGCGTCGCCGTCCATGTGGCCAGCCGGCGTCCCGTCGCGCGGCTCGTGCTGGTCACGCCCTACGACAGCATCGAGGCGCTGGCGATCCAGCAGTTCCCCTACCTCCCGGTCCGCTGGCTGCTGCGCGACAAGTTCGATTCCGGGCGCGAGGCACCGGCGATCACCGCGCCGACGCTGCTGATCGCGGCCGAGCACGACGAAGTGATCCCGCGCGCCAGCACCGAGGCGCTGCTGTCGCGCTTCTCCGCCGGGGTCGCGTCGCTCGGTGTCGTCGCCGGCGCGGGGCACAACACGATCGCCGAGCGTCCCGAGTACGGTCGGCTGCTGAGTGGCCGACCGTGAGCCGACACCATCACGCCAGAAGCCGCGAGGCTTCCCAGGTCATTCCGGCTGGATGCCTGCGGCACGCACGGCGGTGGACCACATGTCCGAGATACCCTCGAGATAGCGTCGGTACGCCTGGGACGAATCGTGCGTGAAGGTGAACAGGCCCAGCCCGGACAGCTTCTTCTGCACCTCGGGATTCGCTCCGACAGACTGCACCTCCCGATTGACGCGATTCACGATCGCGGCGTCCGTTCCGGCGGGTACGGCGATCCCGAAGACCAGTCGGACCTCGAATTTGGCAACACCGGCCTCGTCGAATGTCGGCACGTCCGGCAACAGCGGATTGCGCGCGAGGGAGCTCACGGCCAGCGGGATCAGACGTCCGGTCCTGAAATGCTCGGCCGCGCTGGCGACGCTGACGAAGCACAGGTCGATTCGTCCCCCCAGCAAGTCCGACATGGCCGGTCCCACTCCCGGGTAGGGAACATGCAGGAATTCCGCGCCGATCGCCGTCGCGAACAGCTGGACGGCGAGGTGACCCACACTGCCGATTCCCCAGGAAGCGTAAGACACCGATCTCGGGGCCTGCTTGGCCTTGCTCTGGAGCTCGGCGAGCGTGCGAACCCCCAGCTTGGGATTCGCGGCCAGAATCATCGACTGGTACGCTGTGCCCGAAACCGGAATGAAGTCCTTCCAGATATCGTACGGAAGATTGCGACGCAAGATCGGGTTGATCACGAATTCGGTGGTTGTCAACAGCAGGGTGTAGCCGTCAGACGGAGCCTTCGCGACCACCTCGGTACCGATCGCACCGTTGGCGCCGCTGCGGTTGTCCACCACGACGGATTGACCGAGCCCTCGGCTCAGCGCGTCCGCGTAGATGCGGGCTGCCGCGTCCGTGGACGCCCCCGGGGGAAAAGGGACGATCAGTCTGACAGGCCGAGACGGGTAGGGGTCTGCAGGCTGCCCCTGGACGATGCCGATCGACGCCGCCATCAGGGTCGAGGCGATCAGCAGCCTTCCGATGAAATTTTGACGCATGTGACGGTACCTCACGGGTTTCGGGCGGTCGGGTTTGAATCGGGCACCGAGACGACTCGCTCGGCGATCAGCTGTTCGATGCGGGACGGCTCGATCCCCGCCTGCAGCAAGACCTCCACCGTGTGCTCCCCGATATGGGGGCAATGATTCGAGCCCGGCGGTCGATCGCGCGCGTCCGGCGCGCCGGGGATGCGGGCCAGCGGCACGGTCTCCGGCAAGCCATCCTGTCCGATCCAGTCGAAGTTGCGGAGCACCTCGGTGGCGTCGTCCTGGAGGTTCTCGGCGTAGGTGCGAACCTTCGAGTGCAGCACACCCGCGCGCTCCAGCACCGAGCACCATTCGGCCGAGGTCCGATTGACGAACTCCAGCCGCAGCAGCGAGATCAGCTCCGATTCGCGTTCGACGCGCTTCGGCCTCGTGTCGTACAGCGGGCTGCGAGCCAGTTCGGGACGTCCGATCGCCTCGCACAACGACACGAAATGCTCGTCGCGCATGACCGAGATCGCCAGGTAGCCGTCACGGGTCGGCATCACGCCGAGCGGCGCGTATAACGGAACGTGGACCCCCTTCTGCAGGAAATCCTCGATGATCTTCGCGCTTTGCAGCGCATACGCGCACTGCACCAGGCTGCAGTCGATGTAGGCTCCGGTGTCGAACCGGAACCGCCTGAGCAACGCGGTCGAGATCGCCTGGAAGGCGTACACGCCCGAGAGCACGTCGACGATGATCATGGAGATCCGCTGAGGCACGCCTTCCCGGTCCCGGTTCAGGTGCATCAGGCCGGAATAGGCCTGGATCACGGCGTCGGTCGCTGGAAGTCCTTTCCGGGGGCCCTCCTGCCCGTATCCGCTCAGCGAGAGATACACGAGCTGCGGATTGGTTGCACGCAGCGACTCGAAGTCCAGACCCAGTCGCTGCATGACCCCGGGCCTGAATGCCTCGATGACTACGTCGGCCTTCTCGGTGTTCGACCGGGCGAGCTCCCGCCCCTCCCGGCGCTTGAGATCGAGAGCGACCGAACGCTTGCCGCGGTGGTACACGAATGCGTGGGCGCTCTGGTCAC
>JBFWQR010000073.1:0-35989 GCA_050249335.1 Lautropia sp.
GTAGGCTGTCAGTCCCGACACCGAGAAGCTGATCGCCGCGATGGAAGGCATGAGCTTCGAATCGCCGAAGGGCAAGATGACCTTCCGCAAGGAGGACCATCAGGCGATGCAGAGCATGTACCATTTCAAGATCAAGGCCGATCCGGCGTTCGAATGGGGCGTGCCCGAGCTGGTCCGCGAGATCAAGCCGGAAGAGATGAAGATCCCGATCCGGAACAAGCGCTGACCGCGAAGCCGGCGTAGCGCCGGGCGGCCCGGCCGGCGATGGCCGGGCCCGCATGACCGGGTCCGGCAATGACCGGCTCGCGCTGGCGTGCCACGGCAACGAACGAACATGTCCGCCCTGCTCGCTTCCGACCGGCTGACGATCCGCTTCGGCGGTCATGCCGCGGTCGACGACGTCACCTGCGGCTTCGAGCCGGGGACACTGACCGCGATCGTCGGACCCAACGGCGCCGGCAAGACCACCTATTTCAACCTGCTGTCGGGCCAGTTGCGCGCGACCAGCGGCCGGGTGGTTTTCGATGGCGCCGACATCACGCGGCTGCCGGCTTCGACGCGGGCGCGCCGCGGGCTCGGCCGCGCATTCCAGCTGACCAACCTGTTTCCGCAGCTGACGGTGCACGAGAACGTCCGGCTCGCGGTGCAGGCGACCGGCAGCGCGCACGGCACGCCCGGGGGCAGCCGGCTGTGGTCGGTCTGGTCGGGCGGCGCGGCCAACCGCGCGCTGATCGAGGCGGCCGACCGGATCCTGGCCGACGTCGCGCTGGCGCCGCGGCGCGATGCGCGCGCTGCCGAACTGTCGCACGGCGACCAGCGCAAGCTCGAAGTCGCGATCCTGCTCGCGCTGGAACCGAAGGTGTTCATGTTCGACGAACCGACCGCCGGCATGAGCGTCGACGAGGCGCCGGTGATCCTCGACCTGATCGGCCGCATCAAGGCCCGGCGCGACCGCACCGTGATCCTGGTCGAGCACAAGATGGACGTGGTCCGCTCGCTCGCGGACCGGATCGTCGTGCTGCACCAGGGCCGGCTGGTCGCCGACGGCGACCCGGCCGCGGTGATGGCGTCACCGATCGTCCAGGAAGCCTATCTGGGGGGCGCCGTCTGATGGCCGCCGCTGCTGCCGAGGTACCGCGCGAGGCGCCGCGCGTGATGTCGTGCGAGCCGTCGCCCGGGACGCCGCCCGAGACGCCGCTGCTGCGGCTGACCGGCGTCGAGACCCGGATCGGCCCTTATCACATCCTGCACGGCGTCGACCTCGAGGTGCCGCCGCGCGGGCTGACGATGCTGCTCGGCCGCAACGGCGCCGGCAAGACCACCACGCTCAGGACCATCATGGGCCTGTGGCGCGCGTCACGCGGCAGCATCCGGCTCGGGTCCGACGAGATCGCGCAGCGCGCGACCCCCGACATCGCACTCGCCGGCGTCGGCTACGTGCCCGAGACGATGGGTATCTTCGCCGGGCTGACGGTCCGCGAGAACCTGGTGCTGGCGGCGCGTCACGGCGACATCGACGACGCGCGGCTGCAATGGATCTTCGGGCTGTTCCCGGCGCTGAAGAAGTTCTGGACCTTGCCGGCCGGCAACCTGTCGGGCGGCCAGAAACAGATGCTCGCGACCGCCCGCGCGATCATCGAGCCGAAGCGGCTGCTGCTGATCGACGAGCCGACCAAGGGCCTCGCGCCGGCGATCATCGCCAGCATGATCGCCGCGTTCCGTGAGCTGAAGGAATCGACGCCGATGCTGGTGGTCGAGCAGAATTTCCGCTTCGCGCGCGAGCTCGGCGACACGGTCGCGGTGATGGACTCCGGCAGGATCGTCCACCGCGGCCGGATGAGCGCGCTCGCAGCGGACCCGGCGCTGCAGCAGAGCCTGCTCGGGCTCGATCTCGGAGCGCACCAGTGAGCGCGACGCCGACGACATCGACGGCATCGACGGCACCGGCGGCCGCGGCAGGCAGCGCCGACGCGCTGCCGAAGCTGCCGATCGACCCGGTGCCGCTCCTGCTGATCCCGGCGATCATGCTGCTGGCGTGGCCGCTGGTCGGCAGCACGTCGAGCTGGGTCACGCTGACCGTCGCCGGGCTGGCGATGGGGATGATGATCTTCGTGATGGCGTCCGGCCTGTCGCTGATCTTCGGACTGATGGACGTGCTCAACTTCGCGCACGGTGCGTTCATCACGGTCGGCGCCTATGTCGCGGTCTCGACGCTGCGGCCGCTCGCCGGCTGGATGAGCGCCGATAGCGTCTGGATGAATGCCGGCGCGGTGCTGCTGGCGCTCGCCGCGGCGGGCGCGGTCGGCGGGCTGCTCGGCTGGTTCTTCGAGCGGGTGATCGTGCGGCCGGTCTACGGCCAGCACCTGAAGCAGATCCTGATCACGATGGGCGGGCTGATCGTCGCCGAGCAGCTGATCCACGTGATCTGGGGCCCCGACCTGATCGCGCTGGCCAAGCCGGCGACCTTCCGCGGCGCGGTCGCGATCGGCCCGGCGGCGGTCGAACGCTACCGGCTGATCGCGGTCGGCCTCGGCGCGGTGATCTTCATCGCGATGATGCTGATCCTGAACAGGACCCGGCTCGGCCTCTTGATCCGCGCTGGCGTCGAGGACCGCGAGATGGTCGAGGCGCTCGGCTACCGGATCGGCCGCGTCTTCATCGGCGTGTTCGTCGCCGGCGCCGCGCTCGCCGGCCTCGGCGGCACGATGTGGGCGATCTACGAGGAGTCGGTGCGCTCGACGATGGGCGCCGAGCTGATGATCATGATCTTCATCGTCGTGATCATCGGCGGGCTCGGTTCGGTCGGCGGCTGCTTCGTCGCAGCGCTGCTGGTCGGCCTCACCAGCAACTACATCGGCTTCGTCGCGCCGAAGGTCGCCCTCGGCTCATCGATCCTGCTGATGCTGGTGGTGCTGATGTGGCGGCCGTCGGGCCTTTACCCGGTAGCCAAGAGATGACGCCCCCCGTTGGCGCCTGCGGCGCCTCCCCCCCACTGGGGGGCGCCTCCAGCGGACCGGCGAAGCCGGATCCGCGGCGACTGCTTGGTTCGACTGGCGGCATGGCCATCGGTTGCTGCTCATGCTGATCCGCAGCCTGCTCTCGTCCGACCCGCCGCGCAGCCGCCTGCTGGCGGTGCTGCTGCTCGCGATCCTGCTCGGGCTCGCGTTCGCGCCGTTCCTGTTTCCGGGGACCCGCTCGTTGAACGTCGCGGCAAAGATCTGCGTCTTCGTGCTGCTGGTCGCGAGCTACGACCTGCTGCTGGGCTACACCGGCATCGTCTCGTTCGCGCATACGATGTTCTTCGGCATCGGCAGCTACGGCGTCGCGATCGCGATGAGCAAGCTCGGCGTCGGCTGGGGCAATCTCGCGATCGGCGCGGCCGCGGCGCTCGCGGTCGCGTTCGTGCTGTCGCTCGCGATCGGCCTGTTCTCGCTGCGGGTCCGGACCATCTTCTTTGCGATGATCACGCTGGCGATCGCGTCGTTCTTCGCGATCCTCGCCTCGCAGCTGTCGGCGTTCACCGGCGGCGAGGACGGCATCACCTTCCGGCTGCCGGAGCTGCTCGCGCCCGGCACGCGGCTCGTCGAACGCGAGCTGTTCGGCGTCGCGATCAACGGCCGGATACTGACCTACTACATCGTGTTCGCCGGCTCGCTGGCCGGCTTCCTGGCGCTGCTGCGGATCGTCAATTCGCCGTTCGGCCGGGTGCTGCAGGCGATCCGCGAGAACGAATTCCGCGCCGAGGCGATCGGCTTTCGCACCGTCGACTACCGAACCGCCGCCAACGTCATCGGCGCGCTCGCGGCGACCGGCGCCGGCATCCTCTATGCGCTGTGGTTCCGCTACAGCGGCCCCGAGGTGACGCTGTCGTTCAACATCATGGTCGACATCCTGCTGATGGTCGTGATCGGCGGCATGGGCACGATGTACGGCTCGGCAGTCGGCGCCGCGCTGTTCGTGCTGGCGCAGAACTATCTGCAGGACCTGATGAAGCTGGCGAGCGACGCGACCGCGGCGCTGCCGGTGATCCCGGTGCTGCTGCATCCGGACCGCTGGCTGCTCTGGCTGGGCGTGCTGTTCGTGCTCAGCGTCTACTTCCTGCCCACTGGTTTGGTCGGCCGCCTCCGGACGAGGGGGGCATGATGCGTTCCCATTCACCGATCATGCGGTTGCCGCCGTTTCGCTCGCACTACGTCCGCGTGCTGGACCGCGAGATCCACTACACCGAATGGGGCGCCGCCGACGCGCCGGTGCTGATCGCGGCGCACGGGCTGGCGCGGACCGGTCGCGACATGGATGACCTGGCGATGCATTTCGCCGAGCGCTACCGGATCATCTGCCCCGACACGATCGGCCGCGGCCTGTCGCAGTGGAGCCCGCGGCCCGACGACGAATACTGCCTGGAGTTCTACGCCCGCCACCTGGCCGCGCTCTGCGACGCGATCGGCGTCGCGCGGATGGCCTGGATCGGCACTTCGATGGGTGGCTCGATCGGCATCGTCGCCGCCGCCGGCCCGCTCGCCGGCCGGATCAGCCATCTGGTGCTCAACGACAACGCGCCGGAGCTCGCCGCGCCGGCGATCGCGCGGATCCGCGCCTATGCCGGCAGCCCGGCGGTGTTCGATACCGTCAGCGAGCTCGAAGCGTATTTCCGCCAGGTCTACAAGCCGTACGGCTGGATCTCCGACCACGGCTGGCGCAAGCTCGCCGAGACCTCGACCCGCCGCCTGCCCGACGGCCGCGTGACGCCGCACTACGACCCGGCGATCGTCTGCCAGTTCCACCGCGCCAGCGACGACTATCTGCTCTGGCCGCAGTACGACCGGCTGCGGCTGCCGGTGCTGTGCCTGCGCGGCGCCGAGTCGGACCTGGTGCGGCGCGAAACCGTCGAGCGGATGCAGCTGCGCGGGCCGCATGCGACGGTGGTCGAGATCGCCGGCTGCGGTCATGCGCCGGCGCTGAACACGCCGGAGCAGCTCGAGCTGATCGAGCGCTTCCTGGACGGGCGGCCGCCGGTCTGATCCTGGTCTGCCGCCGCTATGGGGCCGCGACGTAGACACCGGCATTTGCACTGTCCGGTCGATCGGTCGCGCCGGACGAGAACTCGGAGCGCATCAGAACTCGAACAGTTCTTGCGGATTGGACACGAGGACCTTCTGCAAGGCCCGCTCGTCGCGAAGCCAGCCGGCCAGGAGGTTGAGGCAATGGCCGTCGTCTTCCTGCCGAAACGGGTCGATCTGGTCGGTGACCGGCTTGCCGCGAGCGGGCCGCTGGGGGTGTGGCCAGTCGCTTCCCCAGAGCAGACGATCGATGCCAGCGTCGGCCAAGGCACGGACGACGGCCTCCAAATCCTCGTAGCTCGCCAAGCGCGAGACCCGATGGAACGCGGACAGCTTGACGTAGATCTGCCGGGAGCCGACGAGGTCGAGCAATGCCCGGAACTTCGGATCGTCGATACCCTCCGACGGATCCAGTCGTCCGAAGTGATCGATGACGACGACACAGCCGAGGCGCCCGAGCGTAGGCGCGATTCGCGCCAGCAAGTCCCTGCTCGCGTGAAGCTGCAGATGCATCCCGGCAGCGATTGCCTGGCGGGCGGCTCCCTCCAGATGGTCTGCCGCCACGGTAGGGTCGCGCATTTCCCCCGTCTCCAGATTCAGCCGGAGACCCAGCACTCCGAGTTTGCGCATCTTGATCAGGTCCGCCCGCACCGTATTCCGGGCTGGCGCCACGCCTCGCAGGTTCCTTGGGGACTCCTCGAGCGCGGTGAAGAGGTAGGCGGCATCGTCTCTCTGGGGAGTCGCATGCACGATCACCGCCCGTTCCAATCCAAGTCGGGCCTGATGAGCTCGCAGGTCCGCGAGTGTCGCAGGCCCCGGGGTGTACAGGCGATCACGCGCGAGCGGAAATTGCTCATGCGGGCCGATCAGATGCACATGGCAATCGCATGCGCCGCTGGGCATGGCGAAGGCGGGTCGGGATTGAAGGCTTTCGTCGAACATGGCCGATCCGCGCCCCTCGAGGTTGGAGCTTCTTGAATGGACCAGGCGCCCTGCTCTGGTGTGTGCGCCCAAGGGACGGCGATCACACCGTCCTCGCCGGCGACGATCAGGTCGCGTCGCGCGGAACCTCGTTCTCTAGACCTGGATCTTGAGCCGCTCGATCAGGGGGCCAAGCGTCGCGAACTGCTTCGCCCAGAAGTCGGCGAAAGCCTCCGGCGTCGAGCCCCCCGCTTCCCAGCTGAGAGCGGCGAGCCGCTGTACGATCGAAGGCTCTCGCAGCGCGTCGACGACGTGCCGCGACAGCAGGTTCACGATCGGCTTCGGCGTCTTGGCCGGCGCATAGAGTCCGAGCCAGGTATCGATCGAGAAGTTCGGGATGACGCGCCCCATCGGCGGCAGGTCAGGCATGATCGGTGTCGGCTCCATGGACGCGACCCCGATTGCGCGGACGTTTCCGGCTTCGATCTGCGGCTGGACGTTCCCGATGGTGTCGAACACCATGGTGATGTCCCCCGACAGCAGGCCTTGCAGCGCCGGCGCGCTGCCTCGGTACGGTACGTGGATGATCTGCAGGCCGGCAGACTGGCTGAACATCTCGCCGGCGAGATGAAGGATCGAGCCGGCGCCCGACGAGCCGAAAGTGTGCTTGCCTGGCTCGGCGCGCAGCAGCGCGAGAAGCTGGTCGAGATCCTTCACGCCCGTCTTCTGGGCGACAACCGCGACCAGCGGCGCCCGCGCGATCATGCTGACGGGCTGGAAGTCCTCCACCGCGCGATACGGCAGATTCTTGTAGGCCAGCGCACTCACAACTGCGGCGGAGACGGTCTTCGCCTCCAGGGTGTAGCCATCGGGTTGCGCGACCGCCACCTTTGCCGACGCAATCGTGCCGCCCGCCCCCGACAGATTCTCCACGATGACGGCCTGGCCGAGCCGCTCCCGCAACCGCTCGACGAGCATGCGCAGGACGACGTCGGCACCTCCGCCCGGCGCCAGGCCGAGGACGATCCGCACTGGCCGCTCGGGCCAGCCCTGAGCTCGCGCGCCGCGGGGCAACGGCAACAGAGCCGGAATAGCCGTAAGCCCCAGAACGATCGAGCGCCGCGTACCGTGCAATTCCAATCTCCTCACCCGCCTCGGAAGGGCAGCGTCAATGCAATCCTGATTTTGCGGGGTACAGTCTAGGAGGAGCGCGCCGTCGGACCAAGACGGTATTTCTGAACGTGCGCATAAGGAAAACCTTAGATGAGATTCACGCTGGCCCAGGTGGAGGCATTCGTCAGAATCGTCGACGCCGGGTCGTTTCAGAAGGCCGCGCGCCAGCTGCACGTGACGGCGCCAACCATCTCGCAACGCATACAGGAACTCGAGGGCGCCCTCGACACGCAGCTGTTCGTTCGCACCGGCCCTCGGATCCGGCTCACGGCCCAGGGGGAAGCGCTGGTCGAATCCGCCCGGCACCTGTTGACGACTTCCGTCGAGATCGCCAACCGATTCGACGGCAACGGGCCGCTCGTCGGAGCGCTGCGCCTCGGCGTCCCGCACATCTTCGGGCGCTATTGCATGACCGACCTCCTCAGCGAACTGTCGCGGCGTCATCCGCTGCTCAAGACGTCGGTCTTCGTCGGCGACAGCGGGACGATGACCCGCCAGCTGCGACAGCGCGAGCTCGATCTGGCGCTCGTGCTGCAACCGGAGTCCGACGACCGGCTCCATCGTGTCGACCTGGGAGGCGTGCGACTGTCGTGGTTCTGCGCTAAGGAACGTCCGATCGAGGAGCCGATGACACCGCGGTCGGTTGCCGAGCATCACCTGATCTTCTCGCCATCGCCTTCACGCCTGTACAGCGCGGTCACGAGCTGGTTGGGCGAAGAACCGAGCCAGTTCAGCACCTGCAACGATCCGACGATCCTGATCGACGTTGCTGCCAAGGGCCTGGGGCTCGGCGCACTGCCGTTCCGCGTCATCGAGGGCGCGGTAGCCGCGGGACGGATCAAGTGCATCGACACGTCCCCGCCGTTGCCGATGCTTCCTGCCGCGATCTGCTTCGGCATCGAGACGAGCCCCAAGCTGAAAGCGATCGTCGAGTTGATCAGCGAGTTGGGCACCAGGCACTCGCTCTTCTCCACTGGTGGTGGCGCTGCCGCCAGCTAGCACGGCTGCGGTCGACTCAGGCCGCTTCCGCAGAGCCGCTGGAGCGTGGCACCGTCTGAAGCCGCCAGAGCAGACCCGCCCCCGCTCTGCGCCGACGCCGGACCGATGTTCGGATTCTCCTAAGCTTAGGACACAAAACAATCGTCTTTTCTGAAGCCGGTGAAGCTTCTAGAGTACGTCCGTCTCCACGACGGATACGGAGCCTGGCCGCGCGGGTGAGGCGGCGTGTCCAGCGCCTCATGCCGATCCTTGACCACTACACAGCATGAAGATCAGCCAGCAGCAACTCGAGCAGTACCGCAACGATGGGTTCCTGATCTTTCCGGACCTGCTCAGTGACGAGGAGGTCGGCATCCTGCGGGTCGAACTCGACCGACTGTCGCAGATCGAGTGCTCTTACACCCGCCGCTCTGCATCGGGCTCGATCCTGACGCTGTATAGAATCCACGAGGACTACGGACCGACGCAGTCCCGAAGCTTCCGCGCACTGAGCCGGCTGCCACGGACGCTTGGCGTCGCCAAGCAGCTGATGGGGACGGATAGCGCGTACATCTTCCACACGAAGCTCAACCTGAAGCTCGCGGTCGAAGGTCCGATGTGGTCATGGCACCAGGATTACGGCGGCGGATGGCGGTTCGACGGCGTCCCGACCCCCGACATCATGACGTGCCTCGTTCTGCTCGACGACGCCGACGAGTTGGGAGGTGCGCTGTATCTGGTCCCCGGAAGCCACAAGCTCGGAAGCCTCGACGCCGTGAACGACGCCTCGGTCGTTGCCGTCAACAAATATTCGCTGCCCAGGAAGACGCTGATCGACACGCTGCGCGCGAACCGGCCTCTCGCCGTCGCGGCCAGGAAGGGCACCGTGGCCTTCTTCCACTCCAACCTGATCCACGGATCCGGACACAACATGTCCGGCTTCGACCGCCGGCAGCTCTACATCGTCTACAACCCGCTCGCCAACAAGCCACCGGAGAGTGCGCGAACGCGCGAGGATCACGTGTCCTCGAAGAACTACGCCGATGTGCCGGTCGGCGCGGACGATGCCATCCTGCGCACCGCGGAAGTGTAGGATTCCACCGGCGGTTCAGCGCGGCGGGTCCGATCGGAATCTGGAGGATGGACGATGTCCAAAGGCGTTCTCGTCACCGGTGGCCTGGGCTTGATCGGTTCCCACGTGAGCCGCGCGCTCGTGGAATCGGGCCGCACGCCGATCATCTACGACCTGCGGGCCGACGCTGGAATGGTCCCGGACATCGCTGATCGCTGCACCATCGTGCAGGGATCGCTCGACGACATGCCCCGCCTGCTCGGGGCGATCGAGGCGCACCGTCCCGAGGCGATCCTGCACTTCGCAGCGCAGGTGGGTCAAGGCGTCGAGTCGCACCCCTGGTCGTCGCTGAATGCCAACCTGGTCGGAACCGCCGCCGTGTTCGAGGCCGCGCGCCTCAGCGGCATCCGCCGGGTCGTGTTCCCGAGCTCCAAGATGGTCTACGGTCCCGTCGGCGAAGACCATCGCCATCCGAGTTACCGGCCGGTCAGCGAGAATCACCCGCGAGAACCGCAGGACATGTACGGAAAACTGAAGCGCGCGGTGGAGGACATCGCCTCGCACTATGCCCCGCTCTATGGCCTCGATCTCACTGCATTGCGATTCGGCTCCTCGTTCGGACCGGGCGGCTCCGGGCGGCACAAGGTGGTGCTCATGCGCCTGATCGAGGCGGCGATCGCAGGGCAGTCGTTCCGAGTGGAGACCGGCGCGGAGCAGGCGGATAGCTTCTGCTATTCGGCCGAGGCGGCCCATGCGGCAATGATCGCTCTGGGCCGTCCCGAGCAACCGGGACGATTCCGCGCATACAACATCGCCGGCGACGAACTGCTCTCGATGGCCGATATCGTATCCATCCTGAAGGATCTGTTCCCGCGCTGGCAAGGCAGCGTCGGACCGGGACTCGACTACCGGAGCATCGGAACGGGCTTCTACTACGCGATGGACACGACGCGCGCGCGTGAGGAACTTGGCTGGCGGCCGAGGTTCGACTTTCGCTCTGCGGTGCAAGACTACGCGCGACTGATGGCAGTGATTCGGTAGCCGATACCCGCCCGCAGGTAGCGTCGGCGCACTAGCGTCCGTCGCGTCGGTTGGAAGAACCGCATCGGCTCAGTCGAGCGGCATTCGATCGTCGCGATACGTGTCGATCCAGACGCCGGCGCCGGCAAGCGGCCCGAGTTGCATTCGTGCGACGAACTGGCGGACCGCTTGCCAGCGGCCAATCCAGCCGGAACGATCGCCGGCGGTCGGCAGCGGCATCAGCCGATCCTCGCGACGGTCGAGCCAGATCCGCTCCTCCCAGCAGGCGAGCGGCGGGTCGAGCGGCACGCGCCGAGCCGCAGCAGCAGCGGTCTTGCCGGTGAACGAGGCACCCTGCGGTCGCCGCGAAACCAGCCGGGCCAGGCCGAACATCAGGCTTGCGAGTTGAGTGTCCATGGATGTTGTCCTCGTCTGCATGCCGGCCATTCTCCGCGCGTGTCACCGGGCCGACAAACGGGAAGAACGGGCCCGATGCATGCGTTTTTTGCATGCATAATCCGCCCGATGGCGACCCGCGGCAGAGTCTCCCGCCCGATCGGACTTGCCGGGCTGCGCGGCTTCGAAGCCGCCGCCCGGCTGCTCAGCTTCACGCTGGCGGCGAGCGAGCTGCATCTGACCCAGTCGTCGATCTCGCGGCAGATCAAGACGCTCGAGGGGCAGATCGGCAAGCCGCTGTTCAAGCGCGGCATCCGGCAGCTGGAGCTGACGCCGGCCGGCCATCGGCTCTACCGGGCGGTGCATGGCAGCCTCGCCGATATCGACCGGACGGTCGGTGAGATCCGCCAGGTCCGGCAGCGCAAGCGGATCACGCTGACGACCTTCGCGTCGTTCGCCTCGCTGATGCTGGTGCCGCGGCTGGCCCGGTTCTCGCTGCTGCAGCCCGGCGTCGACATCCGGATCGATGCGGTCGACGAGCTGCGCGATCTCGAGGCCGACGGCATCGACGTCGCGATCCGCTACCACCCGCATGCGACCGCGCCGCGCGAGGCGGTGCTGCTGCAGGAAGAACAGATGCTGCCGGTGATCAGCCCGACGCTGCTGGCGCGTATCGGTCCGGTCGCGAAGCCGCGCGACCTGGCCCGGACCACCTTCCTGGTGCAGGACCACATCCTGCCGTACGACGCCTACCACGGCTGGGAGCGCTGGTTCCGCGAGATCGGCGAGCTGATGCCCGAGGAGGCGCCGACGCTGTCGCTGAACTTCACCTACCAGGCGGTCGAGGCGGCGCTGCGCGGCCAGGGCGTGATGCTGGCGCCGCTGACCTACGTCCGCGAGCATCTCGAGCGCGGCGAGCTGGTCTGCCCGATCGAGCGGCGGATGTCGTCGCCGCACGGGTACTATCTGCTGCGCAACGCGGTCACCGCGGCCACGCCGCACGTCGCCGCGTTCGTCGCATGGCTGATCGACGAGCTGCAGACCGTGCCGGAAACCCCGGACGCCATCGCGCGGCGCCACCAGGAGCAATCCCGTCCATGAGTGATCTGACCGCCCGCCTCGCTCGTCTGTATACCGGCGCGGTCCACGACGTGCTGCGCGCCGCCGGTCACGATACCTGCGTGCTGCCGCCACGGATCCGGCCGCTCGATCCGGCGCTGAAGCTGGCCGGCCCGGCCTGGACCTTTTCCGGCCATGTCGATCGCACCCGCAGCCGGCACGACACGCTGCTCGCCTGGACCCGGGTCCTGTCGGCCGCGCCCGGTGGCCATGTGCTGGTCTGCCAGCCGAACACCGCGGAGATCGCGCTGATGGGCGAGCTGTCGTCGGAGACGCTGAAGAACAAGGGCGTGCTCGGCTACGTCGCCGACGGCGCCTGCCGCGACACCGATTTCATCCTCGAGCAGCGCTTCCCGGTGTTCCATACCCATTTCACGCCGTCCGACATCGCGGCGCGCTGGGTCGCCGACCGGCTCGGCGAAGCGATCGTGATCGGCGACGTGACGATCCGCACCGGCGACTACGTCCTCGGCGACCGCGATGGCGTCATCGTGATCCCGGCCGAGATGGCCGAGGACGCAATCGCCGAGACCGAGCGTGTCGCGCTGACCGAAAACAAGGTGCGCGACGCGATCCGCGGCGGCATGGACCCGGTCGATGCGTACCTGAAGTACGGGAAGTTCTGAACCGGAGCCGATGATGACCCGCAATGATCCGCAGAACACCAACATGGCGCTGTTCTGCGATTTCGAGAACGTCGCCCTCGGCGTACGCGAGGCGCGCTACGACCAGTTCGACATCAACCGGATCCTCGAACGGCTGCTGCTCAAGGGCAGCATCGTCGTCAAGAAGGCGTACTGCGACTGGGAGCGCTACAAGGATTTCAAGGCCGGCATGCATCAGGCGTCGTTCGAGCTGATCGAGATCCCGCACGTGCGGATGTCCGGCAAGAACTCGGCCGACATCCGGATGGTCGTCGACGCGCTCGACCTCTGCTACACCAAGTCGCATGTCGACTGCTTCGTGATCATCAGCGGCGATTCCGACTTCTCGCCGCTGGTCAGCAAGCTGCGCGAGAACAACAAGACGGTGATCGGCGTCGGCGTCAAGAACTCGACGTCCGATCTGCTGATCAAGAACTGCGACGAATTCATTTTCTACGACGACCTGGTACGAGTGCCGCGCCGGCGTGCTGCCGCGGCGCCGACGTCCGGCAAGGCCGCGTCGGCGAAGAGCGGCGCCCGGGCCGGCGAGCCCGCTGCGGTGCGGTCCGCGGGCAACGGTGGTGGCGGCAGCGGCAGCGGCAGCGGCGCCGGCAGTAGCAGTGGCGGTGGCGGTGGCGGTGGCGGCAGCAGTAGCAGCGCCGCGGCGGCAATAGCCGAGCCGCCAGCCACGAAATCGAGACGGGCGGCCGGCTCGCGCGGCGGCCGCGGCGGCCGCGGGCGCGGCGACGCGAGCGCCGACGGCACGCCCGGCGAAGTGATCAGCGAACCGGTCACTCGCCCGGCGGCTGGCCCGGCCGGCGGTGCGGGAGCCGATGCGGCCAGCGATGCGGGTGGCGGAGCCGGCGGTGACATCTCGGCCGGCGACGAGCTGGCGGTATCGTCGATCGTCGAGCGTGCGGCCGCGTCGGCCGCCGAAGCGGGCGGCGTGCCGGTGATCGTCGAAGGCGATGCCTCGATCCCCGACGAGCGCGTGCAGCGCGGCCTCGACCTGCTCGTCGAGACCGTCGACGCGCTGGCGGTCGAGCGCGGCGAGGACGAGCGGATCTGGGGCTCGATGGTCAAGCAGACGCTGAAACGCCGCAACCCGGGCTTCAACGAGCTCTACTACGGCTTCAAGACCTTCAACCGGATGCTCGAGGACGCGCGCGACCGGCGCCTGATCACGCTCGAGGACGACGACAAGTCGGGCGGCTACATCGTGCGGCCCGCCTGAGCGGCATCACGATCCGGGCGCTACCGCCGCGGCTATTCGATCTTGACGTTCGCGGCCTTGACGACCTCGCGCCAGCGTAGCCGGCGTGGCCGTCAGCCGCGACCGTCGAAGAAGGCGAGATAACGGTCCGCCGTTGCGTCGAGCACGTCGTGATCCTGGAAGCCGCCGACCACGGCGCTGACCGCACCGGGTATCAGCGCGGCGACCTCGTCGAGATACCCGACCAGTTGATCGCGCGGTCCGGCGCAAACCAGGGTGGGCACGTGCAGTTGCGACAACCGATCGCGCTTGCGGTAGCGTAGCGCCGCTTCGTAGGACAGATGATAGGTATCGAGCGCCTTCAAGACTTCGACCAGTTCGGCATGCAGTTCCTCGGCCGACGGCAGCCCCCGCAGGCGCAGGTTGCCGCTGCCGCGCTGCTGCCAGGGCCAGAACAGATGACCGTCGCGCACCATGTGCCAGGCGACCAGCAAGTGGGTCGCCTCCGGACTCGGCGTCAATGCGGGCGCATGGCCGCTCGCGACGAGCTGCTCCGCCTGCGCCGGGTCGAACAGCGAGACGCCCTCCAGGATCAGCCGCCGGACCGTCGCTGGCGCGGACAGGGCGATCTCGATGGCAATGCTGGCGCCGGTATGCAGGCCGTAGAGGTCGCAAGTCTCGATGCCGAGCGCATCGAGTCCGGCGCGGATCGTCGTGGCATAGTCGGCGATCGTCGGCGGCACCGTCGGCACGGGTTCGGAATCGCCGTTGCCCGGGGTATCGATGACGATGACCGGGCGCTGCCGGGCCAGCCGCGTCAGCAGCGGCACCAGGCTCAACCCGGATCCCGGAGACTTGTGCAGCATGACGATCGGCGGCCCGTCGGCGACGCCGGCACGGCGATAGTGCAACTGGGTTGCGCCGGTATCGACGAAGCCGCGCAGGACCCGCGGCCCGGCGGACCCGCCCGGCGCGCCTGGAACGATCTCGGGCACGGCCGCTTTCCCTTTATTGCAGCTCGACGGTCATCGCGCGCGGCGCCAGCGTACGCCCGATCCGCAACGGCCCGACCAGCAGCGCGCCGAGCGCAAGCAGCCCCACCAGCCACCATTCCGGATAGCGGGCATGCAATGCGTACCAGCC
Source organism: Lautropia sp. (assembly GCA_050249335.1). Lineage (GTDB taxonomy): Bacteria > Pseudomonadota > Gammaproteobacteria > Burkholderiales > Burkholderiaceae_E > Lautropia. Next base: position 14,740 of record JBFWQR010000073.1, read on the forward strand.
CATCGCGTAGAGCAGCAGCAGCGTCGCGCCCAGGACGATCCAGCTGCGCCAGACCAGGCCCGCTTCCGCCGGATCGACCGGCGCCGATTCCACGCGATCGATCTGCGCGGCCAGGTCGCTGCCGTCGCTGGTCGCAGCCCCGGCGACCTGCACGCCGGCGGGCAATCCGGCCGACCCCCGCGCCGCATCGCGCCCCCGCCACGAGGCGGACACGAAGAGGCCGAGCAGCACCGCCCCGATCATCCGGAGCGTCGGCGATGGCCAGGCCAGCAGTGCCGCCGCAGCGGCCAGCGCCAGCCGCTGCCAGGCCGATACCGGGCCGAACAGATAGGCGGCCAGCGCCGCGCTCAGCGCGAACAGGGACGCCAGCGCGAAGCCGAGGGACACGGCCGTTTCATACCAGGGGCCGATCAGCAGCAGCGAAGGCGAATAGACGAACAGCAGCGGCACCACGAAGGCGGCGATGCCGACCCGGCTCGCCTGCAGCATCGTCGAGACCGGCGAGGCCCCGGCGATCCCGGCAGCGGCCACGGCGGCCAAGGCGGTCGGCGGCGTGATATCGCCGATCACGCCGTAGTAGAACGCGAACATGTGCGCCGACATCTCCGGAATGCCGCCCGCCTTGAGGATCGGAATCACGGTGGCCGCCATCGTGATGTAGACGGCACTGGCCGTCAGACCGAGCCCGAGCAGGATCGCGATGAACGCGCCGACCACCAGCAGGATCCAGCTCTGATCGCCGGTCAGCGCCACCATCGTCTGGCTGACCTGGAAGCTCAGGCCGGTGGCAAAGATCGCGCCGATGATGATGCCGGCACAGGCGCAGGCCGCGGACAGCGCGACCACCGACTTGACCGCCGCCTGGCAGCAGCGGGTGATCGCGATCGGCGTCAGCGCCGCCTCCCCGCGCCGGCTGATGAACGATACGGCGATGCAGGCGACGCAACCGACCAGCGCGACGTAGCCGATCGAATAGTCGAGGATCAGCAGCACGATCAGCACGATCACCGGCAGCAGCATGATCCAGTTCTCGCGGAAGATCTTCCATGGGCTGGGCAGCAGGCCGCGCGCCAGCCGTTGCAGCCGGTAGCGACATGCCTCGAAGTGGACGGTGAAGTAGATCGCGGAGAAGTACAGCAGCGCCGGGAACACGGCGGCCTTGGCGACATCCAGATAGGACACGCCCATCAGCTCGGCCATGATGAACGCGACGGCCCCCATGACCGGCGGCATCAGCGTGCCGCCGACCGCAGCGGCGGCTTCGACGCCGCCGGCGAACGTCGGCCGGTAGCCGAGGCGCTTCATCATCGGAATCGTGAAGGCACCGGTGGTCAGCACGTTGCTGACGCCGCTGCCGGAGAACGTGCCGAACATCGCCGACGACACGACGGCAGCCTTCGCGGGCCCGCCGACCCGGTGGCCGAACGCCGCGAACGCGAGCTTCGTGAAGAACGCGCCGGCGCCGACCGACTGCAGCAATTGGGCGAAGATCAGGAACACGACGACGAACTGCGCCATGACCCGTACCGGGATGCCGAATATGCCGGCATCGCCCAGGATCAGCGTCTGCAGCAGTTGCTCGAAACCGACCGGCGGTCCGTAGAGCACCCCAGGAAAGTAATCGGCAAACAGCGCATGGACGACGAAGAACAGCGCGACCAGCACCATCGACCAGCCGACCGTGCGGCGGACCGCTTCGAACACCAGCAGGACCAGCAACGTGCCGGTCACCATGTCGGCGAACGAAAGACCCGCGGCCTTCAGCTCCCAGGTCTCCGCGTTCGCGAGGATGTACAGGCCGACGTAGAGCGACGCGAGCACCAGCGCCGCATCGGTCGCGACGACGACGCGCCGGCCGGTTGCGGTGGCCGGCGTCGCCAGCGGATACATCGCGAACAGCAGGGCCAGCGCCATGCTGAGGTGCACCGGCAGGTAGTAGACGTCCCCCGGCGGCCCGAACAACGCCGCATAGACATGGAACAGCACGAAGGCCAGCCCGAAGGCCGATGTTGCCGCGTTCAGCAATTGAGGCATGGACGTCAACCGGTGGGGTGGAAACGTCACCGGGCGGCAGCCCGGCCCGGGCACAGCGATCGGAGGATCACTTGATCAGACCCACCTCCCTGAAATAGCGCTCGGCCCCCGGATGCATCGGCAGCAGATTGCTGCGCAACGCATTCTCCAGGCCGATCTCGGTTGCCCCGGGAAACAGCGGATGGAACACCTTGTTCTGTTCGATCGTCGTCTTGACCACGCGGTAGACGATCTCGTCGGGCACCTTGGCGTTGGTGGACACCTGATTGAACAGATACGGAACGCGCAGCGCCTTCGGAACCGATGTGTAGACCCCGGCCGGATGGGTCTCGACCGACATGCCGGGCAGCAGCGAGACGAACTTGGCGGCGGCCTCGTCCGACATGCCGATCATCTCGAAACCGGCGCGGTCGAGCTGCATCAGCATGCTGTACGGAACCGGCCCGGCGAAGAAGGCGAAATCGACCTGGCCGTCGCGGAACGCCTGCTCCAGGTTCTGGTAGCCGATCGTGCTGATCACGCCGCCGGCCTTGGCGATCGCGTCGGGAGTCACGCCGTACGACGCCAGATAGGCGGTGTTGATGGCGTAGAACGCGCCCGACTTCGGGCCCATCCAGACGCGAAACGGACGCTTGACCAGATCTGCCGGTGTCGCGATGCCCAGCCCCGGCCGCGCCAGCGGGAAGTAGAACGATCCGTACGTGCTCATGACCTGGCGCAGGTCCGGCGTCGCGACGCCGAGCTCGCCCTTGCCCGAATGGGTCAGCGCGCTCTGGAACGTGTAGCTCAGCACGAAGTCGAGCTCGCCGCGCTGCACGCGCACCATGTTCTGTTCGGTCGGCCCGGAGATCGCCGACGCGCGCAGGTCCGGATAGGTGGAATTGATCACCTCCGCCAGCTTGGCGCCGAACAGGGCGTAGGTACCGGTGACGCCCGCGCCGATCTTGACGAATCGCTGCTGAGCATGGATGGTGGCGACCGCTCCGGTTAGCAGGGCCAGGGATAGGGCGAGCTTGAAAAAGCGCATCATGACTCCTTTGCTTGCTGGTCCGATTGGTTGGAAAGACGATCGATTCGCCGGCGGTTGAGCCACCATCTGTGCGGCGTCGGCAACAGGTCGTAGCCGGCGCCGGGATCCAATGCGCGCGCGGCCTGCACCGGCCAACCCGGATTGGCGAGCAGCTCGCGGCCGAGGGCGACCAGATCGGCGTCGCCCTGCCGGATGATGGCATCGGCCTGCAGCGGATCCACGATCAGGCCGACGGCCATCGTCGCGATGCCGGCGCCTTCGCGGACTGCACGCGCGAACGGCACCTGATAGCCCGGACGGTGCGCCTGCAGCCTGGTGACCGACGACCGGCCGTGCATGCCGCCCGATGAACAGTCGATCACGTCGACGCCGTGGCTGCGCAGCTGGCGGGCGAGCGCGATCGAATCCGGCACCGACCAGCCGACTTCGTCGACGACCGACGCGCGGAAGAACAGCGGCTTGGTGTCCGGCCAGCGGCCCCGGACCGCACGCACGACGTCGATCGTGAAGCGCGCCCGGTTCTCGGCCGATCCGCCGTATTCGTCGGTGCGCCGGTTGGATTCCGGCGACAGGAACTGGTGCAGCAGATAGCCGTGGGCGCCGTGCAGTTCGAGCACGTCGAAACCCGCGGCATCGGCACGCGCCGCAGCACTGGCGAAATCGTCGATGGCCCGGGCGATGTCGTCGCGGTCCATCGCGAGCGGCTCCGGCCATCCGGCCTCGTGGGCAATGGCGCTCGGCGCCTGGATCGGCCAGACGCTCCCGTCGCCGGCGTGCGTGCCATCGCGCGGGATCGGCTGGTAACCGTCCCAGGGCACCGCGCAGCAGCCCTTGCGGCCGGCGTGACCGAGCTGGATGCCGACAGCGGCGCCATTGGCGCGAACGAACGACGCGATCCGCGCCAGGCCCGGAATCTGATCGTCGCTCCAGAGCCCGAGGTCGGCGGCAGTGCTGCGCCCGTCCGCTGCCACCTTGACCGACTCGGTGAACACGAGCGCGACGCCCGCGACCGCGTAGCGGGCCAACTGCTGGAAGTGCCAGTCGTTGGCCAGCCCGTCGCGGGCCTGATACTGCGCCATCGGCGCGAGCACGATGCGATTGCGCAGCCGGAGCTCGCGCAGCCGCAGCGGCTCGAACAGGCCCGGCGGCCGCTCAGTCGCGTTCATGACCCGGCGAACGAGCCGCGCGCAACGCCTCGGTCGCGGCATGATCGATCGCGGTGCCGTCGGCACTGAGCCGCACGCCGTAGTCGGCCTCGGCGCCGGCGCGGCTGACGTAGCCTTGCCGGACGTCGGCGAGGACGTCTTCCGGAGCGCGGCGCAGCGGATCTCCATAGCCACCGCCGCCCGGCAGCGCGATCAGGATATCCCTGCCCGGCCCCAGCTTCTGCGGCGTCCCCGCCGTCAGCGGCTTGCCGTCCATCGCCATCGCGGCACCGCGTCCCACCTGCCCGCCCTTGCGGCCGAATACCGGGTAGACCGAATCCGGCCGCCGGCTGACCCCGCGGACCAGGCAGTCGATCGGCAGCTCCGGCGCGAGATGATTGTCGGCGACGCGGAACTCGACGCACTGCCCGAGCCCGCCCCGGTTCGTGCCCGGGCCTCCCGAGTCCGCCAGCAGCTCCTTGCGCGTATAGATCAGCGGCAGGTCGTTCTCGATCGTCTCGACCGGGACGTTGCCGACGTTGTAGGGAAAGCCGCGGCAGGAAGCGCCGTCGCCCCGCGCACTCGCACCCATGCCGCCCTGTCCCGACGTCATGCCGATGTGCAGCCGTCCGTCCGGATGGCGCCAGCGCAGGTTGGTCAGCACGATCGGCGTCGAGCCGCAGGCAGCCGGTATCCGGTCCGGAATCGCCTTGACCAGCGCACCGAAGATGATCTCCGGCAGGTTGTGACAGATCATGATCCGGCCCCAGGTCGGCGCCGGCGGCCGGCAGTTGAGCAGCGTGCCTTCCGGCACGATGACGCGGATCGGCCGGATGCAGCCCTCGTTGTTCGGCACCTCCGGATCCAGCGCCATCTTGATCGGATAGAGGCTGTAGGACCGGGTCATGTTGAGCGTGACGTTGACTCCGGCCGCCACCTCCGCCGACGAGCCGGTGAAATCGACGGTGACCTCGTCACCGGCGAAGGTCAGCGCCACCTTGATCCGGATGCCGTCGATGCCGGCCATCGTCGGCAGCACCACTTCGTTCTCGTAGCGGCCGGCCGGCACCGCGGCGATCCGCCGCCGCAGGCTCGCTTCGGAGCGGCTCGCGATCTCGCGGGCGAGTTCGATCAGCGTCGAATCGTCGAGCCGGTAGTCCTCGATCATCGCGAGCAGCCCGCGGCTGCAGACGCTGTTGGCGGTCAGTTGCGCGCGGATGTCGCCCATCATCGCGACCGGTGCGCGGACATTGGCGCAGATCACCGCCTCGAGGGTCGGATCGATGATGTCGTCGCGGGCGAACCGCACGATCGGGAGCCGCAGCCCCTCTTCGTACATGTCCTTCGATTCGGTGTTGGTGAGACGGCCGCCGATATCCAGGTGATGGACGATGCAGATCGCGAAGCCGATCAGCCGGCTGCCGTGGAAGATCGGCGACGCGATGCACAGGTCGTAGGTGTGGCCGGTACCGAGCCAGGGGTCGTTGGTGATCAGCGCATCGCCGGGTGCCAGCGTTTCGGGTGGAAATGCCTCGATGAAATGCTTCATCAGGAAAGGCATGACGCCGATGAACGCGGTGGTCGTCTTGACCGAGTGGGCCAGCAGGTTGCCGTCGCGGTCGAAGAGCCCGCAAGCGAAATCGTGGAAGTCGCGAACGACCGCCGAATACGCGGTGCGGATCAGACCGGTTGCCGCCTCGTCAACGATGGAGATGATCCGGTTCCAGAAGATCTGGGTCGTGACCGAGTCGAGCATCATGCCTCCGGACGGGATTCGCGGGCCAGCGTGACCCGCAGACAACCGAGATCGTCGACCACCAGACGGTCGCCGGACTCGATCGCGAACGTCGATTCGCGCTCCTCGACGATCGCGGGTCCGTCGACCACGGTACCGACGGCGAGCGACTCGCGGCGCAGCACCGCGACATCGGTCCAGCCGGCACGCATGAACACCTTGCGCCTGCGGGTTTCGCCGCGCGCCCCCGGCTTTGACAAGGTCAGGGAAGGCGGCGCGGGCGAGCGGTGCCGTGCCCGCACCCGGACGCTCACGAGCTCCAGCGGTGTCTTCCGGTCGGTGCGCCCGTAGAGGCGCACGTACTCGCGGTGGAAAGTCTCGATCAGCGCATCGATGGCCGCCGGATCCGACCAGGAACGGTCGACCGGGATCTCGAGCGGGAAATCCTGCCCGATCAGCTGCATCTCGACGGAATGCTCGAACTCCACGCGTGCATGCGCCGGCATCTCCGAAGCCGCCTCGGCTTCGAGCGCGGTGACGATACCTGCGAGTCCGGCCGAATCGACCGTGACGAGCGGCGCGGCGATCGCCCGAGCCCGCTCGAACGAGATCGGCGCCGCGAGCAGGCCGTACGACGACATCACGCCGGGCCACGGCGGCACGATCACCTGCGGGCAGCCGAGCTTGCGCGCCAGGCCGATCGCATGCACCGGACCGGCGCCGCCGAATGCCACCATCGCCAGCTGGCGTGCATTCTCACCCTTCTCGGCGATGTAGACACGCGCCGCCGAAGCCATCGTCTCGTTGACCAGCTCATGGATGCCGAGCGCCGCCTGCTCCACCGGGATTCCGAGCGGCTCCGCGAGCTTCGCGCGCATCGCCGTGACGGCCGCATCGCGATCGAGTTTCATCGCGCCGCCCAGGAAGAAATCGGGGTCGAGCAGGCCCAGGATCAGGTCGGCGTCGGTGACCGTCGGGTGCTCGCCGCCAACGCCGTAGCACGCCGGCCCGGGCGACGAGCCGGCGCTCTCCGGACCGACCTGCAACAGACCGAGGCTGTCGATCCGCGCGATGCTGCCGCCACCGGCACCGATCTCGAGCAGGTCGTATACCGGAGTGGCGATCGGCGTGCCGCTGCCGGCCTTGAAACGGTGCACCCGGTCGACCTCGAAGGTCCGGGTCCGGGCAGGCTGGCCGTCGGTCATCAGGCAGAGCTTCGCGGTCGTTCCGCCCATGTCGAACGACAGCAGCTTGTCGATGCCGAGCAGCTTGCCGTAGTGGGCCACCGCCTCGACACCGGCGGCCGGGCCGGATTCGATCAGCTGGACCGGAAAGCGCTGCGCCGTGCGGATATCGGCGGTGCCGCCGTTGCTCATCATCACGTACAGCGGATTCGGGTACCCGCGCTGCTGCAGCCGATCGGCGAACTGGGCCAGGTATTGGGTCGCGATCGGCTTCACGTAGGCATCGACGACCGTCGTCGAGGTCCGCTCGTATTCCTTCGGCTCCGGATGCACCTCCGAGGAGATCGACACCTGGACGTCCGGCAGCAGCCGCCTGACCAGCTCGCGTGCCGCTTTCTCGTGCACCGGATTGCGGTACGAGTGCAGGAAGCAGATCGCGACCGACTCGATGCCGGCGCGGCCGATCGCCGCGATCGCCTCGCGCACGTCCAGCTCGTCGAGCGGCCGATAGACGCTGCCGTCGGCGAGAACGCGCTCGGTGATGTCGAACCGCAGCGAGCGCGCCACCAGCGGATCGGGAAAACGGATGTACGCGTCGTAGACGTCGTAGCGCAGCTCGCGCCCGATCTCGAGAACGTCGCGAAAGCCGCGGGTCGCGAACAGCGCGGTCCGTGCGCCCTTGCGCTCGATGACGACGTTGGTCAGCAGCGTCGTCGCGTGGATCACTTCGGCGGCATCGGCGAGCAGCGTCGGCGCGTGCCGCTGCAACCGTTCGATGCCCTGGAACACGGCCCGATCCGGCTGATCCGGCGTGGTCAGGACCTTCTCGACCAGGATCTGTCCGGCGGATTCGTCGACCAACGTGAAGTCGGTGAACGTTCCACCGATGTCGATTCCGAGCCGATACCGATTGACCTGCATTGGCGCTCCTACCCCCGATACACCGAGCGCCGATGGCTCAGGCAGCTTTTTCCGCCCGCCAGTCTATAGAGAGGAGAAGCCGCCGGGTATTCCGTTCCGTCCGGAACTGATATTTTCCTTTCTGGAAACAAATCCTGCTCGGGCTGTTCGCTCCCGACCCCATTCGAACGGAGACGGCTACGTGGACCGCTTGCACTGCATCGAGGTGTTCGCCGAGGTGGCGCGCTGCAGCAGCTTCAGCGCCGCTGCCCAGCGCTTCGGCGTCTCTCGCGCCACGGTGACCAAACAGGTCGCCTGGCTGGAGCGATCGATGAACGCGCAGCTCTTGAATCGCACGACCAAGCAGGTGGGGCTGACCGACGCCGGGGTGCGTCTGCTGGAAAGCGCGACCGCCCTGATCGACCGCTACGACTCGATCGAGGCCGACGTCCGCGACGCGATGTCACAACCGCGCGGCGTGATCCGGATCGGCACGCCGCCGTCCTTCGGTGTCCATCACCTGCTGAAGATCGTGCGCGATTTCGTTGCCGGCCAGCCGGATATCCAGATCGCGATGGTGATCGACGACGGCCGCGCCAGCCTGGTCGGCGAAGGGCTCGACGTATCGATCCGGATCGCGCCGGCGCTACAGGATTCGAGCTTCGTTGCGCTGCCGCTGATGAAGGTTCCGCAGGTGCTGGTCGCTTCCGAGGAGTACCTCCGCCGCGCCGGCGTACCGAAGACGCCGGCCGAGCTCTCTCGGCACAATTGCCTGCTCCACACGTTGAAGTCACCCACCGGAATCTGGCGCTTCACCGGCGCCAAGGGCGAGGTAGCCGTCCGCGTGCGAGGCACCATCTGCAGCAATCTCGGCGAGGCGCTGCGGCATGCCGCACTCGCCGGCGAAGGCATATCCGTGCATCCGACCTACATGGTCGCCGACGACATCGCCAGCGGCCGGCTGATCGTCATCATGCGGGAGTTCACGCCGACCAAGCTCGATATCTCGGCGATCTACTCGACGCGACGCAACCAGCCACAGCGCGTCAGGCTGCTGCTGCAGTATCTGAAGGACTGGGCGCGGACGCCGCCCCCGTGGGCACGTGGTGGTGAACACCGGCGGCAGCGCTGAAGGCGGCACCGGCCGAGACGCCCCTTCGAGACCAGCGTTCAGTAGCGGTAACGCAGCCCGATCGAGGTGAAGCCGAGCGACTGGTCGCCGGGCGCGAAGTCGAAGCGGTGGCGTTCGTACTCCGCGGTCAGCTCGAGCTGCGGCGTCAGCCGGTAGCCGAGACCGAGGCCGTAGCTGAAGCCGATGCCTTTTTCGTCGCCGGTCCGGATGCCGGGCGCGCTCGAGCGCGTCTCGGTCCAGCCGTAGGTGGCGCCGAGCTTGCCGAATGCCGAGAAGCCGGCGCCGACCGGCAAGGTGCCGACCACCGACAGGTTGAAGCCGTGGGCACGCTGGCTGCCGCCGGAGAAATCGATCTTGCCGAGGTTGATGTAGGAAATCTCGGCACCGACCGTTTCGGTGGTCTGGCCGCCGAGCGTGGCGCGGTAGCCGGTCTTGCCGGTGTCGCAGCCGAAGCCCGGCGCACAGCTCGGATCGAACTTCGACTTGCCCAGGTTGAGGCCGAAGTAGCCGCCACTGACGCCGGGCACCAGCGGTTGCTGCGCGAATGCACACGGTGCCGCTGCGGCCGCGGCGATCGCGATGACCGCCAGCGGTAGTACGCCCATTCGCATGCCTGTCCCCCGCGCCTGCTCGGCCGATCCACCCGCGCCGCACAGCCGCGACGCCCTTGGATTGTGCATCAATTCACCGCGGCACGGGGCCGCGGCAGCGGTCGTTCAAGCAGGTTGCAACCAATCGTTGCGCGGCGACGGCAACGCCGCGGCCGGCTGCGCCGGCAGGGTCGCGCGGCGGCCGATCAGGCGCGCCGGGCGGCGCACGCTGACGATCGGGAACGTGCCGGCCGGCACCACGACGATGCCGGTCTCGCTGACCGAGAATCGCTGCCGGTCGGCGGCCTCGTCGAAGCCGATTTCGGTGCCGTCGGGCACCGCGTTGTCACGATCGACGATGACGTTGCGCAGCCGGCAGCCGCTGCCGATCGTGACGCCGTCCTGCAGCACGCACCGCGACAGCTCGGCACCGTCGCCGATCGCGACGCCGTCGCGAACGATCGTCTCGCTGAGCCGCGACCGGGCGGCCCTGCCGCCGAGGTCGCTGCGGTAGTCGCGCAACGCATCGGCCGCCCAGTCGGCGATCGCGCCGACCGCGCCAGGCTGCGACACGTCGGCATGGCTGCGGATCGGCCATGCGGTCGAGCGCGGATCGAACCGCGGCCGCGGCCCGAGCGTATCCATCTGGGCGGCGAAATACGCATCGAGCGTGCCGACATCGCGCCAATAGTGCGGCTCGGCGCTCGACTCGCTGCCGGGTACGACGTTGGTCGCGAAGTCGTAGGCATAGAGCCGCGCCGAGGTGGCGAGCAGATGCGGCAGCAGATCGCTGCCGAAATCGGTGCCGCCGGCGGCGCGGACATCGTCGAGCGCCCGCAGCAGCGCCGCCGGCTGGAACAGATAGTTGCCCATCGACGCGAACGCGTAATCGGGCCGGCCCGGCATCGGCTCGGGATCGTGCGGCTTCTCGGCGAAGCTCTTGATCCGGCCATCCGGTGCCGCGGCGACGACCCCGAAGCCGCGGGCCGCCGCGAGCGGCACCGGCAGCGCCGCGATGGTCGCGTCGGCACCGGCCGCCATATGGAAGTCGATCATCTGCCGGACGTCCATCCGGTAGACATGATCGGCGCCGAACACGGCGACCACGTCGGGGCAGAAATCGACGATCTGATCGCGGTTGCAGTAGACCGCGTCGGCGGTCCCGCGGAACCGCTCGATGCCGTGCGCGCCGCCGACCACCGGATTGACGAAGCCTTGATACAGGCTGCCGCTGCCGCCCCAGGTCCGGGCAAGGTGCTCGAGCACCGACTCGGGCCGGTACTGCGTCAGCACATGGATCGCCTGGATGCCGGAATTGCGCAGATTGGCCAGTGCGAAATCGATCAGCCGGTGGTGGCGATGGAACGGTACCGCCGGCTTGGCGACCGAACGCGTCAGCGGCGCGAGCCGCTTGCCTTCGCCCCCTGCGAGTACGAACGCGAGGACCCGCGGTGCGCTGCGCTGCATTACGACCTTCCCCTTGACTGCGACCCGAGACGACGGCTCGGTGGGCCACCGCGCGACGGAGCGCGCAGCCAAGAGAAATAGCAATTAGTGTGCCCGTGACCGTACAGCAAATCGGGGCGGCCGTCGGCAAGACTTGCCGGCGGCCGCCGGCGCCGGACGACAGTCGACCGTCGATGGTCGCTGCGGGCCGGCCGGAGGCGTCACGGCACTACCAGTCGCCGTGCAGCGTCACCAGTGTCCGTTCGTGTGGCGCCGGCAGCGGAATGAACTCGTCGTCGCCCGTGACCATCGGCCAGCGGAACGCGGTCCAGTCGCGTTTGGCCTGTTCGATCCGCTCGGCCGACGAAGCCGCGAAGTTCCACCACAGGTGTCGCGGCGCGTCGATCGGCGCCCCACCGAGCATCACCAGATGCGCGGCACCGATCGCCTCGATCCGAACCGGGGCAGCGGGTTCGAACAGCAGCATCGTACCGGCGCTGGCCGTCCCGAAAGTGGTGCCGTCGTCGACCCGGGTGGTGCCGTCGTCGGCTCGGGTGCTATCGGCTCCGGCGATGCCGCCGTCCGCGCGGATCCGCACCGTGCCGCCAACGACATAGATCGCGCGCTGCCGATGGGTGCGGTCGAGCGGCACCGACGCGCCATCCGGCAGCTGCACGTCGACATAGAACAACTCGCCGGCAACCGGCACCGGCGAGCGCTCGCCGAACGCGGTGCCGGCCACCAGCCGCAGTCGCGGCGCGCCGCCGGAACCGGCGCGCGCGCCGGCCGGCTGCAGCGTCGGCAACTGCGCTGCCGTGGTATGGGTGAATGTCGGCGGGTCGGTCTCGCGTGCCAGCGGCGGCACCAGCCAGATCTGCAGGCCGTGCATCGCGCGCGGCTTGCCGCGGTCACGCGCGTCGGTGCGTTCGGAGTGGACGATGCCGGCGCCGGCGCTCATCAGATTGACCGTGCCCGGTTCGATCGTCTGGGTGACGCCGAGCCCGTCGCGATGCTCGACGCGCCCTTCCCACAGATAGGTCAGCGTCGCCAGGCCGATATGCGGATGCGGCCGGACATCGAACGGCACCTCCGCCGGCAGCGTCACCGGCCCGAGATGGTCGAGCAGCACGAACGGTCCGACCGCGAGCCGCGCCGGCGACGGCAGCACCCGCCGGACCGAGATGCCGTCGCCGAGATCGTGCAGCGGCGCATCGATCCGCAGGCGGACCGGCGCTGCACCGGGTTCCGCATCGGGCCCCGCTTCGGATCCCGCACCGGGGCCCGCGCCGGGCCCGGTATTCGGCCCGGCCATCAGAAACGCCCCGCCTGGTAGTCGGCGATCGCGGAGCGGATCTGGTCCGGCGTGTTCATGACGAACGGACCATACTTGACCACCGGTTCGCGCAGCGGCCGGCCGGCAACCACGATGACGCGACCGCCGCCGGCCACGCCGCTCAGCCGGACGTGATCGCCGTCCGACAGCACCGCGAGTTCGCCGCGGCCGAGCCGGGTGCCGTCGGCGCCGGAGCCGATGCCGACCGCGCCGTCGAACGCATAGGCGAACGCCTGGTGCCCGGCCGGCACCGGCACGTCGACGCTGCGGTCGGCGGCGATCGCCAGGTCGAGATAGACCGGGTCGGTCGCCTCGGCACGGACCGGGCCGACGACACCGGCGAACGAGCCGGCGATGACCCGGGCACGGACACCGTCGCCGGATTCGACCTCGGGGATCCGCTCCGGGTCGATGTCCTGGTAGCGCGGCGCGGTCATCTTGTCCCTGGCCGGCAGGTTGACCCAGAGCTGGAAGCCCCACATCAGCCCGTCCTGCTGTTCCGGCATTTCCGAGTGCACGATGCCGCGGCCGGCGGTCATCCACTGCACCGATCCCGGCCGCAGCAGACCGACGTTGCCCTGGTTGTCGCCGTGACGCATCTGCCCGGCGAGCATGTAGGTGACGGTCTCGAAACCGCGATGCGGATGGTCCGGGAAGCCGGCCAGATAGTCGCCGGCCTGGTCGGACCGGAATTCGTCGAGCATCAGGAACGGGTCGAGGTCGGGCAGACCCGGTGCACCGATCAGCCGCGTCAGCTTGACGCCGGCGCCGTCGCTGGCCGGCATGCCGCGGGTCACCTTGACGGCGCGCCGCGGTGTCGCGGTCGCGGGGGTCGCTGGGTTCATCGCTGCTCCTTTGAGTCCATCCAAACAGCATAGATGATGCTGCGGCACGGAGAATCAACCCGACAGACCACGCCAACCCGATGGTCCGAGTCGACCCGACGGTCCGGGCTGCCGGACGGCGCAGCCGACCATGGCGCAGCGACTCGACATGCCGGCAGCATCGCGGACCGGCCGGGTAACGCGATCCGGCAACGCATATGCGGATTTCGATTTTTCGGAATCGTTCTCCGCATTGGACACGCCCCCGAAGGGTATCCGAGCGTTGCCAGCCGCTGCAGCGCGCCCCTATGATTGGCAAGCCGCCCCGGGGCTGGACCGGCCGAACGACCGGCCGCCGGCGCGCCCGGAGAACACGGACACCAGGAGGAGTGATGCGATTTCCCAGGCTAGCGAAGATTTTCGCGACCGTGGCGCTGGCCGCGGTCACCGTCGGCGCTTCGGCGCAACAACCGATCCGGATGCGGATCCAGACCGCCGTTCCGTCGGCGAGCATCTACTTCGATCTGCTGAAGCGCTTCGGCGACCGGGTCGACAAGATGTCGAACGGCCGGATCAAGATGGAGATGCTGCCGGACGGCGCGATCGTGCCGGCGTTCGAGATCCTGGACGCGGTCGACAAGGGCATCGTCGACGGCGGCTACGCCTGGACGCACTACTGGTCCAGCAAGAACCCGACCGCCGGCCTGTTCTCCAATCCGATGGCCGGCGCCGGCGTCGGCATGGATCAGCTGTCGCACGTCGCCTGGCTCTTCGAGGGCGGCGGCTACGACCTGTACCGCAAGCTGTACAAGGATGTCCTGAAGGTCAATGTCGAGCCGCTGTTCGTCCAGCCGATGGGGCCGGACCCGCTCGGCTGGTTCAAGGAGCCGATCAACTCGGCGGCCGACTTCAAGAAGATGAAGTACCGCTCGCCGCCGGGCATCACCGGCGAGATCTTCAAGGAGATGGGCGTCGCGGCGGTCGCGCTGCCGGGCGGCGAGATCGTGCCGGCGGCGCAGCGCGGCACGATCGACGCGGCCGAGTGGATCGGTCCGGCCGATGACCTGAATCTCGGCCTGCAGACCGTCTGGAAGAACTACTACCTGCAGGGTCTGCACCAGTCGACCGACATCGGCGAGGTGGTGATCAACGGCGATGTCTGGAAGAAGCTGGCGCCGGACCTGCAGGCGATCGTCCGCGGCGCCGCGATGGCGTCGATGACCGAGACCTACACGTTCAACGTGTTCCGCAACGCCCAGGCGGTCATCAAGCTGCGCAACGAGTTCAAGGTCAACATCCGTGATACGCCGAAGGACTTCTATCCGGAGTTCGTCAAGGCAACCAACATCGTGATGGACCGCTACGCCGCCAAGGACGCGTTCTTCAAGGAAGTGCTGACCTCGCAGCGCAACTTCGCCCAGGTCGTCGTGCCGTACTGGACCAAGATCCTGGACCTGTACTCGACGCTGGGCAACGCGGCGCTCGACAGCGGCGCGATCAAGAAGTGACGGCCCCGGCCGGCACCGCGGCGCCGCCGCGTACCGCCGGCAACCCGCACGCCGCCGGCAACCCCGGCGGCAGCGGCGGGCCGCGGCTCGCCGGCGTGCTGCCGCTGGTCCGCGCGCTCGACGGCTTCGCGCTCTGGTGCGGCCGGGCGGTCGCCTGGCTGATCGTGCCGATGGTGCTGTCGCTGGTCTGGGAGGTGGTCGCGCGGTATTTCTTCAACGCGCCGACCGTCTGGGCCTATGACATGACGTTCATCCTGTACGGCACCTTCTTCATGCTCGGCGCGCCGTACACGCTGATGAAGCAGGGGCACATCCGGACCGACACGCTGTACGGCGGCTGGTCGCCGCGCCGGCAGGGCCTGATCGACGCGATCTGCTACATCGTGTTCTTCTTTCCGGCGATCGCGGTCTTCGCCTGGCTCGGCTGGGAGTTCTTCGAGAAGAGCTTCCTGCAAGGCGAGCGCTTCGTCACCAGCCCATGGATGCCGGCCGCCTGGCCGCTCAAGTTCGTGATGCCGGCCACCGGTGCGCTGCTGCTGCTGCAGGGCGTCTCCGAGACCCTGAAGAGCTGCTACGCAGTCTGCAACAACGCCTGGCCCGACCGCTCGCATGCCGAGCCGCCGAAGGAGACGGTGTGACGCCCGAGTGGTGGGGAATCGTCTCGCTGGTCGTGCTGTTCGGCGCGATCTTCATCGGCTTTCCGATCGCCTTCACGCTGATCTTCGTCGCGCTGACGTTCGGCTACTTCGTGCTCGGACCGCTGGTGCTGTACCTGATGACGCTGCAGTTCTTCTCGGTGATGAAGGACACGTCGCTGGCGGCGGTGCCGTTCTTCCTGTTCATGGGCTACCTGCTCGAGCATTCCCGGCTGATGGAGCGGCTGTTCCGCGCGGTCCAGCTGATGCTCGCCGCGCTGCGCGGCTCGCTCTACCTGGCGGTGCTGTCCACCGCGACGATCTTCGCCGCCGCGACCGGCATCGTCGGCTCGTCGGTGACGCTGCTCGGCGTGATGGCCGCGCCGACGATGAAGGCGAGCCGCTACGACGTCCGGATGTGCGCCGGCGCGATCACTGCCGGCGGCACGCTCGGCATCCTGATTCCGCCGTCGGTGATGCTGATCGTCATGGGCCCGGTGGTCGGCGTGCCGGCCACCGACCTGTTCGCCGGCGCGGTGATCCCGGGGCTGCTGCTGGCGTTCCTTTATATTGCCTACACGCTGGTCCGCTGCTGGATCAACCCGGCGCTCGGGCCGGCACTGCCGGAGGACCAGCGGGCCGAGTCGTGGGTCGAGGTCGCGCGCGAACTGATCGTCGGCTGCCTGCCGGTCGTCGTGGTGATCGCCGCCACGCTCGGCGTGATCCTCGCCGGCATCGCGACGCCGACCGACGCCGGCGCGGTCGGCGCGTTCGCTGTGCTCCTGCTGACGCTCGCCTATCGCCGGCTGACCTGGGACGGCTTCCGCAAGTCGCTGATGTCGACCCTCGAAGTGTCGAGCATGATCCTGCTGCTGGTCGCCGCCTCCAACTTCTTCGGCGCGGTATTCTCGCGGCTGGGCAGCCCGGCGCTGATCGCCGAATCGCTGCTGACGCTGTCGCTGCCGCCGACGCTGATGCTGCTGCTGATCCTGGCGATCATCTTCATCCTCGGCTGGCCGCTCGAATGGGTGCCGATCGTGCTGATCGTGATGCCGATCCTGCTGCCGCTGGTCGACCAGATGCAGATCGACAAGGTCTGGTTCTGCATCCTGGTCGCGGTCTGCCTGCAGACCGCGTGGCTGTCGCCGCCGGTCGCACTGTCGGCGTACTTCCTGAAGGGCGTCGTGCCGGACTGGCCGTTGAAGGACATCTATATCGGCATGATGCAATTCATGGTGCTGCAGGTGATCGGGCTGCTGCTGGTGCTCGCATTCCCGCAGCTGGCGCTCTGGCTGCCGGCACTGTTGCGCAACTGAACGGTACACTGCCGGTGGGGCCGCGACCGGCGGCCGAGGGTTCGGTCACGGGTTCTGAAGCATGGACGGCACCGACGCGCATCCCGAGGGCGCCGACGCGCGGATCGACGGCGGCGCTTTGATCGTCATCGACGTGCAGAACGATTTCTGCCCGGGCGGCCGGCTCGCGGTCGCCGACGGCGATGCCGTAGTAGCGCCGATCAACCGGCTGATGCAGCGCTTCGCGAATGTCGTGCTGACCCAGGACTGGCATCCGCCCGGCCACCGCTCGTTCGCGAGCAGCCACCCGGGCGCGGCGCCGTTCGGCTCGATCACGCTGGACTATGGCGACCAGACGCTGTGGCCCGACCACTGTGTCCAGGGCACGCCGGGCGCCGGTTTCCATCCCGAGCTCGCGCACCAGCGCGCCGAACTGGTGATCCGCAAGGGGTTCAGGCCCGCGATCGACTCCTACTCGGCCTTCTTCGAAAACGACCGCACCACCCCGACCGGCCTCGCCGGCTACCTGCGCGAACGCGGCTTCGATCGCGTCACGCTGTGCGGTCTCGCCACCGACTACTGTGTCGCGTACTCGGCGCTCGATGCCCGCAGCCAGGGCTTCGACTGCGCCGTCGTGCTGCCGGCGTGCCGCGCGATCGACCTCGACGGCTCGCTCGCCGCGGCGCTCGCGCAGATGCGGCAGGCCGGTGTCCGGCTGGTCGACGCGCTGCCTGCTTGAACCCGGACCCGCCGGTACCGCGCCGGATCCTGCCGGCGATCACGCTGGCGCAACTGTGCGGCACATCGCTCTGGTTCGCCGGCAACGCGATCGCACCCGACCTGCAGCACGACTGGCGGCTCACCGGCGATCCGGCCGCCGCGCTGACGACCGCGGTGCAGGCCGGTTTCATCGCCGGCACGCTGGTCTATGCGCTGCTGCTGATCGCCGATCGCAATTCGCCCCGGCTGGTCTATCTCGCCAGCAGTCTGCTCGCGGCGCTGGCCAACGCCGCCGTGCTGGTACTGCCGCCCGCGCTCGAGGCGATGGTGGTGACACGGTTTTTGGTCGGCTTCCTGCTCGCCGGCATCTATCCGGTCGGCATGAGGATCGCCGCCAGCTGGTACCGGACCGGCCTCGGCCTCGCGCTCGGCGTCCTGATCGGCGCGCTCTTCGTCGGCACCGCACTGCCTCATGCACTGCGCGCGCTCGGTGCCGAATGGCCGTGGCAGTCGGTGATCGCCGTGCTGTCGCTGCTCGCCGCGGCCGGCGGCGTGCTGCTCGCGCTGACGGTACCGGACGGGCCATGGCTGGTCCGCGGTGGCGCGATCCGGGTCGGCGCGCTCGCGGTCATCGTCCGCGACCGAACCGTCCGCGCCTCGGTGTTCGGCTACTTCGGTCACATGTGGGAGCTCTACGCGATGCTGATGGTCGTGCCGGCGCTGTTCACGCTGCGGCTCGGCGGCGACGCCGCGACCGCGATCTCGTGGTGGGCCTTCGCGGCGATCGCGGCCGGCGGCTTCGGCGCCGCGGCCGGCGGCATGCTTTCGCGCCGCTTCGGCAGCGCCCGCGTCGCCGGCGCGCAACTCGCGATCAGCGGCGGCTGCTGCCTGCTCGCGCCCTGGCTGATCGACGCGCCGGTCTGGCTGTTCGCCGGCTGGATGCTGGTCTGGGGCACGACCGTCGCCGGCGATTCGCCGCAGTTCAGCGCACTGACCGCCCGCAACTGCCCGCCGGCGATCGTCGGCAGCGTGCTGACGCTGGTCAACTGCATCGGCTTCGCGATCAGCATCGTGACCATCCAGGCAGTTGCCGCCGCGGCCGCTCGCCAACCGTTGCCGACGGTGCTGCCGTGGCTCGCGATCGGGCCGGCGGCCGGCCTGCTGTTCATGATGCCGTTGCTGCGCAATGCACGAAACACCAACCGTTCATCCGGCGAAACCGGACGCTGACGCCATGGCGCTGTGACTCGCTGCGCTGCACCCAGAAAAATTGTCCTGCGGTGACGGCCGTTCTGCCCGATCCGGGAATCAACGATTTGGGGGTCCGCATGAGTCAAGCGTTCAACAAACAGGAGTCGATCCAGGCGTCGAAGCAGGCGCCGTACGGCCTTTCGTTCCATCGCGCCGCCTCGGCACGGCCGGCGCTGGCAGTCGCCGCGCTCGCGCTCGCGTTCGCCGCCGGCTGCGCCAGTCCGAATACCGGCGACCAGATGAAGAGCCACGCCGCCAGTGTCGAAGACATCAGCAAGCAGTGGAAAAAAGGCAACGACCTGGTCGTCGCCGGCGAAAAGACCAAATCCAAGGGCAGCGAACTGGTCGCCGAAGGCCAGAAGCAGATCGAGGCCGGCGAAAGCCAGATCGCCCGCGGCAAGACGCTGATGGCCGAAAGCGAGAGCGCGTTCCGCGACACCAGCCGCCGCTCCTCGCTGAGCAGCCGCTGAGCCTTCCCGGCGCCGGCGCCCGGTGGGCGCGGCGCTGACACCGCACTGCAGCACCCGCGGCGCCGGCCCACGGCGCTCGCATCGGGTCGACGCAGCCCAACCCGATCGGGCCGCCGACGGCGCGCCCGCGACCCCGGAACCGCCGGCCGCCGGCGTGCGGCTGCCTGCCCGGTTTCGCTGGCGACGTGAACCGATTTCGTCGGCGACGTGACTTAGGTCATGTCCGGCACCTGCCGTCCGGTCATAGCCTGACGGCAGACGCAAGCGAACCCGGGACGAACGATCCGAAGGAGCATGCGATGAAGCCCTTCCAGTTCTTCAAGCGGCTGCTGTACAAAGGGTTGGTCAGCTTTCTGGTGGCCCCGGTCTCCGGCGCCGCGTCGGTCCAGCCCCGCCGGGACCTCGATACCCTGTTGCAACCGGGCGACGTCATTCTGGTGGCCGGCAAGACCCGCTTCGCGTCGCTGGTCTGCCGCATGACCCGCTCGACCTGGTCGCATGTCGCGATCTACGTTGGCAACGGCCACCATTCCGACCCGGCACGCTGTGTCGTCGAAGCCGACGTCGAGGCCGGCGTCCGGATGATCCGGCTGGCCGACCTGGCCGACCACGACATCCTGGTGGTCCGCGCCAGCCATCTGCAGGAAGCGTCGCGCGACGAACTGATCGCGCATCTGCTCGACCGGGTCGGCCACCGCTACGACCTCGATCATGTGATCGCGCTGGCCCGGCTGCTGCTGATCGCACCATTGCCGCTGGCCCGCTGGATCCGCACCGAGAGCGTCCGCCGCGCCGATCCCACCCGCGCGATCTGCTCGACGCTGGTAGCGCACGCGCTGTTCACCGCCGGCGTCAGCGTCGGCGCGAGCCCGCTGCTGTCGGCCCGGCTGCCGGCGGTCGGTAAGGCCCAGCAGGCCGACCAGATGGCGGGCCTCGACTACCTGGTACCCGGCGACTTCGAACGGCTGCCCGAGTTCGTGCCGGTGTTCAATTCGCGGCTGCCTGCCTGACCAGCGCCGGCGTTTCGCGGAAGCGATCGGGAAACAGCGACCTGAGGTTGGCGATCTTCGGCCGATCGAAGGCGGCGATGTAAGGGTGATCCGGAAACATCGTCGCGAAATCCTGGTGATACGACTCCGCCGGATAGAACCGTTCGAGCGGCCTCAGTTCGGTCACGATCGGCGCGCGATAGACCTTGGCCGCGTCGAGCTGCGCGATGTATGCCGCCGCCACCCGGCGCTGCCCCTCGTCGGTCACGAAGATCGCCGAGCGGTACTGGGTGCCGACGTCCGGCCCCTGCCGGTTCAACTGGGTCGGGTTGTGAACGACCGAGAACAGCACATGCAGCAACTGCCCGAAGCTGACCCGGGACGGATCGTAGGTGATCTCGACCGCTTCGGCGTGGCCGGTCGTGCCGCTAGTCACCTGGTCGTAGTTCGCCGTGGCCGCGGTGCCGCCGGCGTAGCCGGAAACCGCCCGCGTCACGCCCTGGGTATGCTGGAACACCGCCTGCACGCCCCAGAAGCAGCCGGCGGCGAACACCGCGGTCGCGAGCGGCGCCGGCTCGCCGGCGGCGGTCGCGACCACGTCGCCGGCCGGCGGCGGTATATGGAACGGCTCTTCGGCGCGGATGCCGCCGGCGAGCCAGAAAACCACACCGGCGACCAGAACCGTACCGAGCCAGAAGACGTCCGACCTGATCCAGCCGCGCAGCCGCGCAGCCGTTGACCTGGATTCGGACCGAGGCATCTCAGTGCCGCCCGGCCCGCCGCCGGCCGGAGGCCGGCGGCGTTCGCCAGGCATGGACAGTCCGCAGGGACTGTCCATGTCCGGCTCACCCCGAAGGCCCGGGGCATGCCCCGGACGAGGCGCCCCCTCGGGGGCGGAGCCGGACGAGAACAGTCCCTGCGGACTGATCTCGCCTGCGCAGCGGCCCGGGACTCCGGCCCGGGCCTGCAGCGAACGTAGTGAGCGTGGGGGGCGAGGCACTACATCAGGTTCCTCGCGAGAGACCCCGT
>JBFWQR010000074.1:0-35824 GCA_050249335.1 Lautropia sp.
TCCGCCGCTCGGGTTCTGGAAGTTCGGCACCAGGTAGGCGAGCCGTGCCGCGGTCGCCGCCGCCGGCGCGCACAACGCGTCGACGTCCGGGCCCTCGGCATCGCATGGCACTGCTTCGACGCGCGGCTCGAATGGCGTG
This sequence comes from Lautropia sp., assembly GCA_050249335.1. Classification (GTDB taxonomy): domain Bacteria; phylum Pseudomonadota; class Gammaproteobacteria; order Burkholderiales; family Burkholderiaceae_E; genus Lautropia. Next base: position 140 of record JBFWQR010000074.1, read on the forward strand.
AATGCCTGCAGCGCGCCGAGATAAGTCGGCGACTCGACCCGGATCGTCGAGCCGGCATCGATCAGGATCTTGGCGGCCAGGTCCAGACCCTGTTGCGAGCCGGTCGTGATCAGCACCTGGTCGGGGGCGGCGGCGAGTCCGGCGGCATTGGCCGTCGCGGCGATCCACTCGCGCAACGGGCCATGGCCTTCGCTCGCCGCGTACTGCAGCGCTGCCTGCGGCTCGTCGCGCAGCACGCGCTCGGCGGCGCTGCGGATCGCTTCGACCGGAAACAGATCGGGCGCCGGCAAACCGCCGGCGAGCGACAGCACGCCGGGCCGCTCGGTGACCTTGAGGATCTCCCGGATGATCGACGGGTTCATCCGGGCGCTGCGGCGCGCCAGCGGGATGTCGCCGGCGGCTGACGGCACGGCCGCGGTCGATGTCAGGGCGGCGCTCGACGGCGCGGCGGCGGCTCGGGGCGCGATGATTTTCATGGCATCAGCGTAGCCGGGCCGCTGCCGCGCGGCAACGACCGTAGCGGTACACCGGTCGAGACCGCAGCCGTCACCGTGCCGGTACGCCGGCCGGTACGGTTCCTGACGCGACGGTGCTCGGCGACCGATCAGAGCAGGCCGACGAACGGGACGACGTCGACCCAGCCGCCGACTGCGACGTCGCCGCGGGCCTCCTCGAGCACGATGATGCCGTCGGCTTCGCTCATCGAGCGCAGCACCCCCGAACCCTGGTCGCCGGTGGTCCGGACATCGTAGCTGCCGTCGGCGCGCCGGGACAACACGCCGCGCTGATATTCGGTCCGGCCGGGGCGCTTGTGCAGCGGCTCGGCGGCCAGGGCCCGGATCACCGGCAGCCGCGGCGGCGCGGCGCCGGTCAGTTGCGCGAGCGCATCGCGGACCAGGAACAGGAAGGTCACCATCGCCGCGACCGGATTGCCGGGCAGTCCGAAGTAGCAGGCGTTGCCGATCCGGCCGAACGCGACCGGACGGCCCGGCCGCATCGCGACCCGGTGGAACCCGACCGAGCCGACCTGCGCCAGCGCTGCGCGGGTATGGTCGGCATCGCCGACCGAGACGCCGCCCGACGAGATGATCGCGTCGGCGCCATCGGCGGCCGCAGCGGCGAGCGCCGCGGCCAACGCATCGGGCCGGTCCGGCACGACCCCGAGATCGGCCACCGCGACGCCGAGCCGCTGCAGCAGCGCGGCGAGCGCCGGACGATTGCTGTCGTAGATCCGGCCGGCGGCCGGCGGTGCGCCCGGCGCCAGCAACTCGTCGCCGCTCGACAGCAACGCGACGCGCGCGCGGCGCCGGACCGGGACCATGGCCAGGCCGAGCGAGGCGAGCAGCCCGAGGTCGGCCGGTTGCAGCCGGCGGCCGACGGGCAGCGCGGTTGCACCGCGTGCCAGATCCTCGCCGCGCCGCCGGCAATGCTGGCCGCGCCGCTGGCCGGGCGGGATCACCACGGCCGGGCCGTCGCGCCGGACCGCTTCCTGCGGCACTACCGTATCGGCGCCGGCCGGCAGTACCGCGCCGGTCATGATCCGCAATGCCTGGCTGGCCGGCAGCGACCCGGCGAACGGCGAGCCGGCGAGGGCGCGCCCCGCGACCGGCAGCCGGGTCTCGCCGCTGAGATCGTCGAAGCGCAGCGCATAGCCGTCCATCGCGGCGTTGTCGTGCGCCGGGACATCGATCGGCGACACCACGTCGTGCGCCAGTACCCGGTCGAGCGCTGCCATCGGTGCGACCGTCTCGACCTCGGTGATCGGCCGGACGATCGCGGCGATCGCGGCGCGCGCCTGGTCGACCGACAGCGGCGCAGGGTCCTCCCCGGTCATCCGCCGATATAGCTCATTTCGATCCGCTGCCGCACGCCGGTATGGCTGCTGCGGATCTCGGAATAGCGATCGCTGCGGCGCGACCAGATACCGGCGATCGCCGCGCTCAGTTCCGCGTCGGAACGGCCGGCGCGCAGCAGGGCGCGCAGGTCATGGCCGCCGGCGGCGAACAGGCAGGTGTAGAGCCGGCCTTCGGTCGACAGCCGGATCCGCGAACAGTCGCCGCAGAACGGGCGCGTCACCGACGAGATCACCCCGACTTCGCCACTGCCGTCGCGGTAGCGCCAGCGTTCGGCGACCTCGCCGCTGTAGTTCGGCAGCAGCGGCTCGACGCCGAAGGCTGCGTCGAGCCGGTCGATCACCTCGCGGCTGGGGACGACGTCGTCGAGCCGCCAGCCGTTGGAGCTGCCGACGTCCATGAACTCGATGAACCGGACGATATGGCCGCTGCCGCGGAAGTGACGGGCCAGCGGCACGATCTGGTCGTCGTTGCAGCCACGTTTGACGACCATGTTGATCTTGATCGGCGCGAAGCCGGTGCGATGCGCGGCGTCGATGCCGGCGAGCACGTCGGCAACCGAGAAGTCGACGTCGTTCATCCGGCGGAACACCGTGTCGTCGATCGCATCGAGACTGACCGTCAGCCGGTTGAGGCCGGCAGCGCGCAGGCCGGCCGCCTGCCGTGCCAGCAGCGCCGCGTTGGTCGTCAGCGTCAGATCCAGCGGTCCACCGTCGGGTCGGCGCAGCGCCGCCAGCTGCTCGATCAGCGTTTCGATCCGTTTGCGCAGCAGCGGTTCGCCGCCGGTCAGCCGCAGCTTCTCGACCCCATGGGCAGCGAACAGCCGCGCGACCCGCGTGATCTCCTCGAACGACAGCAGCGACGACTGCGGCAGGAACCGGTAGTCGCGATCGAACACCGATTTCGGCATGCAGTAGGTACAGCGGAAATTGCAGCGATCGGTGACCGAGATCCGCAGATCATGCAGCGGCCTTCCGAGCCGGTCGGCGAGCCGGCCGGTCGGCGCTTCGGCGTCGCTCGGAATGATCGGAAGCGCGGCCGGATAGCGCGCGTCTGCGATAGGAATGATCCGCTCGGTCATGGTCGGCAGGCCGTCTCCCCGCTCGAACAGGTCTCCCCGCTCGAACAGCCGTCGTGCTGTCCTCGAATCGATGGTAGCAGTGCGGCCGCCCGGCAGTGCCGCGGGGCACGCCGCCGCTGCGGATTTCGTCGTGGCCGGCAACGCCGTCGCGCTGCCCGGCGTTCGTCAGACATCGCGACAGCAGGCATCGCGACCGTGTTGCGGGACGCGACGCCACTCCGGTCCGCCCAGCCCCGCGCGGGCGGGGCTGGAGCCGCGCACTCGGCCCCCGCGAGGTCGACGCCGGGTGAGATCAGCCCTGGCGGACTGATCGCGCCTGCGGAACGGCCCCGGACAGCGGCCGGGGCCGGCAGCGAACGCAGTGGGCGCGGGATCGTTTGATCACGCGCCAGGCTGGTCGCCCGGCTGGGTTTCGACCTGCTGCAGCGGTTCGGCGGCCGCGACCGTCTTCGGCTTGCGCTGGCGACGCGGCCGCTCGATGCGCGGCGCGGCGGGTTCTTCCGGCGGTTCGGCCGAGCGGCTGGTCTGGATCCATTCCAGGCCGGCGGACTCGACGACGGTCTGCAGCGCTTCGGCGGTTGGCGCCGGTGGCGGCTGGACGATCGGCGCGGCCGGGACGACCGGTGCAGCCGGGACGACCGGCTCGGCCGGCAGGGCGGCGGCCATCGGCGCGGAAGAGGCGACCGTCGCGGCCGGCGCGACCGTTTCGACCGGTCGCGAGGCGGGCTCGGTCGGCTCGGCCGCCGGAAGGTCGGCCGGATGGCCAGTCGGAAGGTCGGCCGGAAGATCTGCCGGAAGAGCCGCCGGCATCAGCGGCGCAACCGGTGCCGCTGTCGGCGTGGTCGCCGGCGTGGTTCGCGCCGTTGCGGCAGCTGGCACGGGTCGCTCGGCGACCGCTGCGCGCTCGTCGGAGGACGATCCACCGCGGGGCTGCTCGGCGATGGTCGGCGCCGCGGTGTCGGCGGCTGCGCGTGCCATCCGGAACGCTTGCTCCGGCGGCCCACCGTCGTCGTCCACGCCGCTCGATGCCGCAGCATCGGTCCCGAAGCCGTTGCCATCGCCGCGCTCGCGACGGCCGCCGCGACGGCGGCGCCGGCCGCGCCGTTCGCCGTCGCGCTCGAGCGCTTCTCCGCCCGGTTCGCCATCGGTTTCGAGATCGCCGGGAGCTTCGGTCACCGGAGCCGTGCCGGCGCCTGCCGCGGCTGCCGTGGTTGCCATTGCCGCTGCCGCGGGCGTTGCCGTGGTGGTCGGCGCTGCCGCTGCCGGCTCGACGTCGGCAGCGCCGGCGGTCCGTGCAGTGTCGGTCCCGCGATCGCTGCCGCGTTCACCGCGCGATCCCGAGCGACGGCGCCCGCCGCGACCTTCACGGTCGCCACGTTCACCCCGGTCAGCGCGGTTCGAATCGGGCGGCGAGTCGCCGGCCGCTTCGAGCAGCGTCGGATCGTCGTTGGCTCGTTCGGCTGGCGCCGTCCGGCCGCTGGTCCGGTCGCGGCCGCCGCGGCTGCCGCGTTCGGTGCGGTCGCCGCGCTCGGTGCGGTCACCCCGGTCGCTCCGCTCGCCGCGGTCGGCCGCTCCGCGTTCGCTGCGCTCCCCCCGATCGCGCCGACGGCCATCGCGTCCACCGTCGCGCGTGCCGTCACGGCCCGCTTCGCGACCTTCGCGGCGGCTGCCGCCGGCCGCCCGGCCAGCGCCGTCACCGGCCCCGCGTCCGCGGGCTCCGGGTTCCGTCGTCCCGGCCACCGCCGGTGCGCTCGCTGCCGGCGACAACGTCGATTCGTTGGCGGCGCGCTTGCGGAACAGGTTGAGGATCATGCCGAGGAAGCCGATCTGGCCGGGTGCCGGCCCGGCCACGCCGTTGCCGGAAACGCCGGCAGCGGTCGCGGTGGCGCTGGCAGCTTGCGTGGCGACCCTCTCGACCGGCCGCGGGGTCGGTGCGACGACCGGCGCCGGCTGGTCGGGCGTGATGCCCTTGACCATTGCTTCCTGGCGCACCTTGGTGCCGCTGAACTTGCTGTCCAGGTACGAATTCTCGTCGTCGGGCGCCTCGGCCATGCCGTAGCTCGAGCGATAGGTCGCGAGCCGGTCGTCGTCGTGCTTGAGCCGGTCGAGCTTGTAGTGAGGGGTCTCGATGAACTTGTTCGGGATCAGCACGATGTCGACCTTGAGCCGCGCCTCGAGCTTGGCGATCTCGGCGCGCTTCTCATTCAGCAGATAGGTCGCGACCTCGACCGGCACCTGGGCATGGACCGCGGCGCTGTTCTCCTTCATCGCTTCCTCCTGGATCACGCGCAGCACGTGCAGCGCCGAGGATTCGATGTCGCGGATCACGCCGGTGCCGTTGCAGCGCGGGCAGGTGATGTGCGTGCCTTCATTGAGCGCCGGACGCAGCCGCTGGCGTGACAGCTCCATCAAGCCGAAGCGCGAGATCTTGCCGGTCTGCACGCGGGCGCGGTCGATCTGCAAGGCGTCCTTCAGGCACTGCTCGACCTCGCGCTGGTTGCGCGCGTTCTCCATGTCGATGAAGTCGATGACGATCAGACCGCCGAGGTCACGCAGCCGCATCTGCCGCGCCACTTCCTCGGACGCTTCCATATTGGTCCGGAACGCGGTCTCCTCGATGTCGGAACCACGGGTCGCGCGCGCCGAGTTGACGTCGATCGCGACCAGTGCCTCGGTGTGGTCGATCACGACCGCGCCGCCCGACGGCAGCGGCACGATCCGCGAATAGGCGGTCTCGATCTGGTGCTCGATCTGGAAGCGCGAGAACAGCGGCGTGTTGTCGCGGTAGCGCTTGACCCGCGATACCGAGTCCGGCATCACGTGGCTCATGAATTGGGTCGCCTGATCGAAGATGTCGTCGGTATCGACCAGGATCTCGCCGATGTCGGCGGTGAAGTAGTCGCGAATGGCGCGGATCACCAGGCTCGATTCCTGGTAGATCAGGAAGGCGCCGGCCGCCGACTTGGCCGCCGAGTCGATCGCGGTCCACAGCTGCAGCAGGTAGTTCAGGTCCCACTGCAGTTCCTCGGCCGAGCGGCCGATGCCGGCAGTGCGCGCGATCAGGCTCATGCCCGACGGCACCTGCAGCTTCTCCATCGTCTCGCGCAGCTCCTGCCGGTCCTCGCCTTCGACCCGCCGCGAGACGCCGCCGCCGCGCGGGTTGTTCGGCATCAGCACCAGGTAGCGGCCGGCGAGCGAGACGAAGGTGGTCAGCGCCGCGCCCTTGTTGCCGCGTTCTTCCTTCTCGACCTGGACGATCAGCTCCTGGCCCTCGCTGATCGCGTCCTGGATCCGGGCGCGCGAGACTTCGACGTCGTTGCGGAAGTAGGCTTTCGAGATCTCCTTGAACGGCAGGAAGCCGTGACGCTCCTCGCCGTAATTGACGAAACACGCTTCGAGCGACGGCTCGACCCGGGTGACGACGCCCTTGTAGATATTGCTCTTGCGGCTTTCGCGGCCGGCGGATTCGATATCGATGTCGATCAGTCGCTGACCGTCGACGATGGCGACCCGCAGCTCTTCCGAGTGGGTCGCATTGAACAGCATGCGTTTCATGCCATGGCTCCAGATGCACTCGGGCGTGGCGTGCAGGGCCAGCGGGCAGCGTTCAACACGGTCGGCGAGCCGACCGATTCAAGCCAGAGGACGGGGACGAACGAGTGGTAGTACAGCAGACGGCAGCCACGATCCGCCCGACCGTGCCGCGGCCGAGCGAGCGGCGGGCAGGGTCATGGGCGACGCGGCGACGGAGTCCATGTCAACGGACTGCGTGGCTTGCGCGGTAGCTTCTTCGCGATACCGACCCGGTTCCGGCGATGCCGGCACCTGCCTCCAGGGCTCTCGTTGGTTCGACTTCTTCTTCTCGAATCATCGATGTTGAATACTGCCCGCGCGCCGAACCATTCGGCGCCGCGTGGATTCCTTTGATTGGCGGCGGCCCGCATCGTGAGGGCCCGCGTGCGCGACCGGACACGGAACGCCGTACACTGGCTATCCGGATGCAGTCCGGTCCGGCAGCCGGTTCCAGGCCGGGCGCGTCGGATCGGCGGCATCGCAGAGGCAAACCGCGCCTGCTGGCCAGCAATCGAAAAAAATTATAGCCGGATGAACGCCTTACGTGCAAAAGCTGAGGCGGCCGACAGCACCGCCGCGACGCCACCCGACCAACGGTCGCGGGCTGCGGCGAGCCATCTGACCGTGGCGGCCGATCATGCCGGCCAGCGGCTCGACAATTTCCTGCAGGGGCGGCTGCGCGGACTGCCGAAGGCGTTGATCTACCGGATCATCCGGACCGGCGAGGTCCGGGTCAACGGCGGCCGCAGCAAGGCCGAGCACAAGCTCGCGGCCGGTGACGATGTTCGCCTGCCGCCGCTCGCGCTGGCTGCCGGCAGTGCCGGCCCACGCACCATGCCGGCGACCGCCTTGCGCGGTTTCGACGCCGAAGAGCTGGCGATCCTGCATGAAGACGACGTATTGATCGCGATCGACAAGCCGGCCGGGCTTGCGGTCCATGGCGGCAGCGGGGTCGCCGCCGGCCTGATCGAGCGGCTGCGGGCGAGCCGGCCGGCGGCGCCGTTTCTCGAACTGGTGCACCGGCTCGACCGCGATACGTCCGGGGTGCTGCTGGTCGCCAAGTCGCGCCCGGCGCTGCTGGCGCTGCACCGGGCGCTGGCGCGGGGCGCGGCGACCAAACACTACCGGGCCTGGGTCAAGGGCTACTGGGGTCGCAGCGGCGCATCACTGTTGCAGTTTCCGTTGCAACGGTACGTCGCGGCCGATGGTGAACGGCGGGTCCGGGTCGCCGCCGGGGGGCAGGCCGCGGCGACCCGCGTGCGCCGGATCACGCAACTCGACAGCACCGGCATCGCCGGGCTGCCACCGGCGCTGTCACTACTCGACTGCGAGTTGTTGACCGGCCGGACCCACCAGATCCGGGTCCATCTGGCCCAGGCCGGCTTTCCGTTGCTGGGTGATCAGAAATACGGAGATTTCACTTTAAACAAGAAGCTAGAGAAATCGGGCCATAAGCGTATGTTTTTACACGCATTTACGCTGTCGATCGAACACCCATCAAGCGGCTTGCCGGTTCGCTTCGAGAGCCCGCTGCCGGCTGCGTTCCAGAGGTTGGCCGAAGATGTCGGGCGCTGGCGGAACGATGACGGTAACGCAGCGGTGGACGGGCGGTGATCGCAGGCTGATCAGGGATATCGGAACTTAAAGTGATAGATGAGAAATTAATTATAGAAATTTATTTCTATATCAGTAGCTTACGGAATAAATCTTAAGTCGTTTACTAGAACCTCCGTACGATCGCTTGAATCGATCTCCAAATCTTCTGAGATTTATCTCTTAAGCTTCTGATTATTCATGAGTCTTTGCTGTTCATGACTGCTCATTTACCCGCCAGCGCGGTGCTGCCGCCGATTCGCGGCGACCGGCGGCTGATCGTCTTCGACTGGGACGGCACCGTGATCGATTCGGTGTTCACGATCGTCCGCGCGCTGCAGCAGGCGGCGGCCGATCTCGCACTGCCGGTGCCGACCGATCAGCAAGCGCGCTTCGTGATCGGCCTCGGGCTCGACGAAGCGCTGTCCCGGGTCGTGCCGTCGCTGGAGCCGGCCCGTTACCCGGCCTATGTCGATCGCTATCGGCTCCATTTCATGGCGCGGGCCGCTGCCGACGTGCCGTTTCCCGGCATTCCGGATCTGCTCGCCGAACTGACGCGGATCGGTCTGCGGCTCGCCGTCGCAACCGGCAAGTCACGCGCCGGGCTCGATCGGGCGCTGCGCGATACCGGACTCGGCGGGCTGTTCGCCGCGACCCGCTGCGCCGACGAAGGGCGCTCGAAGCCGCACCCGTGGATGCTGCACAGTCTGTCGGACGCGCTCGATATCGCACCCGACCGGATGCTGATGATCGGCGACACCAGCCACGACATCGAGATGGCCAGGGCCGCCGGCGTCGCGTCGATCGGTGTCGCCTATGGTGCGCACGATCCCGGCGCGGTCGCTGCGGCGGCACCCGACGCGATCGCGACCACGGTCACCGAGCTCGCGCAGTTGCTCGGCGTCGCGCCGCAGTGGCCGCCGGCAACGGGTCCGGTGCCTTGAGCAACGGAGTCGACGCGGGCGGCGGCGCGGCGGACGACGCCGCGGCAGAGGGCCGGAGCGAAGCGCATGGCCCGGCCGCGGCCAATGGCTGGCGTCGCATCTGCGACAGCCACGCGCTCACCGACGGCGGCGACGGCGTCGCGTTCGATCTCGCCGAGCGGCCCGGCGCCGGCGGCAGCCGCTGGCGCGAGCGCGCGTTCGTCGTGCGCGCCGGCGGTGAAGTGCGCGGCTTCGTCAACCGTTGCGCCCATGTCCCGATCGAGCTCGACTGGCTGCCGGGCCGCTTCTTCGACGACACCGGAACGGTCTTGTTGTGCTCGATGCATGGCGCCGCCTATGATCCGACCTCCGGCCGTTGCCTCGACGGACCTTGCCACGGCCGCGGTCATCTGCAGCCGGTCCCGGTCCGCGAACGCGACGGTGTCGTCTGGCTGACCACCTGTTCGCCTGCCGAGAACGAGCCGCGATGAACGAACCGACGCCCGTGATGTCCGCCCGATCCGACGAGCTGCCGCGGACCGGCCGCGGCGACTCCGATGCCGCCTGGCAGCGGACGCTGATCGAGGAACTGGCACGCGACGCGCTGGTCGAGCGACGGCGCGCCCGGCGCTGGAAGATCTTCTTCCGGATCGCCGGCGTGGCGCTGGCCGGGCTGGTGCTGGCGGTCGGCTTCGGCCTGCTGCGGCCGTCCGGCCAGCCCGGTGGCGATGGCCGGCACACCGCGCTGATCGAGATCGAGGGCGTGCTCGCCGCCGGCGGCGAGGTCCAGGCCGACGCGGTCACCAGAGCGCTGCGCGACGCGTTCCGCAATCGCCAGACCGCTGCCGTGGTGATGCGGATCAACAGCCCCGGCGGCAGCCCGGTGCAGGCCGGCATCATCGCCGACGAGATCCGCCGGCTGCGCAAGCTCAATCCGTCGGTGCCGCTGTACGCGGTGGTCGAGGAGATCTGCGCGTCCGGTGGCTACTATCTGGCGGCATCGGCCGACCGGATCTTCGTCGACAAGGCGAGTCTGGTCGGTTCGATCGGCGTGATCATCGAGACCTTCGGTCTGACCGGCCTGCTCGACAAGGCCGGCGTCGAACGGCGGGTGCTGACTGCCGGCAGCAACAAGGCGTTCCTCGATCCGTTTTCGCCGCTGCTGCCCGAGCAGAAAGCGCATGCGCAGGCGATGCTGAACGAGGTTCACGAGCAGTTCGTCAAGGTGGTTCGCGACGGCCGCGGTGCCCGGCTCAAGGAGTCGCCCGAACTGTTCAGCGGGCTGTTCTGGACCGGCGAACGCAGTATCGAGCTCGGGCTCGCCGACGAGCTCGGCTCGCTGCAGTCGGTCGCGCGCGACATCGTCAAGGCCGAGACGATCGTGGATTTCACGCGCCGCGAGAACGTCGTCGAGCGCCTCGCCAAGCGGGTGGGGGCAGCGGCCGGAACCGCGATCGCCCGCGTGCTGCAGGTCAGCGGCGAACCGTTGCAGCTTCGTTAGCGTTCTGGTGCCGCTTCGTCAGCGTTCCGATCGCGGCTTCGCTGGCGCCCGGTCGCGGCTCCGCTGGCGTCCGGCAGCGGCGTCGGCGCCTCGGCCGCCGGCGTCGCGGCGACGCGGATTGGGCGCCGGCTCGGCCTGGAACAGGAAGATCGCCGGCCGCTTCGGGTCCAGTTCCGGCGGTGTCCGGCGCCAGTCGGCGACCGATCGAGTCCGGATCGATTGCGCGGCGCCGCCGAGGTCGCTGGCGACGCACAGCCGTGCCGACGGCGGCAAATTCGCCAGCAGTGCCGCGGCGAAGGCGCCGTTGCGGTAGGGCGTCTCGATCGCGATCTGGGTTTCGCGCCGTTCGGCCGACCGCGCGGCCAGCAGCCGGATCGCCTGCGTGCGCGCGGCGGCCTCGACCGGCAGATAACCGTGGAATGCGAAGCGCTGGCCTTCGAGACCGCTCGCCATCAGACCGAGCACGATCGACGACGGTCCGACCAGCGGCACGACACCGATCCCGGCCGCGTGGGCCGCGGCGACCAGCGCGGCGCCCGGGTCGGCGATGCCGGGACAGCCGGCGTCCGACAGCAGGCCGACGTCTTCGCCGCGCCGCAGCGGCGCCAGCCAGTCGTCCCAGCCGGCGCTGCCCGTGCCGCCGGCCCCGGCCCCGTCGCCGGCATTGCGCGGTTGCTCGGCGTCGCGCGGCAGCGCCCGCAACTCGACCGCGGCGAGCGGCGTCGCGAGCGGTACCCGCTGCAGCCAGGCGCGCGCGGTCTTCGGCGTTTCGACGTAGAAGCGGGTCAGCGCGGCGACCCGCCGGCGATCGGGTTCGCTGAGCCACTGCGACGCCTCGTCGGGCTGCGCCAGCGGCGTCGGGACCAGCAGCAGGCAGCCGGGCACCGGCTAGGGCCTGTTCACTCTACGGACGCCGCTGCGGCCGGCGGCGAGCGGGTCGATCCCGACCGAGCGCAGCACCGCGACCAGCCGGATCAGCGGCAGCCCGATCAGCGCGGTCGGGTCATCGCTGTCGATCGCCGCCAGCAGCGCGATGCCGAGCCCTTCGGCCTTGGCCGATCCGGCGCAGTCGAACGGCTGCTCCAGTGTCAGATAGCGATCGATCTCGGCGGCGCCGAGATCGCGATAGCGGACCACGACATCGACGCATTCGACGATCGGCGTCCGCCCCGGGGCGGCGACACAGAAGGCGGTGTGGAACTGCAGCGACCGGCCGGAGGCGGCGGCGAGCTGGCGGCGCGCCTCGGCGAGCCCGCCGGGCTTGCCGATCGGCGTCATGCCGTCGAGCGTCGCGACCTGATCCGAGCCGATGACGACCGCGCCGGGGCGCCGCGCCGCAACCGCCGCGGCCTTGGCCCGGGCGAGCCGCAGTGCCAGCGGACGCGGGCGTTCGCCGGCCTGCGGCGTCTCGTCGAGCGCCGGCGGGTCGACCGAGAACGGCAGCGCCAGCCGCTCGAGCAGTGCCCGCCGATACGGCGAGCTGGAGGCGAGGATCAGCTCCATCCGGACAAACTGGAAGGCGGGTACCGCTGGCGGTGGAATGCGGGTACCGTCGGCAGGAATGCCGGTACCGCCGGCAGCGTGGGCAACCGATATGATAGGCGCTCGCCAACCCGACAGGCGCCCGCCAGCCGTTCCGACATCATGCCTGCCGATCGCTCCGACGAGATCCCCGCCGCCACGGCCGATGCCTGGCCGCCGACCGTCGACCCGGTGCTGTTCGCCCGCAAGCAGCAGCAGCTCGGCGGCAGCTGCGCGCTGGCGCGCTTCGCGCGGCTGATCGATGCCGACGTCGCCGCGCGGGGCCGGCTCGACTGGTCGGCCGCCGGCTCGGTCGGCCGCGACGACCTCGACCGGCTGCGCGAGTTCCTCGACCTGCGGGTCGGGTTCGCGCCGGTGATGACCTGCGTCCGCTGCCTCGAGCCGGTCGAGTTGCCGCGGATCGACGCCGAGCGGCGCTTCCGGCTCGCCGCCAGCGAGCGGCAGGCCGAGATCGAGGATCGCGATACCGACACGGTCGACGTCATCGCGGCCGTTCCACGGCTCGCGCTGGCTGAACTGGTCGAGGACGAAGCGCTGCTGGCGCTGCCGATGGCGCCGGCGCACGTGCGTTGCCCGGGCGAGGGCGCCACTTCTCTCGATCCCCGAGGCCCGCTATAATCGCGGGTTAACCGTTTGGCCAGGTGTCTGGTCGAAAGCGCCCGCCCGGTACGGAGTCGAACCTCATGGCAGTCCAGCAGAACAAGAAGTCCCCGTCGAAGCGCGGCATGCATCGCTCGCACGACTTTCTGACCAATCCGCCGGTCGCGGTCGAGCCGACCACCGGCGAAGTGCATCTGCGCCACCATGTGAGCCCGAACGGGTTCTATCGTGGCAAGAAAGTCGTCAAGACCAAGTCGGACGAATAGCCGGCCCGGCGGTGAACGGCGGCCGGCAGCCGGATCGATCGAGCAGCCGGTCGCAGTGAGCGTCCCGCCGCAGCCGCGATCGGGCGATCGGCCCGCCCCGATCCCGCTCGCCGGTTCCGCCCGCCTGCTGGTGAAGCGCGCGCAATGACGGTCCGCCTCGCGATCGATGCGATGGGCGGCGACCATGGATTGCCGGTGACCGTGCCGGCTGCGTTGTCGTTCCTGCAGTCGCATGCCGATGTCGAGTTGCTGCTGGTCGGGCAGCCGACCGCGATCGAGGCGCAGCTGGCTGCCGACGGCCGTCGCTTCGGTCATGCCGAGGTCGCGTCGCGGCTCCGGATCGTCGCCGCCTCCGAAGTCGTCCAGATGGACGAGCCGCCGGCGCAGGCGCTGCGCGGCAAGCGCGATTCGTCGCTGCGGATCGCCGTCGAACAGGTCAAGAAGGGTCTGGCCGACGCCTGCGTCAGCGCCGGCAATACCGGTGCGCTGATGGCGATCTCGCGGTTCGTGCTGAAGATGCAGGCCGGCATCGACCGGCCGGCGATCGCGGCGCAGCTGCCGAATCAGCGCGGCCGGATCACGACGATGCTCGATCTCGGCGCCAATGTCGACTGTACGCCCGAGCACCTGCTGCAGTTCGCGGTGATGGGCAGCGCGCTGGTGACCGTGCTCGAGGGCAAGGAATCGCCGACCGTCGGGCTGCTCAACATCGGCGAAGAAGTGATCAAGGGCAACGACGTCGTCAAGCAGGCGGCCGAGCTGATCCGCGCCACCGATCTGAACTTCCACGGCAACGTCGAAGGCAACGACATCTATGCCGGCGTGGTCGACGTGGTCGTCGCCGACGGCTTCGTCGGCAATGTCGCGCTGAAGACTTCCGAAGGCGTCGCCCAGATGCTCGGCAGCTTCCTGCGCGAGGAGTTCACCCGCGGCCCGCTGACCCGGCTGCTGGCGCTGATCGCCTATCCGGTGCTGCGCCGCTTCAAGCACCGGGTCGACCACCGGCGCTACAACGGCGCCAGCCTGGTCGGTCTGCGCGGCATCGTGATCAAGAGCCACGGTTCGGCCGATGCGCTGGCGTTCGAGGCGGCATTGCGGCGCGCCTATGACGCGGCGCGCAACGGGCTGATCGAGCGGATCGAGGCGGCGATGACCGATGCCACCGCGCTCGCCGGCCGGGTCACCGTCACGGCCGCCGCGGCCGACGATCCGCTGCCGTCTGCGGCTGCGGGCGGGCAGCTATCATAGGCCCCGAAATGGCGAAACATGATTCGAGTGTCCGTAAGGACGCCATGCCGTACGCCCGCCTGGTCGGCGTCGGTGCGGCGCTGCCGGCGCGCTGCGTCAGCAATGCCGAGCTCGCCGCGCAGCTCGCGGCCAACGGCGTCGAGACCTCGGACGAGTGGATCGTCGAGCGCACCGGCATCCGCCAGCGCTGGTTCGCCGAGCCCGGCGAGACCAGCTCGCTGCTCGGCACCCGCGCCGCGCAGGCGGCGCTGCGGTCCGCCGGCCTCGCGGCCGGCGACATCGACCTGATCGTCTGCGCGACCTCGACGCCGGATTTCGTGTTCCCGAGCACGGCCTGCCTGATCCAGAAGGCGCTCGGCACGGCGGGCGGTGCGGCCTACGACGTGCAGGCGGTCTGCAGCGGCTTCGTGTATGCGCTCGCCACGGCCGACGGCCTGATCCGCAGCGGCGTCGCGCGGCGCGCGCTGGTAATCGGCGCCGAGGTGTTCTCGCGGATCCTCGACTGGAACGACCGCACCACCTGCGTGCTGTTCGGCGACGGCGCCGGCGCGGTGGTGCTGGTCGCCGACGATCGGCCCGGCGTGCTGGCGTCGCGGCTGCATGCCGACGGCCGCTACGAAAGCATCCTGCGCACCGCCGGCAATGTCTGCAGCGGGCAGGTCACCGGCCACCCGTTCCTGACCATGGACGGGCAGGCGGTGTTCAAGCTCGCGGTCAACGTGCTCTCCGAGGTCGCCCGCGAAACCGTCGAGGCGGCCGGCGTCACGCTCGACGACGTCGACTGGCTGATCCCGCACCAGGCCAACGTCCGGATCCTCACCGCCACCGGCCGCAAGCTCGGAATACCACCCGAGCGGGTGATCTCGACGGTCGCCGAGCATGCCAATACCTCGGCCGCGTCGGTGCCGCTCGCGCTGGCTGCGGCGGTCGAAGACGGCCGCGTCAAGCCGGACCAGCTGGTGCTGCTGCAAGGCGTCGGCGGCGGCTTCACCTGGGCCGCCAGCCTGGTACGGATGTAGCGAGCCCGACGGCGGCCAAGCCTCGGCAATCGCTTCGGCGGCCCGCCTGGATGGAGATCGATTCGATATGAGCGTCGCGTTCGTGTTCCCGGGCCAGGGTTCGCAGTCGGTCGGCATGCTGTCGACGCTGGCGGCGCGCCCCGAGGTCGCCAGCCTGCTCGCCAGCGCCGATCGCGTGCTCGGCGAGCCGCTGTCGACCGTCATCGCCGAAGGGCCCGCCGAGCAGCTCGGCCTGACGACGCAGACCCAGCCGGCAATGCTGGTCGCCGGCTTCGCCTGTCTGTCGGCGTGGCGGGCCGACGGCGGTCCCGAACCCGATTTCGTCGCCGGCCACAGCCTCGGCGAATACACCGCGCTGGTCGCGGCCGGTGCGCTCGACCTCGAGGCGGCGATCGCGCTGGTGCGGCTGCGGGCACAGGCGATGCAGGATGCGGTGCCGGTCGGCTACGGCGCGATGGCGGCGATCCTCGGGCTCGCCGACCCCCAGGTCGCGGCCGCCTGCGAGCAGGCGGCGAAGGCGCCGGACGGCACGCTCGAGGTGGTCGCGCCGGTCAATTTCAATGCGCCGTCGCAGGTGGTGATCGCCGGCCATGCGGCGGCGGTCGAGCGCGCCTGCGCGGCGGCCAAGGCGCTCGGCGCCAAGCGTGCGCTGCCGTTGCCGGTGTCGGCGCCGTTCCATTCCGCGTTGCTCGCGCCGGCCGGCGTCAAGCTCGCCACCGCGCTCGCCGAGGTCACGATCAGGCCGCCACGGGTCGCGCTGATCAACAACATCGATGTCGCGATCGAGACCGATCCCGAGCGGATCAAGGACGCGCTGGTGCGCCAGGCCTACGGGCCGGTGCGCTGGGTCGAACTGGTGCAGGCGCTGTCGGCAGCCGGCGTCGATCGCTTCGTCGAGTTCGGGCCCGGCAAGGTGCTGGCCGGGCTGATCAAGCGGATCGCGCCGGCCGCACGGATCGACGCGGTCCATGACGCCGCATCGCTGGCGCAGACGCTGGAGTCGTTTCGATGAGACACCCTGTGGCAACTTCCCAACCGCAGGAGGCCCGGCGATGAGCAGCAGCCCACTTGCCGGCGAGGTCGCGTTGGTTACCGGCGCGTCACGCGGCATCGGCCGCGCGATCGCGGTCGCGCTTGCCGGTGCCGGCGCCCGTGTGATCGGTACGGCGACCAGCGCCGACGGCGCCGCGGCGATCGGTACCGCGCTCGGCGACGGCCACGAGGGCGTCGCGCTCGACGTCGACGATGCGGCCGCGGCCGAGGCGCTGGTCGACCGGATCGCCAAGCAGTACGGCAAGCTGTCGATCCTGGTCAACAACGCCGGCATCACCCGCGACAATCTCGCGATGCGGATGAAGGACGCCGAGTGGGGGGCGGTGATCGAGACCAACCTCAACGCGGTGTTTCGGCTGTCGCGGCTGGTGCTGCGGCCGATGATGAAGGCGCGCCATGGCCGGATCGTCAACATCACGTCGGTGGTCGGCCAGTCCGGCAATCCGGGGCAGGCGAACTACGCGGCGGCCAAGGCCGGCGTCGCCGGGATGACCCGCGCACTCGCGCGCGAGATCGGCAGCCGCGGCATCACCGTCAACTGCGTCGCGCCCGGCTTCATCGACACCGACATGACGCGCGCGCTGTCTGCCGAACAGATCGCCAGCCTGACCCAGCAGATCCCGCTCGGCCGGCTCGGCCAGCCGGCGGACATCGCCGCCGCGGTGCTGTTTCTCGCCGGCCCCGGTGGCGGCTACGTGACCGGTGCGACGCTGCCCGTCAACGGCGGCATGTACATGGTTTGAAGCTACAATTCCCCCGCAGGAATGCCGGTACCATTGCGCCGGCGCCAGCTCAGTCACAGGAGAACCTTATGTCGGATATCGAGGCGCGGGTCAAGAAGATCGTCGCGGAACAGCTCGGCGTCAACGAAGCCGAAGTCAAGACCGCGTCGTCGTTCGTCGACGATCTCGGCGCCGATTCGCTCGACACGGTCGAACTGGTGATGGCGCTCGAGGACGAGTTCGGCACCGAGATCCCGGACGAGCAGGCCGAGAAGATCACCACGGTGCAGCAGGCGATCGATTTCGTGAAGGCTCACCAGAAAGCCTGAATGAGCAAGCGCCGCGTCGTCATCACGGGCCTCGGGCTGATCTCGCCGGTCGGCAACAGCGTCGAGGCCGGCTGGAGCAACCTGGTCGCCGGTCGTTCCGGGATCGGCCCGATCACGCGGTTCGACACGTCCACGTTCACGACCAAGTTCGCCGGCGAGGTCAAGGGCTTCGAAGTCAGCGACTGGATGAACGCGAAGGAAGCGCGGCACTTCGATACGTTCATTCACTACGGCGTCGCGGCCTCGCTGCAGGCGTTTCGCGACAGTGGCCTCGCGGTCACCGAGCAGAATGCCGACCGGATCGGCGTGTTCGTCGGCTCGGGCATCGGTGGCCTGCCGATGATCGAGGAGACGCACACCGAGCTGGCCAGCCGCGGCGTCCGCCGGGTGTCGCCGTTCTTCGTGCCGGGCTCGATCATCAACATGATCTCGGGCCAGTTCTCGATCATGCAGGGCCTGAAGGGCCCGAACTACGCGATCGTCAGTGCCTGTACCACCGGCTTGCACTGCATCGGCGAAGCCGGCCGCACGATCATGTACGGCGATGCCGACGTGATGGTCGCCGGCGGCGCGGAGTCCACGATCTCGCCGCTCGGCGTCGGCGGTTTCGCGGCGGCGCGCGCGCTGTCGACCCGCAACGACGATCCGGCCACTGCCAGCCGGCCGTGGGACAAGGACCGCGACGGCTTCGTGCTCGGCGAAGGCGCCGGCGTGCTGGTGCTCGAGGAGCTCGAGCATGCGAAGCGCCGCGGCGCCCGGATCTACGCCGAGCTGGTCGGCTTCGGCATGAGCGCCGATGCCCACCACATTACGTCGCCGGACATGGACGGCCCGGCGCGCGGCATGCGCAATGCGCTGCGCGACGCCAAGGTCAATCCGGACCAGGTCCAGTACGTCAATGCGCACGGCACCTCGACGCCGCTCGGCGACGTCAACGAGACCAATGCGATCAAGCTCGCGTTCGGCGATGCCGCGAGGAAGCTGGTGATCAATTCGACCAAGTCGATGACCGGGCATCTGCTCGGCGCTGCCGGCGGCGTCGAAGCGGTATTCAGCGTGCTCGCGGTGCATCATCAGCTGTCGCCGCCGACGATCAACATCTTCAACCAGGATCCCGAGTGCGACCTGGACTACTGCGCCAACGAGGCGCGGCCGATGGCGATCGACGTCGCGATCTCGAACTCGTTCGGCTTCGGCGGCACCAACGGCACGGTGGTGCTGCGCCGATTCGCCTGACGCCGGCCGTCCGCCCGCGACGCCGCGCGTCACCGCTCAACTGCCCGCCAACCGCCGGCCATCACCGAACATGTCGCTGTCGGCGACCGTCGAGATCGGCAGCGCCGACGTCCGGCGCCTGGTCGTCGGCGCCGTCGCGGTGCTGCTGGCGGCAGCACTCGCGGCCGCAACGGTCGAGCAGGTGTCGGACGGCGTCGCGTCCCGGTGGGGGCTGGTCGCGCTGCTGATCGCCGGCTCGGTCGCGGCGGCGCTGGTCGCGATCGTCGTGTTCGCGGTGCCGCGAGCGGCCACCGTCTTGCGGATCCGCGCCGATGGTCGCTGCGAGCTGACCGATGTCGATGCCGGCGGCGCCGCCGCTGCCGCCGGCGCCGTTGCCGCTGGCGCCGCTGCCGCCGGCGCTGTGCTGCCCGCCGAGATCGTCGCTGCCCGCCGGCTGCCCGGCGCGATCCATCTGCAGCTGCGGCCGGCAGGGGTTGCTGGCGACGCCGCGGCGGCGGATAGCGGACAATCGCTGCAGGCGGGAGGCCTCGCGCGTTGGTGGCATCCCGGCCGCAGCCGGCGGATCCGGCGCCACCTGCTGGCCCGCCGTTGTGTCGACGCCGCGCAGTGGGCGGCGTTGAATCGCTGGATCGTCTGGCGCCGGCGCGGCGGCGCGCTCCATGAACCATCGGACATTGTCTTGACGAGGTCGGCATGAACGGAATCGAGCAACGCAGCAATGCAACGGTCACGGCATCGCCGGGAGGCTGGCGGCGATCGATCGCGATCATCGCGCTGGTCGCGTGCGGCGCGTTCGTCGGGCCGCTGGCGCTGAGCGGGCAGGGCGCGGCGTGGGCGCAGGCCGGCCGCGAGCTGCCGGATTTCGCCGATCTGGTCGAGAAGACCGGCACCTCGGTGGTCAACATCCGGACCACCGAACGTGCCCGCAGCCGATCGCCGTCGCAAGGCGGGCCGCAGATGCCGGATCTCGACCCGAACGATCCGTTCTACGAATTCTTCCGGCGCTTCTTCCCGCCGGGCACGGTGCCGGGCCAGCCGCGCGGCCAGACGCCGCCGCGCAGCGAACCACGCGGCGGCCAGAACCAGCCGGAAGTGCCGCGCGGCGTCGGCTCGGGCTTCTTCATCACCAGCGACGGCTACCTGCTGACCAATCATCACGTCGTCGACGGCGCCGACGAGATCTACGTGACGATGACCGACAAGCGCGAGTTCAAGGGCAAGCTGATCGGCTCGGATCAGCGTACCGACGTCGCGCTGGTCAAGGTCGAGACCAGCGGCGTGTCGCCCCGGAAAAACGGCGACATCCACCGGCTGCGGGTCGGCGAATTGGTGCTCGCCATCGGCGCGCCCTTCGGCCACGAGAACACCGTGACCGCCGGCAACCTGTCGGCCCAGGGCCGCGAGACCGGCGACTACCTGCCGTTCATCCAGACCGACGTCGCGGTCAACCCCGGCAACTCGGGCGGGCCGCTCTTGAACATGCGCGGCGAGGTGATCGGCATCAATTCGCAGATCTACAGCCGTACCGGCGGTTTCATGGGGATCTCGTTCGCGATTCCGATCGACGAGGCGATGCGCGTCGCCGACCAGCTGCGGACCACCGGCCGGGTCGTCCGCGGCCGGATCGGCGTCGGCATCGCGCCGGTCACCAAGGACGTCGCCGAGCCGCTCGGCCTGCCGCGTGCGGCCGGCGCGCTGGTCCGCAGCGTCGAATCGGGCGGGCCGGCCGAGAAGGCCGGCATCGAGGTCGGCGACATCATCCAGCGCTTCGACGGCCGGCCGATCGAGCAATCGAGCGACCTGCCGCGGATCGTCGGCAACACCAAGCCGACCACCCAGGTGCCGATCGAGGTCTGGCGCCGCGGCCAGACCCGGCAGCTGAACGTGACCGTCGCCGAACTGATGCCGGACCGCACCGCCAGTGCCGCCGACCGGAGCGCGCCGCAGCCCAAGCCGACCGCACGGACCAACTGGCTCGGCATCGCCGCGTCGGAGCTGCGCGCCGACAAGCGCAACGAGCTGCGCGTCAAGGGCGGCGTGGTGATCGACGCGGTCGAGGAGAGCGGGCCGGCGGCGCAGGCCGGGCTGCGGCAGGGCGACGTGCTGCTGCAGGTCAACAACCAGGACATCCAGTCGGTCGAGCAGTTCAACGCGGTGGTCGCCAAGCTGGACCGGCAGAAGCCGCTGGTCGTGCTGGTGCGCCGCGGCGAAACCGCCCAATACGTACCGATCAAGCCGTGACCGCCGCGCCTCGCCGGCCGGCTACAATGCCAGGTTTGCGAGCGCGCGCACCGCGAGACCGGGTGGGCGCGCCCCGGCCGGCCCCGCGCGCATGCAGCATATTCGCAACTTCTCGATCATCGCCCATATCGACCACGGCAAGTCGACGCTCGCCGACCGGCTGATCCAGCGCTGCGGCGGTCTGTCCGATCGCGAGATGGAGAGCCAGGTGCTCGACTCGATGGAGCTCGAGCGCGAGCGCGGCATCACCATCAAGGCGCAGACCGCGTCACTGAACTACCAGGCGCGCGACGGCCGCGTCTATCAGCTGAACCTGATCGACACGCCGGGCCACGTCGACTTCTCGTACGAGGTCAGCCGTTCGCTGTCGGCCTGCGAAGGCGCGCTGCTGGTGGTCGACGCTTCGCAGGGCGTCGAGGCGCAGACGGTCGCGAACTGCTACACCGCGATCGATCTCGGGGTCGAGGTCGTGCCGGTGCTGAACAAGATGGATCTGCCGCAGGCCGATCCGGACAATGCGCGGCTCGAGATCGAGGACGTGATCGGCATCGACGCGAGCGACGCGATTCCGGCCAGCGCCAAGACCGGCATGGGCGTCGACGAGATCCTCGAAGCGATCGTCGCGCGGATGCCGCCGCCCAAGGGCGACCCGGCGGCGCCGCTGCAGGCGCTGGTGATCGATTCGTGGTTCGATAACTACGTCGGCGTCGTGATGCTGGTCCGCGTGGTCAACGGCACGATAAAGCTGCGCGACCGGATCAAGCTGATGGCGACCGATGCCACTCATCAGTGCGACCAGCTCGGCGTGTTCACGCCGCGCTCGGTTGCCCGCGAGCAGCTGTCGGCCGGCCAGGTCGGCTTCGTGATCACCGGCATGAAGGAGCTCAAGCATGCGAAGGTCGGCGACACGATCACCCATGTGAATCCGGCTGCCGCCGCGCCGCTGCCCGGCTTCAAGGAGATCAAGCCGTCGGTGTTCGCCGGGCTCTATCCGGTCGAGGCGAGCGAGTACGACGCGCTGCGCGACGCGCTCGAGAAGCTGAAGCTCAACGACGCGTCGCTGCACTACGAGCCCGAGGTTTCGCAGGCGCTCGGCTTCGGCTTTCGTTGCGGCTTCCTCGGCATGCTGCACATGGACATCGTCCAGGAGCGGCTCGAGCGCGAATACGACATGGACCTGATCACGACGGCGCCGACCGTGATCTACGAGGTCGTGCGGTCCGACGGCACCGTCGAGCGGATCGAGAACCCGGCGCGGATGCCCGATCCGGCGCGGATCGCCGAGATCCGCGAGCCGATCGTCAAGGTCGTCGTGTTCGTGCCGCAGGAATACGTCGGGCCGGTGATCACGCTGTGCACCGGCAAGCGCGGCCTGCAGCGCGACCTGACCTATCACGGCCGCCACGTCCATCTGACCTACGAGCTGCCGATGAGCGAGATCGTGATGGATTTCTTCGACCGGTTGAAGTCGGTCTCGCGCGGCTACGCGTCGATGGACTACGAGTTCCTCGAGTATCGGGCGTCCGATGTCGTCAAGATGGATCTGCTGATCAACGGCGACAAGGTCGACGCGCTGTCGGTGATCGTGCACCGGAGCAGCGCGGTCGCGCGCGGGCGCGAGGTCGCGTCGCGGATGCGCGAGTTGATTCCGCGACAGATGTTCGACGTCGCGATCCAGGCGGCGATCGGCGCCAATATCATCGCCCGCGAGAACATCAAGGCGCTGCGCAAGAACGTGCTGGCCAAGTGCTACGGCGGCGACATCACCAGGAAGCGCAAGCTGCTGGAAAAACAGAAGGCCGGCAAGAAGCGGATGAAGCAGGTCGGCGCCGTCGAGATTCCGCAGGAAGCCTTCCTCGCGGTGCTGCAGGCCGAAGAGCGCTGAGACCAAACCGGGAAACCCATGAACTTCGCGTTGATCCTGTTCCTGCTGACGGTCTTCACGATGTGCGTCTGGCTGCTCGACGTGCTGGTGCTGGCACCCGGGCGGCGCCGCAGCGCGGCGGCCCGCGCCGACAGCTGGGAGCGCGATCAACTCGCCCAGGGCGGGTCGGTCGACCCGGCGGCGCGTCACAAGATCGTCGAGGCCGCGGCCCGGCGGCCGGCCTGGCTGGAATACACCGCCGGCCTGTTCCCGGTGTTCGTGATCGTGTTCCTGCTGCGCTCGTTCCTGTTCGAGCCGTTCAAGATCCCGTCCGGCTCGATGATCCCGACGCTGCTGGTCGGCGATCTGATTCTGGTCAACAAGTACAGCTATGGCGTCCGGCTGCCGGTGATCAATACCAAGATCCTCGACGTCGGCGAGCCGAAGCGCGGCGACACGATGGTGTTCCGCTATCCGCTGGACCCGTCGATCGACTACATCAAGCGGGTCGTCGGCGTGCCGGGGGACAAAATCTCCATAAGAAACAACAGGTTGTCGATCAACGATCAAGAAGTCGCGCTGATGCCGGCCGGCGAATATTACGATCCGGAACAGGCGAAGTACCTGCCCCAATATTCAGAACGATTGGGAGAAGTAACGCATAAGCTGTTGACAGACTTGAAGAACCCGTCTCTCATAAGACCGATTCAAGGGGTCCCGTACAGTGATCGATGCAGTTACTCGCCCCAGGGGATGGTCTGCACCGTTCCGCCAAAGCATTACTTCGTGATGGGCGACAATCGGGAAAACAGTCTCGACAGCCGCTACTGGGGCTTCGTGCCGGAGGAGAGCCTGGTCGGCAGGGCGTTCTTCATCTGGATGAATTTCGGCGATCTCAAGAGAATCGGCAGCTTTCAGTGATCATGTCGCGCGGCCAATCGTCCACCCGTTCGTTCCGCCGTCAGCGCGGGCTCACGCTGATCAGTCTGCTGGTCATCGGCATCCTGATCGCGATCGCGGCGTTGATCACGATGCGGGTGGTGCCGACCGTGATCGAATTCTTCGCGATCAAGAAGGCGCTGGTCCGCGCGGTCAGTTCATCGCCGAGCGGCAACGCGGCCGAGATCCGCAATGCGTTCGACCGCGCCCAGGCGATCGACGACTTCTCGTCGATCGCCTCGAAGGATCTGGTGATCGAGAAGGACCGCAACAACCGGACCATCGTCTCGTTCGCCTATGAGAAGCGGATCCCGTTGTTCGGACCAGCGAGCCTGGTGATCGATTACAAGGGTGACTCGAAATCGAACTGAGGTATGGCTGCGCGACTTGACGGACTGCAGGAACGGCTCGGCTATCGATTCCGGACCGAGTCGCTGCTCGTTCAGGCGCTGACCCACCGCAGCCACGGCAAGAGCCACAACGAGCGCCTCGAATTCCTCGGTGACAGCGTGCTGAACTGTGCGGTCGCCGCGATGCTGTACGGCCGCTTCGGCCGCTACGACGAAGGCGACCTGTCGCGGCTACGCTCGAACCTGGTCAAGCAGCAGACGCTCTACGAGATCGGCCAGGCGCTGTCGCTCGGCGAATCGCTGGTGCTCGGCGAAGGCGAGCGCCGGAGCGGCGGCTTGCGGCGCCCGTCGATCCTCGCCGACACCGTCGAGGCCATCATGGGCGCGATCTTCCTCGACGCCGACTTCGCCACCGCCGCCGGCGTGATCGAGCGGCTCTACGAGCCGGTGCTGAAGAGCGTCGATCCGAAGACGCTCGGCAAGGATGCCAAGACGCTGCTGCAGGAATACCTGCAGGGCCGCCGCATCCCGCTGCCGGTCTACGACGTCGTCGCCACCCACGGCGCCGCGCACAGCCAGGTCTTCGAGGTCGAGTGTTCGATCCCGAAGCTGTCGGTCAGCGTCAGCGGCAGCGGCGGCAGCCGCCGTGCCGCCGAGCAGGCGGCCGCCAAGCTCGCGCTCGAAGCGGCGATCAAGGTGCAGGCCGCAGCGCCGAAGCGCGCCAAGGCGGCACCGGCGCCGGCGGCCGGGCGTGCTGCGAAGGCGGCGCCGGCCGTGGAGAAGGCGGCAGCGGCCGTGGAGAAGGTGGCGCCGGCAGCGGAGAAGGCTGCTCCGGCCGCGGAGAAGGCGACGCCCGCCGTAGAGAAGGCGGCACCGGCCGCGGAAAGACCAGTGCCGGCAGCGGAGAAGGCCGCGGGCGACAAGCCCGCCGGCGAGAAGCCCGCTGCCGACAAGCAACTGGCCGAGAAGCCGTCGGCCGAGAAGGCAACGGCCGAGAAGGTCGCGACGTCGAACGGCAAGTCGCATCCGCGCTCCGATGACGCGGCCGCGGAGGCTCCGGGCACGCTCGACGGCGACAGCGGCGCCGAACCGGCGAGCGTCGCCGCATCGCTCTGAACCGGCCGCCGGTCCGGGCCGACCGCAACGGTCCGATCGCCACAACCGGACCGGCGCCGGTGCCGGTCCCGGCATCGCCGGAAGGCCGCGGTGCGGCCGTGCCGGATCGTACCGGCGGCCAGCCCGGCGGCCGCCCCGGCAAGCCGGCTGGCAAGCCGGCCGGAGAGCGGGCCGGCGAGCCGCCCGTCGATGGCGGCGCGTTCCGCAGCGGGCGGGTCGCGATCGTCGGCCGTCCGAACACCGGCAAGTCGACGCTGCTGAACCGGCTGGTCGGCCAGAAGCTGTCGATCACCGCCGACCGGCCGCAGACGACCCGGCATCGCGTGCTCGGCGTCATCACCCGCCCCGACGCGCAGATCGCGCTGCTCGATTCGCCGGGCTACCAGACGCTGCGCCGGAATCCGCTGAACCAGCTGCTGAACCGGACCGTGCAGGCGACCGCCCAGGACGTCGATGCGATCGTGCTGGTGATCCAGAGCAGCGGCTGGAGCAGCGGCGACCAGCAGGTCCGCGAACTGCTGCCGCCGGCGACGCCGCTGGTGATCGCGCTGAACAAGTGCGACCTGCTGGCCCGCTACGACAATGCGTTGCCGCGGATCGCCGCGGTCGACCGCGCCGCGCCGGGGGCCGCGGCGATCGTGCCGATCAGCGCCCGGACCGGCGCCGGCGTCGACCGGCTGCTCGATGCGCTGGTGCCGTTGTTGCCGGTCGCGCCGGCCACGTACGACGCGGAAACGGTGACCGACCGGCCGGAGCGGTTCTTCGCCGCCGAGCTGATCCGCGAGAAGCTGTTCCGGCTGCTCGGCGACGAGCTGCCGTACCAGTGCACCGTCGTGATCGACCGGTTCGAGCTCGACGGCGACCTGCGGCGGATCGCCGCGACCATCGTCGTCGAGCGCCGCGCGCACAAGCCGATGGTGCTGGGCCGCGGCGGCGAGCGGATCAAGCGGATCGCCAGCGAGGCGCGCGCCGACATGGAGCGCCTGTTCGATGCGAAGGTGTTCCTGACCCTGTGGGTGCAGGTCCGCGGCGGCTGGTCGCAGGACGCGGCGCATCTGCGCAGTTATGGTTACGAATGAACGCCCGGGCGAGCGACTACGGTTTCGTACTGCACATGCTGCCGTACCGCGAGACCAGCCTGATCGTCGAACTGTTCACCGAACGGCACGGGCGGCTCGCGGTCGTCGCCAAGGGCGCGCGGCGGCCGAATTCGGCGCTGCGGCCGGTGCTGCTGCAGTTCCAGCCGATCGCCTTCGTGGTCGCCGGCAAGGGCGAGCTGCGGACCCTGACCCGCGCCGAATGGCAGGGCGGGCTGGCGATGCCGGCCGGCGACGCGCTGATTTTCGCGTTCTACCTGAACGAGCTGCTGGTGCGCCTGCTGGCGCGCGAGGATCCGCATCCGCAACTGTTCGCGGCCTACGTCGACGCGCTGCATGCGCTCGGCGAGCGCGGTGCCCGCGAGGACGTGCTGCGCCGCTTCGAATGGCTGCTGCTGCAACAGACCGGCTATGCGCCGGACTTGACCGAAGATCGCGACGGCCGGCCGGTCAGCGCCGACGGCCGCTACCGGATGCTCGGCGGTCAGCTGGTCGCGGCCGAGCCGGGCGATCCGGATACGTTCGCCGGGCGGGTCCTGCAGGACATCGCCGGCGGGCGGTATGATGCGGCCGACACGCTGGCGCAGGCGAAGCGGCTGTCGCGGCAGGTGCTGGGGCAGCAGCTCGAGGGCGTGCCGCTGCGGACCCGGCAGATCCTGATCGATCTGCAGCGGCGGTGAGCTCCGCCGAGGCTGTTGCCACCCGCCAAGCACCTGCAGCGACCCCGCAGCGACCTCGCCAAGCCCGTGATCGCCCGCTCAATCCACCGGCCTGCCGCATCGAGACTACCGCGATGATCGAACTCGGCGTCAACATCGACCATGTCGCGACCATCCGCCAGGCGCGCCGCACCTACGAACCCGACCCGGTCTGGGCCGCGGTCGAGGCGCATCTCGGCGGTGCCGACGGCATTACCGTGCATTTGCGCGAGGACCGCCGCCATATCCAGGTCGAGGACGTCCGCCGGCTGCGCGAGCTGACGCACATCATGCTCAATCTCGAGATGGCCGCGACCGATGAGATGGTCGGCATCGCGGTCGCGCTGAAGCCCGAGATGGCGATGCTGGTGCCGGAAGGGCGTCACGAGATCACTACCGAAGGCGGTCTCGACGTCGCCGGCAACGCGGTCGCGGTCGCGGCGGCGATCGCGCGGCTGCGCGACGCCGGCGTCGTCACCAGCGTGTTCATCGATGCCGAGCCGGCGCAGGTCGAAGCCGCCGCGCGGGCCGGCGCCGCGGTCTGCGAGCTGCACACCGGCCCGTATGCGCACGCGTTCCACTCGCAGGGGCGCGACGCCGAGAGTCCGGCGGTGCAACGCGAGCTCGAGCGGCTGGCGGTTGCCGGCCGGCTGATCCGCGAGCACGGCATGCGGTTCAACGCCGGCCATGCGCTGAACTACTTCAACGTCCAGCCGGTCGCCGCGCTGCCCGGCATCCGCGAGCTGCATATCGGCCATGCGATCGTCTCGCGTGCGGTGTTCGTCGGCCTGCGCGAGGCGGTCGCGACGATGAAGCGGCTGCTGCGCGAGGCCGCGGCCGCGGTGCCGCGGCCGTGACCCGCGCGGCTGTGAACGGGCGCAACCGGACGACAGCGGGCCCGCGATGATCTATGGCATCGGCACCGACATCGTGCTGCTCGAACGGATCTTCGCGCTGCACCGCCGCTACGGCGACCGCTTCGCGCGGCGCGTGCTCGGCCCCGACGAGCTGCGCGAATTCGAGCGCCGCCGCGCGCGCGGGCCGAGTGACGGTGCCGCCGGCAACGAGCGGGCGCTGCGCTACCTGGCCAAGCGCTTCGCCGGCAAGGAAGCGTTTTCCAAGGCGCTCGGGCTCGGCCTGCGCGGCCCGATGACGCTGCTGTCGCTGCAGATTCTCAACGATCCGCGCGGCCGGCCGTATCCGGTCGCGCGCAACCGGCTCGAGCCGTACCTCGCGGAGCTCGGCGTCAGCGCGCAGATCTCGCTGTCCGACGAGAAGGACAGTGCGCTGGCATTCGTGATCCTCGAGCGGAGCGCGCGACCCGACCAACCGGCCCCGCAATGAAATCCATCCGAGCGCGTACCACCCCCGGCGCTGCATCCAGCGATGCCGCGCCGGGCGCTCAACCCGGCGATGCCGCGCCCGGCCCGGTGATCGTCGACGTCGCCGGCCATGCGCTGACCGATGCCGAACGCGAACGGCTGCGCCATCCGCTGGTCGGCGGCGTGATCCTGTTCGGCCGCAACTATGCGTCGCCGGCGCAGATCACGGCGCTGACCGCGGCGATCCGCGCGGTGCGGCCGGCGCTGCTGATCACGGTCGACCACGAGGGCGGCCGGGTCCAGCGCTTTCGCGACGGCTTCACGCCGATCGCGCCGATGCGCGCGCTCGGCGAGCTGTGGGACCGCGACGTGCTGGCCGCCTGCCGCGCCGCGACCGACGTCGGCCTGACGATCGGTGCCGAACTGCGCGCGGTCGGCGTCGATCTCAGCTTCACGCCGGTGCTCGACCTCGACCACGGGCCGTCGGGCGTGATCGGCGACCGCGCGCTGCACCGCGATCCGCGGGTCGTCACGCTGCTCGCGAAGAGCCTGGTGCACGGCCTGCTGCAGGCCGGGCTCGGTCATTGCGGCAAGCATTTCCCCGGCCACGGCTTCGCCGCCGCCGATTCGCATGTCGCGATGCCGACTGACACGCGCACGCTCGCCGCGATCCTCGCCGACGATGCGGCGCCATACCGCTGGCTCGGCCGCGCGCTCGCCGCGGTGATGCCGGCGCATGTCGTCTATCCGCAGGTCGACGACCGGCCGGCCGGCTTCTCGAAGCGCTGGCTGCAGACGATCCTGCGGCGCCGGCTCGGCTTCGACGGGTTGATCTTCTCGGACGACCTGACCATGGCCGCGGCCAGCGTCGCCGGCGATATCACCGCGCGCGCCGGCGCGGCGCTCGGCGCCGGCGCCGATATGGTGCTGGTCTGCAACCGGCCCGACCTGGCCGACCAGCTGCTCGCCGAGCTGCGCCCGCCGCGCAATCCGGCGCTGGCGCGGCGGCTGGCGGCGCTACGACCCTGGCGGCCGGGGGGCGGCACGGCGTGAGCCCGAGCGTACGGCCGCCCGAAGCCGGGCTCGCGTCCCCCGCGGGGGGACCGGCGCGTAGCGCCGAGGGGGCAAGATGAGCCCGAGCGCACGGCCGCCCGAAGCCGGGCTCGCGTCCCCCGCGGGGGGACCGGCGCGTAGCGCCGAGGGGGCAAGATGAGCCCGAGCGCACGGCCGCCCGAAGCCGGGCTCGCGTCCCCCACGGGGGGACCGGCGCGCAGCGCCGAGGGGGCAAGCCTGAGCGGCAACGCCAGCGGGCCGGCCGAGCCGGCCGAGCCGCCGGATCTGCGCCCGTACCTGGCGCAGCTGCCCGAGCAGCCCGGCGTCTACCGGATGATCGGCGACGACGATGCGGTGCTCTATGTCGGCAAGGCGCGCAACCTGAAAAAGCGCGTCGGCTCGTACTTCAACAAGACCGTGACCAGCCCGCGGATCGCGCAGATGGTCGGACGGATCCACCGGATCGAGACCACCGCGACCCAGTCCGAGGCCGAAGCGCTGCTGCTCGAAAGCAACCTGATCAAGTCGCTGCTGCCGCGCTACAACATCGTCTTTCGCGACGACAAGTCGTATCCGTACCTGCGGATCACCGCACACCGCTTCCCGCGGATCGCCTACTACCGCGGCGGCACCGATCGCGTCTCGCAGTTCTTCGGGCCGTATCCGAACGCCTGGGCGGTCAAGGAGGGCATCGGCGTGCTGCAGAAGGTGTTCCGGCTGCGGACCTGCGAGGACACCGTCTACGCGAACCGGTCGCGGCCCTGCCTGCTGCACCAGATCGACCGCTGTAGCGCGCCGTGCGTCGGCCTGATCGACGAGGCCGCCTACGCCGCCGACGTCCGCGCCGCGGTCCGCTTCCTGCGCGGCGGTCATCGCGAGATCCTCGACGAGCTCGAATCCGCGATGCATGCCGCCGCCGACGCGCTGCGGTTCGAGGAGGCCGCGGTCCATCGCAACCGGATGACCGCGCTGTCGCGGGTGCTGCATCAGCAGTCGATGGACACCGGCTCCGACACCGACGCCGACGTGATCGCGATCGCGGTGCAGGGCGGTCGCGTCTGCCTGAACCTGGCGATGATCCGCGGCGGCCGCCACCTCGGCGACAAGGCGCATTTCCCGACCTACGTCGGCGAGCTCGACGACGCGACGCCGGCCGCCGTGCTCGAGGCGTTCGTCGCGCAGCACTACGCCGGCCAGTTCGTGCCGCCGCTGATCGTCTGTGCGATCGCGCCGGAGGCCGAGGCGCTGTCGGCGCTGACCGAACAGGCCGGCAAGCCGGTGCAGTGGATCCGCCAGCCGCAGCAGAGCCGGCGCCGCTGGCTCGACCAGGCGCAGGCGAACGCCGACATCGCGCTGACCCGGCTGCTCGCCGAGGAAGGATCGCAGCAGGCCCGCACCCGCGCGCTCGCCGACGTGCTGAAGCTCGACGACGGCGAGCTCGACGCGCTGCGGATCGAGTGCTTCGACATCAGCCATACGATGGGCGAGGCGACCCAGGCTTCGTGCGTCGTCTATCAGGGCCACCGGATGGTGCCGGCCGAATATCGTCGCTTCAACATCACCGGCATCGAGGGCGGCGACGACTACGCCGCGATGCGTCAGGTGCTGACGCGCCGCTATGCTCGGCTGGCGGCCGAGGCGGAGGGCGAGGGTGACGTCACTGAAGCCGGCGCCGCAGAAGCCAGCGCCGCCGGGATCGGCACCGCCGAGGCCGGAGTTGCCGAGGCCGGCGCTATCGAAGCCGGGACCGCCGAGGCCGCCGGGATCGACACCGCCGAGGCAGGGCCGGAGCCGGCGGCGGCGCGTGCCCGTCGCGGCGCCGCGCACGCGCCCGACATCGTGCTGATCGACGGCGGCAAGGGTCAGGTCGCGGTCGCGCGCGAAGTGTTCGAGGAGCTCGGTCTCGACATCGCGACGCTGGTCGGCGTCGCCAAGGGAGAGGGCCGCAAGGTCGGGCTCGAGACGCTGGTGTTCGCCGACGGCCGCACGCCGCTCGAGCTCGGGCTCGAGTCGGCGGCGCTGATGCTGGTCGCGCAGATTCGCGACGAGGCGCACCGCTTCGCGATCACCGGCATGCGGGCGCGCCGCGCCAAGGCGCGGCGCGCGTCGACGCTCGAGGAGATCGAAGGCATCGGCGCCAAGCGGCGGCAGCGGCTGCTGGCGCGCTTCGGCGGCCTGCGCGGCGTCGTCGCGGCGAGCATCGAGGACCTCGCGGCGGTCGAGGGCGTGTCGCGGTCGCTGGCCGAGACCATCTACCGCCGGCTGCACTGAAGAAACCGCGACCGGCCGAGCCGTGCGCCGGCGGCGCTGCCGGTGGCGAGCGACCCCGGCGCATCGCCGGAGTGCATCGTGATCGAAGCCGGTGCGGCACGCGCCGGATCCGTGTCGCTTCGGCCGGCGCCGCCGGCACCGATCGCGCCGAACGCCTGGCACGCTTGATGCTATTCGCTCGACGGAGTGCCGGTGGCGGTGCTCCGGACGCGGCCGGGCGTGGAGCGAAATCATGGATCTGTCGAATCCGAGTCCAGCGATCGCCGCGACCATGGGCGGTGCCGATCCGGGCCGCGCGGGCATCCCAGCTTCCAGCCCCGGCGATCTGGAACTGGTCGGCGTTTCGAAGCGTTACGGCGAGACCTCGGCGGTCGAGTCGGTCGACCTGAAGATGCCCGCCGGCAGCTACTGCTGCCTGCTCGGCCCGTCGGGCTGCGGCAAGAGCTCGACGCTGCGGATGATCGCCGGCCATGAGATCGCGACCAGCGGCGAAATCCTGCTCGGCGGCCGCAACATCACGCAGCTGCCGGCGGCTGCCCGCGGTACCGCGATGATGTTCCAGAGCTACGCGCTATTTCCGCACCTGAGCACGCTCGACAACGTCGCGTTCAGCCTGAAGATGCGCGGCGTCGCGAAGGACGTCCGCCACCGCCGCGCCCGCGAGCTGCTCGAGCTGGTGGCGATGACGCCGTATCTGCAGCGCAAGCCGGCGGAACTGTCGGGCGGGCAGCAGCAGCGGGTCGCGCTGGCGCGGGCGCTGATCACCGAGCCGAAGGCACTGCTGCTCGACGAGCCGCTGTCGGCGCTCGACCCGTTCCTGCGGATCCAGATGCGCGCCGAGCTGAAGCGCTGGCAGCGCGAGCTCGGCTTCACCTTCGTCCACGTCACCCACTCGCAGGAAGAAGCGATGGCACTGGCCGACAAGGTGGTCGTGATGAACCAGGGCCGGATCGAGCAGCAGGGCTCGCCGCGCGAGGTCTTCAACGCGCCGCGGACCGAGTTCGTCGCGCGCTTCATGGGCGGTCACAACGTGATCTCGGTCGGCGACACCCGGCTGGCGGTACGCACCGACAAGACCCGGTTGACGCGCGAGGTCGACCGTGCCGCGCCGGCGCTGCACGGCACGGTCCGGGACGTCGAATACCAGGGTACCTATTTCCTGCTGACGATCGCCGGCGTCGCCGAGGGCGTCGTGACCGGCGATGCGGGCGCCGGCGCTGCCGCCGCCGGGCTCGACGGCGGCAGCCGCGAGATCGCTGCGATGCTGACCGAAGCGAGCTTCGGCGCCGCGCCGTGGCGCCCAGGCGATACCGCCTACATCGGATGGGACGAGGCGCACGTGCTCGCAGCCGCGTGACGGACGCCGGCCGTATCCGGATGCCGCGGCCGCAGTGAATGGGCACCGATTCGCCAGACTTTCGAGAGAAGAGGGGAAACACGATGAACGATTCCGTCCGTTCCGGCACCGCCCGTGCCGCCCGCTTGCGCCGTCGCGCGTTGCTCAAGGGCGCCGCCGGCGTCGGCGCCAGTGCCGCGGCCGGCACTTTCGCGCCGCTCGTGCTGGCGCAGGAGAAGATCACGCTGCGCTATCTCGGCACCGCCGTCAACCAGGACAAGACGATCGCCGAGAAGTTCGAGGCCGACACCGGCATCAGGATCCAGTACGTCGCGGTCACCACCGACGACGTTACCAAGCGCGCGGTCACCGCGCCGAACTCGTTCGACCTGATCGACACCGAGTACTTCTCGCTGAAGAAGATCCTGCCGACCGGCAACCTGCTTGGCATCGATACCCGGCGGATCAAGAACGCCGACAAGATCACGACGCTGTTCACCACCGGCATGGTCGCCGGCAAGGCGGTCGGCGATCAGGGCACTGCGCCGAAGAAGGTGATCTTCTCCGAAGGCGCCAAGTCCAAGGTGTTCGCCAAGTCGCCGACCCAGTACATGACGCTGATTCCGACCGTGTACAACGCCGACACGCTCGGCATCCGGCCGGATCTGATCAAGCGCCCGATCGAGAGCTGGAAAGAGTTGCTGAACCCCGAGTTCAAGGGCAAGGCCGCGATCCTCAACATTCCGTCGATCGGCATCATGGACGCCGCGATGGTGGTCGAGTCGATGGGCATCTACAAGTACCCCGACAAGGGGAACATGAGCAAGAAGGAAATCGACCTGACGATCAAGACGCTGATCGACGCCAAGCGCGCCGGCCAGTTCCGCAGCCTCTGGAAGGACTTCAACGAGAGCGTCAACCTGATGGCGTCCGGCGAGGTCGTGATCCAGTCGATGTGGTCGCCCGCCGTCACCGCGGTCCGCACCAAGGGCCTCGATTGCGTGTTCCAGCCGCTCAAGGAAGGCTATCGCGCCTGGGCCGCCGGCTTCGGCCTGCCGTCGACGCTGTCCGGCAAGAAGCTCGACGCCGCCTACGAATTCATCAACTGGTTCCTCGATGGCTGGGCCGGCGCCTACCTGAACCGCCAGGGCTACTACAGCGCGGTGCTGGAGACCGCGAAGGCGAAGATGGAGCCGTACGAATGGGCCTACTGGATGGAAGGCAAGCCGGCCGAGAAGGACATCAAGTCGCCGAACGGCGACGTGCTGGAAAAGGCCGGCAAGGTCCGCGACGGCGGTTCGTACGAACAGCGGATGGGCGGTATCGCCTGCTGGAACGCGGTGATGGACGAGAACAACTATATGGTCCAGAAGTGGAATGAGTTCGTGGCTGCGTAGAGGACGCCCCCGTTGGCCCCCTTCGGGGTCCTCCCCCCACTGGGGGCGGCGTCAGCGGACCGGCGAAGCCGGATCCGCGACCCCCGCTGGGTGTGCGGCAACAGGTGCCGGCCTCGGTCGCCGGTATAGGCGCGAGAGCGGCACCGTTGGACGGTGACGAGAGGGCGGATCGAACTTCGGGCCGGGGAATGGGTCGACGGTTCTCGGGATGAACGGAACAGGGGTGAATACCACGACTGCGGAAGCGGCGGCGCTGCGCGGCGGGCCGGCGGCCTGGCTGCAGGCGGCGCCGCTGGCGCTGGTGTTCGGGCTGTTCTTCCTGATCCCGCTGGCGTTGGTGCTGATGGTCAGCTTCTGGCGGTTCAACGAGTACGAGCTGATCCCCGGCTTCACGTTCGACAACTACCTGAACATCTTCGACGGCTGCGCCAGCGGCGAGGAGTTGTGCACGACTTTCAAGACCTATCTGTCGACGTTTCGTCTCTGCCTGCTGGTCTGGCTGGCGACCTTGGTGATCGGCTTCACGGTCGCGTACTTCCTGGCGTTCCATGTCCGTTCGACGACGGTGCAGACGGTGCTGTTCATCCTTTGCACGATTCCGTTCTGGACCTCGAACGTGATCCGGATGATCTCGTGGGTGCCGCTGCTCGGCCGCAACGGACTGGTCAACCAGGCGCTGCTCGGGACCGGGCTGGTCGACCAGCCGGTCGAGTGGCTGCTGTTCAGCAATTTCTCGGTGGTGCTGGCGTTCATCCACCTCTACACGATGTTCATGATCGTGCCGATCTTCAACTCGATGATGCGGATCGATCGCTCGCTGCTCGAGGCGGCCGACGACGCTGGCGCCTCGGCCTGGCAGACGCTCTGGAACGTGATCGTGCCGCTGTCGAAGACCGGCATCGTGATCGGCTCGATCTTCGTCATCACCATCGTGATGGGCGACTTCGTGACGGTCGGCGTGATGGGCGGCCAGCAGATCGCATCGGTCGGCAAGATCATCCAGGTGCAGACTTCGTACCTGCAGTTCCCGCTGGCGGCGGCGAACGCGGTGATCCTGCTGGCGATCGTGCTGATGATCATCTGGGCGCTGACCCGGATGGTCGACCTGCGCCGCGAGCTGTGACGAGGCACGCATGGGATTGCTGCGCGACCCGGTGCAATTCACGATCCCGGAGGGCTGCCAGCCGATGGCTTCCGGAATCCCGCTGACTGCCGCGGCGGTCGCTGCCGGTGCGACCGTGGCCGACGAGCCGGACGGCATCCACAGTCGCGCGGTGCCGCCGTCGGCGCCGGCGCTGCGCCGGCCCGGCCAGCGGGCGCCGGGGTTCTGGCCGCTGGCGGCGTTCTTCGGCCTGTTCCTGCTGTTCATGTACGGGCCGGTGATCACGATCGTCGTGCTGAGCTTCCAGGGGCCCGACGGTGGCCTGACGTTCCCGCTGCGCGGCTGGTCGGCCACCTGGTA
>JBFWQR010000075.1:0-35626 GCA_050249335.1 Lautropia sp.
GCCAGCTTTCGACGGACCGCGGCAGCGCGTCGACGCCGTCGCTGCCGGGCTCCTGGAACCCGGCGGCCAGCTCGCCGGCGAGCCGCTGCTCGAACCGGTCGCGATATGAATCGACGTTCCACCACCAGACCGTCGCCGCGGCCGCGGCGAACAGCACCAGGCTGCCGAGCACCGCCAGGAAGATCGTGATCGACAGCCGCCGGGTCATCGCCGGGCCATCGCCGCGTCAGCGCTGCTCTCGGGCCAGCACGTAGCCGGCGCCGCGCACCGTCAACAGCCGCCGTGGCTGCTTCGGGTCGTCCTCGATCATCTGCCGGATCTTGCCGACGTGCACGTCGATCGAGCGGTCGAACGCCTCGAGCGTCTCGCCCTTGACCAGATCCATCAACCGTTCCCGCGACATCACCCGGCCGGCGTGGTGCGCCAGCGCGACCAGCAGGTCGAACTGATAGGCGGTCAGCGGACGCAGGTTGCCGTCGAGTCGGACCTGGCGGGCATCGGGGTCGATCTCGAGGCGGCCGAACACCAGCCGCGGCGAACCCGGGCGCGACCCGGCGCTGCCGGCATCCGCGGCAGCGCCGGCGGTCGCAGCCCCCGCCGCTGCAGCGCCCGCTCCGGCCGAAGCACCCGCCGCTCCCGCCGGAGCCCCGACCGCAGCCGACGCGGTCCCGGCAGCCCCGCCTGCGCCGGCCGCGGCTGCCGTCAGCCCGGACCGCCGCAGCAGCGCCCGGACCCGCGCCAGCAGCTCGCGCGGCTCGAACGGCTTCGGCAGGTAGTCGTCGGCGCCGAGCTCGAGGCCGACGACCCGGTCGGTGATCTCGCCGCGCGCGGTCAGCATCAGGATCGGCGTCGCCGCCACCGGGCCCGGCAGGTGCCGGATGTCCCGGCAGACGTCGAGGCCATCGGCATCGGGCAGCATCAGGTCGAGCAGGATCAGCGCCGGCACTTCGAACGCCGCTCCGGACGCCCGCTCGGGGCCCGCCGCGGTCAGCGCGGCGAGCCCCGAGCGGGCGTCCGGCCGGTGCATGAGCGCGAACCCCGATTGCGACAGGTAGCGGCCGACCATGTCGGCCAGCCGCGCGTCGTCGTCGATCAGCAGGATTCGGGCGCCGGCGCCGGGCTGCATCAGCGTCTCGGCCCGCCGCCCGTCACCGCTCAGCCGCGATGGCCGCGGTGGCCGCGCCGCGACGTCCAGCGCTCGGCCAGCTTGGCGCGCTGGTCCGGCGTCAGCACCTCGGCGGTGTCGGCGAACGCCGTGGCAGCGCGCTTCGACATCGCGTCGGCGACCGCCATCTGCTGGCTGCGCAACGCCTCGATCGCAGCGCGATCGATGCTCGGCGCCTTCAGCAGATCGAGGCCCTGGCGCCGCAGGTCACCGCTCTGTTTGCGCAGCGCCTGCAGGTCGGTCGCCGCCTGTTTGGCGATGCCGCTGATCCGGTCGCGCTGCTCCGGCGTGCCGTCGATCGATTTGACCAGCCGCTCGGCCATCCGGTCGATCCGGGCGTTGACCCGCTCCGGATCCATCGCATGCGGGCCGCCCGGACCGCGACCGTGCCAGCCATGTCCGCCGGGGCCGCCAGGGCCCATGCCGAAGGCGCCCGGACCGAGATCCGGACCGCCGCTCTGCGCCCACGCCGCCAACGCCGTCGCCGACAACGCCGCCGCGGCCAGCCATTTCTTGTATCCCATCATGTTGCTCCTGTCAGGCTCACGATCGAGCCAGTGACGCCATCCTGAACCCGGCCGGTCAAGCGACGTTGAAGCAAAGGTAAAGTTGCGTAAAGCCCGGCGATCAGAAACCGACCTCCTGCTGGTGGCGCACGACGAGGATCGTGATCCCATCCACACCGATGCGATAGTGCGCCGCATAGCCGCTGTCGCCGAAGTCGATCACCCATTGCCGAAATTCTTCGGGCAGATCCTCGATCGGACGGCCGATGCCGGGCTGGAGCGCCAGCACCTTCACCGCTTCACGCATCGCCTTGACAGCGCGTCTGGCCGCATCGAGGTTCTTCCGGGCGAGGAACCGATACAGGCGCTGCACGTCAAACAGCGCCGGCCGCGCCGAGTCGTACTCCGGCGCGTCGTGGCCGCTGGCGCTGCTGCTCGTCGAGCTACTTCTTGAACTTGACGACCTTGGCGTGCTGCTCGCCGAGCCCGTCGATGCCGAGCGCCAGCGTGTCGCCGGCCTTCAGGAACTGCGGCGTCGGCTTGATGCCCGCGCCGACGCCCGGCGGCGTGCCGGTAGTGATGATGTCGCCCGGGTTCAGCGTCATGAATTCGCTGACATACGAGACCAGCGTCGCGCAGTCGAAGATCATCGTCTTGGTGTTGCCGGTCTGCTTGCGCGCGCCGTTGACGTCGAGCCACATGCCCAGCGTCTGCGGCTTCGGCACTTCATCGGCGGTCAGGACCCACGGACCGATCGGGCCGAACGTGTCGCAACCCTTGCCCTTGTCCCAGACGCCGCCGCGCTCGAGCTGGTACTCGCGCTCGGAGACGTCGTTGACCAGCACGTAGCCGGCGACGTACGACAGCGCTTCGCGCTTCGAGACATAGCGCGCGCGAGTGCCGATCACGATGCCGAGCTCGACTTCCCAGTCGGTCTTGACCGAGTTCCTCGGCAGCATGATGTCGTCGTCCGGGCCCTGGATGCACGACAGCGTCTTCATGAAGACGATCGGTTCCTTCGGCACCGGCGAGCCGGTTTCAACGGCATGGTCCAGGTAGTTCAGGCCGATCGCGACGAACTTGCTGGCGCCGGTCAGCGGCGGGCCGAACCGCGGCTTGCCGCGGACCGCCGGCAGCTTCGCCGGCTTGATCTTGCCGAGCTTGGCCAGCGACTTGGGCGACAGCGTCGCGCCGTCGATGTCCTTGACCACGCCGGACAGGTCGCGCAACACGCCGTCCGCATCGATCAGCCCGGGCTTTTCCTTGCCGGGCTTGCCATACCGTACCAGTTTCATTCGCCGTCCTTGTGTGTCGATCGAGAGAAATAGAAAGTGCGCCGTCGGCCGGCCCCGGCCGACGGCCGCGGCCGGATCAGATCGTGATGCCGCCGTCGATGTTGAACGCCTGGCCGGTCGCGAAGCGCGACTCGTCGCTGGCGAGGAACACCACGATCGGCGCGATTTCCTCGGGCGTCGCGAGCTTGCCGGTCGGCTGCCGCGCCAGGAACATCTTGCGGCCTTCCTCGGGGTCGCCGAACGCCGCGATCCGCTCGTGCAGGCTCGGCGTATCGACGGTGCCGGGGCAGACCGCGTTGCAACGGATGCCCTTGGCGACGAAATCGGCCGCGACCGACTTGGTCATGCCGATCACCGCTGCCTTGGTGGTGCCGTAGAGGAACCGGTTCGGAAGGCCCTTGGTGCTCGAGCAGACCGACGCGACGTTGATGATCGAGCCGCCGCCAGCCGCGAGCATCCGCGGCAGCGCGACGCGCATCGTCTGCCACATCGCGCGGACGTTCAGCGCGAAGCTGAAGTCCCACTGCTTGTCGTCGGTCTCGAAGATGCTGCCCTGGTGGACGTAGCCGGCGCAGTTGAACAGCACGTCGATCCGGTCCATGCCGGTGATCGTCTGCTCGATCGCAGCATCGTCGAGCACGTCGAGCCGCTGGGTCGTGATGCCGGCGACCCCCTGGTAGCTCTTCAGCAGTCCCGCGTCGAGGTCGGTCGCGAGCACCTGCCCGCCGGCCTCGGCCATCGCGAGCGCGCTGGCGCGACCGATGCCCTGCCCCGCTGCTGTCACCAGGATCCGCTTGCCGTCCAGCCGCTTGGTCATCTCCGCCCCTGCCCTTCGCTGTGCGCCGCCGCCGGGCGCGCCGCGGCGGCCGGCGGCCGCTCGTCGGGCGCGATGCTACCAAATCACCCGGCGCCGACGTGCCCCGTACCGCACGCGATCCAGGACCCGACACTAGAATGGCGGCGATGGCAGCGTCGCACATCCGCGGCGCCGACTGCTGCCGCCTGCACGACCCCGGACAGCGATGCCGACCGCCCCCACTCGCCGCGATCTGCGGCTCGATTTCTTCCGCGGCCTGGCGCTGTGGTTCATCTTCATCGACCACGTGCCGTCGAGCACGATCGCCGACCTGACCTTCCGCAACTTCGGCTTTTCCGACGCGACCGAGATCTTCGTCTTCATTTCCGGCTACACCGCCGCGATCGTCTACGGCCAGTCGCTCGCCAAGCGCGGCTTCGTGTTCATGAGCTTCCAGGTGCTCAAGCGCTGCTGGCAGCTCTACGCCGCGCACATCCTGCTGTTCGTCTTCTTCATCGCGCAGATCACCTGGGTCGCCAACCGGTTCGACAACGCGTCGTTCATCGACGAGCTGAACGTCAACATCTTCTACGACAATCCGCAGCAGTCGATGATCCGCGCGCTGCTGCTGCACTACCGGCCGGTCAATCTCGACGTGCTGCCGCTCTACATGGCGCTGCTGCTGATGCTGCCGCCGATGCTGTGGGCCGCGGTCCGCTGGCCGCTGGTCGTGTTCGCGCTGTCGGCGGCGCTGTGGCTCGGCGTGCAGGCCTGGCACTGGGCGCTGCCGATCTACGAAGGCGGCGATACCTGGCTGTTCAATCCGCTCGGCTGGCAGCTGCTGTTCGTCATCGGCATGCTGTGCGCCGGCGCCCGGGACCATGACGCGCCGCTGCTGCGCTGGCGGCCGTGGCTCGGCGCCGTCGCGGTCGCGATGCTGCTGTTCGCGCTGTTCATCACCATCAGCTGGCGGTACGGGCCGCTCAACGACTGGGTCGAAGTCCACGTCGGCCCCTGGCTCTACCCGATCGACAAGAACAACCTCGGCATCGCCCGGGTGCTGCATTTCCTCGCCGCGGCGTATCTGGCAGCCTACTTGATCCCGGAACGCTCACCCGTCCTGAACTGGCCGTTCGTCGAGCCGATCATCCGTTGCGGCCAGCACGCGCTATACATCTTCTGCGTCAGCATCTCGCTGTCGTTCGTCGCCCATTTCGTGCTGGTTCAGTTCGGACGAGGGATTACGATGCAGATCGCGGTGATCGTCGGCGGCCTGGCGTTGTTGTCGGCGCTGGCCTACCAGCTCACCTGGTATCGCCGCGGCGAGGGACGCCGCGCGCTCGCCGCGTCCGCCGGAGAGGGTCCGCAGGAGACACGATGACGAGTTGGTTGTCGCCCCCCGCCCGTTCGAGGACGAGGGCCGGTTCGCCGGCCCGCTGGCTCGCCGTCGGGATCGCCGGTCTGCTCGCGGTCCTGCCGGCGGCGGCCCGGGCCTCGGCGGCCGACGATGCTCAGCGCTGTGCGGTGCCGGCCGAGCTCGACCCGGCCGACGAGCCGCTGCAAGGTCTCGCCAAGACGCTGACCAACGGATCGTCGCCGAAGACCATCGTGGTGCTCGGCCCGCAGGCCAGCGGCGCCAAAAACGTCGATGGGGTCATCGGCTACCCGGCCCGGTTGCAGGCACGGCTCGCGAGCGACCTCGGGCCGGCGCTCGACGGCCGGACCATCAACGTCGAGACCATCGGCCAGTTGCGCGGCTCGGTCGGCGAGCTGGCGGGCCTGATCCAGCGACAGGTGCTGCCGCTGAAACCGGCGCTGGTCGTCTGGCAGGTCGGGCGCGCCGATGCCCGGCGCGGTCACGCGACCTATCGGTTCGGCCAGGATCTCAAGCAGGGCCTTGATGCACTGCAGCAACGAGGAATCGATACGATCCTGATCGACATCCAGTACCACCCCCAGTTCGAAGCGTTGTACCGTACCGACGAGTACCGCCGCTATTTGCGCCGGATTGCCGGCATGCGGAACGTGCCGTTGCTTCGGCGGTACCAGATGATCGAATATTGGGAATCCGCCGGGGCGATCGACCTCGACTCGGCGAGCCGGGAAGTCCAGCAACGATCGTTCGAGTTCATCCAGGATTGCCTTGCCTACCAACTGTCCCGCCTGATCGCGGCCGGTGTCCATAGCACTCGACCCGCGCCGCCGCGATAACCACATTCACTTCGATGATCGACACGAACGTTCGGTTCGGCACTCGTGTTTTGACCTCCGCCCGCGGCATCCTGCTCGCAGCGGCAACTTTCACCGCCTTCAGCGCCCTCGCCGCCTCGCCGGAATCGCCGCCGGCCGTCGTGCCGGTGGCGGCGCCGGTCGCGGTATCGGCCACCGCGACCGGCGGCTCGCCGATCGTCGGCCCGGCGGCGGTCGGCCCGGCGACGTCCGGTACCCCGGCGACGTCCGGTACCCCGGCGACGTCCGGTACCCCGGCGGCGTCCGATGTGCCGGCGGTGCCCGACTTCCCGGCAATGGCCGATGCGCCGGCGATGGCGACCTGTCCGGGTTCCGGCCAGGCCGTGCTGCTCGACGGCGAGCTGCCGCGCTTCAGCGAGGAGCTCGGCCGCCGGCAGGCGCTGAAGATCGTCGCGATCGGTTCGTCGTCGACCGCCGGCGCCGGCG
This sequence comes from Lautropia sp., assembly GCA_050249335.1. Lineage (GTDB taxonomy): Bacteria > Pseudomonadota > Gammaproteobacteria > Burkholderiales > Burkholderiaceae_E > Lautropia. The sequence goes on from JBFWQR010000075.1 coordinate 6,439, forward strand.
CCACGTCGAGCGCCAACAGCTATCCGAGCCAGCTCGAGATCGACCTGCTGCGCCGCTTTCCGGGCCGCGACATCGACGTCGTCAACGTCGGCGTCAACGGCCAGGAAGTCGCCGACATGCAGGCACGGCTCGACCGTGACGTGCTGGCGCAGAAACCCGATCTGGTGATCTTCCAGTTCGGCTCCAACGGCCTGATGCGCGGGACCCCGATCGACGCGATGGAAGCGGCCGCCACCGCGACGATTGCCCGGATCAAGGCGGCCGGCGCCGACGTGGTGCTGATGGATCTGCAGCATGCGCCGCGGATCGACCGCGTCGAGCGCCGCGACGAGATCCTGAAGATGATGCAGCGGATCGCCGCAGCGACCGGTTCGGCACTGTTCCATCGCTACCGGCTGATGAAGGCGTGGGCGGTGCGGCTCGGCGACGGCTACGCCGACATGGTCGACAAGGACCAGCTGCACATGACCGACAACAGCTATCGCTGCCTGGCCGGAGCGCTCGCCCGGTCGATGGAGGTCGCGGTGGTCCGGCACACGCTGGCGCTGCGACGCGGCACCGGCATCGCTACGGTCACCCCGGCGGCGATCCGGGGCGCGGCGCCTGCGGCCCGGGCCGGGGCCGCGCCATAACCGCGCCTAACCGCGCCATTACCGCACCGGCAACCGCGCCGCAGCGCGCCTACCTCGCCACCCGCACCATCAGCAGCAACGCCATCACCGCCAGCGTCGCCTTCAGCCAGCCGCGATAGCGGGACGGATCGACCCGGCCGCGCAGCCGGACGCCGATGAAGAAGGTCGCCGCGCCGGCCAGCGACAGCGGCAGCGCGGCCTGCCAGACCGCCGCATCGAACGCGCCGTGCGCCAGCAGCGTGCCCGACTGGACGACCTTGCCGATCAGGAACAGATAGTTCATCGCCGCGATGATCACGGTCGCCTCGAGGTCGAGCAGCAGGAAGTAGATCAGCAGCATCGGCCCCGAGACATTGACCGTGCCTTCGCAGAAGCCGGCCAGGAAGCCGAACGGGAACGCGAAGCCGGTCGCGTGGCGATCGATCACGCCGACCGCGCCGCGCCGGCGCCGGTCGACGATCAGGAACGCGACGATCACCGCCGCCAGCATCAGCATCAGCAGCCGCGGATCGAACACGAACAGCGCCCGAGTTCCGGCCACGATGCCGAGCGGCAACATCGGCAGCAGCGGCCAGTAGCGGCGCAGCGCCGCGCGCGGATCGAGCACGCGGCCGAATGCGACGAAGGTGCAGCCGACCATCACCAGCGTCGGCAGCACCAGCAGGATCACCGCCTGCTGGAAATCGAACAGCAGCGCGAACAGCGGTGTCGCGATCAGCGGGAAGCCGATGCCGACGAAGCCGTGGACCAGCCCGGAGATCAGGCCGATCGCGAGCATCAGCGCCCACTGCTCGGCCGAGAACTGGCCGAGCAGCAGCGCCGGCAGGTCACCGGGGCCGCTCATCGCTGGGCTTCCTGCGATGGGCGCCGGCCCCCCGGGCGTCGCCGTTGCACCGGAGTCGCCGCTGGCATAAGCTCGAACCTCCCGTGGAGGCGCACCGGTGAAGAGCTTCGAACAGCAACTCGGCCAGTACGCCGCCTATCATCGCGACCCGCGCAATATCGCGACCCACTTCGTCGGCGTGCCGATGATCCTGTTCGCCGTGATCGTGCTGCTGTCGCGGCCGGTGCTCGGCTCGCTTGGCGGCCTGCCGGTGTCGCCGGCGCTGTTGATCGCCGCGCTGGCAGCGCTCTACTACCTGGTGCTGCATCGCGGAACCGGCGCGCTGATGACCGCCATCCTGCTGGTCATGCTGCTCGCCGCGGCGCCGCTCGCCGCGCGGTCGACGTCCGGCTGGCTCGGCTGGGGCCTCGGCTGCTTCGTCGTCGGCTGGATCATCCAGGCGATCGGTCATGTCTTCGAGGGCCGCAAGCCGGCATTCTTCGACGATGTCGTCGGGCTCCTGATCGGGCCGTTGTTCGTGCTCTGCGAGGCGTTGTTCGCGGCCGGCCTGCTGGCATCGACCCGGGCCGCGGTCGAGCGGCAAACCGGCCCGGTCGCACGCCGCCCGCAACCCGGCGCCACCGCCTGAGCCACCGGCGCCTGAGCCATCGGCGCCCGAGCCACCGGCGCCTGCAATCACCGCGCCGGCGCCCCGCTCGGCACGCCGGCGCCGGTCCGGCCAAGCCAATTCGGCACCGTTTTCAATCGAACCGGATCTCGGCGGTCAACGGGTCGCCGACCTTGATCGTCGCTTCGTCGGCGCCGCGGATCACGATCGCGTTCATGCCGAAGGTCACGCCGTCGACGCGGGCGTCGTGACGGTAGGTCACCAGCGTGTCGGTCGGTTCGGTGCCGGGCTCGGCGGTCTGCTGGTCGATCGTCGGGATCGGGCAGCGGGCGCACGGCTTGACCAGCCGCAGCGTGTAGTCGGGCCCCGCGAGCGTGCCGAGGTGGTCTTCCTCGAAGGGCTCGTCGCCGTCGATCACGACGTTCGGCCGGAACCGGTCCATCGGCAGTTCGGCGCCGCCGCGCGCGACGATCCGCCGGTTCAGGTCGGCGAGCGACGCGCGGGACGCGACCAGCAGCGGGAATGCGTCGGCGAACTGCGTGATCGCCTCGTCGTCACCGGTCCATTTCCGATTGCAGACGCGCCGGAAGTCCGGATCGATCCGCACCAGCCGGACCGGCTTGCCGAGGTAGTTGCTGAACCAGGTGTTGACCAGCGTGTTCTCGGCGAAGGCGTCGATCGTGTCGTCGAACACCGTGACCTGCAGCCGCGCCGCCGGCGCGTAGTCGAAGCCGCCGACCGGAATGTCGAGCCGCAGCATGCCGGGCGCGCGGATCTGCACGCTTTCGAAGCGCAGCGCGGTCGACACCAGCGCGAGCCGCGGCTCGGTCCGCTGCGAGACGAACCGGCCGTCGCCGTCGACGACCATCCAGAAACGGTCGAGGTAGAGCCCGGTTTCCCAGAGGTCGGCGGCGTCGAGCCGCACGCCGCCGCACGACTTGATCGGATAGGAGAACAGATCGGTGACGACGGGCATCGATGCGACTCGCTGGCAGACGATGGATCAGGCGGAACGGCCCCCGCGGCGCGGCGCCGAACCGCGGCCCCGCGGCGGCGCCCCGGCCGGCCGCGACGGGGCACGCCGGCAGCGCGGCGCCGGGCCATTGTACGGACCTCGGCGTGTGCGCGGCAGCGGGCGCGGCCGCGACGCACCGGCGGGCGGCCCCCACGACTAGAATTCCGACGCAGGCGAGCGCTGCCGTCGGCACGCTCTTCGCACCCTCCGCATGGCCGCGCAGCCGCGTGGCGAGCCACACCGAGCCCACCATGACCACCGTCTCGCTGATCCGCAAATCGATCCTCCGCCTCAACGCCGCCGACGACGTCGTGATCGCCGCCAGGCCGCTCGCCGCCGGTGCCCGGATCGAGGAAGAGAACGTCACCTGTCTCGACCCGATCCCGCCGGGTCACAAGGTCTCGGTCCGCGCCGTCGCCCGCGGCCAGCCGGTGCGCCGCTACGACCAGATCATCGGCTTCGCGCGCGAGGACATCGCGCCGGGCCGCCACGTCCATACCCACAACCTGGTGTTCGACGGCTTCGATCGCGACTACGCGATCGGCGTCGACGTCAAGCCGCAGCCGCGGGTCGAGCCGCAGGCACGCTTCGACGGCTATGTCCGGCCCGACGGCCGGGTCGCGACCCGCAACTACATCGGCGTGATCTCGACGGTCAACTGTTCGGCGAGCGTCTCGAAATACGTCGCCGCGCACTTCACGCCCGAGCGGCTCGCCGCCTTCCCGAACGTCGACGGCGTCGTGCCGATCACCCACAGCGTCGGCTGCGGCATGGACAGCAACGGCAAGGGCATGGACGTGCTGCGCCGGACCATCGCCGGCTACGTCCGCCATCCGAACTTCGCCGGCGTCGTCATCATCGGCCTCGGCTGCGAGGCCAACCAGATGGACGCCTTGTTCCAGGCGCAGGGGCTCGACGAGAATGCGCTGCTGAAGCCGCTGGTGATCCAGTCCTCGGGCGGCAGCCGCAAGACCGTCGAGGCCGGCATCGCGGCGGTCGAATCGATGCTGCCGGCGGCCAACCGGCTGCAGCGCCAGCCGGTGCCGGCGTCGCACCTGATGGTCGGGCTGCAATGCGGCGGCTCCGACGGCTACTCGGGGATCTCGGCAAACCCGGCACTCGGCGCCGCCTGTGACCTGGTGGTCGCGCACGGCGGCACCGTGATCCTCTCGGAAACACCCGAGATCTACGGCGCCGAGCATCTGCTGACGCGGCGCGCGGTCTCTGCCGCCGTCGCCGCCAAGCTGATCGAGCGGATCCGCTGGTGGGAGGGCTACACCGAACGCAACGAAGGCAGCATGGACAACAACCCGTCGCCCGGCAACAAGGCCGGCGGCCTGACGACCATCCTCGAGAAGTCGCTCGGCGCCGTCGCCAAGGCCGGCACCACAAACCTGGTCGACGTGTTCCAGTACGCCGAGCCGGTCACGGCCAAGGGCATGGTCTTCATGGACACGCCCGGCTACGATCCGGTCTCCGCGACCGGCCAGGTCGCCGGCGGCGCCAACCTGATCTGCTTCACGACCGGCCGCGGCTCGGTCTACGGCTGCAAGCCGTCCCCGTCGCTGAAGCTCGCGACCAACACGCCGCTCTACGAGCGGATGAGCGAGGACATGGACATCAACTGCGGCGACATCGTCGAAGGCACGGCCACCGTCGCCGAGAAAGGCCGGCAGATCTTCCAGCTGATGCTCGCGACCGCCTCCGGCCAGAAGAGCAAGAGCGAAGCGCTCGGGATGGGCAACGAGGAGTTCGTGCCCTGGTATCTCGGCGCGGTGATGTAGCCGGCTCGGTTGCCAGCGGCGCGGTCAGCGCGGCCGCGCCAGCACCATCGTCGCGTAGCTGCCGGCGCCGCCGGCGGCCGGCAGGAACGCGAAGCCGACGTCGACGAACGTCGCCGACATGATGTTGGCGCAATGGTCGGGGCTCGCCAGCCAGGCCGCGATCACCGCCTCGGCAGACGATTGGCCGGTCGCGACGTTCTCGCCGACGCCGGACCACCGGTAGCCGGCGTCGGTCAATCGCGTGCCGGCCGACGAACCGCCGGCGCCGGTATGGCTCATCGTCCGGTTCGCCTGCATCCAGTCGGTGTGATCGTCGGCGGCCGTTTCGACCTCGCCGTTGGCTGCCAGCGGGCCCGCCGACGCAAACACGATCGCGCCGCAACTGCGGCCGGCGGCACGCACGGCGTTGATCTGCGCCAGCACCGCGTCGGTCTTCAGCGTCGCGGTTGCGCCTGCGGTCCCGGTGCCTGCTCCGGTATCCATGCCCGCGGCGGCGACCGCGGATGTGGCGAGGTCGGACACGCCACCGGCGCCGCCGGCGCTACCTGCCGATGCCGACGGTGCGGCGGCCGACTCGCCACCGCCGCCGCAGCCGGCGAGCAGCGCGGCACTCAACAGCAATCCGAATGTGCCGGCCGCGAGCGGCGGTCCGATACGATCCGAAGAAACGATGCCGACCATCGCCGCAGCGTAAGCCGCGACCGTGGCTCGATCGCCACGATACCCGATGGGCGGCGCAAAGCGCGGTACCGATGGCAGTTACCGGCCTATGCGTCGTTCCGGCGAGCCGCTCAGGTCGAGCATCGTTTCGGCCGTCTCGAACGTCTCCGTCGATTCAGGCCTGTTGTACCGTCGGTTCAGGCGTAGTAGTCGTCGGCTCTGAGCCCGAGCCCGCGCGCCAGGTTGATGTGCTGGATCTCGGACGATCCCTCGCTGATGGTCAGCATGCGCGCATCGCGGAAATAGCGCTGCAACGGCGAATCCATCATGTAGCCCGACGCGCCGTGCATCTGCAGGGCCTGATTCGTGATGCGGACCGCCATCTCGGATGCAAACAGCTTCACCATCGCGGCCTCCTGGAAGCAGGAGCGCCCCTGGTGGTGCAGCGCTGCGGCCCTCAGCATCAGCAGCCGCGCCGCATCGATGTCCATGGCCATCTCCGCGAGCCGAAAGCTGTTGGCCTGGTAGTGCCCGATCGGACGGCCGAACTGGACGCGCGTCTTCGCGTGGTCCAACGCCGCATCGAATGCGGCTCGCGAGACGCCGAGCGCGCGGGCCCCCACCAGCAGCCAGCTCGCGGTCCGGATGCGTCTGACCTTCTCGAACGCTTCGCCGGAGACACCGAGCTGATTCCGCTTCGACACTCTGCATTCGCTGAAGGTGAGCTCGGCGATCTCGGAGCAGCGGATCCCTGCCTTGCTGAGCTTTCGCACCGTCAAACCCGGCGTGCTTCGCGGAACGATCACCAGCGACAGGCCCGCCATCCCTTTCGACCTGTCGGTGTAGCCCTCGACGATCAAGTAGTCGGCGATGGTCGAATTGGTAATGAAGGTCTTGGTCCCGTTCAGCACGAAATCGTCGCCGGCATCGCTGAGGGTGGTCTGGATCCGGCTGCGGTCGGATCCGGCCTCGGCTTCCGTCGCAGCGAACGCCCAGGCCTCCTCGCCCCGGCAGGCCGGCGGCAGGTAGCGCTGCTTCTGCTGCTCGGTACCGCATTCCAGCAGGAGCGTCGCGGCGTAGGCGGCGTGGACCATCGTTCCGATCGCGATGCCGAGCGAGACGTAGCCGACCTCCTCGGTGAAGATGCACTGCGAGAAGATGTCGCCGCCGGGACCGCCGTACTGCTCGGGCACCGTGAGGCAGAGCAGGCCGAGCTCGCCCATCCGGCGCAGCAGCGGCCTCGGATACGTCTCCTGCTCCTCGGCTTCTGCCACCAGCGGGGCGATCTCCTTGCGCGCGAAGTCGCGCGCGGTCTTGCGGAAATCGTCGTACTCGGCGGGCAGCTCGAACTGGATCACAAGTACACCAGGGTTTGCGTATAGGTCAGCAGCCGTTCGTGCCGGTCGTTCTCGAATCGCCGCTCGATGACCACGAAGACCATCGGGCCGTTTTTTCCCTGCTTCTGGAAGATATCGGCATAGCGGTTGACGACGGTCACCCTTTCGCCCGGCGCTGCATATCGCAGGAACTCGACCTCGACGCCGGCGTTGAGCAGCCGCTTCAGCGGGATCGGAATCTCCGGCAAGGCGAACAGACCGGTCGCGCCCTTGGTGCCGTCGTAGTCCGGATCGACCCAGGCGCGTTCGAGCGGATCCGGAGCGCCGGGCGCACGCTGGAACATATGCACCGGAAACAGCGGCGGCGCCGTCGTGCCGCCGTAGCGGGTCGCGCGCGCATGCGCATCGTCCCAGAACAGCGGGTCGTCGTCCATGATCGCCTGGCTCATCCGCCGGATGCTGCCGGGCTCGACCGCGTCGCAGGCGACCTGCGGCACCGACTCGACACCGATCAGCGCACGCACCGCCTCCGTGACATAGTGTGGTTCAGACAACGGCACTTCTCCTTGCGAGTTCCTTCACTTCGACGCGACGAATCTTGTTGTTGCCGGTCATCGGGAAGCTGTCGACGAAATGCACATGCCGGGGTACCTTGTAACTGGCGATGCGCTCGCGGCAGAATGAAATGATCTCGGCGGCCGGCACGCTCGATCCCGGTCGCAGCTGAACGAACGCCATGCAGACTTCGCCCAGGCGTTCGTCCGGCACGCCGACCACGCACGCGTCGGCAACCTCGGCGTGACGACGCAGCAGGTTCTCGACCTCGAGCGGCGACAGGTTCTCGCCGCCTACGCGGATGATGTCCTTCAGCCGGCCGAGAAAGCGCAGACGGCCGTCGGCATCGAGGCTTCCGAGATCGCCACTATGGAACCAGCCCCGAGAATCGAACGCGGCCAGAGTCTCTTGCGGATCGTCGTAGTAGCCGCTGGCCAGGTTCCAGCCGCGGATGAGAATCTCGCCTTCCTCGTCCGGGCCCAGCTCGCGGCCCGAACCATCGCGGTCCCGGATGCAGATCTCGACGCCCGGCAGCGGCTTTCCGACGGTTCGCGTCCGCACCGCCTCCGGCTCCTCCGCCGAGCAGATCGTTGCGCAGCCGGTCGTTTCGCTGAGGCCGTAGAGGTTGCAGGCCCGAATGCCGAGTGCGCCGATGTTGGCCATGTCCACTGCCGTCCCGGTAGTCCACGCCCGCTGCAGCACGCCGAGATCGTAACGGCCGGCGAACGACTGACCCCGTGCGAAGTAGTCCTTGAAGAAATTGAAGCCGTGATACACGGTGCAGCGGTGATGACAAATCATGTCCAGGACCGCCTCGAGCTCGTACTTTTCGACCGAGTGCACCGTGCACCCGTGGGCGAGCGGGGCGATCAGCGCATGCATCGTGCCGGACACGTGGAAGTACGGGGCGGGGCTGAAGAAGCGTTCCTGATCCGTCAACTGCTGGCGGATACCGACCTCACGGCCGGTGCGCACGAAGTTGCGCTGCGACAGCACCACGCCCTTCGGGAAACCCGTCGTACCCGACGTATATTGGATCAGGAAGGCATCCGTCGGCCGGACCTCGGCCCGCGCTGCGGCGAGCGCGCCGTCGGCGAGTCCGGCGCCGCCGGAATGCAGCGATGCGAAGTCCGTCAGGCCCGCATGCACCTGCCCGCCCGGGCTGAGGCAGACGCAGATCTTCAGCGCCGGCAGCTGCGCGCTGTGGCCGCTGGTTCGAAACCCCGGTGCGATCTCGTCGAACAGGCGAACGAAGTCGATGTCCGCGAAGTGATCGTTCAGGATCAGCATCGACGCCTTGCACCGACCGAGGATGTCGCGCGCCTCTTCGGCCTTGAAGCGCGTGCTGAGCGGTACCAGCACGGCACCGATCCGTGCGACTGCATGAAACGCCAGCACCCATTCGATCCGGTTCCCCATCAACAGGGCGACGCGCTCGCCGTGGCGTACACCCGCCGCCAGCAACCCCTTGGCCAGCGCATCCGCAGCCTGCGCCAGCTCGCGATAGCCGATGCTCCGGCTGCCGATGCGGAGCGCGTCCCGGGTCGCGAAGCGTGCGGCGGCCTCGTCGAGCAGATCGGCAACCGTATCCGGCATCATCAGTCAGCAGCGGGCACGAACGGATACGGAAGCGGCTCGCCGCCACGGACCGGCAGCACGACGATCGCCTCGCCGGTCGTCGATTCGACGCCGCGCTGGTTGACCAGGGCGATCGAACACTCCACGTAGCCATGGTCGCCGCGCCGGGTCGTCTTCTCGACCCGGCCGCAGGCAGTGATCGTATCGCCAGGGAGGTCCTTGTCGCGGAACTGGAACTTGATCTTCCAGAGCCAGCCTTCCAGGCCGACCCAGTCTTTCATCAGCTGTACCAGCACATGCTGCTTCCAGGAGCCGTTGACGATCACGTCGGGCAGCCGCTCATGTCCGGTCGCGAACGCCTGGTCGTAGTGGATGCGATGCCAATTCTCGATCGCGGCGCTCCACCGCATGATATGCATCGTGGTCATCGGTCCCTTGCTGATCGGCGGGATCTCGGTGCCGACGCCGATGTCGTCGAAGTAGAGTTGGGGTTTCATATGGAGCCGGGATCTCGTGGTAGACGCTCAGCAGGTGGCGGCTCAGCAACGACAGGTGAATGCGGGCTCATGGCCGAGATAGCGCCCGATGTCGGTATCGGCTTCGCGGATCGAGGACATCACCGCGAACGCACGCCCGGCCTTCAAGACCATCTGCACGGATCCGAGCGCCTCGAGGTCCTGCAACGGGTCGCCCGCCACCGCCACCACATCGGCGACTTTGCCGCTCTCGAGCGTCCCGACGTCGGCCAGGCCGAGAATCCGGGCGTTGACATGGGTTGCGCAGCGGATCGCATCCATCGCGGAAAGGCCGGCTTGGGCAAGCAGCGCGATTTCACGCGCGAGCGAACCGTGCGCGATGCAGGGGCCACCGCCGTCGGTGCCGGCACCGATGAGGACCCCGGCGCCGCGGGCAAGCCGGACCGCATTCAGCGACTTTTCCCAGGCGACCGCAGCCTTGGCCCGGACCGATTCCGGCAACCGCAGTTCCTCCGGCGGATGGGCCAGCACGTGGTAGGGCAGCAGCGTCGGCACGAGATACATTCCACGCTCTGCGATCCGGGCGGCAAGCGCATCGGTCAGGAAGTTGCCGTGTTCGATGCAGTCGACCCCGGCGTTCACCGAAGTTTCAATGGACTTCAGCCCGACCGCGTGCACGGCGACCGTGCGGCCGAGCCGATGCGCTTCGTCCACCGCGGCGTCCATCTCCGGCTGCGTGAACTGCGCCGCCTCGAGCCCGGCTCCCGCGTTCGATACCTGACCGCTCGCCATCAGCTTGACGAAATCGGCGCCGTTCTTGAACAACCGGCGGACCGCCCTGCGCATCCCGTCGGCGCCGTCGACCTCGGCGCCGAGGACATTCTCTTTTCGGCCGTAGCCACCGGTGATCGTCAACTGGGTATCGCAGCAGACGATCGCCGGGCCGTCGACGATGCCGGCGTGAACCGCGTCGCGCAGGGTCGGTATCGTGCCGGACGGAGCGCCCATGTCGCGCAGCGCCGTGACGCCGGCCCGGAGATGCGCGGCGGCACGCTGCGCCGCGCGCAGCAGGGTCGTGCCGGCCGATTCCGTCTCGACCAGCCCGCGCGGACGCGGCGAGCCGTCGTCGACCAGATGCACGTGGCTGTCGATCAGACCCGGAAGCAACGTGCAGTCACCGAGGTCGACGACCGGCAGATCGACGCCGAGCCCGGCTGCCGGGGCGACGCCGACGATTCGGCTGCCCTCGATCACCACCGCATGACCCCGCAGCGGGCGATCCGACACGCCGTCGATGATGCGGGCGGCGCGATACGCCGTCCTCGGCCCGGCAGATCCTTTCGCCGCCGCGCGACTCGATTGGCCGGACAGCCTCATCTGGCCCGCCTCACTTGGCCAGACCGGCTTCCTTCAGGATCGGGTAGTAGGCCTTGCGCTCACTGGCGATCAATTCTCCGACCGCCTTGCCGTCGAGGTAGTACAGCGGCTGCTTCAGGCGAGCGAACTCGGCCTTCATCTTCTCGTCGCTGATCACCTGCTTGATCGCGTCGTGCAACTTGCCTGCGATCGCCGGCGGCGTGCCCTTGGGCGCGAAGATGATGCCGACCGGGACCTGGATCGGGACCTTGAAGCCCTGCTCCTCGAACGTCGGCACATCGGAGAATCCGGAGGTCCGTTCCTTCGCGAAGGCCACGAGCGCTCGCAGCTTCCCGGATTCGATCAGCGGCGCAGCGGCAACCTGCGTGATCGACGCCATCGGGATATGACCGCCCATCACCGCCGTGATCAGGTCCGAATCGCCCTTGAACTGCACTTCGCCGAGCTTGATCCCGGCGACGTTGGCGAACACGGTCGGCGCCATGAACGTGACCGATCCCTTGCCCAGATGGCCGAACATGATCTCGGGCCCGGTCTTCGCCGCGGCCACCAGATCCTGGAGGTTGCGATACGGCGAGTCGCTGCGCACGATCAGCATCTGCGGGGACATCTGCCAGGCGATGATCGGCACCAGGTCATCGCTCTTGTAGGGCGTGTCCTGCATCAACGGCGTCGTCGAGAACGCGCCCTGATAGAAGTGACCGATCGTGTAGCCGTCGGGCGGCGCATTGGCAATGAACGAGGCCGCGATGGTCTGAGCCGCACCCGGCTTCGGCATCACGACGAACGGCACATGAAGGATCTTCGACAGCGCGTCTCCGAGGACCCGCAGCGACTGGTCGGTCTGCCCGCCGACGGCAAGGCCGTGAACGAGACTGACCGGCCGGGACGGATACTCCTGGGCCCATGCCGACGGGAACAGCAAAGCTGCGGCCGCCAGCGTGCCGAACAAACGGGTGAACGTCTTCATCGATTGCCTCCTCCAGGTTATGCGGACTGCACGGCCGTCAGACGGCGGCGCGTATCTTGCGTCGGTAGCCGGATAGATCCCCGCCGCGCATGACCTTGCCGGGCAGCGGGTGTCCGACGATGCGCTCGGCCTCGCGCGAGGCTTCGACGAGCTTGTCGAGATCGACCCCGGTCTCCACGCCGATCTCCTGGCAGAGATGCACCAGGTCCTCAGTGACGATGTTTCCCGGCGCGTCCTTGAAACCGGCATACGGACAGCCGCCCAGGCCAGCCGCCGCGGAATCGAAGTCATCCACGCCCATCTCCATTGCAGCGAATGCGTTCGCCAGACCGAGCCCTCGCGTATCGTGCAGATGCAGGTTGATCCGGTAGTCCGGCCACCGCTCCTGGACCATACCCACCAGATGGCGGATCGACAGCGGATTCGCCCAACCCATCGTGTCGGCCAGCTGGATCAGCTCGATCGGCAAGGCGTGCTCGCGCGCGATGGTGACCAGCCGATCGATCAGCGAAACCACTGACTCCGGCGCGATATCGCCCTGATAGTTGCAGCCGAAGGCCGACATCACGCCGATCTCGGTGACATCGACGTTCCATTCGCGAGCCGCCGCGATTCGTTGCTCGGATTCGGCCAGGGTTTCCGATATCGTGCGGTTCGTATTCTTCTTCGAGAATGCTTCGCTCGCGGTGACGCTCAACTTGCCGAGCACGGTGAGCTTCTTCGTCTTCAGCGCGCGCACCATGCCCTGGCTGTTCAGGTAGATGCCGGTGTAGACGGTGCCGGGCCTCGTCCTGATTCCGGCGACCACTTCCTCCGCATCGGCCATCTGCGGCACCCATTTCGGGCTCACGAACGACGTGACTTCGATCTCGGGGAAATTGCACTCCGACAGCATGTCCACGAGACGGATCTTGTCGGCGGTGGCGACCGGATTCTTCTCGATCTGCATGCCCTCGCGCGGGCCGACCTCGTGAATGGCAATCCTCTTCGGCAACGCCATTGCTTCTCCTCGATATAGCGGCTATTATTCGCAGTGCGAATAATCTACTCGCGATTTCTCGATCATCATATCCATGCCAGGACTTCCGCGCAACCGGAGGGTCGCTGCTGCGGCCAGCCCGACTCCGCCCGCCGACGAGATTGCCGAACCCGCAGCCGCGGACCGGCAGTTCGTCACCGCCCTCGCACGCGGCCTGCAGGTTCTGGCCTGCTTCTCGTCGGAAGCACCGGAGCTGTCAGGCTCCGAGCTGGCGAGGCTGACGGGACTGCCGCAGCCCACGATCTGGCGTCTCTGTCACACGATGCTGGAGCTCGGCATGCTGATCAGAACCGGCGCGGACCGGATGCGTCCCGGGCTGCCGGTCCTGCGCCTCGGCTATTCGGCGTTGGCCGGGCTGGACGCAGTCGAGCTCGCACGACCGCACATGCAGGAAATGGCGGACCGCTACCGCGCAGCGTGCGGCCTCGCAACACGCCAGGGCCTGCACATGGTGATGATCGAACGCTGCCACGGCGACAACCCGCTGCTGACCAACCTGCGGCGCGGGTCCGTGTTCCCGATCGCGATATCGGGCCTCGGTTGGGCCTATCTAGCGGGGGTTCCGGTGAACGAGCGCGAGGCGATGCTCGCGGAGCTGGAACGCGACGACTCGGCGCGCTGGAAAACCTGTCGCAAGGCCTTTCTGTCCGCGTTCAGCGAGTATGAAGAGCGAGGCTTCATCGTCAATGCGGGCATGTTCCACCCCGACTACCATACCGTTGCCGTGCCGATCTACGACCGGCACGGCCGGTATCACTGCAGCCTGAACTGCGGTGCGCCCATCAGCACCCTGCCCGCGCCGAGGCTTCGAAAGGAGGTGGCTCCGAAGCTTCTCGCGTTGGCGGACGTATTGAAGACTGTTCTAGACTAGCAGGGCACGATAGCGTTCTCCGGCGGAGTCGATCGAGCCCGAGACCCGATGCCGCAGCACGGCATCTCCGAACGATTTCGCACGCTCGAGGAAGATCCTGGCGTCGGCCCCTCGAGCGTGACCGCCGACCCGCCACGCCGACCGTCCGGTCACGATCGGGTACTCCCCGCTACCGATCCGGAGAACTGGTATCGTCGAGCGCCATTTCGAGGGAGATCCGCTTGAGCATCCGCAACCGCCACTGGCTGGCTCTGCCGTCGACGCTGCTGTCGGCAGCCCTCGCGGCGTTGGTGCCGCTGGCACCGGCGATGGCCGCACCGACACCGGTCACCGAGGTCGAAGGCATCACCGAGTACCGGCTCGACAACGGCCTGACGGTACTGCTCGGCGCCGATGCCAGCAAACCGACGATGACGATCAATCTGGTCTATCGGGTCGGCTCGCGGCATGAGGGCGCCGGCGAAGCCGGCATGGCGCATCTGCTCGAGCACATGCTGTTCCGCGGTACCGAGCAGATGCCGGACCCGAAGCAGCAGCTGGCGCGGCGCGGCATGCGCTACAACGGCACGACCTCGTACGACCGGACCAACTACTTCGCGCAGTTCAGCGCCAACGACGCCGACCGTGACTGGATGCTGGCCTGGCTCGCCGACGGCATGGTCAACATCCGGGTCACCGAGGCCGCGCTCGACGCCGAGCGGCCGGTGGTGCTGAACGAGATGCAGTCGAGCGAGAATCGGCCCGGCTCGGTGCTGTTCCAGCAGCTGATGGGCGCGGCCTATGCATTCCATCCGTACGGCCGCGCGGTGATCGGCTCGGTGTCGGACCTCGAATCGGTCCGGCCGGCGCAGCTGCAGTCGTTCTATCACCGCTACTACCGGCCCGACAATGCGGTGCTGATCGTCACCGGCGCGTTCGAACCGGCCGCGACGCTGGCCGCGGTCGAGCGCGCGTTCGGCCCGATCGCGCGGCCGTCGCTGCCGGTACCGGCGCCGTATACGCTTGACCGCGCCCAGCAAGGCGAGCGCGAGATCAAGTTGCGGCGCGCCGGCGGCGTGCCGCTGCTGTCGGTCGGCTATCACATGATGGCCGGCGCTGCGCGTGAAGCGGTCGCGATGCGCGCGCTGACCGAAATGCTGACCCGCCAGCCCGACGGCCTGCTCTACGAGGCGCTGGTCAAGACCGGGCTGGCGGTCGGTGTCTACGGCTATCCGCTCGCGCTGCACGATCCCGGCATGGTGCAGTTCGGCGCGACGCTCGCCGCCGGCGGTGGCAGTGGCAGTGGCAACGCCGACGACAACGCCGCCCGGCGCGACGCGCTATGGCGCGCGATGCAGCAGCTGCTCGAAGGCGACGCCGCACTGACCGAGGCGAGCCTGGCACGGACCCGCACCGACTATGCCAATTCGCGCAAGCAGGTGATGGAATCGCCGGAAGCGCTGGCGATGGCATTGACCGAGTCGGTCGCGCTCGGCGACTGGCGGCTGTTCTTCGCGCAGTCCGACTGGATGGAGACGCTGACGCTCGCCGAGGTGCGGGAAGTGGCGCGCCGCTGGCTGGTCCGCGACAACCGGACGGTCGCCTGGTACCTGCCGACGACCGAGCCGAAGCGCGCGCCCGAGCCGGCACGCGTCGATCCGGCGAAGCTGCTCGAAGGCCACGTCTTTCGCCAGCAGCAGGCATTCGTCGCCGACTTCGAGATGAACGCGCCGTCGATCGACGCGCGCACCGTGACCGGCCAGCTGCCCGGCGGGCTCAAGTATGCGCTGCTGCCGCGGCGGACCAAGGGCGACCGGGTCACCGTCGTGCTGCGGCTGCAGTGGGGCGACCTGGGCAATCTGGCCGAGCGCTGGAAAGACGCCGACATGCTCGACCGGATGATCCAGAGCGGCACGACCTCGCTGCCGTTGCAGGCCTACGAGGACCGGCTGCGCGAGCTCGACGCGCGGCTCGACATCGACGCCGGCGCGACCAGCGCGCGGGTATCGCTGCAGGCGCCGAAGGACCGGCTCGACGCGGCGCTGGCGCTCGCGATCGAATCGCTGCGGGCACCGGTGTTCCCGGCCGATCTCTATGAGGAGCGCAAGCGCCGCTGGATCGCGTCGATCGAATCCAGCCGCGACCAGCCCGATGCGCTGGTCGCCGACGCGCTGCGGCGTGCCGCCTTCCAGTATCCGGCGAACGACCCGCGCCACTACCGGCCGCCCGCCGAGATGATCGCCGACCTGCGCGCCCATACGCTGGAACGGATGACGGCGTTCTGGCGTGACTTCGCCGGCGCGTCGAACGCGCAGTTCACCGCGGTCGGCGAGTTCGACCCGGCGGTGCTGAAGGACCGGCTGGCCGCGCTGCTCGACGACTGGAAGAGCCCGCAACGCTACCAGCGGATCGAACGGCCCTATCACGGCCTGCCGAACGAGCGCCGGCTGATCGCGGTCACCGACAAGCCGAACGCGGTCTACACCGCGACCCGCGCGCTCCGGATCGCCGAGAAGAGCCCCGACCATACCGCGCTGTGGCTCGCGGTCCGCGCGTTCGGCGCCGACTCCGGCAGCCGGATCGCGCGGCGGCTGCGCGAGCGCGACGGTCTGACCTACGGTGCCTACGCGGCGCTGAGCGCCGACCGCACCGTCGAGAACGGCGCCGTCAGCATCCGCGCGATCCACGCGCCGGCCAACCTCGCGAAGATCGAGGCGGCCTTGCGCGAGGAGCTGACAGCCGTGCTCGCCGACGGCTTCCGGGAAGAGGAGCTCGCCGACGTCAAGCGCGCCTGGCTGCAGGTCCGCGCCCGCGCGCTCGCCGACGAATCGTTCGTCGCCGGGCTGCTGGCGTCGAACCTGTTCTGGGGCGACACCATGCAGCGCTGGCAGACGATCGACGCGCGGATCGCGGCGACCCCGCTCGCCGACGTCGATGCGGCGTTCCGCAAGTACGTGAAGGCGGACGACGCGCTGGTGATCGGTGCCGGCGACTATCCGAACGGCGGGCGCTGAACGGCGGGGCGCGGTTCGCCGAACGTCAGCAGCGGATTCGCCCCGTAACGGACATATCCGGCCTCGGAGACCAGCAGGTCGAGCGTGACGCTGGCGAGATCGTCGGCGTGCGGCTCCACTTCCGGGTCATGCTCCATGCGGACGATCTTCAGATAGCTGCCGCATTGGTCGCAGGTCTCCGCCTCGACCGCGGCATGCCGGCGTACCGGCGCGTCGGTCCGTGCAGCGGTCCGTGCGGCGGTCCCGGCCTGCGCCGAAGTCCCGGCCTGAGCCGAGACCCCGGCCCCCTCGCCGTTCGGCGAATCGGTCGCCGGGTCGGCCGGTGCCAGCGCCCGATAGCGGATCCCCTTGGTGCTTTGGCAGCGCGCGCACTTGACGCGCACCATGTGCCACTGCGTCGAGCACAGCGAGCAGCACAGATAGCGCAGGCCGCCGACGCCGGGGTCGATCCGCGCGATGCTGGCGACCGGCAGACTCGCGCAGCACGGGCACCGGCCGGTTTCGGCGACCCACCCGAAAGGTTCCGGCCGCGCCGCGGCATGCGCATGCGCGGTCGCGAGCACGAGCCCGGTCCAGTAGACCTGCAACGCCGCGGCGACGAACGGGACGAATGCCAGCTCATCGCCGACGTCGGCCCGGCCGAGCACGCGCCCGGCCAGCCGCTCGACGTGCTCGGGGCGACGGTCGGTCAGCAGCCGAAGCGCGCTCGCGGCGTCGCGCGCCGGACCGGCTGCGAGTTGCGGCGCGATCGCCTCGAGCAGCGCCGCAAGCCCGGCCAGCCACTGCGGATCGCGCGGCCAGCGGGTCGCGGCGAGCACCGGTTCGCCGCTCGCGAGGCCGGCATCGAGCGCGGCCGGATCGGGCACCGCGACCGGCGGATACGCCTGCAGCAAGGCCTGCTGCGCGCCGGCGAGCCCGGCCGCGAACAGCAGGAAGTCGCGCATCGGATGACCGGCGGCGCGCTGGCGCAGCCGGATTTCGCGTTCGGCGAACAACTGCTCCGGATCCGGCAGCCGCAACGACACCGCGCGCGTGCCGGCGCGCAGCGCGATCTCCTCGGCGCTCAGCAGCGGGATCGGCCGGGCGATGACGCTCATTGGACTACCCTCTCATTCGCCGACCTTGCGATACCACGCCGCGTGATGGCGGCGCGCCCAGGCGGCGCTGACGGTGCCGCGGGTCATCGCGCCGATCGAGCCCTTGACCCAGATCGCCGCATAGACGTGGACGATCACGCCGAGCACCAGCACGAACGCCGCGATCGCATGCAGCAGCACGGCGACCCGGCGCAAGGGGATCGGAAACGCGTCGGCGAACCAGGGCTGCCAGAACATGAAGCCGGTCGCCAGCAGCACCACGAGGCACAGCGTGAACAGCCAGAACACCGCCTTCTGCCCGGCGTTGTACTTGCCGACCGGCGGCATCTGGTCCTCGTGACCGCGCAACAGGGCCGGTGCGTTGCGGACCCACTCGGTGTCGAGCCGGGTCCACCGGTTGTCGCGCCAGACCTGCACGAACAGCAGGACGAAGCCCGCGACCATCAGCAGCCCGAAGAACGGATGCAGGATCTTGGTCCAGACCGGGCCGCCGAACAGGCCGGTGAAGCCGAAGAAGACCGGGTGGAAGAACGCGAGCCCGGACAGGCCGGCGCAGAGGAACATCAGCGCGACGAACCAGTGGTTGATGCGGGTGCCGTCGGCATAGCGGACGATCAGTCGCGACATGGCTGCTCTCCTCAGGCGCGCGGCGGCGGGTCATCGTCGCCGCGCGGCGCCGGCTGCGGTCCATCGTCGCCGGTCTCGAGCGGCCCGACCTTGATGTAGTGGAAGAAGCCGGCGACGACCGCACCGGCCATCGCCGCGACCGCGAGCGGCTTGCTGACGCCCTTCCACAGTGCAACCAGCGGGCTGATCCGCGGATCGGCCGGCAGATCGTTGTACCACTCGGGCCGATCGGCGTGCTGCAGCACGTACATCACGTGCGTGCCGCCGACGCCCGCCGGATCGTAGACACCGGCCTGCGCATAGCCGCGCTCCTTCAGATCGGCGACGCGGGTCGCGGCGAAATCGTGCATGTCCTCCTTGGTGCCGAAGCGGATCGCGCCGGTCGGGCAGGTCTTGACACAGGCCGGCTCCATCGCGACCGCGACGCGGTCGGCGCACAGCGAACACTTGTAGGCCTTGTCGTCGCGCTTGCTGATCCGCGGGATGTCGAACGGGCAGCCGGTCACGCAGTTGCCGCAGCCGATGCAGTGCTCGCTGATGAAGTCGACGATGCCGTTGGCGTACTGGACGATCGCGCCCGGCGACGGACACGCCTTCAGGCAGCCGGGATCGGCGCAGTGCATGCAGCCATCCTTGCGGATCAGCCATTCGAGCCGCGTCGACTCGTCGGGCGCCTTGGTCTCGACCTCGGCGAAGCGCATCACCGTCCAGCTCTGCGGCGTCAGGTCGCGCGGATTGTCGTAGGTGCCGTCGGTATCGCCGACGGCGTCGCGCAGGTCGTTCCATTCCATGCACGCGACCTGGCAGGCCTTGCAGCCGATGCAGCTCGAGACGTCGATCAGCTTCGCGACTTTCGGCGTTCGGCGCACCTCCGGCGAAGGTCGCGTCGTCGCCGACCGCGCGGTGATGTCGAGGGACTGCAGTGAAGACATCTCGGATCTCCATGCCGCTGCGCGGCACTCCGCGTTCAGGCCGCCCTTTCGATGTTGACGGTGAACGACTTGTATTCCGGCGTCTGCGTGTTCGCATCGCCGACGAACGGCGTCAGCGAATTGACCAGATAGCCGGGCTTGGCGACGCCGACGAAGCCCCAGTGGTTCGGCAGGCCGACGGTGTCGACGGTCCTGCCGTCGACCGTCAGCCGCGGGATCCGCTTCGAGACCGACGCGACCGCATGGATCGAGCCGCGGTTCGACCAGACCCGGACCCGGTCGCCGTTGGCGATGCCCTTGTCCCGCGCGAGCGCCTCGCCGATCTCGACGAACTGCTCCGGCTGGATGATCGCGCAGACCCGGACGTTCTTGGTCCAGTAGTGGAAATGCTCGGTCAGCCGGTAGCTGGTCGCGACGTACGGGAACTCCGCCGGCTGGCCGAACGCCTCGAGGTCGCCCTTGAACACTCGTGCAGCCGGATTGGCGCGCGCCCTCGGATCGGCGTGCATCGGGTTGTGCTCGAGCGGCGATTCGAACGGCTCGTAGTGCTCCGGCAGCGGCCCTTCGGCCATGCCGGTCGGCGCGAACAGCCGCGCGACGCCTTCGGCGGTCATGATGAACGGCTCGACGCGATTCGCGTCGGCCGGGTTCGCGTCCGGCCGGATGTCCGGCGTATCGGCGCCGCTCCAGGCGCCGCCGCGCCATTGCACCAGCCGGCGCCGCGGATCCCACGGCTTGCCGTCCGGCGCCGACGACGCCGCGTTGTAGAGGATCCGGCGGTTCGCCGGCCAGGCCCAGGCCCAGCCGAGCGTCTGGCCGATGCCCCACGGATCGGCGTTGTCGCGCCGGGCCATCTGGTTGCCGGCCTCGGTCCACGCGCCGGAGTAGATCCAGCAGCCGCAAGCGGTGCTGCCGTCGTCGCGCAGCAGGCCGAAGCCGGACAGCTGCTCGCCGGCGCGCGCCAGCAGCGGCCGCGGCGCGTCCGCTGCCTGCGGATCGGGCGGCGCCGGCAGATCCGCGAGCGCACGGCCGTTGTACTCCATCGCCAGTTCTTCGGCCGACGGCTCGGCCGGGATCTTGTACGGCCAGGTCAACTCGACCACCGGATCGGGGAACGCACCGCCCTCCTGCTCGTACAACCGGCGGATCCGCAGGAACAGCTCGCCGATGATCGCGAGATCGCTGCGCGCCTCGCCGGGCGGGTCGGCAGCCTTCCAGTGCCATTGCAGCCAGCGGCCCGAGTTGGTCAGCGAGCCGCTCTCCTCGGCGAAGCAGGTCGACGGCAGCCGGAGCACCGTCGTCTGGATCCGTTCGGTCTCGACATCGTTGTGCTCGCCGAAGTTGCGCCAGAACTCCGCGGTCTCGGTGTTCAGCGGGTCGATGATCGCGAGGAACTTCAGCTTGGACAGCCCGGCGATGATCTTCTTCTTGTCCGGGAACGAGCCGACCGGATTGAAGCCCTGGCAGATATAGCCGTTCAGTCGCCCAAGGCTCATCATCTCGAACGCCTGCAGCACGTCGTAGAGCTTGTCGATCTTGGGCAGGTAGTGATACGCCCATTGGTTGTCGGCGGTGGCCGCGTCGCCCCACCAGGCCTTCTGCTGGCTGACGAAGAACTTCGGATAGTTCTGCCAGTAGCTCATCTGGTTCGGCCGCAGCGGCCTCAGCGCCCGAGTCCGGTAGTAGGTGTCGAGGTCCTGCTCGGCATCGCGCGCGAGCGACAGATAGCCGGGCAGCGAGTTCGACAACAGCCCCAGGTCGGTCAGGCCCTGGATGTTGCTGTGGCCGCGCAGCGCGTTCATGCCGCCGCCGACAATGCCGATGTTGCCGAGCAGCAGCTGGACGATCGCCGCGGTCCGGATCATCTGCGAGCCGGTGCTGTGCTGGGTCCAGCCGAGCGCATACAGGATCGTCATCGCGCGGTCCGGCGCGGCGGTGCTCGCGATGTATTCGCAGACCTTGAGGAACTGCGGCTGCGGCGTGCCGGTGATCCGGCTGACCATCTCCGGCGTGTAGCGCGCATAGTGGCGCTTCATGACCTGCAGCACGCAGCGCGGATGCTGCAGCGTCGGATCGACGCGGGCGAAGCCCTGCTCGTCGAGCTCGTAGCCCCAGGTCGACGCGTCGTAGCTGCGCCGGGCCTCGTCGTAGCCGGAGAACAAGCCGTCCTCGAACGAATACTGCTCGCCGACGATGAACGGCGCGTTGGTGTAGTTGACGACGTAGTCGCGCTGGATCCGGTCGTGAGAGATCAGGTAGTTGACGACGCCGCCGAGGAACGCGACATCGGAGCCGGCGCGGATCGGCGCGTAGTAGTCGCTCATCGCGGCCGACCGGGTGAAGCGCGGATCGACGACGACCAGCTTGGCCTTGTTGCCGTGCTTGGCTTCGATGACCCATTTGAAGCCGCACGGATGCGCTTCGGCGGCGTTGCCGCCCATGATCAGGACCAGATCGGCATTCTTGATGTCCACCCAGTGGTTGGTCATCGCACCACGTCCGAACGTCGGGGCCAGACCGGCCACCGTCGGACCGTGTCAGACGCGCGCCTGATTGTCGAAGACCAGCATTCCGAGCGAACGCATGGTCTTGTGGGTCAGGTAGCCGGTCTCGTTCGACGACGCCGAGGCGCACAGCATGCCGGTCGTCAGCCAGCGGTTGACCGTCTTGCCGTCGGCCGTCCGCGCCTGGAAGTTGGCATCGCGGTCGGCCTTCATCAGCCGCGCCAGCCGATCCAGCGCGTCGTCCCAGCCGATCCGCCGCCACGCCTTCGCGCCGGGCTCGCGGACCTCCGGATACTTGAGGCGATTCGGGCTGTGCACGAAGTCGAGCAGTCCGGCGCCTTTCGGACACAGCGTGCCGCGGTTGACCGGATGATCCGGATCGCCTTCGATGTGGATGATCTCGGGATGCGCGTTCTTGGCGCCGTCGCCGAGGCTGTACATCAGCAGGCCGCAACCGACCGAACAGTACGGACAGGTGTTGCGCGTCTCGGTCGCGTGGTCGAGCTTGAAGTGGCGCGTCTCGGCGATCGCCGCAGTCGGCGAAAAGCCGAGCGCGGTCAGCGTCGACGCGGCGAGCCCCGCGCCGGTGACGCGGAAGAATTGCCGTCGATTCATGTCCATCGGGAACCCCGTCGTGGAGGGAGAGCGGGAGGCGTCGCGGAGCAGGCGGTTGCGGAGCCGCCGTCACGAAGCGAGCCGTCGCGTATCGGCGCGCGTCGCATCAGCGGGGCACCGCCGGTCGCGCGTCGGACCCATCGCCGCCGGTCGGTGCCGGCTTGGTACCGGAGGCGCCGCCGCCGCGGTCCTGGCCGCCCGCTACGCCGCCGATCGCCGAGCCGCCCGCGGCCGGGCCGGTCGCGGTATCGGCAGCGGCCGGCACATTCGGCGAGGCGGCCGGCACGGTCTGCACCGATCCGGTCGCGGGCGCCGCCGGCCGATCGGGCTCGGCGCGCTGGCAGGCGCTCAATGAGGCCGCCAGCGCCAGCAAAGAGGCAACCAGCATCGGTGCAACCAGCGACGCGAAGCCGTTCGGCTTCGCACGGAAAATGCACGCTATCTTCATCGGGCGACTCCGGATCGATCGCCGCAAACGGGCAAGGATCGTACCCCGCCGCAGGCCGATCCTCGGTGGAACGCGGGCGGTCCTCGTGCTGCGGACCCTCCTCGCCGATGGTCAGATCCGCCGGCCGATCGTCGTTGCTGACCGATCCGCCATCGATATGGACGCAGCCGTCGCCCTCTCCTCGCGCGTCATGTGCGCCGCGAAGATCCGATCGACCACGTAAGCGTGGCCGAGGATCCGCAGCGCGACCTCGGCTGCCGGTGATGCGCCGTCGAGCCGCTGCAGCGCGGCCAGGGTCCTTTCGTCCGCCGTCGCCTTGTAGCGGAACAGCCGTTGCAATGTTCCGGTATCGCTCATGACCAGGCTCCCGCTTCACGGTCGGCATGGCGGCACAGGTCGCTGCCGCCGGGCGGCGTCAGAAACAGCAGCCGACCCGGCGCCAGCACCTGCAGCCGATGCCAGGTCGCCCGGGGGATGATCAGGGCCTGCCCTTCGCCGAGCTCTACTTCGCGTTCCGGCAGGTTCGGCTGCTCGACCGTCGCCAGCAGGCGGCCTGCGAGCACGCACAGGACTTCGTCGCCGTCCGGATGGATCTCCCAGTGGTCGGCATGCACTGACTCGTCGTCGGCGAAATCGACGATGCCGACCAGCCGGTCGATCGCCGCCGGGTCGTCCGGCGGAATGCGGAACGGGACTTCGGCTGCGGCGTTGTCGCCGCCGAGCGCGATCAGGTTGCCGTCCAGTTCGAACGGCGCGAGGGCGAATGGCGCACGGGCGAACGGCGCGAGGGTCGTGGATTCGTTCATCGTTGCATCTCCTGCAGTCGCATCAGGTACTGGACATGATGTGAGCAATAGCTCATATTGTCTACTCGCATCAGGATGCGCCGGACATGACCCGCAGGCCACCGACGAAACCCAGGAAACACGCGACTCAGAGCCGGGCGCGCGCCACGGTCGACGCGCTGATCGAGGCGACCGCTCGCATTCTGGTCAAGGAAGGCTTCGACCGCGCCAGCACCAACCGGATCGCCCAGCAGGCCGGCGTCAGCATCGGCTCACTCTATCAGTACTATCCGAGCAAGGAAGCGCTGGTGGTCGCCGTCGCCGAACGGCACCAGGAGGAATTGATGCGGGTCGTCCGCCAGGCGCTCGCGGAAGCCGCCGGGCTACCGCTCGAACCGGCGATCCGCCGGCTGGTCACCGCCGCGATCGAGGCGCATGCGATCGACCCGGCGTTGCATCGCGTGCTGGCCGAACAGACGCCGCAGGTCGGGCGGCTCGGCAACGTCGAGGCCTACAACCGCGAATCCCATGCGCTGGCCAGAGCCTGTCTCGAAACGCGTCGCAGCGAATTGCGCGCCGTCGACCTGGACCTGGCCGCGTTCGTGTTCGCCACGTCGGTCGAGGCGCTGACCCACACCGCCGTGCTGAGCCGCCCCAGCGCGCTGACCGGCGCGGCCATGGAGACGCTGATCGACGAGGTCGCCCGGCTGATGGTCCGCTATCTGCGGGACTGAACGCCGCGGCGCCCGCGCTCAGCTATACGAAGTGCGGGCAGAACGGCGCGTCGCGCAGGATCTTGACTTCCTGAGCGACGAAGGTGCCGCGATCACGATTGCCGCGGCGGAACGCAGCCCATTCCGGATCCGCCTCCATCTTCCGGCGGCGTTCCTCGCGATCGGCGTGGCTGTCGTAGGCCCAGATGTGGACGACCTGCTCGAGCTCGCCGATCTCGGAAACGAAAAAGCCGAGCAGCCGCCCCAGGTACTTCTTCTGGATCGGCAGGCCGTACTGCTCGTAGCGCGGCAGGTACTCCGCGAGGCCGCCGGGGTGCAGCGTATAGGTTCGGTGTTCGAAGATCATGGGGGCGTTTTCTGCGCCTGCGTCACTCGGTCCGGATTCCGGCGGCCTTGAGCCAGGGGACCCAGCGGTCGAACTCCCGGTCGAGCATCGCCTTGAACGGAACCGAGCCCAGCGGGCCGGCGAAGCCGCCCTCGGCGAGCCGGGCCGCGGTATCCGGCTCAGCGACGGCCTTCGCCATCGCATCCTCGATCTGCTTGCGGAGCTCGGGCGGCGTGCCCCTGGGTGCGAAGACGCCGTACCAGTTGCTCATCATCAGTTCGGGTTGGCCGACGTCGGCCGCCGAAGGCACGTTCGGCACCAGCGACGAGCGTTTGGTGTCGAAGACGACAAGACCTTTCAGACGGTTGTCGAGGATGTACGGGCGCAGCACCGGCACGTCGGCGTTGACCAGGTCGACGTTGCCGGCGATCAGGTCGACCAGTGCCGGAGCGGCGCCGGTATAGGGGACGTGCAGCAGCGGGATCTGCGCCGCCTTGGCGAGCATCTCGGCACCGATGTGCATCGTCGAGCCGACGCCGGTCGAGCCGTAGGACAGCGACTTGCCGCTCTTCGCCCGCGCGAGGAACTCCTGGTAGTTGTTGACGCCGAGCGACGGTCGAACGACGACGATGGTCTGGACTTCCCCGATCATGAAGATCGGCTCGACGTCACGACGCGGATCGTACGGCAGCGTGGCGCGGGTGCCGGCGCTGAAGACCAGGCTCGCGGTCGTCATCAGCAACGTTTCGCCGTCGGGCGGCGACTTCGCGACGTGGTTGACACCGATCGTGGCGCCCGCGCCGCCGCGGTTCTCGATGATGACGCGCTTGCCGAGATGCTTGCCGAGCCCCGGCGCAATGAGCCGCGCGGTCTGGTCTCCCGGCCCGCCGGCTGCGAACGGGACGACCAGCTTGATGACGTCGGCGGCCCGGGCCGGACCGGCAACCGTGACGATCAGCGCCGCGGCGGCAAAAAGCGAGGTGAATCTGCGCATGGAGTATCTCCTGTCATCGTGGGGGCCCCGGTTCCGGCGGCGTCCGTAGTGTAAGCAGGCCTAAGCGCCGGCCGCCCGCGTATCGGTGAATCGGTACAGCCTGGCCGGGTTGTCGACCAGCAGCGCCTGGCGTTGCACCGCCGCCGGCGCCATCTCGGCGATCAGATCGACCAGCAGCCCGTCATCGGGCGGGCCGCCCGGCACGTTCGGATGGGGCCAGTCGGTGCCCCAGAGCACCTGGGCGGGGAACGCGTCCACCAGCGCCTGCGCGATCGGTACCGCGTCCCGGTACGGCGGCCCGAGACGCGACGAGCGCTCGCTGCCGCTGACCTTGACGTGAATCTTCGGATCGCCGAGCAGCACGCGCAGCGCGACGAACGCCGGCTGGTCCAGCCCGAGGCCGGCGTCGACGCGCCCCATGTGGTCGATCACCACCGGCACCGGCGAGGCGCGCAGCGACGGCGCCAGTTCGGCGATCAAGCCCGGATCCGGATGGATCTGCAGATGCCAGCCGATCGGCTCGAGGCGCCGCGCGAAGGCGATCACGTCGGCGATCGGCGGCGCGCTGCCGAGATGGTGCATGTAGTTGAATCGCACGCCGCGGAAGCCGGCGGCATCGAGCCGATGCAGCTCGGCGTCCGGGACCGTCAGCGGCAGCAGCGCGATGCCGACGTAGTTGCCGTGCTGCGCGGCGATCGCGTCCTCTGCGGCCGAATTGTCGAAGCCGTGGATGCCGGACTGGACAATCACGCAGCGCTCGATGCCCATCTGCCGATGCAGCGCGAACAGTGCTTCCTTCGGCGCGTCGGCGGGCGTGTACGGCCGCGAATCGGCGAACGGGAAGCGGGCGGCCGGTCCGAACACGTGGACGTGCGTGTCGCAGGCGCCGGGCGGCAGGCCGAACCGCGGCGTGCTCGGCTGCGCGAGGAACGACGGTCTCTGCTGGGGCGGAGGCGTTGCGGGGGAGGAGAGCGCGGCCGGTGTCTCGGATGTCGGTGCCATTGGCTTCTTTGCACGCTTCTCATTGTGCGTCGGGAATTCAGGCATTCTGGCCGATGCGCGGGCGTTTGTGAACCCGGCCGGCCCCGCCCGGGCGCCCGGTCGAGGCGGATCTGCGTGATCTGCGTGATCTGCCGGAAGCGTCCGCGCTCAGATGATCCGCTTGCGGATCTGGGTCGTGACGAACTCGGCGATGATCACGACGACGAAGATCGCCAGCAGCACCATCGCGACCCGTTCCCACTGGAACAGGTTCATCGCCGAATCGAGCACCATGCCGATGCCGCCGGCGCCGACCAGCCCGAGCACCGCCGATTCGCGGACGTTGATGTCCCAGCGGAACAGCACGATCGACCAGAACGCCGGCTTGACCTGCGGCCAGTAGCCCTTGAGGATCTGCGACAGCAGCGGCGCGCCGGTCGCCTGCAGCGCCTCGATCGTGCCCGGGTTCGATTCCTCGAGCGCCTCGCCGAGCAGCTTGCCGGTGAAGCCGATCGAATGGAACGCGATCGCCATCGTGCCGGCGAGCGCGCCGGGGCCGAACACCGCGACGAAGAACAGCGCCCAGATCAGCGTGTTGACCGAGCGCGACGAGACCAGCAGCAGCTTGGCCAGGCCGTTCAACAGCGGCGACGGCGTCACGTTGCGGGCCGCCAGAAAACCGATCGGCACCGCCATCACGACCGCCAGCAGCGTGCCGAGCGTCGCGATATGCAGGCTATCGATCAGCGCGGTGTGGATGCCTTCGGGATAGTAGTCGAAGTCGATCGGCCACATCCGGTTCAGCATGTCGAGGACCTGCTCCGGCGCGTCGAGGATGAACTCGGGAATCACCTCGACGCTGCGCAGCGACGCGACGATCGCGAGCACGATCCCGAGGTACACCGTGAAGCGGCCGAGCCGCTGCGCCGGCGTGAACCGCTGCCAGACGCGCTCGGCGACCGGCAGGCTCACCGGACTACCCTCCGCGCTGCGCGCTCCGGGATGAGCGCTTCGGAGCGGCCGTGCGCGCTCACTGGACTACCCTCCGCGCTGCGCGCTCCGGGATGAGCGCTTCGGAGCGGCCGTGCGCGCTCATGCCAGCCGGCTGCCGCAGCCGGCGGTGTTCAGCACCCGCTCGGTCGACGCAGGGAACCGCGCCAGCTTGCTATCCGGCCGGCGGGGACGCGCCACCAGCTCGCCGCCGCAGTTGGGGCAGCGGCCGCCGAGGATGCCGCCGGCGCAGTCGCTGCAGAAGGTGCACTCGAACGAGCAGATCCGCGCCTGCGCCGAATCGGGCGGCAGATCCCGGTCGCAGCACTCGCAGTTGGGTCGCAGTTGCAGCATCCGCGTCTCCGGTCGCAGGTCGGGTCAGACCGCGAAGATCTTCTTGATCCGCACGGTCAGGACCTCGCCGACCATGATCAGTGCGATGATCGTCAACACGATGGTGCAGACGAAGTCGTAGTCGAAGCGCTGGAACGCGGCGAACAGCGTGCCGCCGATGCCGCCGGCGCCGACGATGCCGACCATCGTCGAGTTGCGCAGGTTGGCGTCGCACTCGTAGGCGATGAAGCCGACGAAGCGCGCGAACACCTGCGGCGCGACCGCGAACATCACGACGCTCATGAACGGCGCACCGGTGGCGCGGACCGCCTCGACCTGCTTCAGCGAGATCTCCTCGATCGCCTCGGTGAACAGCTTGCCGAGGAAGCCGAGCGAGGCAACCGTCAGCGCGATGATGCCGGCGAGCGCGCCGAACCCGACCGCCTTGACGCAGAAGATCGCGACGATGGTCGGATGGAAGGTGCGCGCCAGCACCATCACCAGCCGCACCGGCCAGCTGATGAACGCCGGCATCAGGTTGCGCGCCGCGAGCAGCGACAGCGGCAGCGACAGGATCACGCCGAGCACCGACGCGATCACCGCGATCTGCAGGCTTTCGATCATGCCCTTGGCGAGCAGCCCCCACTTGTCGGTCGCCGGCGGAAACAGCCGCGAAACGAAGCGGGCGCCGTGCTCGAGGCCGGCCAGGAAGCGCTCCGGCGTGAACTCGAGCCGCGTCATCGCGTAGACGACATAGACCGCGAACGCGATCCACAGCAACCGTGCCGGCCAGTTGACCGGAAACGCTTCACGCTTGCCCAGCGTAGCAACCCGCATCGTCGCCATCCGAACTAACGTCCAACGAAGGGGCGAAGGAACCGTAGCGAGCGGCCCGAGGTCGACGGGAGCACCGCAGCTTGGCTAGGGCCTGTTCGCACTACGGACGCGCCCGCGTGGGGCCCTGACCGGGCGTGCAGCAAGGCGCAAAGCGCAGACATAGCGGTTGCTATGGCGAGCATTTGCAACGCGGCTGCACGCCCGGACAGGGCCCCACCCGAAGGGCCGCCGCCGCCGAAGCCCTCTGG
>JBFWQR010000076.1:0-35180 GCA_050249335.1 Lautropia sp.
ACCACCAGCTGGCGGAACGCCGCCGGCGTGCTCTCGGTCGGCGTGTAGAGCAATAGCAGCAGCTTCTCGTGGATCGCCGGCGAGCGGACGCTGCGCGCGACGTCGGCGTTGATCGAGTCGACCACCGCCGGCGGCGTGGCGGCCGGCGCCAGCAGGCCGTGCCACTGGTCGAGCTCGTAGCCGGGCAGGCCCTGTTCGGCGACGGTCGGCACGTCCGGCAGAAAACGCGAGCGCTCCTTCGAGGTGACGGCGAGCGCCCGCAGCTTGCCGGCGGTGATGTGCTGCATCGCCGACGAGGCGGTGACCACCGCGGCCGGCAGTTGGCTGCCGACCACGTCGGTCAACGCCGGCCCGCAGCCCTTATACGGCACGTGCTGGATCGCGGCCTTGGCCTGCTGGTTGATCATCTCGCCGGCGAGGTGCTGCGGCGTGCCGTTGCCGCACGAGCCGAACGAGACGGTCGACGAGCCCGGCCGCGCGGCGGCCAGCAGGTCGCCGAGCGTCTTGAACGGCGAGCCCGCCGGCACCACGACCACCGACGGCACGAACGCGACGTTGACGACCGGCGCGAAGTCGCCCTTCGGATCGAACGGCAGCTTGCTGAAGACGCCCGGATTGACCGCATACGAGCTGTTGACCATCAGCAGCGTGTAGCCGTCGGCGGGGCTGCGCGCGACCGTCTGTGCGCCGATGTTGCCGCTGGCGCCGGGCCGGTTGTCGATGACGACGTTCTGGCCCCAGATCTTCTGCAGCTCCGGGCCGAGCAGCCGGGCCAGCAGGTCGGTGCCGCCGCCGGGCGGGAAGGTCACGATGATCGTGATCGGGCGCGCCGGAAAGTCGCTGGCGGCGGCGGGGCCGGCGATCAGTGCGAGCGCGGTTGCAGCGAGGCCGGCGAAGCCGGTAAGCAACGCGGCGAACCGCTTGAACGGGACCGGGACCATCGGACGCTCCTTGTGTTGTCGATCTCGTTGACGGCCATTGGCTGGCGGATTCGGTGGCTGCCGCTCAGTGTATGCCGCAGTCGGCCGCGGCGGCGCGCGCAGCATCGTTCAGGTCGGCGGCGGCGCTGGCGTGGATCGTGTAGAGCAGGTCGCCGACGTCGACGGTCTGGCCGACGCGGATTGCAAGATCGATGCCGGCCGACTTGTCGAGCGGCGCACCGGCGCGGCGCGCGACCTCGCTGATCTGCGCGATGTCGATGCGCCGGATCGGGCCTGCTTGCAGCGCCCGCACCGGGCGCGTCAGCCAGCCCGGGGCCACCGGCGGCGTGCGCCGGCCCTGCGCCGCGACGATCGCGTCGAAACGTTCGCGGGCCGCGCCGCTGGCGAGCAGCGCTTCGGCGCGGGCGCGGCCGGCGGCCTCGCCGCCGAGCGCCGGATCCCAGGCGAGGATCCGGCCGGCGAAGGCCAGCGCCTTCTCGCGCAGGTCCGGCGGCGCCGCCGGATCGGCGCCGAGCACCTGCAGCACGTCACGGACCTCGAGCGCCGGGCCGATGCCGCGGCCGATCGGCGCCGAGCCGTCGGTCGCGCAGGCGCGCACCACCAGCCCGAGGCCGGCGCCGACGGTCTCGAACAGCCGGCCCAGCTCGGCGGCTTCGGCGGCGGTCCGCAGCTTCGCCTGCGGACCCCACGGGATGTCGACGATCACATGGGTCGAGCCGGCGGTCAGCTTCTTCGACAGGATCGATGCGACCGACCAGCGGTTCGAATCGATGCCGAGCGGTCGCGTGATCGTGTTCATCACGTCGTCGAGCGTCGAATGGTTGAGCCGGCCGTTCCAGGCGATGCAGCCGCCGGTCGCGGCGACGGTGGCGCGCACTTCGTCGGCCGACAGGTCGACCCGCGCGACCGTCTCCATCGCGTCGGCGGTGCCGGCTGCCGAGGTGATCGCGCGCGACGAGGTCTTCGGGATCGCCAGGCCGTGGGCGGCGACGATCGGGATCACGATCAGCGTGATCCGGCTGCCCGGGATGCCGCCCATCGAATGCTTGTCGACCACGATCGCGGCGTCCCAGGTCATCGGCTGCATGAACCGCGCGCGCACCCGCGCCAGCGCGATCACCTCGTCGTCGGTCAGGCTGCGGGTGGCGGCGACCAGGAAGGCGGCGACCTCGGCGTCCGGATAGCGGCCCTCGACGATGTCGGTCAGGAGCGTCGCGTACTGCGCCTCGTCGAGCGCGCCGCCGCCGACCTTGTACCGCAGCGCGGCCCGGCTCTCCGGCGCCGGCGTCCGGTGGATCGCGACCCGCGTGCCTTCCGGCACGCCGAGCGCCTCGAACGCCGCCCGAGACAGGCCGATCTCGTCGTCGGCGAGCGCCGGCGCGGTCGCCGCGACATGAATGCTGGCGCGGATGCTGCGGCTGCCGGCCGCGATCAGGTCGACCCGGTCGGGTCCGAGATAGTCGGCGGCACCGATCACGCTGTCCGGCGGCAGATAGGCGATCCGTTCGCGCCAGGTCTCGATCGGGTAGCGCACGACCCGCAGCCGGCGCGCCGCCGCATCGAGCACGCCGAGCAGCCGGCGGACGCCATCGTCGATGCTGCCGTCGTTGGCGACGACCAGGCGTTCGACACCGGCCGGCAGCGCGTCGTCGACCTGGCGCGCCAACCGCGCCGCGACGGCGCTGCCGGCTTCGCGGGCGCGGCCGGCGATCCGCGCGCCGAGCGTCGCGTGGTCGGCGCTGATCGCGATCACCACCAGCCGCGGCACCCGCGCCGCCAGCTCGGCGATGACGGTCCGCGAGCCGTTGGCGATGACATGGCGGCCGGCGGCGAGCTCGTCGCGCAATGCCGCCGGCAGTCCGTAGTACAGGCCGTGGGCCGACCAACTGATCAGGAAGGCGCCGGCGCGCTCGGCGGCGGCGAACGCGGCGGCATCGAGCGCATCATGCCGCTCGCCGCCGGCATCGGCCGGCCGGGTGATGACGCGGGTCGCGAACACATGGCGGCCGTCGCCGGCGAGCACGGCGCGGGCACCGTCGATCAATGTGTCCTTGCCGGCGCCGCTCGGCCCGACGACCAGGAAGAAGATGCCCGGGCGCATCGCCGGCGATCGGTTCGCGCCAGGAGGCGGTTGCGTCTGCCGTGCCGCCGGCTCAGGCTGCTTCGTCGAGTCCGATATCGACCGCCGGCGCCGACTGATGGGTCTTGGAGGTCGAGATGTAGTCGACGCCGGTCTCGGCGATCGGCCGGATCGTCGACAGCTTGATGCCGCCGGACGCTTCGAGCTTGACCCGGCCGGCAGCCAGCCGGACCGCCTCGGTCATCTCGGCGACCGACATGTTGTCGAGCATGATTACGTCGACCGAACAGTCGAGCGCTTCCTTGACCTGCTCGAGCCGGTCGCATTCGACCTCGAGCTTGGTCAGCACCGGCAACTGCCGGCGCGCCCGCTCGACCGCGCGGGCGATACCGCCACAGACCGCGATATGGTTGTCCTTGATCATCACGCCGTTGTCGAGGCCGAGCCGGTGGTTCAGCCCGCCGCCGCAGGCGACCGCGTGCTTTTCCAGCATGCGCAGGCCGGGGGTGGTCTTGCGGGTATCGATCAGCCGTGCCCCGGTGCCGCGGATCGCGTCGACGTACTTCGCGGTCTCGGTGGCGATGCCGCAGAGCCGCTGCAGGATGTTCAGCGACGTGCGCTCGGCGGTCAGCACGCTGCGCGCGGCGCCGGCGACGTCGAGCAGGCGCGCGCCGCGCTCGACCCGGTCGCCGTCCTTGACCAGCGTCTGCAGCTGCAGCGACGGGTCGTAGCGCAGGAACACCCGCGCGGCGACGTCGATGCCGGCGATCACGATCGGCTCACGGGCATTCATGTAGAACGCGCCGGTCTCGTCGGGCTCGATCATCACCTGCGCGGTCAGGTCGCAGTAGCCGATGTCTTCGGTCAGCCACAGGTCGATCAGCCGGTCGATCTGGAACGGGTCGTACATGTCGCTGGCCTCTCGCGATTACGCGAATCGGGTTCGTGTATGTAGTACACACTACATGAAAGTGGCGCGATCCTAGTGCGCGGCGGGCCCGGTCGTCAAGCCGGGCCCGGCCGCCGAGCGGAGCACGGCCGGTCAGCCGTTGCGGGCGGTCGCCGGCCAGGCTTCCTCGAGCTCGTAGGCGATCGAGCGGGCGAGCCCCTCGAGGTCCGGGAACAGCGTCGCCTGGGTGATATTCATCCGGTACAGCTGATGCATCGCCAGCGGCCGCAGCGTCGGCTCGAGCACGATCTTCTCCATCAGCGGCTCGGTGTCGTCGTAGGCGGCGAGCAGAGTGTCGAGCGGCTCCTCCAGCGTGCCCGGCAGCAGCAGCAGGCCCGACTGCGCGACCAGCCGCCGGTCCATTTCGGCCGGCTCGCCGACCCAGACCAGCGGCA
Source organism: Lautropia sp. (assembly GCA_050249335.1). Lineage (GTDB taxonomy): Bacteria > Pseudomonadota > Gammaproteobacteria > Burkholderiales > Burkholderiaceae_E > Lautropia. The sequence continues at coordinate 4,366 of JBFWQR010000076.1, forward strand.
GCTGGTTGGCTGCGAAATAGCGCTCGAAGTTGCCGGGCACGTGCGGGTCGATCGCATCGCGGGTCAGCGTCGGGTCGAACTTCGGCGCCGCCGACCAGAGCCGCGGCGTGTTCAGCGCATAGACCGCCGAGTCTCCGATCGCATGCTCGAACGCGAAGAAGGCGGCGACGAACGGCGACTTGGTGAAGTCGAGCAGCCGGGTCGGGGCGCCATGGTGCTGCATCATCGCCAGGCAGCGCAGCGTGTCCTTCAGGATCGAGCGGTCGGGCAGATAGATGTGCGCCTTGCGGCGGAAGATCCGGATCGCCCGCTCTTCGCGGATCCGCCAGCCGTCGCGATCGGTGCCCGAGCGCAGCATCCGCCGCGCCAGCGAACTCAGCAGCGGCCAGCGCGCCTTGCTCTGACCGCGGAACGCCCAGCCGTCGCGGCCGTCGCACCAGGCGTTGAACGCATCCCAGTTCGAGATGCGGATCTCCTTGATCGTCGCAGGGGGCAGCGAACGAAGTGAGCTCGGGGGGGCGTTCATTTCAGGGCCGGAAGTCGCCGCGGCGCGGCGGGGAGGCTATCTTAACGTTTGGGCCATCGCCCGTTCGTCCTGCCGACCCGGCCGCCCGACGCTTGCCGCCGGTGCTGCTTGCCGCGCTGCGGCGTACCGTGCGGATTCGCACGGGCGCAGCCGTCGCGGTCGCCGATACTGGCGGTCATGAAACCCCGCTTCCCGGTCGGAGCAGTGCGATGAGCCCGCGCGGCCCGCAGCGCGCAGCGCCGAGGGCAGTCCCGTGAGCCCGCCGCGGATCTGCGCAGTCTCGCTGGTGGCGTTGTTCGCCGGCGCCGTGGCGCCGGCGACGACGCTGCTGGCCGGCGTCGGCTCGGTCGCGGCCGGTGTGGTACTCGGGATCCGCCATGTCGTCCGCTGCGCCCGGCGCGACGGCTGGCTCGCCGAACTCTGTGGCGCTGCTGACCGGCCGCGTTCCGAGGCGCTGCCCGGCGTCACCGCGCAGCGACGGTGCACTGCGCCGGCGGTTGGGCTGCGAGCGGCGGCCGCGGCCGCTCGACTACACTACGCGTTTTCATTCCGACCGCCGGCCCGGGCCGGGTCGCCGACACCATGTTCGACGCGATTCGCAAGTACCAGCGCCTGGGGCTGGGTTTCATCCTGCTGTTGATCCTGCCGGCTTTCGTCTTCTTCGGCGTCTCGGGCTACGAGAAGATGCTGAGCGGCAGCGACGACGTCGCGGTGGTCGCCGGCCAGCCGATCTCGCGGCAGGCGTTCGAGCAGGCGCATCGCAATCAGATCGACCAGATGCAGAAGATGTTCGGCGATCAGGTCGACGTGAGGCTGTTCGACACGCCGGAGGCGCGCCAGCAGACGCTCGAGTCGCTGGTCACCCAGCAGGCGCTGCTCGCCGAGGCGCGCGAGCGGCGAATCGCAGTGCCGCCGGCCGAAGTCCAGAAGATGATCCTGGCGATCGACGGGCTGAAGGACGCGGACGGCAAGTTCGACTTCGAGCGCTACAAGACCGCGCTGGCGCAGCAGAATCTGTCGCCGGCGATGTTCGAGGCGCAGGTCGCACAGGACTTGACGGTGCGCGCGCTCGGCAACGCGGTGCAGGATTCGGCAATCGTGCCGAAGGCGGTCGTCGAACGCCTGTTCGCGCTGCAGGAAGCCCAGCGGACGATCCGGGTCCGCGTCTTCGATCCGAAGGAGCGTGAAGCCGGGCTCAAGCCGAGCGAAGAGCAGCTGCGCAAGTACTACGACGAGCAGACCGAGGCGTTCCGGCAGCCGGAGTCGGTCGATGTCGAATACGTGGTGCTCGATCGCAGCAAGCTCGCCGGCGACCTGAAGGTGTCCGACTCCGAACTGCAGGCCTACTACGAACAGAACAAGGGTCAGTTCAACGAACCCGAACAACGGCGGGCCAGCCACATCCTGATTCCGGTCACAGCCGGCGCCGACGCCAAGACCCGCGAGGCGGCCAAGGCCAAGGCGACCGCGCTGCTCGCCGACGTGCGCGCGCAGCCGTCGCGCTTCGCCGAACTGGCCAAGACCGAATCCGGTGACCCGGGCTCGGCCGAGCAGGGCGGCGACCTCGGCTTCTTCGACCGCGACATGATGGTCAAGCCGTTCGCCGACGCCGCGTTCGCGCTGCAGCAGGGCCAGCTCGCCGACCTGGTCGAAAGCGAATACGGCTACCACGTCGTGATGGTGACCGGGGTCAAGGGCGCCGGCACCAAGCCGTTCGCCGAAGTCCGCGACCAGATCGAATCGCTGTGGCGCCAGCAGCAGAGCGCCAAGCGCTACAGCGAGCTGGCCGAGCAGTTCAACAACACCGTCTATGAGCAGTCCGATTCACTGCAGCCGGCGGTGACCAAGTTCGCGATCCCGCTGCAGCAGGCCGAGCGCGTCGAGCGTACGCCGAAACGCGCCGCCGGGCCCGATGCACCGCTCGCGAACCCGCGGCTGCTCGGCCAGCTGTTCGGTGACGACGCGTTGAAGAACAAGCGCAACACCGAAGCGACCGAGGTCGCGCCCGGCGTGCTGGTGTCGGCGCGCGTCACCGCGCACCATCCGGCGCGCCGCCAGCCGTTCGAGGAAGTCCGCGACGAGGTCGCGGCGCGCTGGGTCGCCGCCGAAGCCGCGCGGCTCGCCCGTGAACAGGGCGAGCAGGCGCTGGCGGCGCTGAAGGGCGGTCCGGCGGACGCCGACGCGCTGGCCGGGTTCGCGCCGGCGAAGTCGATCAGCCGCGCGCAGCCGGGCGATACGCCGCCGCAGGTCCTGCTCGAAGCCTTCCGGCTGCCGGCCGAGCCGCTGCCGGCCTATGCCGGCGTCGATCTCGGCGCGCGCGGCTATCAGCTGGTGCGGCTCGAGAAGGTCGACGGCCCCGATGCATCGGCCGAGAGCCGGCGCGCGCGTTATCAGCAGCAGGCCGAACAGGTCGCTGCCGCGGCCGCGAGCGGCGCCTGGGTCGAATCGGTCACCCGGCGCACGCCGATCGAGCGGAGATCGCTCAACTGACCCGGCTCGGCGCAGCCGCGGCGGTCTCGGGCGGGAGGCCTTCGACCGGCCCGGTCGATCCGTCGCCGGCGGCTGCGATCGCCGCTGCAGCGGCGCGGATCGCCGCCGGCGTCGCGGCCGACAGCGTGACCCGCGGCGCCGCGTCGGCGGCTGCGAAATTGCGCTGGATCGAACGCTGATACGCCGGATCGTAGTGCTGCGTCAGCAGCGCTTCGACCAGCGTCTGCCATTGGCCGGCCGCCGTGAGGGCCCGCCAGCCGGCGACGCGCCGATCGGGATGCAGCGCGGCCAGCCGCTCGAGCTGCGCCGCCAGCGGCGAGCACGGCTGCTCGAGGTGCGCATAGTCGCCGCGCAGCAGCGCGATCCGGGTCGGCAGCGCGGCATCGACGCGCACACAGGCGGCGCCGCGGATCGCGCCGATCACGGCGTCGGACAGATGCAGCCGGCCGATCTTGCGGCTCTCGGACTCGACCCAGACCGGCCGCGCCGGATCGAAGCCGCGCAACGCCGCGAACAGCCGGCTGTCGAACGCCTTCTGGCTCGGCTGCTCGGTGCCGGGTACCGGCCCCAGCACCGAGCCGCGGTGGCAGGCCAGCGCCTCGAGATCGAGCGTCTGATGGCCTTGCCGGGCGAGTTCGCCGAGCAGCCGTGTCTTGCCGGTGCCGGTCGGGCCGATCAGCACGCGGAAGCGTAGCGCCCGCACCGCGTGGTCGATCCCGGCGACGAGCTGTTCGCGCCAGGCCCGGTAACCGCCGTCGATGACCGCGACCCGCCAGCCGATCCGGCCGAGCACGGTGGCGAGCGACCAGGACCGCGTGCCGCCCCGCCAGCAGTAGATCACCGGCGACCAGTCGCGCGGCTTGGCGGCGAGCGGGCCGGACAGCATCGCGGCGATATTGGCCGAGACCAGGGCGGCGCCGCGCAGATTGGCTTCGAAGGCGCCGGCCTGCCGGTGCAGCGTGCCGACCAGCACCCGCTCGGCCGCGCTCAGCACCGGCAGGTTGATCGCGCCGGGCAGGTGGTCTTCGGCGAATTCCGGCGGCGTCCGGACGTCGACCAGCGGCCGCCGCGCCAGTTCCGGCTCGGCGAGCAGCGCGGCGACCGTGACGGTCGGCAAGGTACGCGGTCTGGTGTCTGTCAATGCGGTCTGGTATCGGTCAGCGCGGTCTGGCGTCTCGACGACTTGGAATTCGTCGACACTTTCCCCATCTCGAGTCTAACGCGGGCGCAGTCTCTGCCTGTCGCGGCGATTCCCCGTTAGAATCGGACTGCTATCAGTGTCTTTGCCAGCATGAAAGTCTTCAATCTCGGTTGCCCGCAGGACCATCGTTTCGAAGGCTGGTTCGCCTCGGCGGACGCGTTCGAGACCCAGCGCGATCGCAAACTGATCGAATGTCCGATCTGCGGCAGCCATGAAATCCGCAAGCTGCTGGCGGCGCCGCGGCTCAACCTGTCGAGCCCGAAGCCGGCGCGCCGCCGGCCGGCACCGCAGGCCGAGGCGGCTGCGGCGGCTGCAGCGGCGGGGAGCAGCGGCGCGGGGCAGGTCGGTGCCGCCGATCACGGCGCGGGTGGCCGCCCGGACCCGGCGCAGTTCCAGGCGATGTTCCTGCGGATGGTCCGCAAGATCATCGCGTCGACCGAGGACGTCGGCGACCGTTTCGCCGAGGAAGCGCGGCGGATCCATTACAACGAAGCGCCGGAGCGCGCGATCCGCGGCGAGGCGACGCCGGAGCAGACTGCGGCGCTGCGCGACGAAGGCATCGATGTCGTCGCGCTGCCCGTGCCGGCGTCGTTGAAGGGCACGCTGCAGTAACGGCCCGCGCTGCCGCTCCTCGCGGCCGTTACCGCTTCTCGAATTGCTGGCTGCCGAACAGCACCGAGCGCGCCTTGTCGTCGAGCAGTGGCCGGCGGCGATCGGCCAGCACCTTGACGCCACGCTGTACCGCCGGGCGCGCCTCGATCGCGGCGTACCAGCGTGCGACGTTCGGCGTCTCGGCGAGGTCGAGCAGATTGCTGCTGCGCGCCGAGCGGATCCACGGGTAGATCGCGATGTCGGCGACCGAATAGTCGTTGCCGGCGACATAGGCGCCGGTACGCTCGACCTGGCCGTCGAGGACCCGGGCGAGCCGCGCCGCCTCCTTGGCGTAGCGCTCGATCGCGTACGGCAGCTGCTCCGGCGCGTAGTTCCGGAAATGATTCGCCTGTCCGAACATCGGCCCGATGCCGCCCATCTGCCACATCAGCCACTCGAGCGCGCGGTACTTGCCGCGGGTCGAGCGCGGCAGAAAGCGGCCGGTCTTGCCGGCGAGGTACAGCAGGATCGCGCCCGATTCGAACAGCGAGATCGGCTTGCCGTCCGGGCCGTCCGGGTCGACGATCGCCGGGATCCGGTTGTTCGGGCTGATCGCGAGGAAGTCCGGCGCGAACTGCTCGCCGGTGCCGATGTCGACCGCGTGCACCGCGTACGGCAGCCCGCATTCCTCGAGCATGATATGGACCTTGTGGCCGTTCGGCGTCGGCCAGGTATAGACGTCGATCATCGTCACTCCGGTTGCGATTGGACCTTGCGCGCGAAGCGCCAGGCGATTTCGGCGAGCGGCCGTGCACGCCGCCCGGCATCGGCGGCCTCGGCGCTGGCCGCGGTGCCGTCGACGACGCGCTTCATGATGCCCTGCAGGATTGCCGCGAGCCGGAAGCAGTTGTAGGCCAGATAGAAATCCCAGTGCTCGATCCGGCTGCGACCGGTACGCTGGCAATAGCGTGCGCGGTAGTCGTCTTCCGACGGGATGCCGAGCGCGGCGAGATCGAGCCCGGCGATGCCGCGGAACTGCTCTGGCGGGATGTGATAGCCCATGCAGTGGTACGAGAAGTCGGCGAGCGGGTGGCCGAGCGTCGACAGCTCCCAGTCGAGCACGGCGACCACCCGCGGCTCCCCGCGCGCGAAGATCAGATTGTCGAGCCGGTAGTCGCCATGGACGATGGTGGTCTCGTCGCCGGGCGGGATGTTGGCCGGCAGCCATTCGATCAGCCGGTTCATCTCGGGAATCGGCTCGGTCTCGGATGCCAGATACTGCTTGCTCCAGCGGCCGATCTGGCGCGCGAAATAGTTGCCGGGGCGACCGTAGTCGGCAAGCCCGATCGCCGCGAAATCGACCCGGTGCAGCGCGCTGATCACCCGGTTCATCTCGTCGTAGATCCGGCCGCGCTCGTCGTTCGACAGCCCCGGCAGCGACTGCTGCCAGAGCACCCGGCCGTCGATGAAATCCATCAGATAGAACGCGCGGCCGATCACCGACTCGTCTTCGCAGAGGCAGTGCACTTTCGCGACCGGGACGTCGGTCGCGGCGAGCGCCGCCTGCACCCGGAACTCGCGTTCGATCGCATGCGCCGACGGCAGCAGCTTCGCGACCGGCCCGGGCTTGGCCCGCATCACGTAGCTGCGCGCCGGCGTCTTCAGCAGATAGGTCGGGTTCGACTGGCCGCCCTTGAAGCGCTCGATCGTGAGCGGCCCGTGGAACTCCGGCACCCGGGGCTCGAGGTAGGCGGCCAGCGCGGCGGCGTCGATCGCGTGTGCACCGGTCGCCGGACCGGTACCGGTCATCGTCGCTTCGTTGGGATTGTCGGTAGTGGCGGCAGCGCCGGATCGAGTCTTGGTCATGGGCGTGTTCTTCGGGTCGGATTCGAGTCAGCCGCCGGAGAAGCGCGCCGGGCGCTTCTCCAGGAACGCACGGATGCCTTCGCCGCAGTCGTCGTCGAACAGCGACGCGATGAAGCTGTCGCGCTCGGCGTCGAGCTGCGTCGCGAGCGGTGTCCGCCGGGCATCGGCGAGCAGCCGCTTGATCCGGCCGTAGACCGCGGTCGGCCCGGCGGCGAGCCGGGCCGCCAGCGCTCGGCCGGCGGCGACTGCCGCGCCGGGCTCGGCCAGCTGATGGACGATGCCGGCGCGATGCAGTTCCTCGGCGCCGGCCGGCTCGGCCAGCGCCAGCATCGCGAACGCCCGCTGCGGCGGCAGCGCGGCGGCCAGCGCGGCGCTGGCACCGCCGTCGGGCGACAATCCGACCCGCGCATACGCCATCACGAAGCGCGCATCGCGGGCCGCGACGATCAGGTCGCAGGCCAGCGCGAGCGAGAAGCCGGCGCCGGCGGCGGCACCGTCGACCGCCGCGACGATCGGCTTCGGGCAGGCGCGCAGCGCGGCGATCCAGCCGTGCAGCCGCTCGATCGACTCACGTTGCAGCGACGGGTCCGCGCTGCGGTTGGCGAGCAGCCGGTTCAGATTGCCGCCGGCACAGAAAAAGCCGTCGGCGCCGTGCAGCAGCAACGCACGGACCGCCGGGTCGGCGGCTGCGGCCGCGAGCGCGGCTTCGCCGGCGTCGTAGATCGCCGGCGACAGCGCGTTGCGCGCGCCGGGATTGGAGAGCGTCAGGATCCGGACGCCGCCGTCGGTCGCAGTCAGCACCGTGCCGCTCATCACCGTCAATCCTCGACCAGCAGCGACAGCCCGAGCTCGGCGCGGCGCCGCAGCCAGGTACCGGGGCGATAGCGCGGATCGCCGCTGCGTGCATGCAGCGTCGTCAGGATCTGCAGCACGCGCGCCGGGCCGATCGCATCACCGATCGCCAACGGGCCGAGCGGATAGCCGAGGCCGGCGCGGACGGCGAGATCGATGTCGGCCGGGCCGGCGATCCGCTGCTGCGCGATCTCGGTCGCGATCGAGACGATCATCGCGATGATCCGCTGCGCGACGAAGCCGGTGCTGTCGCGCAGCCGGGTCACCGCGACCCCGTCGGCACCGAACAGTGCGACCGCGGCGTTCAGCGCGTCGGGCCGGGTCGCGACCGTCGGCATCAGCACGCGCCGGCTGCAGTCGCCGGCGGCCGGGTCGAACAGCGTGTCGATCGCGACCACGCGCTCGGCCGGCAGCCGGCGCGCGGCCGCGTAGCCGCTGGCATCGTCGCCGAGCGGCGCGATCAGCACGAAGCCGCCATCGGTCGCGGCCGGATCGTCGACCACCCGGCCGCCGAGCCGTTCGACCAGCGCGGCCAGGCTCGGCGCGTGCGGCTCGGCGATGATCGCGACCGGGACGGCGGCGGCGGGCTTCGCTGCGTTGCCGGCCGCGCCCGCCGTGGCGTCCGCCGCCACCGGCTTGCCGTCGGCGCCATAGCGATAGAACCCCTCGCCGCTCTTGCGGCCGAACAGCCCGCCGGCAGCGCGCTGCGCGCCGATCACCGACGGCCGGAACCGCGGCTCGTCGAAGAACTGCCGGTAGATCGATTCCATCACCGGCTGGGAAACGTCGAGCCCGGTCACGTCGAGCAGCTCGAACGGCCCGAGCTTGAAGCGGCCGCCGCCGGGGAACACGACCTGCTCGCGCATGATCCGGTCGACGCCGACGAAATCGGTCACGCCTTCGCCGACGATCCGCAGCGCCTCGGTACCGTAGCCGCGGCCGGCGTGATTGATCAGGAACCCCGGCGTGTCCTTGACCACCACGCCGGCGTGCCGCGTGCCGGCGACCAGCGTCTGCAGCCGCTCGACCGTCTCCGGCCGGGTGCGGACCCCGCCGATGATCTCGACGATCCGCATCAGCGGCACCGGATTGAAGAAATGCAGCCCGGCGACCCGCCCGGGATCGGCACAACCGGCGGCGATCTCGGTGACCGACAGCGACGAGGTATTGGTCGCCAGGATGGTCTCGGCGCCGACCACGGCTTCCAGCGACTTGAACAGTGCACGCTTCGCGTCGAGCCGCTCGATGATCGCCTCGATCACGATGTCGCAGCCGTTGAACGCATCGAGCGAATCGACCACCGAGATCCGGCCGCCGTTGGCGGCGACGTCGGCTTCGGCGATCTTGCCTCGCTCCGCGAGCTTCTTCCAGGTGTCGGTCAGCGCCGCAGCGGCGCGCGCCGCGGCGCCGGCGGCAGCATCGTGCAGCAGCACCGTCGCGTTCGCTTCGGCGAGGATCTGGGCGATGCCGCGGCCCATGACGCCGGTACCGACGATGCCGACGCGGTGGTTGCGGGCGATGCGGGCGTGGGGTTTGGCGATGGCGGCGGCAGTCGGCATGGCGGGTCGGTCCGGGCAGAACAGAGCCGGATTATGTTGCATTTCGAGGGCGGGCACCCGGTTTGCCGCGGGCGCGGGGACGGCACCGCGCCACGTCGACATCAAGACGATAAGGATGCTCGTGCAAGACGACGATCCCGCTTCCGCGGAACGTGAGGCAGGCGAGGGCATGCCGGAAGAGGCGGCGGCACCGACGGACGAGATCATTCCACCTCAGGTGTACGATCAGCTGCCGGTGGTCGCCCTCGGCGGGTCGGCGGGCGGCATCGAAGCGCTGATCGGGTTTTTCTCGAGCTTCGAGCCGCCGACCGGTCATGCGTTCGCCGTGATCCTGCATCTGTCGCCGGATCACGAAAGCTCGCTGGCGGAGATCCTGCAGCGGCACACGTCGATGGCGGTGGTCCAGGTCGCGGAGACGGCCGAGTGGCAGGAGGACACGGTCTACGTGATTCCGCCGCGCAAGGCGTTGCGCAGCACCGATGGCCGGATCACGGTCACCGATCTGCGGCGGGTGCGCCAGCGCCACTATGCCGTCGATCTGTTCTTCCGGTCGTTGGCGGATACCCACGGTCCGCACGCCATCGCGGTGGTGCTGTCGGGCGCCGACGGCGATGGTGCGATCGGAATCAAGCGGATCAAGGAGCGTGGCGGCCTGACGATCGTCCAGGATCCGGACGAAACGACGCATGCCGGAATGCCGCGAACCTCGATCGCGACCGGCATGGTCGACTGGATCCTGCCGGTCAAGGAAATCATGGCCAAGGTCATCGAGTACCGGGCCAGCGAAAAGCGCGACGGATTGCCGGCCGGACCGATCGCGGCGCAAGCGCCGCGCGACCGGCCGCCGGCGTCGTCGGACGAGGCGTCGGTACGGGACGTGCTCGGCTTCCTGAAGAGCCGGACCGGGCGCGATTTCGGAAGCTACAAGCGGGCGACGGTCCAGCGGCGGATCGGCCGGCGCATGCAGGTCAACGGCGTCTCGGCGGTCGCGGACTACCTGTCCTGTCTGCGCACCCGGCCAGGCGAGGCGGGCGCATTGCTGCAGGACCTGTTGATCTCGGTCACCAATTTCTTCCGGGACGTGGCAGCCTTCACGGTGCTGGAGGCCCATGTCCCGGCATTGTTCCGGAACAAGGGGCCGAACGGCAGCGTCCGGGTCTGGGTGCCGGCGTGCGCGACCGGCGAGGAAGCCTACTCGATCGCGATGCTGCTGATGGAGCATGCACGGACGCTGGATACTCCACCGGTGATCCAGGTATTCGCGACCGATCTGGACGACGAAGCGATCCGGATCGCGCGCGAGGGAATCTACCCCGCGACGATCGAGGTCGACGTGTCCGAAGCGCGGCTGAAGCGCTATTTCGTCAAGGAGCACGGGTGCTACCGCGTCGGGCGCGACCTGCGGGAATGCGTGCTGTTCGCCGTGCACGACGTGCTGAAGGACTCGCCGTTTTCCCGCGTCCAGCTGGTCAGCTGCCGCAACCTACTGATTTATCTGGACACCGACGCCAAACGCTACCTGCTGGAGGTCTTCCACTTCGCGCTCCGGCAGCCGGGCGCGCTGCTGTTCCTCGGCGCCTCGGAGACGATCGAGGATTCGAGCCTGCTGTTCAGCGAGGTCGACAAGCGCAATCGCCTGTTCGCCAAGCGCGGCGTGAGGCCCGTCGGGCTGCCGATTCCCACCGAGCCCGGCACGCTGGCCAGGGTCGGCGATGGTGCGTTGGGCTTGCGCCGCGGTGCGTTGAGCCACGGGTCGCTGTTCGCCTCGCGATCGATCGACGAGGCACGTCCGCTGACGGAGCCGCGCAGCCAGCCGCCGCCCTGGAGCGAGATCCACCTGCAATTGATCGAATGCCTGGCGCCGCCTTCGGTCGTGATCGATGGCGACTACGAGGTACTGCACCTTTCGGCCAGTGCCGGCAGCCTGCTGCAACTGAGCGGCGGCGAGCCGACCCGGAACCTGTTGAAGCTGCTGCATCCGGCGCTGCGGCTCGACGCGCGTGCGGCGCTGGCGCAGGCAGCGAATACCGGAAAGACCGTCGAGCTGCCACCGATCCTGATCGATCGCGACGGCATCCCGGTCCAGGTCACGATCCGGGTCCATCACCTGAAGGAGGTGATCTCCGATTTGCTGCTGGTCACCTTCCGGCAGGATCGGGCCGACGGCAAGTCGGCGTCCGGACCGGTCCTCAGCGAGCGAGTCGGCCCGGATCTGGTGGCCAGCCAGCTCGATCGGGAGCTCGAGCGGCTGAAGGCGCATCTGCGCGATACCGTCGAGCAGTACGAAGCGTCGACCGAGGAGCTGGAGGCGAGCAACGAAGAGCTGCAGGCGATGAACGAGGAGCTCCGCTCGGCCACCGAGGAGCTCGAGACCAGCCGCGAGGAGTTGCAGTCGATCAACGAAGAGCTGGTCACGGTCAATCACGAGTTGAAGAGCAAGGTGCAGGAGCTGGCGAACGCGAACAGCGACATGCACAATCTGATGGACGCGACCGCCATCGCGACGGTCTTCCTGGACCGGGATCTGCGGATCACGCGTTACACGCCGTCGGCGGTCGGGCTCTTCAGCCTGATCGCGACCGATGTCGGCCGGCCCTTGTCGGATCTCACGTCCAACCTGAACTATCCGAAGCTGGTCGCGGACGCATCGAGCGTCCTGGAACGGCTGATCCCGATCGAGCGGGAGGTCGGCGAAGACAACGGCCGGTGGTATCTCGCCCGGATCCGGCCGTACCGGACCCTGGAAGACCGCATCGCCGGCGTCGTGCTGACGTTCGTCGACGTGACCGAGCGCAAGACCGCGCTGGAAGCGCTGCGGCTGTCCGAGGAGCGGTTCTCGGCGATCGTTTCACAGGCACCGGTCGGCGTCGTGCAGACCGATCTCGATGGCCGCATCAGCTACACCAACGAGCTCTATTGCGAAATGGTCGGGCGATCGTCCGACGAGGTCCGGGGCGCATCGATCGTCGACTTCATTCACGAGGACGATCGGGGGAGTGCGGCGCCGCAGTTCACCGGACTGGTCCGGCGCGGCCAGGCGTTCGAGATGGAGAAGCGCGTCGTTCGACCGGATGGCGTGATCGTCTGGCTGCAAAGCAGTGTGAGTCTGCTGACCGATCAGGATGGTCGCCCGAGCGGCACCCTGGCGGTCTGCTCCGATGTCGGCGAGCGCCGGGCGGCCGAGCAGGCGCGGCGGGAAAGCGAAGAGCGGCTGCGGCTGATGGTCGAGAACGCGGTCGAGTACGCGATCTTCTCGATCGATCTGGAATCGAAGGTGACGGCCTGGAGCACCGGCGCGCAGCGGCTGTTCGGCTATCGCGAGGACGAGATCATCGGACGGTCCGCCGAGGTCATCTTCACCGAGGAGGACCGGCAAAGCGGCGTGCCCGCGGCCGAGATGGCGAAGGCGATCCGGGACGGTATCGCCCGCGACGAGCGGATCCATCGCCGGCGGGATGGCAGCCGTTTCTGGGCGAGCGGGGCGATGATGGCGATGCGCGACCCGCGCGACGAGATCGTCGGCCTGGTCAAGGTGGTCCGGGACCAGAGCGACGAACGCGCGGCGACCGAAGCGCTCGAGAAGAGCAAGTCCGATCTGACCAAGGCGCTGCAGGAGAACGAGCTGGCGCGGGCGGCGCTCGAACTCGCCAACCAGGAAAAGGACCGCTTCCTGGCGGTGCTGTCCCACGAGCTGCGCAACCCGCTGGCCTCGATCGTCAGCGCCACCGATGCGCTGGCGGGCGCGACCGGGCGCGGCAACGAAAACGCGCGTGCGGTCGAGATCATCCAGCGGCAATCCGCCGCGATGAATGTGCTGCTCGGCGATCTGCTCGACCTTTCCCGCCTGCGTCTCGGCCGGCTCGAGCTGCACAAGTGCCATGTCCGGCTGACCGACGTGATCGACTCCGCGATCGAGGCGGTCAAGCCGATGATCGCCGCGAACCGTCATCAGCTCGGGATCGACCTGCCGGCGCAGTCGGTGGTGATCCACGCAGATCCGCTGCGATTGAGCCAGGTGGTCACCAATCTGCTGTCCAACGCCGCGAAGTTCACGCCCGAAGGCGGTGCGATCACGTTGAAGGCGTCCGTCGAGGACGATGCGCTGACGATCATCGTCACCGACACCGGCGTCGGCATGCATCCCGATCTGGTCAAGTCGATGTTCGAGATGTTCGCCCAGGGGCCGCAGCTGAACCGGATGACCGGCGGCCTCGGGATCGGGCTCGCGCTGGTCAAGTTCATCGTCGGTTTGCATGGCGGCTCGGTCGAAGGCGCCAGTGCCGGGCCGGGCCTGGGCAGCCGGTTCTCGTTCTCGATTCCGATCGGCGCCAAGGCCGACGAGCCGGCCGAAGTCGCGAGCAGTCGAATCATCCCCCGGACGCCGCGTCCGCTCAGGATCGTGGTAGCAGACGACAACGAGGACGTCATATGGCCTCTGGTCACGATGCTGCGACACGCAGGGCATGAAGTGCTGGCCGCATCGGGCGGTGCGCAGGCGATCGAGCTGGCCGACGGCAACGAACCGGACGTGATGATCCTCGACATCGGCATGCCGGGTATCGGGGGCCACGAAGTCGCCCGGCGGATCCGGCGCAGACCTTATGGCCAACGGCTCGTGCTGATCGCGCTGACCGGCTGGGGCCAGGAGGCGGACAAGCAGGCCGCGCTCGAAGCCGGCTTCGACGTCCATTTCGTCAAGCCGGTCGTCTTCGATACGCTGACCGCCTATCTTGCCGAACGGTTCGACGGGTCCGGCGCAGCGGCGAGCTGACGCAGCGGCGTCGATAGAGAGCGGACAGGCCCTAATCCGCGTCGAGCGTTTCCAGCTCCGCCTGCTGCTCGAGCCATTCGTTCTCGAGCTGCTCGATCTCGGCGGCGATCCGCGCCCGTTCGCGCCCGCGTTCGGTCGCCGCATCGCGGTCGGCGAACGCGTCGGGCCGGGCGAGCTCGGCATCGATCTCGCCGGCACGTTGCTGCAGCCGCGCGATCAGCGTCTCGATCCGCCGGATCCGTTGCTCGAACGGTTTGCGCTTCTCGGCCTGCACGGCACGCAGGCGCGCGCGTTCGCGACGGTCCTCGCTGCGCGATCCGGCGCCGGTGCCGGCAGTGGGTCCGGCGCCGGTCGTGGATCCGGCGTTGGTCGTGGGTCCCGCGCCGGTGGCGATCGGGTCGTTCGGCGCCGTGGCGAACGTTGCTGCCGCCGCGACCGCAGCGGTACCGCTCGCCGCACCGCTCGCCTCGCGTTGCAGCCACTGCGCATAGTCGTCGAGATCGCCGTCGAATGGCCGCAGCACACCGTTGTCGATCAGCATGAATTCGTCGACGGTCGCGCGCAGCAGGTAGCGGTCGTGCGAGACCAGCAGCAGCGAACCGTCGAATTCGGCAAGCGCGTCGGCGAGCGCGTCGCGGGTGGTCGCGTCGAGATGGTTGGTCGGCTCGTCGAGCACCAGAAAGCCCGGCTTGTGCCAGGCGAGCAACGCTAGGCACAGTCGCGATTTCTCGCCGCCCGACATCGGGCCGACCGGACGGATCGCGTCCTCGCCGGAGAAGCCGAACTGACCGAGCCAGCCGCGCAGCGTCTGCTCGCGCTCGGCCGGCGCCTGCCGTGCCAGCTGCGTCAGCGCCGATTCGTCGGAGCGCAACGCGTCGATCTGCTGCTGCGCCAGGTAGCCGACCGACATGTTCGGCGCCGCGACCCGCTCGCCGGCGATCGGCGCGAGCTCGCCGAGCAGGGTCCGGATCAGCGTGGTCTTGCCGCTGCCGTTGCGGCCGAGGATGCCGATCCGCGCACCGCGGCGCACCGTCAGCTCCGGCACGCGGACGACGATCGTCGTGCCGTCGTCGTCGGGGTTGCGGTAGCCGCAGGCGAGGCTGCGGGCGCGCAGCAGCGGGTCGGGTCCTGGCGGCGGGTCGGTGAAGCTGAACTCGATGCCGCGCAGTGCACGGACCGGCGCGATCAGCTCGATCCGCTCGAGCGCTTTCAGCCGGCTCTGCGCCTGGCGCGCCTTGGTCGCCTTGGCGCGGAAGCGGTTGACGAAGGCGGTCAGATGCTCGACCCGCGCCTGCTGCGCGCGGCGTTCGCGGTCGCGCTGGGCAGCGCGCTCGGCGCGGCGCAGTTCGCTCGCCGAGTAGCCGCCGGCGTAGCGCTGCAGCGTGCCGTCCTCGATCACCAGGCAGGCGGTCGCGATCCGGTCGAGGAAGTCGCGGTCGTGCGATACCACCAGCTGGATCGCCGGATGGCGCAGCAGCTGGCGCTCGAGCCAGAGCACGGCGTCGAGGTCGAGATGGTTGGTCGGCTCGTCGAGCAGCAGCAGGTCGGCCGGCGCCATCAGCACGCGGGCGAGGTTGAGCCGCATCTTCCAGCCGCCGGACAGCGCATCGACCGGCCGGGCGATCAGCTCGGCCGCGAAGCCGAGGCCGTTCAGCAGCTCGCCGGCGCGGGCCTCGGCCGACGGCCCGTCGGCGTCGATCCACTGCGCATAGGCATGGCCGATCGCCTCGCCGTCGCCGTCCGCTTCGGCGGCGGCGACCGCGGTCTCGGCGGCGACCAGCGCCGTGTCGGCGTTCATCACGTAGCGGATCGGCAGGAGCGGCGAAGACGGCATCTGCTGCGCCAGCGATGCGACTCGCAGCGCCGGCATGGTGACGTCGCCGGCCTCGGGCGCGAGCTGGCCGCGCAGCAGCTCGAGCAGCGTGCTCTTGCCGCTGCCGTTCGGCCCGATCAGCGCGATCCGCTCGCCGGGGTGCAGGATCGTGCTGGCGCCGGAGAACAGCGTCCGGCCGGCCCGCGCGACCGCGAGGTTGCTGAAGCGGATCATCGCGGCGGTTGCCAGTCGATCAACGCCGCCGCAGTGATCGCGACGATCCGGTCGGGCCCGCCGGCGGTCGCGACCGTGGTCGCGGCGAGCGTCGGAAAGCGTGCGGTGAAATGGCGTTGCTCGTGTCCGATCTCGAGCACCAGCAGCCCGTCCGGTTGCAGATGCGCGGCGGCGCCGGCGAGGATCCGTGCGATCAGATCCATGCCGTCGGCTCCGCCGGCGAGCGCGCCGCCGGGCTCGGCGCGGTATTCGGCGGGCAGCCGCGCGATCGAATCGGCGTTGACGTACGGCGGATTGCAGACGATCAGGTCGAAGCGGTCGGCGGCGTCGAGCGCGGCGAACAGGTCGCCGTGCCGCAGCCGGACCCGCTCGCCGAGCGCGTAGTCGCCGACGTTGTCGGCGGCGAGCGCCAGCGCATCGGCCGACAGGTCGGCACCGGTGACCGCGGCGCCGGGGAAGCGGTCGGCGGCGATGATCGCCAGGCTGCCGCCGCCGGTGCAGAGGTCGAGGATCCGTGCCACCGGTGTCGGGCCGGGTTCGGCGGCGGACTGCAGCGCCGGCGACAGCCAGCCGTCGAGCAGGCCGTTCACCAGCACTTCGGCGATCGGCGAACGCGGCACCAGCGCCCGCGCGTCGCTGCGGAACCGGTAGCCGAGCAGCCAGGCTTCGCCGGTCAGGTAGGCGAGCGGCTGCCGGCGGTCGCAGCGTGCCGCGATCAACCGGAGCACGGCGGCGGACTCCGACGCGGCGACCGTGCCGTCGGCGAGGTCCGGATAGTGCTCGATCGGCAGATGCAGCGTCCAGCAGACCAGCCAGACCGCTTCGTCGTAGGCGTTGTCGGTGCCGTGACCATAGCCGATCCCGGCGGCGCCGAAGCGGCTGGCCGCATGGCGGACCAGGTCGCGGACGGTATGCAGCGTGGCCGCGGCTTCGTCAGGGCCGGCGACGGCGCGGCGCGGCGGCGCCGCTGCGGGCGCCCGAGCCGGCGCCGTGGCCGGACGGCGAGCCGGGCGGCTCACTGCCCGGAGCGGGTCATCGGTGCGGCGGCGTCCGCGGCGCGCAGCGCCTCGGTCAGGCGCTCGGCCGAGAAACCGAGCAGCAGCCGGTCGCCGATCTCGATCACCGGCCGCTTGACCAGCGTCGGATGCGCGAGCATGACCTCGATCGCGCTTTCCTGGTCGACCACCTGGTTGCGCACGTCGGCCGGCAGGTTGCGCCAGGTGGTGCCGCGCCGGTTCAGCAGCGAATTCCACGGCAAATGCGAGATCCAGCGCTCGAGCATGGCCCGGTCGAGCCCGTCGGCGCGGAAATCATGGAAGCGATGATCGACCCCGTGCTCGCGCAGCCAGGCCTGCGTCTTGCGGGTCTGGTCGCAGGTCGGGATGCCGTAGAAGACGAGCGCCATCAGATGTTCAACAGGAAGCCCGAATACTGCGCCTGTTCGGTGGGCGAGTCTTCCGGTTTCGGCGTGCGTTGAAACGGATCGCTCGACGCCGGGGCCGCCCGCGGGGCCGCCGGACTGACGCCGCCGCCGCCGGTGGCTGCGGCCGCCGCCTCGCGCAGATCCGGTGGCAGCGACAACGCGTCGATCGAAGTCGGCGGCGATGCCGCCTCGACCGCCATGTTGTCGAGCAGCCAGAGCAGGTTGGTCGGCGAATCGCTGTTGGCGAGCGCGTCTTCGCGGCTGACCCGGCCGCTGCGGATCAGTTCGATCAGCGCCTGGTCGAAGGTCTGCGAGCCTGGGGTCATGCTCTTGACCATCGCGTCCTTGATGTCGGCGATCCGGCCCTGCTCGATCAGCTCGGCGACATGGCTGGTATTCAGCAGCACCTCGACGGCCGGTACCCGGCCGCCATCCTGGGCGCGCAGCAGCCGCTGCGAGACGACCGCGCGCAGCGTCGTCGACAGGTCGGACAGCAGCACGCGCCGGTTCTCCGGCGAATAGAAGCTGACGATCCGGTTCAGCGCGTGGCTCGAACTGTTGGCGTGCAACGTCGCCAGCACCAGGTGCCCGGACTGGGCGTAGGCGATCGCCGCGCCCATGGTCTCGACATCGCGGATCTCGCCGATCAGGATGCAGTCCGGCGCCTGGCGCAACGCGTTCTTCAGCGCGGTCCTCAGATCGGCGGTATCGGTACCGATCTGCCGCTGATTGACGATGGAGCGCTTGTTCTTGAAAACGAACTCGATCGGGTCCTCGAGCGTCAGGATGTGGCCGGTGCGCTGCTCGTTGCGATAATCGATCAGCGATGCCAGCGTGGTGGTCTTGCCCGAGCCGGTGGCGCCGACCACCAGGATCAGGCCGCGCTTCTGCAGGATCAGTTCGGTCAGCACCGGCGGCAGGCCGAGCGTATCGAACGACGGCACGTCGCCCGGGATGTAGCGGACCACCGCTGCGGTGGTGCCGCGCTGGCGGAACAACGAGAGCCGGAAGCTGCCGATACCCCTGAGCCCGTAGCCGACGTTCAGCTCCTGGTCTTCGACGAACATCTGCCAGTGCCGGTCGGCGATGACCTCGCGCAGCAGGCCTTCGACATGGCCGCTCTCGAGCTTGGTCTGATTGATCGGCACGGTGGTGCCGTTGACCTTCATCTGGATCGGCGTGCCGACCGCGATGAACAGATCCGAGGCGCGTTTCTCGGCCATCAACTCCAGGATCTTGTCCATCGGCATCGCAGTGGCCCTCGGCGCGGGTTGCGGCGGCTCAGTCGCCGCGCAGCAGTTCGTTGATGGCGGTCTTGGCGCGCGTCTGCGCGTCGACGCGCTTGACGATCACGGCGCAGGCGAGCTGCATCCGGCCGTCCGCGGTCGGCAAGCTGCCGGGCACGACGACCGACCCCGACGGCACCCGGCCGTAGTGAATCCTGCCGGTATCGCGTTCGACGATCTTGGTCGACTGGCTGAGGAATACGCCCATTGCAAGAACCGAGTTTTCTTCGACGACGACGCCTTCGACGACCTCCGAACGGGCACCGATGAAGCAGTTGTCCTCGATGATCGTCGGATTGGCCTGCAGCGGCTCGAGCACGCCGCCGATCCCGACACCGCCCGACAGGTGGACGTTCTTGCCGATCTGCGCGCACGAGCCGACGGTGGCCCAGGTATCGACCATGGTGCCGTCGTCGACGTAAGCGCCGATGTTGACGTAGGACGGCATCAGCACGACGTTGCGCCCGATGAACGAACCGCGCCGGGCGACCGCAGGAGGGACGACCCGATAGCCGGCCGCCGTCATCGCGGCGGCGTCGAGGCCGGCGAACTTGGTCGGGACCTTGTCGAAGAACTGCAGTTCGCCGCCCGGCACCGGCCGGTTGTCGGCGAGGCGGAACGACAGCAGCACCGCCTTCTTGATCCATTGATGGACGGTCCACTGCGAGGCACCGTCGGCCGCCGGCGCGCCGCGGGACGCGACCCGCAGCCGGCCGGCGTCGAGATCGGCGATCACCGCCTCGACGGCTTCGCGAACCGTCGCTGGCGCCGCCGCGGGCGTCAGTTCGGCACGCTGCTCCCAGGCGGCTTCGATCACGGATTCGCGGGCGTCGTTCATCGGCGGGGTTCCTGGTCGGTTCGGCTGCGAGCGGCGCCGGCGGCGCCGCGCCAGCGGCCGCGGATAGCGGTGATTGTGGCCCATCGGGGGGCGCCGCGATTGTAAACGGGCCGCGCAGCGGTCCCCGGCGGCGTGGGGTCCAGGCCGCAGGCAGTGCGAGCGGCCGGTTATTGCGGCCTAATGCCGGCTATTGCGGTTAATTGCATTCGAATCGCGGCTAACAGGTGCCTAATTGGCCTTAGCCGGCGCTCAGTTCGGCGGCGATCCGCTGCGCCCCTTCGATGCAGGAAGCGACGTCGTCGACCAGCGCGATCCGGATAAAGCCGGCGCCCGGGTTGCGGCCGGCGGCGTCGGTCCGGCTCAGGTAGCTGCCCGGCAGCACCAGTGTGTTGCGCCGCTCATGGAGCCGCCGGGTCAGAGCGGCGTCGTCACCGTCGCCGGGCGCCGGCAGCCACAGGTAGAAGCCGGCCTGCGGCATCGCGACCGGCGCGACCGGCGCGAGGATCGGCACCACGGCGGCGAACTTCTCGCGGTAGAGCCGGCGGTTGTCGACGACATGCGCTTCGTCGTTCCAGGCCGCGATCGATGCGGCCTGCACCGCCGGGCTCATCGCGCTGCCGTGGTAGGTCCGGTACTTGAGGAACGCCGCCAGCAGCGCCCGGTCGCCGGCGACGAAGCCGCTGCGCATGCCCGGCACGTTCGAACGCTTCGACAGGCTCGAGAACACCATCAGCCGCGCGCAGCCGTCGCGGCCGAGCTGGCGGCCCGCGGCGAGTGCGCCGAGCGGTGGCGCCGCCTCGTCGAAATAGATCTCCGAATAGCATTCGTCGGACGCGATCACGAAGCCGTAGCGGTCCGACAGCTCGAACAGCAGCCGCCATTCGTCGAGCGGCATCACGGTGCCGGTCGGATTGCCCGGCGAGCAGACGAACACCAACTGGGTGCGGCGCCAGACCTCGGCCGGCACCGCCTGCCAGTCGCAGCGAAAGCCGTGGTCGCGATCCTGGTCGAGCAGATGGACCGACGCGCCGGCGAGCAGCGCGGCGCCTTCGTAGATTTGATAGAACGGATTCGGCGCGACCACGGTGGCACCGTCGCGCGGATCGATGACCGTCTGAGCGAACGCGAACAGCGCTTCCCGCGAGCCGTTGACCGGCAGCACGTCGAGCGCCGGATCGAGCGCGACGCCGTGGCGGCGCTCGATCCAGCCGGCGATCGCCTGGCGCAGCGCCGGCGTGCCGGCAGTGGCCGGATAGCCGGCGAGGCCGGCGAGGCCGGCGATCAGCGCCGCCTTGATCGGCTCCGGCGTCGGATGCTTCGGCTCGCCGATCGACAGGTTGATCGCCCGCGCCGGACGGGCCGGATAGTCGGCCGGACGCGCACCGTCGAGCAGCGCGCGCAAGCGCTCGAACGGGTAGGGCTGCAGCAGGGCCAGACGTGGATTCAAGCGGGGCTCCGTGGCGCAGGGACGTGAAGGGGCGTGAAAGGGGCGGGTTGGGGCGGGGGATGCGCCGCGGCGGTCAGCGCGGCGGCGCCGCGTCGAGCGCAAGCAGGTCGACCGGCGGTTGCGGTTTCCAGCCGCGCTTGCGGTGTTCGGCGACGACCGTCGTGTAGATGCCGCCGCGGACGTACCAGCGGGCGGTCAGGCGCAGATAGCGCGGCCGCAGCCGTTCGGCGATCCGGTCGACGATCTCGTTGGTGACCGCCTCATGGAACACGCCGCGGTCGCGGAACGACCACAGGTAGAGCTTCAGCGCCTTCAGCTCGACGTTGAGCCGGTCGGGGACGTAATCGAACACCAGCGTTGCGAAGTCGGGCTGGCCGGTCAGCGGGCAGAGGCAGGTGAACTCGGGGCATTCGATGTGCACGCGATAGTCGCGGCCGGGGGCCGGGTTCGGGAAGACGTCGAGATCGGCGGTCGGTTGGCTCGGCATGATTCGGCGAAGGCCGCGGCGCGGTGCGCGGATCGGGTCGGGCGGGGAACGGGTCGCGGCAATCGCCGCGGGCGGTCGCTGCGGCGAAGGCCGCTGGTCGAGCTTGTTATTATACGAAGCGGTCCAGCGCCCGTTCGGGAGAGAGTTCCGTTGCGCCTCAAGCAAGTCAAGCTCTCGGGCTTCAAGTCGTTCTGCGATCCCACCACTTTCGATCTTCCCGGCCAGCTCGTCGGCATCGTCGGTCCGAACGGCTGCGGCAAGTCCAACGTCATCGACGCGACTCGCTGGGTGCTCGGCGAATCGCGTGCCGCGGAGCTGCGCGGCGAGTCGATGCAGGACGTGATCTTCAACGGCTCGTCCGAGCGCAAGCCGGCGTCGCGCGCCAGCGTCGAACTGGTGTTCGACAACTCGCTCGGCCGGGTCGGCGGGGCCTGGTCGGGCTTTGCCGAGATCTCCGTGAAGCGGGTGCTGACGCGCGACGGCCAGTCGAGCTACTACATCAACCAGCAGAGCGTCCGGCGCAAGGACGTCCACGATATCTTCCTCGGCACCGGGCTCGGGCCGCGCGCCTACGCGATCATCGGGCAGGGCACCATTTCCCGGATCATCGAGTCCAAGCCCGACGAACTGCGGGTGTTCTTCGAGGAAGCCGCCGGCGTCTCGAAGTACAAGGAGCGGCGGCGCGAGACCGAGAACCGGCTCGCCGACACACGCGAGAACCTGACCCGGGTCGAGGACATCCTGCGCGAGCTGGGCGGGCAGATCGAGAAGCTCGACGCCCAGGCCGAGATCGCCGGCCGGTTCCGTGCGTTCGAGGCCGAGCGCACCGAGAAGCAGCAGTCGCTGTGGCTGATCCGGCGCGATGACGCCGAGGCCGAGCGCGGCCGGATCGAGCAGCAGGCCGCCGCCGTCGCCCGCGAGCTCGAAGCGCTGCAGACGCAGCTGCAGACCGCCGAGACCGCGCTGGTGGTGCTGCGCGATGAATCGGCCGATGCGTCCGACGAGGTCGGCCGCCGCCAGCATGCGTACTACGAGGTCAACAGCCGGATCGCGACGCTCGAATCGCAGATCCGGCTGATCACGCAGAGCCGCAGCCAGATCGACGAACGGATCGGCGCGTTGTCCGGGCAGATCGAATCGTCGCAAGCGCTGGCCGGCAGCAGCCGGACCGAGCTCGACGAGGTGCTCCGGCGCAGCACCGAGGCGAGCAGCCGGCGCGATGATGCCGAGCGCGCCGTCGCATCGGCCCGCGAGGGGCTGACCGGCTGCCAGGGCGGCGACGCCGAAGCGCGCCGCGCGCTCGACGAGACCCGCCGCGGCGCCGCCGAGGCGCAGCAGGCGCTGCAGGTCGCCGCGGTACGGCGCAAGTCGCACGACGACGCGCTCGCCGCGCTCGCCAGCCGCCGCGCCCGCACCGAACAGACGCTGGCGCAGCTCGACGCAGCGCCGCTCGAGACGCTCGGCCAGCTTGCGGACGAGCTCGCCGCCGCGCGCGCCGACGAGCTCGCGACCGGCGCCGAGCAGGAAGCCGCCGAAGGCCGCGCCCGGGTCATCGAGGCCAGCCGCGAACCGGCGCAGCAGCGGCTGCGCGCGGCGCTCGCCAAGACCACGACGATCGAGGCGCGGATCAGCGTGCTGTCGCAGCTGCAGGCGCGGATGCACAGCGAGCAGAAGGTCAAGCCGTGGCTCGGCCGGCACGGCATCCCGGAAGGCGTCGAGCGGATCTGGCAGCGGATCACGATCGAGCCGGGCTGGGAGCTCGCGGTCGAGGCGGCCTTGCGCGAGCGGGTCCATGCGCTCGAGGTCGCCGACCCGGCGCGGCTCGCCGCGATGCTGAACGACAAGCCGCCCGGCAAGGTCGGCCTGTTCCTGCGCGACGGCATCGACGCCGCACGCCCGGTGCCGGCGGCTGCTGCCGGGCCGCTGACGCCGCTCGCGACCATGGTCCGCGCCGGCGACCCGCAGCTGGGCCGGCTGCTCGCCGAATGGCTCGACGGCTATTTCGCCGCCGAGACCACCGAACAGGCGTTCGCGAGCCGCGCCGATCTGCCGCCCGGCGGCCGCTACGTGGTCCGCGACGGCCATGCGATCGGCCGCTTCGATGTCTCGCTGTTCGCGCTCGACTCCGACGAGGACGGCGTGCTGGCGCGCCAGCAGGAGCTGCAGAACCTGGCCCGTGAGCACCGCGCGCAGCGGCTCCTGACCGACGAGGCGCGCAGCGACGCCGAGCGCGTCGAGGCCAACGCCGCGACCGCGCTCGACCAGGTCCGGCAGGCGCGGGATGCGCATGCGCGGGCGGTCAAGCGGGTCTCGGCCGCGACCATCGAGCACGACCGGCTCGAGCAGGCGGTCAAGAGCCGCACCGAGGCCCATGAACGGCTGACCGCCGAGCTGGCCGAGCTGGCCGGCGAGATCGGCAAGCGCGAGACCGCCCGTGGCGAAGCCGATGCCGAGCATCATGCCGCCGAGACCCGGCTCGCCGGCAGCGGCGGCGCGCTCGACCAGGCGCGGGCGAAAGCCCAGGCTGCCGAGCAGGCGCTCGCCGACGCGCGCGCGCAGGCGCAGCGCGCGGAGCTGGCGTTGCAGGAGGCGAACTTCGCGGTCCGCTCCGCGGAGCAGGAAGCCGCCAACTTGCGCGACCGGATCGCCCGGGCCGACGAAGCCGTGACGCAGGCCGCCGCCGAACGCGACCGGCTCGGGGCCGAACGCGAGCGGCTCGACGACCGCGAGCCGCGCACCCGGCTCGATGCGCTGCTCGGCGAGCGGGTCGCTGCCGAGTCGGCGCTGGCCGCCGCGCGCAACACGGCCGACGGGCTCGCCGCCGAGCTGCGCCAGCTGGACGAGCAGCGGCTGCAGCTCGAACGCGGCCAGGCGCCGCTGCGCGAGCGCCAGACCGAGCTGAAGCTCAAGGAACAGGCGGCGCGGCTGACCGTCGAGCAGATGGCCGAGGCATTGACCCAGGCCGAATGCGACATCGACGCGCTGGCTGCGCGGGTCGCCGCCGCCGAATCGCGGCCGAAGCCGTCATGGCTGCAATCCGAGGTCGCACGGCTCAACCAGGCGGTCGCCGGGCTCGGCCCGGTCAATCTGGCGGCACTCGACGAACTGACCGCGGCGCGCGAGCGGCAGGGCTTCCTGTCGACCCAGTCGGCCGACCTGTTCGAGGCGATGACCACGCTCGAGAACGCGATCCGGACGATCGACCAGGAGACGCGGGCGCTGCTGCAGCAGACCTACGACACCGTCAACGACCAGTTCGGCCGGCTGTTCCCGCTGCTGTTCGGCGGCGGTGAGGCACGGCTGGTATTGACCGGCGGCGAGATCCTGGACGCCGGCGTCCAGGTATTCGCGCAGCCGCCCGGCAAGAAGAACGCGTCGATCCATCTGTTGTCGGGCGGCGAGAAGGCGCTGACCGCGATCGCGCTGGTATTCGCGATCTTCAAGCTGAACCCGGCACCGTTCTGCCTGCTCGACGAGGTCGACGCGCCGCTTGACGACGCCAATACCGAACGCTATTCGCGGATGGTCCGCTCGATGTCCGGCGAGACCCAGTTCGTCTTCATCACCCACAACAAGATCGCGATGGAGATGGCCGAACAATTGATCGGTGTCACCATGCAGGAGCGCGGCGTCTCGCGGCTGGTCGCGGTCGACCTGACCTCGGCGGCGGAGATGGCCGAGGCGGCCTGAGAACCTGTGAACGCGGCCGACGTCCCCACGGGTTCCGAGCCGCGGGCTGGCGCGGCGGAGGATTGAGTTGAGTACCTTGACGATCAGCATCATCGCGCTGGTGGCGGTCGTAATCGGCGCCGTCGTCGTGTTCAATCTGTGGCAGTCGATCGGCGCCCGCAGGGCGGCCGCGCGCGCCGCCGGCCGCGAAGCGACGCTGCAGGACGCGGCCGCGGCCCGCGAGCGGGGCCGCGACCGGCAGGGCGCCGGCGCCCGGCGCTGGCAATCGGCCGATCGCAATGCCTGGGCCGGCCCGCGCCGCGAACCGACGCTCGGCGCCGAAGCCGGCGCGGCGGCGTTCGCCGCGCGCGGCGCGGCCGACTTCGATCCCGATGGTGCCGGCGGCGATCCCGCGAGCGGCGGCGAGCCGTACGACCGCTATCGCGAGGAGTTCCTCGGTACCGACCGCGATGCGCCGGCTGCGGCTGCAGCGGACCGCGGTCGCGCCGGCGACCCCGACGACCCGCGCCGCGCGGCGGCCGGCCGCGGCCAGCGGGCGGACGCCGGCACCGGCGGCTTCGACGATACCCGGCCGCTGCGCGCGGTCAGCTCCGACGACGACTTCGCCGATGAGTTCACCGGCCCGGCGCCGGCGCATGGCGACGGCCCGCGGCACGCCGGTGGGCGCGAGCCGGCCTTCGGCGAAGCGCCGGTGTCGCTGCGCGGCGAACGCGCCACCGGCGTCGCGCCGGCCGCATCGGCCGTCTCCGCTGCCGCGGCCGTCTCGGCCGCATCGGCCGCGGCCGCCGGAGCGGGCCCTGCAGCCGTCCCGGCCGGAGCCGAGGCCGACGCCGGCACGGCTTCGGCTCCGGCCGCCCAGTTCGACGGCGCGGAGCCGGCGGTCGCGGCCGACGGCGCCGACGCCGACCGCGACGCCGCCGCGACCAGCCCCGCCGAACTGCCGCAGGCGGTCGTCGAGCACGTGGTCGTGCTGGCGCCGCCGGCGCCGGTCAACGCCGAGCGGCTGATCGCGCTGACGTCATCGCTGCGCCATGTCGGCAGCAAGGCGATCCGGATCGAGGTCGACACCGGCGGCCGGCGCTGGGAGCCGCTGAAATCGGGGCTGCGCGTCCACCGGGTCCGCTGTTCGTTGCTGCTGGCCAACCGGCTCGGGCCGCTGAACGCGATCGAGCTGTCGGATTTCGATGCCGCGATGGAGTCGCTCGCCGAGCAGTTGCAGGCGCCGTACCGCGCGGCGGACATGAACGACGTGCTGCGCGCGGCGCGCGAGCTCGACGCGGCGGCGGCCCGGCTCGATACCCAGGTCGACCTCGGCGTCGAGCTCGGCGAGCCGTTGACCGCACAGCGGCTGGCGGCGATCGCGCGGCAGCTCGACCTCTACGATCGCGGCGGCGGCCGTCACGCCCGCTTCGCCGATCATGGCGAGCTGCTCTACACGATGACCGCCGGCGCCTCGCCGGACCTGGTCGCGTTCGTGCTGGACGTGCCGCGCACCGTGCAGCCGCAGGCGGCCTGGCGCGGGATGGTCGCCAGTGCCAGCGCCTGCGCCCAGGCGCTCGGCGGCCGCGTCATCGATTCGGCCGGGCGCGGCATGTCGGTCGGCATGATCGACGCGGTCGACCGGCAGATCCGCAAGCGCACCGACGAGCTGGCGAGCGCCGGGCTGCCGGCCGGATCGCCGGCGGCAATGCGTGTCTTCAACTGACCGGGAACCGCCGCCGGCGGTGGCCGAACGGGTCGCCGCGCTGCGTGCCGAGCTCGAGCAGCACAATCACGCCTACTACGTGCTCGATGCGCCGACCGTCGACGACTCGGTCTACGACGGCCTGTTCCGCGAGCTCGAGGCGCTCGAGGCCGAATGGCCGGTGCTGGCGAGCCCGGATTCGCCGACCAGCCGGGTCGGCGCCGCGCCGCAGACGGCGTTCCGGACGATCCGTCACCGGGTGCCGATGCGTTCGCTCGGCAATGCGTTCGCCGACGACGAGATCATCGCGTTCGACCGCCGCGTCCGCGACGGCCTGGCGGCCGGCGACGCCGCGATCGACTACTGCGTAACGCCGAAGTTCGACGGCCTGGCGTCGACGCTGCGCTACGAGGACGGCCGGCTGGTACTCGGTGCGACCCGCGGCGACGGCAGCGTCGGCGAGGACATCACGCCGAACCTGCGGACCGTGCGCGGCGTGCCGGGGCGGCTGCGGGCGCCGTATCCGAAGGTGCTCGAGGTCCGCGGCGAGGTGCTGATATTCCTGGCCGATTTCGCCCGGCTCAACGCCGCGCAGGCCGAGCGCGGCGAGAAGGTCTTCGTCAATCCGCGCAATGCCGCCGCCGGCAGCCTGCGGCTGCTCGATTCGCGGATCACCGCGAGCCGGCCGCTGCGCTTCTTCGCCTATGCGATCGGCGAGACGGTGCCGCAGGACGACGACGCCGCGACCGCGCCGCCGCCGACCCAGTACCAATTGCTCGACTGGCTCGGCCGGCTCGGGCTGCCGGCCGCGCCCGAGTGCCGGCGGGTCAGCGGGGTCGACGGCCTGCTCGGCTACTACCGCGCGATCGGCGAGCGCCGCGGCGCGCTGCCGTACGCGATCGACGGGGTCGTCGACATGGTCGATTCCCGCGCCGCGCACGAGCGGCTCGGCTTCGTCGCGCGCGCGCCGCGCTTCGCGATCGCCCACAAGTACGCCGCCGAGGAGGCGCAGACCGAGCTGCTCGACATCGAGATCCAGGTCGGCCGGACCGGCTCGCTGACGCCGGTGGCGCGGCTCGCGCCGGTATTCGTCGGCGGCGTCACGGTGGCCAACGCGACCCTGCACAACGAGGACGAGATCGCCCGCAAGGGCCTGCTGATCGGCGATACCGTGACGGTACGGCGCGCCGGCGACGTGATCCCCGAGGTGATCGGGCCGGTGCTGGAACTGCGGCCCGCGACGGTGCGTGCGTTCCGGATGCCGGACCACTGCCCGGTCTGCGGGTCGGCGGTCGAGCGGTTGCCCGACGAGGCGGTCGCGCGCTGCGTCGGCGGCCTGTTCTGCGCCGCGCAGCGTCGCCAGGCGCTGCTGCATTTCGCGCAGCGGCGGGCGATGGATATCGACGGGCTCGGCGACAAGGCGGTCGAGGTGCTGGTCGAGCGCGGGCTGGTCGAGGGGCCGGCCGATCTCTACGATCTGACGGCAGAGACGCTCGCCGAGCTGCCGCGGATGGGCGAGAAGTCGGCGGCCAACCTGGTCGCGGCGATCGAGCGGTCCCGTTCGCCGACGCTGGCACGCTTCCTGTTCGCGCTCGGCATCCGTCATGTCGGCGAGGAAGTGGCACGGCTGCTGGCGGCCGAGTTCGGCACGCTCGACGCCTGGCTCGCTGCCGACTGGGATGCGCTGATGCAGCAGAAGGCCGAGATCGCCAAGGAGAACGTCCGCCGCCGCAATCGCGGCGAGCCGACCGAGCCGGTACCGCTCGAGGGCATCGGCCCGGAAATCGTCGCCAGCCTCTCGCACTTTCTCGCCGAGGCGCACAATCGCGAGGCGATCGACGGCCTGCGCCGGCGCGGCGTCGAGCCGCAGGCCGATCCCGGCACGGCAAGTGTTGCCCGGCGAAAGGCCGCTGCTGCCGGCGCGGCGGCGTCGGCCGGCGGCCCCGGGGCGGCGCCGGCCGACAGCCCCGGCGATGGGACCGGCGGCAGCCAGGGTGCTGCGGCCGGCGGTGGTGCGGCGGTTGCAGCGTCCGGCGCAACGACGGCGTCCGTCGGTCAGGTTCTCGCTGGCCAGACGGTCGTCGTGACCGGTACGCTGTCGAAGATGCCGCGCGATGCGATCGAGGAGCTGATCCGGGCGCACGGCGGGCATGTTTCTGGTTCGGTGTCCAGGAAGACCAGCTTCGTGCTGGCGGGCGAGGCGGCCGGCAGCAAACGGGCGAAGGCCGACGCGCTCGGGGTGCCGATCGTGGACGAAGAACACTTCTTCAGGATGATTCAGAGCAATGGCGCAGAAAACGGTTCGTAAGGCAGTCTTCCCCGTCGCCGGCCTCGGCACCCGGTTCCTGCCGGCGACCAAGGCGCAGCCCAAGGAAATGCTGCCGGTGGTCGACCGGCCGCTGATCCAGTACGCGGTCGAGGAGGCCGCGGCGGCCGGCATCACCGAGATGATCTTCATCACCGGCCGCGGCAAGCGCAGCATCGAAGACCACTTCGACAAGGCCTACGAACTCGAAGCCGAACTGCAGGCGCGCGGCAAGAAGGCGCTGCTCGAGGCGGTCAAGGATGCCGTGCCGTCCGGCATCAACTGCGTCTACATCCGTCAGGCCGAGCCGCTCGGTCTCGGCCATGCGGTGCTGTGCGCGCGCCAGGTGGTCGGCAACGAACCGTTCGCGATCCTGCTGGCCGACGACCTGATGCAGCCGGCGCCGGGCGGGCCGCCGGTGCTGAAGCAGATGGTCGATCTGCATCTGCGCCAGCACGCCAGCGTGCTGGCGGTGCAGGAGGTCAGCCGCGAGGAGACCAGCTCGTACGGGATCGTCTCGTCGACGCCGTGGGCCGAGCGGACCAGCCGGATCACCGGCATGGTCGAGAAGCCGAAGCCGGCCGATGCGCCGTCGACGCTCGCGGTGGTCGGCCGCTATCTGTTGTCGCCGCTGATCTTCGAGCACCTGGCGAAAGTGACGCCGGGCGCCGGCGGTGAGATCCAGCTGACCGACGCGCTGGCCAAGCTGATCCACGATCAGCCGGTGCTCGCCTATGCGTTCGAGGGCAAGCGCTACGACTGCGGCTCGAAGCTCGGCTACCTGCAGGCGACCGTCGAACTCGGCATGCAGCATCCGGAGGTCGGTGCCGAATTCCAGAAGTTCCTGAAGAGTCAGCTCGACGCGGTGAAGTAAGGAAGCCTGCGGTGATCGGGATCATCGGCGGCAGCGGGCTCGCCAGCCTGGTCGGCCTCGAGCGGGTCCGGCGGCGGGTCGAGCGGACGGCATGGGGCGATCCGTCGAGTGCGCTGTCGATCGGTGAGCTGCACGGCCAGCCGATCGTGTTCCTGGCCCGCCACGGCTACGGGCATACCATCGCGCCGCACGACATCAACTACCGCGCCAACGTCTGGGCGCTGAAGCAGGCCGGCGTCGACCGGGTGATCTCGGTCGCCACCGTCGGCGCGATCCGCGAGGATATCGCGGTCGGCGGCCTGGTCGTGCCCGACCAGCTGATCGACTACACCAGCGGCCGCGCCGGCACCTACTACGCCGGCCCCGACCAGCCGGTGGTCCATGTCGACTTCACCCATCCGTACGACGCATCGTTGCGCCAGCTGCTGCTGACGGCGGCCGGTGCGCTCGGCGAAGCGGTCCGGGACGGCGGCTGCTACGGCT
Organism: Lautropia sp.; assembly: GCA_050249335.1. GTDB lineage: Bacteria > Pseudomonadota > Gammaproteobacteria > Burkholderiales > Burkholderiaceae_E > Lautropia. The sequence goes on from JBFWQR010000076.1 coordinate 34,786, forward strand.
GCACCAACGGGCCGCGGCTCGAGACCGCCGCCGAGATCCGGCGGCTGGCGCGCGACGGCTGCGATCTGGTCGGCATGACCGGCATGCCGGAGGCGGTACTGGCACGCGAGGCCGAGCTCGCCTATGCGGCGCTGGCGATCGTCGTCAATCCGGCGCCCGGTACCCGCGAGGCCGCTGACGGCGTCTCGATGACGGCGGTCGCGGCGGTGCTCGACGAGGTTCGCGCGCGGGTGATCGCGGTGCTTGCGGAGGCGGTCAGGCGCGCATCCTAGGTGTGAAGAGTCAACAGGTTGTTCGCGAAAGCGGGCAGCCTGGAGACAGGGGTTTTGAGGTCGATGCCGTGGTGAGCGCGATGGAAGTTGTAGAAGTGGTTCCAGTTGGGCAAGGCGTGTCGA
>JBFWQR010000077.1:0-34947 GCA_050249335.1 Lautropia sp.
CCGTGACCAAGGCCGGCCGGATCGCGCTGATCGGCCTGCGTGGCGCCGGCAAGTCGACGCTCGGTGAGCGGCTCGCACGCCGGTTCGGCCTGCCGTTCGTCGAGCCGAACCGCGAGATCGAGCGCGAAGGCGGCGTCGCCGTCGCCGAAGTCTTCACGCTGTACGGCGCTGCTGGCTACCGGACGCTCGAACGGAGCTGCCTGAAGCGCGTGATCGAACGCCACCAGGCCGTCGTGCTCGCGACCGGCGGCGGCGTCGTCACCGACGCGAGCAGCTTCCAGACGTTGCGCGGCGCGTTCCGCACCGTCTGGCTGCGGGCGCAGCCGGAAGACCACTTCGATCGGGTACGCCGGCAGCAGGACGCGCGGATCGCGGCACCGGCGCTCGAAGGCGTCGCGATGGCCAACATCCGCACGATGCTCGCGGCGCGCGAGCCGTGGTACGCCCAGGCCGATCTCTCGCTCGATACCAGCGGCCGGACGCTGGCGCAGAGCCTGCGGGAGCTGGTGGCGCTGCTGGGGCCCATGCGCACGCCGGCGGGTCCCGCGTGAGGCCCCAGAGCGGCGCCGGCGCGTGCTCCTGGCCGCGAGCGCGTCACTCCGGCTCGATCCCCGCCGCCTTGATCACGCGGCCCCACTTCTGCGCCTCCTGCTGCTGGAATGCGCCGAGCTCGGCCGACGTGGTCGTGAACGGCTCGCCGCCGGAAGTCTCGTAGAACTGGCGCGCACCGGGGCTCTGCGTGCCGGCGATCAGCAATTCGCGCAGCCGCTCGACCACCGGTGCCGGGGTCCCGGCCGGCACATAGGCGGCGAACCAGTAGCCCATGTCGTAGCCCGGGACACCGGCCTCGGCGATGGTCGGTACATCGGGCAGCTGCGCGATCCGCTTGCTGGTCGAAACGCCGAGCGCGCGCAGCTTGCCGGCCTTGACCTGCGGCACGCCGGTCGAGGTGTCGGTGATCATCATGTCGATCTGGCCGCCGAGCAGGTCGGTGATCGCGCTCGGGTTGCTCTTGTACGGCACGTGCAGGATGTCGGTCTTGCTGAGCTGCTTGAACATCTCGCCGGCGACGCGGCTCGACGAGCTGCCGCTGCCGAAGCTGAGCTTGCCCGGCTCCTTGCCGGCCTTGGCGAGCAGGTCGGCGACGCTCTTGTACGGCGCATCGGCGCGGACCACCAGCACCTGCCCGCCCTTGCCGATTCCGGTCACCGGCACGAAATCCTTGACCGGGTCGTACGGCAGCTTCTTGTACAGATGCTCGTTGGCCGCGTGCGTCGTGTTGGTCGTGATCAGTACCGTATAGCCGTCCGGCTTGGCCTTGGCGGCCTGCTGCGCGGCGATCATGCCGCTGGCGCCGCCCTTGTTGTCGACCACCACCGGCTGCTTGGTGCTGTCGCTCACCGACTGGCCGAGCGCCCGTGCGATCTGGTCGGTCGCGCTGCCGGCGGCGAACGGCACGACGAACGTGATCGGCCGTTCCGGATAGCCCTGCGCCTGCGCGGTCGCCGGTGCGCCGGCAGCGAGCGCGGCGAGCAGCGTGGCCGCCGCCAGCAGCGAGGTCGTCCGGCGCGCCGGCCTCGGCGCGGCATGTTTCGCATTCTCGATCGAAAGGGTCATGGTCGTCTCCGGTGTGGGTTCCCAGGAAGTTTCCGGCGAATCATCGGGACAGCTTCCGCCGCGTCATTCGGCCGGCCCGCGCAGCAGCGGCAGCAGCGACCGCGGCAGTTCGACCGGCAGCTCCAGCAGCAGGAACGACAGCGACTTGCCGTGGCTGTCGAGGTTCAGTGCGTCATTGACGCCGCCGTCGAGCACGTCGTCGATCACGAAATTGAGCGCATGCAGGTTCGGCAGCAGGTAGCGCGTCACCCGCGACGGCCGGCGGTGCGCGAACCGCGCGGCGACCGCGGCCTCGGTGACGCTCGCGACGATCGGCGCATAGAGCTGCGGGTGCCAGGCGATCACGCTGATGTTCGAACGGTTGCCCTTGTCGCCGGTGCGACCGTGGGCGGCGCGACGCAACGGCACGGTGACGGCGGCGGCGGCGGTTGCAGTGGCAGTGACGGTGGCGCCGGCGGCGTCGAGGCCGGTCGCAGCGCCGCCGCCGCTGGCGTTCCGATCGGCTTGCGGCTCGGTCATGTTCGCTCCGCTCACTCGATGAACTCGACCCGCGCCGGCACCGCTTCGCGCGGCAATGCGCACGAGCGGGTGCCGAGCCGGGCGCGGATCGTGGTGCGCACGCCGCCGCCGCCGGCCGGGCCGCAGGTGTAGAGCGCGGTGACCTCACGCGTCAGCCGCTCGGCGATCGCGCGGTCGGGATGGCTCGCGGCGACGCGCAGCCGGACATCGGTCGCGGCACCGGCGGGCAGCGTGTCGAGCCAGCGGCCGGCGTCGTCGGCGAACACGCTGGCGACGCCGATCAGGTCGATCCGCAGCGGCGCCGCGCCGGCCAGCCGGGCCCGCAGGATCTCGGCAGCGAGCCGCGCCCGCGCCTCGGCGCCGTGGCCGGCGTACGAGATCTCGCCTTCGGCGAACCAGCCGTTGGCATGGAACGCGTTGACCTTCAGCGTCGCCGGCCGCGGATGGCCACGCACGCCGGCGAGTCGGACCGCGTCGACGCCGACCTCGGTCACCGTCGCGGCGGTCAGGTCGGCGACCACGTCGGGCGTCAGGTAGGCGGCCGGATCGTGCACCTCGTAGAGCAGCTGCTCCTTGACGGTCTGCTCGGTGACCTGGCCGCCGGTCGCATCGGCCTTGGTCAGCGTGCAGTTGCCGTCGGCGTCGATCGCCGCGATCGGATAGCCGAGCGTCGCGAGGCCCGGCACGTCCTTGTAGCCCGGATCGGCGAAATAGCCGCCGGTGACCTGCACGCCGCATTCGAGCAGATGCCCGGCCATCGTCGTCCGCGCGATCCGGTCCCAGTCGTCGTCGGCCCAGCCGAAATGCGCGAGCGCCGGCCCGACCGTCAGCGAAGGATCGGCGACCCGGCCGGTGACGACCAGTTCGGCACCCTCGCGCAGCGCCCGCGCGATGCCGTCGGCGCCGAGATAGGCGTTGGCGGCGACGATCGCATCGGCTGCGATCGGCGGCGTGGCCGGGGCCGGAGCGCCGCCGGCACCGAGCTGCGCCAGCACGGCCGGCCGCAGCGCCTCGGTCCAGACGTCGTCGCCGGTGACGATCGCGATCCGCGGCGCGCGCACGCCGAGCGCCGCAGCGAGCGCACGGATCCGCAGCGCGGCGCCGCGCGGGTTGGCCGCGCCGAAGTTCGAGACGATCCGGATGCCGTGCGCCAGGCAGCGCGCCAGCACCGGCGTCAGCAGTTCGTCGAGCAGCGGCTCGTAGCCGGCGTCCGGATCGGACCGGCGCGCCAGCTGCGCCAGCGCCAGCGTCCGTTCGGCGAGCGTCTCGAAGATCAGCACCGCCGGCCCGCCGGCGCGGATCAGCGTTTCGATCACCGGCGCCGCCGCGTCGGTCCGGTCGCCGGAGAACCCGGCCGCGCAACCGATCCGCAAGGTCTCCATCGTCATGGTTCCGTCGCCGCTCGGCATGCGGTACTGGCACCTCGACCGCCGAGGCACTGGCGTACTGTAGGCGGGATCGTTATGCTGGAGAATCGCATTCTTTGGATCGATTGATCGATGACTTCGCTGAATCGCCGTGGTGGCGATCCGGCTGTGCCGGCCGGATCGGCCGCGCCTGCCTCGCCAGCCGTCTCCGGGCCGGGCGACACGCTGTCGCACCGTCATGCCGCGGTCTCGATCCGCCAGCTGCGGGCATTCGTCGCGCTCGCCGAGCACCGCCGCTTCACCCGCGCCGCCGACGAGCTGCACCTGTCGCAATCGGCGTTCAGCGCCGCGATCCGCGCGCTCGAACGGCTGGTCGGTGTCCGGCTGTTCGAACGCGACACCCGCAACGTCGAGCTGACGGCCGAAGGCGCGCTGTTCCGCGAGCGCGCGGCGCGGCTGCTCGGCGACTTCCAGGCGGCGCTGCTCGACCTCGACGATCACGCGGCGCGGCGCCGCGGCCGGGTCGCGCTGGCCGCGCTGCCGTCGCTCGCCGCCGGCTGGCTGCCCGGCGTGCTGGCGCGCTTTCGCGGCCGCTATCCCGGCATCGAGATCGATGTCGCCGACGTGCTCTCCGACGGCTGCGTCGAGCGGGTCCGCACCGGCCGCGCCGACTTCGCGCTGGCGGCGGTCCGCGCCGAGGCCGCCGCGCTGCGCGCCGAACCGTTCTGCAGCGACCGCTTCCACCTGGTCTGCCGGCGCGACCATCGGCTGGCGCGGCGGCGCCGGCCGTCACTGGCCGATCTCGCCGGCGAACCGTTCGTCCACCTGGCACGCCACAGCAGCGTCCGGCAACACGTCGAAGCCGCGGTCCGGCCGGCGCAGCTGAACCGCGTGATGGAGCTCGATCAGCTGAGCACCGTCGCGAGCATGGTCCGCGCCGGGCTCGGCATCACCGTCGTGCCGACGCTCACGCTGTTTCACTTCCGCCATCCCGAGCTCGCCTGCCGGCCGCTCGCCGACACGACGCTGCGCCGCCAGCTGTTCGTGATCCGCCGGCGCGACCGCGGCCTCACGACCGCGGCGCAGGCGCTCTACGACGCGCTGATGGCGCAGCGGCCGCGGACCGACAGCGACTGAGCGCGATCTCCGGACCGACTGCGACTGCGTTCGCTACTTCTTCTGATAGTCCGCCGGCGGCACGAACACGCTGTCCGCGACCGGCGCGACCGCGAGCGACTTGACCTCGTGCTGGAAGGTGATCAGCGGCGCCGGCGCTCCGTCGGGCTTGCGGCCGCCGAACATGCCGCCGAGCATGCTGCCGATGCCGGCCGCGGTCGCCTGCGGCGAGGCACCCGACGGCGAATCGGTGCAGACCGCGCCCTGCGTCGTCCAGGCCAGCGAAGTCGTGATCGGATAGCCCTGCACCTTCTTCATCTCCGCGGCGAAGCGCGCGACCGTCCGCTGGTCCTTGCCGTCCAGGTTGCGGAACAGCGAGCTCATCGCACCGACGACGTTCGGCGGCAAGTACTGGCCGATCGGGTTGTCGCTGCGCGTCAACGCCGCCGCGTGGCGCCGGTGGAAGCTGCTGGTGATCGCCTGGACGTCGCGGACCGCGCCGGTCTCCGGCGTGGTCCAGAGGTCCATCGCGACCCGGTTGCTGTTGACCCGGCCGGCGCCGTCCTGCATCTCGACGATCCAGGTGACTGCGTAGCGCTGCGTCGCGAAGCCGTTGATCGTGCGGCGCTCGCCAGTCGCGTCGACCTTCAGGTCGTTGGCCTTCAGGTTGACCGGGCAGGTCGGCTCGGCCGGCTTGTTCGGCTCGTCGGGCCGCTTCTCCTCGCCGGGTTTGCGTTCGGCCGCCGCGCAGCCGGTCAGCGGGCACTCGGTGTAGGTCTTCTTCGCCGGCTCCAGATTCCAGACCAGCTTGCGGTCGATGCGGACGATGTTCGACGAACGGCCGTCGCCGGCGAAACGTCGCACCAGCCAGTTGTCGAAGGTCACCGCGCTGTCGGTGCGCTGCATGTCGGCACGGGTCTCGACGCGCGACTGGCCGCGGGCGACCGGCATGATCGCGCCGTCGAGCGTGTAGCTTTCCTCGGTCACCGCGGTCGGCGCGCTCGGACCGGTGGCCGGCGCGCGCGCCGGTAGCGCGGCGGCGCCGGCCGGAGCGGCTGCTCCGGCTGGCGCCGGATCGCTCTTGAACAGGCCGGTCGGATCGGAGACGCCAGCGCAGCCGGCCAAGCCGATCGCGAGCAATGCGGTCAGGGATCGAATCGCGGGCGGCTTCATGCGAATTCCTGCAGGCTGGAGGTTACGAAATCGTAGCGGAAAGCGCGGTGCAGCAGCGCCGGGCGAGCGAGCGCTTCGCTATCGCGGTAGCGCGGCTCCGACCCGGAGTTCACGAGCTTGGTCCGGACCTCGGCATCGCCGACCGCCTGCTCGACGGCCTTGGCGACCGGCCCGGCTGTGCCGCAGGCATGCGGCAGTGGAATCGGGGCTGGTGCAGTCATCTCGGTCTCCGTCGGTTGTTCGAACCGCATTCAGCGCCGTGCCGGCCAGCCGCCGCCGGCGGCGATGCCGGCAATGTCGCCGTTGTGCTCACCCAGCCGCGGCGCCGGATGCACGATGCCGCCCGGCGTCGCGCCGAGCTTCGGTACGATGCCGGGCACCTTCAGCGTGCCGCCGTCGGCGGTGCGGACCTCGACGATCATCTCGCGCGCGCGGTACTGCGGATCGGCGGCGATGTCGGCGATCGAGTAGATCCGGCCGCCCGGTACGTTGGCGGCGTCGAGCACCGCGAGCACCTCGTCCGGATCGTGCCGCGAGGTCCAGGCCTCGATCGCGGCGTCGAGCTCCTCGACCCGCGCGACCCGGCCGTCGTTGCGCGCCAGCGCCGGGTCGTTCTCGAGGTCGGTGCGGCCGATCGCGCGCATCAGCCGGCGGAAGATGCTGTCGCCATTGCCGGCGACCAGCACGTAGCCGCCGCCGCGGCAGCGGTAGGCGTTGGTCGGTGCGATGCCGGGCAGCGCGCTGCCGGCGCGCTCGCGGACCGCGCCAAATGCGTCGTACTCGGGCAGCAGGCTCTCCATCACGTTGAACACCGCTTCGTACAGCGCGACGTCGATCATCTGGCCGGAGCCGCCGCGGGCGTCACGGTGGTACAGCGCCATCAGCACGCCGATCACGCCGTGCAGCGACGCCAGCGTGTCGCCGATCGAGACGCCGACGCGGACCGGCACCCGGCCGGGTTCGCCGGTCAGATGCCGCAGGCCCCCCATCGCCTCGCCGACGACGCCGAAGCCGGGCCGCTGCGCATACGGGCCGGTCTGGCCGTAGCCCGAGATCCGCAGCATGATCAGCCGCGGATTCAGCGCATGCAGCGCGTCCCAGCCGAGCCCCCAGCCTTCGAGCGTGCCGGGCTTGAAGTTCTCGATCAGCACGTCGGCTTCGGCAGCGAGCGCCCGCACCGCCGCCTGGCCCTGCTCCGATCGCAGGTCGAGCGTGACCGAGCGCTTGTTGCGCGACTGCACGTGCCACCAGACCGACGTGCCGTCGCGCACCAGCCGCCACTGCCGCAGCGGATCGCCGCCGCCGGCCGGCTCGACCTTGATCACGTCGGCGCCGAAATCCGCCAGCGTCTTGGCGGCGAACGGTCCGGCGATCAGCTGGCCGAGCTCGACGACCTTGACGCCCTGTAATGGTCCCATCCCCAATCTCCCTGAACGACGCAATGCCCGCTGCCGCCGGCGCTGCCGGCCGTCATGATCGCAGACCGGCAGGCCGGTGCGAAACGGTGCGAAACGGGCGCGGCGTCGAAACCGCGCACAGTCGAAGTGCTCGCGGCATCGTTATTGAAACCCATGCGCTCGTTCCATGCCGTTGCCGCTGTATAGTCCCGGGGTCGTAGCTGGAGGTTCAGCTGGAGGTTCCCATGAGCGCGCGCTGGTTTCATTGGTCGTTTCTGTTCGGCGCCGCGCTCGCGGTCGCTTTGGCGGGCGGAGCGGTCCGCGCCCAGGCCGGTGCCGAGGCCGGCTATCCGGCCCGCTCGGTCCGCGTGGTCGTGCCGTTCGCGCCGGGTGGCCCGGCCGACACCGCGGCGCGCAAGCTGACGACGGCGTTGAGCGCCGAGCTCGGCGCCACCTTCGTCGTCGACAACCGGCCCGGCGGCGGCGGCGTGGTCGCGGCGAGCGCGGTCATCGGCGCGCCGCCGGACGGCTACACCGTGCTGTTCGGCGCGGTCTCCGGCCTGGCGTTCACCAAGCGGGTCAACCCGGTGATCACCTACGACGCGCGGACCGAGCTGACACCGATCTCGCTGACCTATATCTATCCGGTGTTCTTCGTCGTCAATGCCAGCCGGCCCGAGCGGACGCTCGCCGAGTTCGTCGCGATGGCCAAGTCCGCGACCCGGCCATTGAATTTCGGCTCCGCGGGAACCGGCACGACGTCGCACCTGTGCGTCGAGGCGCTGAAGGCGGCGACCGGCATCGAGATCGCGCATGTGCCGTATCGCGGCTCGAGCCTGGCGATCACTGATCTGCTGGCGGATCGCCTCGACCTGATGTGCGACGCCTATCCCGGCCAGAAGCCGCACGTCGAAGCCGGCAAGGTCCGCGTGCTCGCGGTCGCCGGCGAAACGCGCAGCAAGGTCCTGCCGTCGGCCCCGGCCGCGCCGGAATCGCAGGTACCGGGCCTCGCGGTCTCCTCGTGGTTCGCGCTGATGGCGCCGGCCGGGACCCCGCCGGCGATCCGGGAGCGGCTCGCCGCGGCGATCGCGAAGGTCCAGGCGACGCCCGACATGCAGGCGTGGGCGCTTTCGGTCGGCGTCGAAGCGGTCGCGACCACGCCGGCGCAGCTGGCGCGATTCATCGACGAAGAGAACGTACGCTGGGAAAAGCTGATCACGGCCCGGGGGATTTCGCTGCAATGAACCCACGAAGCACAGCAGCCACTTCGGTCTCGATCGAGGTCGGCGGCACGTTCACCGACCTGGTTTTCCGCCAGGGCGAGCGGACCTTGACCCACAAGCTGCCGTCGACGCCGCACGACCCCGCGGTCGCGGCGCTCGACGGTTTCGATCAGCTGCTCGAGCGCGCGGCGTGCCCCGCGGCGCAGGTCGATGCGCTGCTGCACGGCTCGACGATCGCCGCCAATACGCTGATCCAGCGTCGCGGCGCCCGGACCGCGTTCATCACGACCCGTGGCTTTCGCGACCTGCTGTTCGTCCAGCGCGCGGACCGCACGTCGATCTATGACCCGTTCTATCGCAAGCCGGCGGCGCTGGTGCCGCGCGAGCACTGCGTCGAGGTGAGCGAACGCCTCGCGGCCGACGGCAGCATCGTGACGGCGCTCGATCTCGACGACGCCGCCGAGACGGTGCGCCGCCTGGTCACGGCGGAAGGCATCGAGTCGATCGCGATCTGCCTGCTGCATGCCTACGTCAACGCGGAGCACGAGACCGCGCTCGCCGCGCTGATCCGGGCCCGCCATCCCGGGGTCTTCGTCACGCTGTCGTCCGAAGTGTCGCCCGAGCACCGCGAATACGAACGCGCCAGCACGACCGTGATCGACGCCTACCTGAAGCCGGCGCTCGACCGCTATCTGCGCAGCTTCGCCGACGGGCTGCGACAGCGCGGGTTCGCCGGCACGCCGCTGATCATGCTGTCGGCCGGCGGCGTGGTGCCGGTCGACAAGGCCCGCGAGCTGCCGGCGGCGATGTTCCTGTCGGGGCCGGCGGCGGCAGCGGCCGGCGCCGCGCTGATCGCCCGCGCGACCGGCGTGCGCGACGTGATCAGCATCGACGTCGGCGGCACCAGCTCCGATGTCTGCCTGATCAACGACGGCGTGACGCAGACGACGGTCAAGGGGACCGCGGAGTTCAGCGTCGACGGCCTGCCGCTGAACCTGATGATGACCGACGTGGTGTCGATCGGCGCCGGCGGCGGCAGCATCGCCTCGGTCGACGCCGGCGGCATGCTGCAGGTCGGCCCGCAGAGCGCCGGCGCGGTCCCGGGTCCGGCCTGCTATGGCCGCGGCGGAACCGCCTTCACGCTGTCGGACGCGATGCTGCTGCTCGGCGTGCTCGACCCGCAGGCGGTGCTGCCGGGCGGCATCCGGCTCGACCGCGAAGCCGCGATCCGCGCCGCCGCCCCGCTCGCGCGCGGCCTCGGCATCACGCCGGCGGAGCTGGCCGGCAACGTGTATCGGATCGCGACGGCGAACATGGCGCAGGCGGTCCGGCGCGTCAGCATCAAGCGCGGCTACGACCCGCGGCGCTATGCGCTGCTGGCCGGCGGCGGCGTCGGCGCGCTGATCGGCTGCGCGCTCGCCGAGGAAATCGGCATCGACCGGATCGTGGTGCCGCAGCACCCGGGGATCTTCTCGGCGTTCGGGCTCAGCGTCGCGGACCTGCGCACCGATCAGGTCCGCTCCGGGCCGGCGATCCGCTGCCGGTCGATCGGCGCCGACGCGCTCGAAGGCTGGCTGTCGCAGCTGCGGTCGCGCGCCGACGACGAGCTGCGGCGCTTCGACCTCGACCCGGACTCGGCCGAGCTGCGCTTCACCTTCGATGCCCGCTACGAGGGCCAGGGCTACGAGCTGCGCGTACCGATCGACCGGCCGGCGGGCTGCTCGGGCAAGGAGCTCGCCGCCGGCTTCCACGACGTCCATCGCGCCAGCTACGGCCACGCCTTTCCCGAACAGGAGGTCGAGATCCTCGCGTTGCGCCTCGGGACGTTCCTGCGCCGCGAACACCGGCTGCTCGGCTACGAGCCGATCGCGGCCGGCGACGACGCGCAGCGGCGCGAGGTGCTGATCGGCGGCCGGCCGGCCGACTGCCCGGTCCTGGCACGCGATCGCCTGCGCCCCGGGGTTGCGGTCGGCGGCCCCTGCTTCGTGGTCGAGCAGACGACCGCGACGCTGGTGCTGCCCGGCTGGCAGCTCGTCCTCGACGAGACCGGCGTACTGCGACTCGACCGCGGTGCCGCCGCGAAGGATCCGACATGACCATCGATGCCGCCGATTTCAATATCCTGTCGGGGCGCCTGCTCGCGATCGCCGCCGAAATGGGCGACGTGATCCAGCGCGCCGCGTACTCGACGATCGTCCGCGAATCGAAAGACTACTCCACCTGCATCACCGATCGGGACGGCCGGATGGTCGCGCAGTCCGAGCTGATCGCGATGCACATGAACTCGCTCGCTTCGGCGATGTCGTACGCCGCCGAGCAGATCGACCTGGACGAATTGCGGCCTGGCGAGGCGCTGATCACCAACAATCCGTACCAGAACGGCCAGCATCTGAACGACATCATCATCATGCTGCCGGTGTTCCATGGCGGCGAGCGCGTCGCGTTCGCCGGCACCGTCTGCCATCACCTGGAAGTCGGCGGATCGGTCGCCGGCTCCAACGTCAACGCCACCGAACTGTTCCACGAAGGGCTGATCCTGCCGCTGATGCGGGTGGACATGGCGCGCGACCTCGAGGACGGGCCGGTGTTCCAGATCCTCGCCGAGAACGTCCGCCTGCCGTCGATCGTCGTCGGCGACTTCCGCGCGCAGCTGTCGGCGCTGCGCCGCGGCCACGATCTGCTGGTCGAATCGTTCGACCGCTACGGGGCAGCCCGGATGCACGCGGCGATGGCCGGCCTGCAGACCTACGCCGAGCGGATGATGCGAGCGGCGATCCAGGCGATTCCGGACGGGCGCTACGACGGCGAGGACACCTTCGACGGCCGGCACCTCGGCGAGCCGCCGGTGACGGTGCGCGCGACCGTGATCGTCGACGGCGATCGCGCCACGGTCGACCTGACGCGCACCGACGACCAAATCGCGTGGCCGATGAACGCCCCGGTCGCATCGACCCATGCCGCGGTCTACACGCTGTTCGCGGCGCTGCTCGGCCCCGGCGTGCCGACCAATGACGGCACCTTCCGCCCGATCCGCGTCGTGACCCGCAAGGGGTCGGTGCTCGACCCGATCCGGCCGGCGCCGGTCCGCGCCCGCATGACGTCGGTCTATCGCGCGTTCGGCGCCGCCAAGCGCGCGCTGGCGCAGGCGATCCCCGAGCGGCTCAGCGCGTCCGGCAACGACTCGTCGAACCTCGTGACGCTGAGCCACCGCGGCCCCGACGGCTATCGGATGTTCACCGAGAGCATGTCGGGCGGCAACGGCGGCAGCGTCCACGGCGACGGCGAGGAGTCGGTGTCGCAGTCGCTCTCCAATACCTCCAACGCGCCGGTCGAAGCGCTCGAGATGAAGTTCCCGTTCGTCCGGATCGTCCGCTACGGCCTCGCGAGCGACACCGCCGGCGCCGGACGCTTCCGCGGCGGCCTCGGCGTCAGCCGCGAGTACGAGATCCTGGAAGACGACGTGCTGATGTCGACCAACGGCGATCGGCACGATTCCGCGCCGTGGGGCGTCGCCGGCGGCCGGCCGGCGACGCGCTCCTCGCTGGTATTGCTGCGCGACGGCGAGCGGACCGCGCTCGAGGCCGCGAGCAACGTCCGGCTGCGCCGCGGCGATCACGTGACACTGACCCTGTGCGGCGGCGGCGGACACGGCGATCCGGCGCTGCGCGACCCGGGATCGATCCGGGCCGATGTCCGCAGCGGACGGATCTCGGCGGCAGCGGCGCTGGCGGACTACGGGGTCGCAGCGGATGCCCGCGACGCGGCGGGCCCGGCCGGCACCGCAGACCCGATCAGCCCCCAAGGAGTCTCTCGATGAAACGCAGCTTCCCGAATCCCGGCCGCCGCTGGTGGTCCCGCGCCGCACTCGCCGTGCCGGCAGGCATCGCCGCCGGCGCATCCCCGTTCGCGTCGCGCCCCGCCCATGCCCAGGCCGATTGGCCGTCGCGTCCGGTCAAGGTGGTCTCGCCGTTCCCGCCCGGCGGGCTCGCCGATTCGACCGCCCGGCTGTTCTCCGAGCAGCTGGCGCGCCGCCTGGGGCAGCCGTTCGTCGTCGAGAACCGCCCCGGCGCCAGCGCGACGATCGGGACCGAGGCCGTCGCCCGGGCACCGGCCGACGGTCAGACCCTGCTGATGTCGTTCAGCGCCAACATCACGATCACGCCGCACGTCGAGCCGGTCCGCTACGATCCGCTGAAGGACCTGGTGCCGGTCGCGAAGCTGACCGGATATACCGGCCTGGTCGCCGTGCATCGGGATGCGCCGTTCAAGGACTATCGCGATCTGGTCGCCGCCGCCAAGCGTGAACCGGGGCGGCTCAGCTATGCGTCGAATGGCGTCGGCACCACTTCGTTCCTGATCGCGAACATCCTGCATCAGCAGGCCGGCATCGAGCTGAATCACGTGCCGTACAAGGGTTCCGCCGAGTTCCTGACTGACCTGCTGGCGCAGCGCATCGACGTGATCTACGACTCGATCGCGCTGCCGCAGATCAAGGCCGGCCGCCTGAAGAGCCTCGCGGTGCTGACGCCGACGCGCGACCCGCAGCTGCCCGACGTGCCGACGATCGCCGAGCTCGGCTTCCAGATGCCGAATCGCAACTGGTTCGCGGTGTTCGTGCCGCAGGCGACGCCGCCGGCCGTGATCGAACGGCTGGCCGGCGCGCTGCAGGCCAGCGTCGAAGACCCGGCGGTCAAGGAACGGCTGACGACGCTGTCGCAGTACCCGGAGTACCTGGGTACCGCGGCGTTCGCCGAGCGGGTCCGCGACGACAGCCGGTTCTTCGCCGAATTCGTCGAGCGCCACGGATTGCGCAGCGGCCGCTAGGGCCGAGAGCTTCTGGCCGTGACGCGCTGATTCACGGCGCGGTGACGAGCAGGGCCCGCAGACCGCGCCGCGGGCACCGTCCTACTCCTTGATGCCGGCGCGCGCGATCACCTGCGCGAACTGCGCCTGCTCGCGCTTGACGAAGGCAGCGAACGACGCGGCATCACCGCTGCCGGCGGTCGCGCCGCCTTCGGCGAGACGCTTGCGGATCTCGTCGAGCGCCAGCACCGCGTTGACCTCGGCGTTGATCCGCTCGACGAGCGCCGGCGGCGTCTTCGCCGGCGCGAACAGACCGGTCCAGGTACCGATGTCGAAGCCCTCGAACCCTTTCGACTCGGCGAGCGCCGGCACCGACGGCAGCGCCGGCAGCCGCTTCGCCGTCGTGACCGCCAGCGCCTTCAGCTTGCCCGACGTGACATGCGGGATCACCGACGTGCTGACCAGCACCGCGAGGTCGACATGGTTGCCCATCACGTCGGTCGCGATCTGCGCGCCGCCCTTGTACGGCACGTGCTCGATCTGGATGCCGGCGCGCTCCTTGGCGATCTCCATCGCCAGGTGCAGCACGGTGCCGATGCCGGAGGTCGCGTAGCCGAGCTTGCCCGGCTGCTTCCTGGCCAGCGCGATCAGGTCGTCGATGGTCGCGACCGGCAGCTCCGGCTTGGCGACGATCACCATCGGCGCATTGGTGGTCAGCGCGACCGGCACCAGGTCGGTCGCCGGGTCGAACTTGACCGCCGCCGGGTTGATCGACTTGGCGATCGCGATCGGGCCCTCGAAGCCCATCAACAGGGTCCGGCCGTCCGGCGCCGCCTGCACCGCCTTGCCGGCGCCGATCACGCCGCCGGCGCCCGGCACGTTGTCGACGACGACCGACTGCCTGAGGCGCTCGCCGAGCTTCTGCGCGATCAGCCGCGCCGTGGTGTCGACGTTGCCGCCGGCGGTGAACGGCACGATGATCGTGATCGGCTTGCCGGCCGGCCATTCCTGCGCGCTGGCGATCGGTACGGCCGCCAGCGACGCGAGCGCGACCGCGCCGGCGACCAGCCGGCGGCGCCGGGCGAGCGGGATTCGGTACGAGTGGATCAAGGCAGCCTCGCTGTCGTTGAAGAAGCAGATCCTGAAGGCGCCGGTTCGCACCGATCCGGCCGCGCCGCGTCGAACTCGGCGAGCCACTCGGCGCGCCAGCGCCGCCGCTCGCCGTCGTCGATCCAGGCCGCGTCGAGCCCGTTGATCAGGAAGCCGCGCAGATCATCGATGCCGAAACCGAAATCGTCGACCATCATCGACCAGGCACCGGTCGGCGTCACGTGATGCAGCGTCGGGTCGTCGGTGTTCGGATGGATCCGCAAGCCGAGGCCCGGCATCCGCCGGATCGGATGGTCGAGCGCCCAGCGCTCGGGCGGCAGCGTCCGCAGGTAGTACGAATTGGTCGGCACCACGGTGAACACGATGCCGGAGTCGGCACAGCGGCGCGCGAACTCGGGCGCGTCGACGACCGTATAGCCGTGATCGATCCGGTCGACTCCGAGCTGCTCGATCGCGGTGCGGACGTTGGTCCACGGCATGCCGAACTCGCCGGCATGCGCGGTCGCCTTGAGCCCGGCGCGGCGCGCCAGCGCATAGGCGTCGGCGAACAGCTCCGGCGGCCGGTCGACCTCGCGGTAGTCGATGCCGATGCCGGGAACCTCGTCGCAGCGGTGATCGATGACCCACTGCACCATCTCGACCGCATCGCGCGGGCTCGCCTCGCGGTCGATCGCCGGCACCAGCCGGCCGACGATGCCGTGGTCGCGCGCCGCATCGTGGATCGCCCGGACGATCGCCGCCTGCGCGGCCGCATACGGAACGCCGGAGACGGCGACGGTGCCGGTCGGATTCCAGAAGAACTCGGCATAGAGGACGTTGTGCGCGGCGGCGTCCTGCAGATACTCGGCGGTGAGCCGGTACAGATCGTCGGCGCCGCGGATCAGCTGGGCATCGAGCGCCCGCAGCACCCGCAGCACGCCGACCGGCTTCTCGCCGCGGGTGTAGAACGCGGCGATCTCGTCGGGCGTCACCGGATAGCCGGCGCGCCGGGCCAGTGCATCGAACGTATCGCGGCGGACGCTGCCGAACAGGTGGCAATGCAGTTCCGCCTTCGGCAGGCCGCGCAGGAATGGCGGGGAGGATCGCGATGGCACGCCGGCTTGCACGGGTCTGCCTCGGGCTCGGAAGCGGGATGCTCGATGATAGGCGATCGGCGCCGACGCCGGCAGTCACGATCGCGTCCGAGGTCCGGCCCCGGCAGGCGTGGGGGCGCCTGCCGCTCAGGCGAACCGCAGCGACAGCCCGCCGTCGACCGGCAGCGCGACACCGTTGATGTAGCCGGCCTCGTCGGACGCGAGGAACAGCGCCGCATGCGCGACGTCCCAGGCGGTGCCCATCCGGCCGGTCGGGCATTGCGCGTCGCGGCGACGGATCATCTCGTCGACGTCTCCGCCGTAGGCGGCGGCGAGCGGCTTGACGATCAACGGCGTGTTCATCAGCCCCGGCAGGATGCAATTGGCGCGGATGCCCTGAGCCGCGTACTGCAGCGCGATGTTGCGCGTCATCGAAACGATCGCGCCCTTGGACGCCGCATACGACACCTGCGGAAAGCCGGCGTACTGCAGCGCGACCAGCGACGAGATGTTGACGATGGCGCCGCGCCGGCGCGCCGCCATCGTCGGCAGCACATGCTTGCAGGCGACGAACATCGCGCGGACATTGATGTCGAACAGCCGGTTCCAGTGCTCGACCGGAATCTCGACCGGGCCGCCCAGCTCGACGATGCCGACGTTGTTGTGCAGGACATCGACCGCGCCGAAGCGGCGCAGGCAGGCCGCGACCGCCGCCTCGATCTGCTCGGGTGCGGCGACGTCGGCGACGCACGGCTCGCATTCGCCGCCCTCGTCGCGGATCACCGCGCAGGTCTCGGCGACAGCGCCGGCATCGATGTCGACCGCGCAGACGCGGGCGCCTTCGCGGGCATACAGTACCGCGCTGGCCTTGCCGTTGCCCCAGCCGGGCCCGCTCGCCCCGGCCCCGAACACCAGCGCCACCTTGCCCTGCAGCCGCGTCCCGCCGCCACCGTCGCGCTTCCCACTGCCGTCGTCCCGCATCTCGCCGCCTTCGTCCCGCTTTCCGATCCTTCGCCCGATCCCGGTCGACCGCTGCCCGTCAGTCGACGTCGCGCGCCGCCGGCGATCCGAGCAACGCACGGACATGCTCGAAACCGGTCGCGCCATCGGCGACGATCCGGTCGAGCTTCGCTTCGGACTTCAGCACCGCCGGCAGCGCCGAGCGGACCGCCGCGATGCGCCGCCGCGGCACCACCAGCAGGCCGTCGCCGTCACCGGCGATCAGGTCGCCCGCTTCGATCACCACATGACCGATCGCGATCGGCAGGCCGACCTCGCCAGGTCCGCTCGAATACGCCGAGGTCGCCGTGACGCCGCGCGCGTAGCAGGGCACCGCGGCGTCGCGGATGCCGGCACGATCGCGGACCAGCCCGTCGACGACGATGCCGGCGATGCCCTTGTTGCGCGCCATGCCGGCGAAGCGGTCGCCGATCACGCCGGCGCCCTCGAAGCCGTCGCAGCCGATCACGATCACGTCGCCGGCGCGGGCCAGCTCCAGCGCGGCGAGCGCCGCCAGATTGTCGCCGGGGCCGCACCAGCAGGTGATCGCCGGACCGCAGCAGCCGGCCGCCTCGAACACCGGCCGGATCCGGTGATCGAGCCCGCCGCGGCCGCGCTGCGCATCGGCGAGGACGCCGAGCGGCACCGCCCGCAGCGCGGCGATGGCGGACGCGGCCGGCCGTGCGAAGCGGCGGCGCACCGCGAGCAGCGCCGGTGCGTCGATCATGGCGCGAGGATGCCGCGTACCCGGTCGTGCAGCCCGGGCGTCCATTTCGGGAACGCCTTGTAGACCGGCTCGGTCGCGCGCTGGAACGCCGCGACGTCGACATCGCGGACGAACTTGACGCCCTTCGATTCCATCTCGGCGATCACCGACTGCTGCCGCTTCTCGGTCAGCTGCGCCATGTGCTCACCGGCCCGCGCCGCTTCCTCGAGCAGGATCGTCCGCTGCTCGGCGGTCAGCCGGTCGAACACCGCCCGGTTCATCGACAGGCCGAGATAGGCGACGAAATGCGACGTCAGCGAGACCGTCTTGGCGACCTCGTGCAGCTTGACGCCGTAGAGCGTCGGCAGCGGTGCCTCGGCGGCTTCGACGACCCGCTGCTGCAGGCCGTTGTAGACCTCGGAGAAGTTCAGCGTGACCCCGCGCGCGCCGAGCGACTTGAAGGTCTCGATGAACATCGGCACCGGCGGCACGCGGATCGACAGCCCCTTGAAGTCGTCGAGCCGGCGCACCGGCCGGTCGGCGATGATGTGGCGCGCGCCGAAGAACCAGTTGAACGCGAGCACCTGGAAGCCGGCGCCACGCGCCTTCTCGACCAGCTCGCGATACCAGTCCGAGGCCAGCAGCTTGCGGAACTCGGCCTGGTCGCGGATCAGATAGGGGCCGTTGAGGATGCCGAAGTCCGGCACGAAGTCGGCCAGGTAGCCGGAATCGGTGCTGACGATGACGCCGGCGCCCTGCCGGATCATCTCCATCGTCTCCTTCAGCGAGCCGAGCTGCTCGCTCGGAAAGACCTCGATCGCGATGCCGCCGTTGCTGCGCTGTGCGACGTTGCGGGCGAAGAATTCGGCGGCTTCGTGGAACGGTTCGTTGGTCGATAGCGAATGGGCGAAACGCAGCCGGACGGTCTGCGCCTGCACCGGCGCTGCGATGGCGAGCAACAGCCCGGCCAACAGGCCGGCCGCGAGCACGACGGCCAGCCGGCGCCGCAGCTGCAGCACCGCCCGGGTCGTCCGCTCCACCCAGGTCGCCCGCTCCGCCCTCACCGCCCGCGCGACCCGCCCCGGCGCGCGCCCGGCTACGCCGATCGATCGGTCCTGGTTCATGTCTCCTCCTGCCGTTGGCGTTGGTCGCGACGGGTCCGCCGCGCATGGCCGGTCTGCGGCCTTCGTGCCGGCGATTCTGTGGAGGGTCGGCACAGCCACGCAATACGGTATCTTTACCGTATGGCAGCAGCAGCCGACCAGGCGCCGATGCTGGCGCGCGGCTTCGAGCAGGCGCCGATCGGCCTGTGCGTCACGCTCGACCGCACCGTCATCCATTGCAACCACGCGTTCGCGGCGCTGTTCGGCGCGACCATCGCGCAGCTGACCGGCCAGTCGATCCGCGTCGTCTATCCGACTGCCGCCGAGTACGAGCACGTCGGCCGGCGCGCGCTCGCGTCGATGCGCCGCAGCGGCGGCTACGCGGACGACCGGATCATGAAGCGGCTCGACGGCAGCCTGTTCTGGTGCCGCGTCGTCGGCCGCGCGATCGACCGGGCCGATCCGTATCGCGAGGCGGTCTGGACGTTCCAGCAGGTGCCGCACGAAAGCAACGCGATCACCCGCCTGACCCCGCGGGAACGCGAGGTCGCGGTGGCGCTGGTCGAAGGCATGACCAGCAAACAGATCGCGGCTCGGCTCGGCCTCAGCCCGCGGACCATCGACATGCACCGCGAGCGACTGATGCGCAAATTCGGCGTGCGGACCACCGGCGCGCTGCTCGGGCGGCTGTTCGCGCACTGAAGACCGGCAGACGCACGAAGACCGGCAGACGAGCGCGATTGAGCTTCGACGCAGGTACCGTCGTCGCCAAGAGTCCCGTCAGGCAGGCGCGCGCGCCACCGTGCCGGCCGCCCGGATCCGCAGCCACGCCGTCTGCGCCAGCAGCAATGTGGCGACGACCGCAGCAGTCACCGCCGACGCGCTCGCACCGGGCAACTCGCTCGCCGACTGTTCGACGACGACCGCGACCAGCCCCCAGGCCGCGGCGAGCCAATAGCCCGGTTCGCCATCGACCCGATGGTTGACCGCGAGCAGCAGCAACGCGGCGCCGAGCCACAGCAGCAGGCTCCAGGGCAGCATCGGCAGGTCGCGCAGCAGGCGTTCGGCGACCACGACCTGGGCCGTGTTCAGGAACGCTGCCAGCGACAGCCAGCCGGTATGCAGCGCCAGCGACCAGCGCGGCAGCCAATGGCCGACCGCCGTCGGCTCGATCATGCCGAGCAGCTCCCGGGCACCGAATCCGGTCCGTAACGGCACCGTCGGCCGCTCCGCGACCGAACGCAGCAGTGCGCCGAGCAGCGCGGTCAGCGCGACCCAGATCACCGCGAGCGCCAGCCAGTACCAGCGCTGCGCGAAGACGATCATCCAAACGGTCGTCGCCAGGTATCCGACCACGAGCCACGGCCTGACCGCGGCCAGCCCGGGATCGGCGCGGCGTCGCCCGCCGTTCTGCCAGACCGCGAACACCATCGCCAGCATGAAGATGATGCCCCAGATGCCGAATGCGTAGTTGGCAGCGACCAGCAGTGTCGGCGACTCGCGCGCCAGCGTGCCCGGGTCGGGGCCGAATACGCCGCGTTGAGACAGCCAGGCGACGACCGGCATTGCGACGGCAGTCGCGAGAACGAGCAGTCGGGCGAACATGGCAGGAGTCGGTGATCGGTCACGTCCGGCAAGTTCCGTTCCTGCCGTCTGGTCCTGCCCGAACGCTGCATGGAGGCCGCTGCAGCCGCCGGGGCGATGCGGTAATCTGCAGCAGGTGCCGCCGCAGCGCCGCCCGCACAAAATACCCCGCGCGCCGCAGCCCGCCCCTGCCCAGAGGTCATGTCAGCCAGAGGTCCCGCCATGCTGAAGTGGAACGACGTCCTGAAACGCACCCGCGACGGCAACCCCGCGCCCGCCCGCAAGGTCGTGAAGACCGATGCCGAATGGCGCGCGCAGCTCGCGCCCGCGGCCTATCAGGTGACCCGCCAGGCCGGCACCGAGCGGCCGTTCAGCTCCGAGATGTGCAGCCGGTTCGAGCCCGGCCGCTATGCCTGCGTTTGCTGCGGCACGCTGCTGTTCGACGCGTCGCAGAAGTTCGAGTCGGGCACCGGCTGGCCGTCGTTCACCCAGCCGGCCGACGATGCCGCGATCGCCTATCACGGCGACGAAAGCCACGGCATGATCCGCGTCGAGACCGTTTGCAACATCTGCGGCGCGCATCTCGGCCATGTGTTTCCGGACGGGCCGGCGCCGTCGGGGCTGCGCTACTGCATGAACGCGCTGGCGCTGGAGAAGCGGGCGGCCGGCGAGTAGCGGGCCGGCCGCGGCGAGTAGCGGGCCGCGGCGCTCAGGGACGGAGCTTCCAGCCGGTCAGCACGTTGCCGGCCGGGACCACCAGGTAGCCTTCGCCGGCGGCAAGTCCGGTCAGTGGCCCCGGCCATTGCTCGGATGCGGCGATGGCGGCGCCGGCAGAGCCGCTCCACGATGGCGCGCCGGTCACCGCATCGACGGCATAGAGCAGACCGGACGACGATCCGACGATGACCGTCCGGTCGATGGCGAGCGGCGTGGTTACGAGCCCGCCGTCGCCGGCAAAGCTCCACCGGACCGCGCGCGTGGTCGGATCGATTGCCTGCAGCGTGCCGGCGACCAGATGGAACTCGTCCTGCGTCGACACGGCCGGAACCGGCGACCATGCGCTGGCCGGAAACGTCGCGGTCAGGAGGCCGGTTGCCGCGTCGAGAAGCTGGCCGTTCGCATTCGTCGGCAGGCCATGCGCGAAGACCGACCCGTTGTTCGCCGCGATCGGTCGCCCGCCGCCGCCCGGGCAATCGTCGGTATTGCGCCAGCGCGTCGCGCCGGTATACGCGTCGAGCCGGATGACCGTGCACGCGTCCGTGAGGAACACGCCATCGCCAGCCACCGCCGGGGCACTCCCGCCGCCGCCCTGGAGCTGGGTCTGCCACATGATTCGTCCGGTCGAGGCGTCGACCGAAAAGAACATGCTGGAGCCCTGCAGGTAGATCACGCCGTCGATCGCCGTGGGCGGCGCGAGGAACGAAAACTGGAGCGGCATCTGGGCGCTCCAGCCCGCGGCGCCGGTCGCCGCATCGAACGAACGGAGCAGACCGTCGTGATTGAGGACGAACAGCCTGCCCTGATCGTAGGCGATCCCCGACCTCTGGAAGGTGTCCGGAATCGCCACCGGCCCCCAGGCGACCGCGCCGGTTTCGGCATGGAGCGCATGCAGCCGGGAGCCGTTGGGACCATCGAGGCCGCCGGTCACGACGAAGACCCGGCCTCCCGCGATCAGCGGATAGGAGACCGGACCCGGCAGCGTCACCGTCCAGGTCGGACTGTTCGGCAGCGCGAGCAGTGCGCCGAAGGCAACGAAGTTGCTGTGGCCGTGATCGATCTGATAGCCGACGGCCTGGCCGAGCGGTTTCGACGGGGACCGGGCTCCGGTCGTGAACGTCCAGCTCTGACCGGCCAGCGCATTGCCGGCGAGGTCGGTCGCGCCGGAGGTCAATGTCGCGGTGAAGAGCGTGTTGGCGTCCCATGGCGCATCCGGCCGGAATGTCGCGGTGCGCCCGCCGTAGGTCAGCGAGCCGGCTACCGGTACCCCGTTGCGCTGGATCGAGAACGTCGCCGGTGAAATGCTCGACGGCGCCATCGCTTCGCTGAATTCCACGATCACCGCGCTGCGCACCGGAGCGCCGATGACGCCGGGGGTCGGATCCTTCGCGACCACCGCCGGGGGCGTCGTGTCGGGCGGCGCCGGCGGCGGCCCGGCCACCGGCGGCGCCGGGGAAGGCGGCGGGCTGGGCGGAGTCGGCGGGGGGAAGGTCGGCGGGGGGACCGTCGGTGGTTGGGCCGCCGGCGGCGGGGTCGGTGGCGGCGGCGGTGGCACCGCGGTGAGCAGCAGGCGGAACGGCGAACCGTCGTCGGCCTGGATCTCGGCCGTCACGACCTGCAGCCGGCCGTCGGCCGTCAGCCGCGATCGTTCCTGCTCCGTCTCCCGCGCCGCGCCGTCCAGCGAGAACGACCGCGCGATCCGGTTGACGATCGCCGTCGACGCCGTATCGCTTTCGACCACGAACGACAGCTCGTCGTAGCCCGTCGGCACCGTCCGTCCCGGATCGTCGTAGTAGGTGATCCGTCCGAGACTGCCACGCTCGCCGACCCGCACCGCCTCCGGCAACGGCATCGGCTGATCGACGACGCCGGTCCAGCCTTCCGACGACACGATGCCGATCGGCGTGTACTGTGCATCGAAGTAGCTGGTCAGCCGCGTCGTGAACTGGGACGGCGTGCAATCGACCAGCATGAAGGTCGTGGTGGTGACGACCGCAACCCCGGTCACGGCGCCGAAGTCGGCGGGTACCGCCGGCAATGCCGTCTCTTGCGCCGTGCCATTGCAGTACCCGCTGACAGCGTAGTACGCCGACGATCCGGACTTCAGCAACGCGGTCGCGGCGCTGCGCAGCGGGAAGGCAGCGCCTGCGGGCGCATCGGTCGCGCCGGATCCGCCGCCGCCTCCGCACGATGCGAGGAATGCACCCGCGAGCGCGAGCGGCAGCGCCAACCCCTTGCCGCCATCGGCGTGGCTCGGACGGCGTCGCCGCCCGAAGCCTCGAACTGAATCCGTGATTGCTCGCTTGCTCATCGTCTCTCTCTGCCGACGGGCGATTCTGACGAAAAATCCGCCACGGCCCGCGTGAACGAATGCACGTTCGGGCCGATGTCGGCGCTGCTCGTACTCGTTGCCGGCCCCTCGTACCCGGCGGTGTCGCACCCGGCGGTCGACGCTGCTCGCCGTCCGCTCCAGACTCCCGTCCGATGGCGCAGCGCTACCGTCGATGGGACGATCCACGATCATGAGCTCCGTGCTGACCGACACGCCGCCGGCGCGGTTCAAGCTCACCGTCCAGCAGTACCACCGGATGGGCGAGGTCGGCATCCTCGGCGAAAACGACCGGGTCGAGCTCATCGACGGAGAGCTGATCCGGAAAGCGCCGATCGGAAGCATGCATGGCGGGCTCGTCTCGCGGCTGAATCGACTCTTGATCGAGCGCGCCGCCGGAATCGGCGCCGCGAACGCCGCGGCAGGCGGCGCGATATAGTGTCCCGATGTCCTTGACCGTCGTCCTGTTGATCGCCGTCGCAGCCGTCGCTGCGTTCGTCGCGTTCGGCCGGTCCGGGCCGGTGACCGTCGTCGACGCGGTCGTCGTCGCAGCCGTGTTCGTTCCCGATCGCGCCGCCGACGGCACCACGCGGATCACCGTCCGCACCGGCGACGGCCGCAGCTACACGGTGCGCCGGCCCGGCCGCCAGTCGCTGAAGGCCGGCGACGCGGTCCGCGTCGAGCGGGTCGGCACGCGGCTGCGGCGGCTGATCGACGGACCGGGCCCGGCAACGCCGCCAGGCTAGTGGCTGCAGCTTGCACCTGGCGCGACGCTCCCGGCGCACCGCCATCCGATCGACGAGGAGTGCGTCGTCCTCGACGGCGTGCTGCAGGCTGCGGTACAGTCGCCGCATGTCGAATGCCTTCGGTCTCGTCGCCGGCGCGCTGGTCGCCGGCTTCCTGCCCTTCGACCGGGCCGGACATGGCCGGCGCCTGATCGACCCGAGCCGGTGAGACGCAGCCGCGTCCGGCTGCACTCCGCCGCCGCGGATCTGCGCGTGCATCTGGCCCGCGCCGATACGCTGGTCGCACTGTCGCTGCTGGCGATCGTCGTCGGCCTGCTGACCGGCGGCGTCATCGTCAGCTTCCGGCTGATCACCGAATATGCGCTGGTCTGGGTCGGCCTGCTGCCCGGGATCGAGCGCTATGAAGCGCTCGATCCGGCCTGGCGCTTCGGGCTGCCGGTCGCGGGCGGGCTGCTCGTCGGCCTGCTGCTGCAGTTCGTGCCGCCCGGCGTGCGCGCGATCGGTGTCGCGCACGTGATGACGATCCTGGTGCAGCGCGGCGGCCGCCTGCCCTGGCCGAACGCCGTGGTGCAGTTCATCGGCGGCGCCGCTTCGATCGTGGCCGGCCATTCGGTCGGCCGCGAAGGTCCGGTGATCCATGTCGGCGCCGCGAGCGCCAGCCTGCTCGGCCAGTGGCTGCGCCTGCCCAACAACAGCATCCGGACGCTGGTGGCCTGCGGGGTCGCGGCGTCGGTGGCCGCATCGTTCAACACGCCGCTCGCCGGCGTGATCCTCGCGATGGAAGTCGTGATGCTCGAGTACTCGCTGATCGGCTTCGCGCCGGTCATCCTGGCCGCGGTCGGCGCCACCGCGCTCGGGCGGCTGGCCTTCGGTGCCGACGCCCCGCTGCTGGTGCCGCGGCTGCAGCTCGCGTCGCTGCTGGAGCTGCCGTGGATCGTGCTGCTCGGCGCGGTCATCGGCGTGCTGTCGGCCGCCTATGTCTTCGGCATCACTTCGCTCGACCGGATGACCCGGCGGGTGCCGGTATGGCTGCGGACGACGATCGCCGGCCTGTTCGTCGGGCTCTGTGCGCAGCGCGTCCCCGAGGTGATGGGGCTCGGCTACGACACCGTGCAGCTCGCGATGGCCGGCGGCCTCGCGCTGGCGGCCCTCGCGACGATCGCCGCGGTGAAGCTGGCCGCGACGGTCGTCTGCGGCGGCCTCGCCGTTCCCGGCGGCATGATCGGTCCGATGCTCGTGATCGGCGCCTGTGCCGGCGGCGCACTCGGAGACATCGGCCACGACTGGGTACCGGGCGCGAGCGCGGCGCCGGCGTTCTACGCGACGATCGGCGCGGTTGCGATGATGGGCGCGTGCCTGCACGCGCCGCTGGCGGCGCTGGTCGCGGTGCTGGAACTGACCGCGAATCCGAACCTGATCCTGCCCGGCCTCGCCGCGGTCATGACCGCGTTCCTGGTCGCCCGGGCCGGGTTCGGGCAGCCGCCGCTGTTCGTCGGCATCCTGCGCGGGCGCGGCGTCGACTACCGCGTCGATCCGGTTGCGCTCGCGCTGGCCCGGGCCGGCGTCGCTGCGTCGATGACGCCTGCGCCGCGGATCGTCGACCTCGCGCAGATCGCGTCGGAGCAGGCGCCGGAAGGGCTGGCACCGGGGCAGGTCGCCCTGGAGCGGGCCGCACCGGAGCGGGCCGCACCGGAGCAGGCCGCACCGGAGCAGGCCCCGCCGGCGGCGGGTCCGGCGGCCCGGTTGCCCGATCCGCCGGGAACCGGCCCGGTCGTCATCGTCAGGGGGGCGGACGTGATCGGGGCCTGGTCGCCACAGGCGTGGTCGGCGCTGATCGCGAGCGGCGAGTCGCCGACCGCCGAGGCGATCGGCCGCCGGTCACCGCCGGTCGCGCTGGTATCGCCGGAGGCGACGCTCGCCGAAACCCTGGCCGGTCTCGATGCGGCCCGAGCCGACATCGCGGTGATCGTCGATGCGGTCGCGGCGGCGGATCCGATCGCCCGCGCCGGCGCATCGCTCGGCAGGCCCGGCCCGCCCGCACGCCGTCGGCTGCGCGGAACCATCGAGCGCGCGCGGATCGTCGCCGAGATCCGTGGAGCGTCGCCCGAGGGCAGCGTCGTCGGAATGACGGCACAAGGATAGTGCTGCTGGATAGCGCCGCCGGATAGCGCCGCAGGGATGGCGTCGCGAGAGGGTATCGCGAGGCGGGCCTCTCAGGAAAGCGGCGGCAGAGTCGCGGCCAGCGCGGTCTTGACGACCTTGCCGGCGCTGTTGCGCGGGAACTCGTCGACGACGAACACCTGCCGCGGCTTCTTGTACGGGGCCAGGCGCTCGCGACACCATTCGACGAGCAGATCCGGATGCACCGGGCCGCGGGTCCGGACGAACGCGGCAACCTCTTCGCCGAGCGCGGGTGACGGCCAGCCGACCACCGCGGCCTCGGCCACCTGCGGATGATCGGCCAGCGTCGCCTCGACCTCGGCCGGATGGATGTTGACGCCGCCGCGGATGATCAGGTCCTTGCTGCGGCCGCGCAGCGTGATGTAGCCGTGCGGATCGCATGACGCGAGGTCGCCGGGATAGAACCAGCCGTCCTCGAACGCCTCGCGCGAGGCCTCCGGATCCCGGTAGTAGCCGGTCGCGACGCCGGGCCCGCGATAGCGCAACCGCCCGGTCTGCCCCGCCGGCAGCGGTTGCCCGGCCTCATCGACGATCTCGACCTCGACCCCGAACACCGGCCGGCCGACGGTCTCGCCGTGGCGGGCGTATTGCTCCGGCCGCAACAGCGAGACGCCGCCGCCTTCGGTGGAGGCGTAGTACTCGCAGAAATTCGCGCACAGCCGGTCGCGGATCCGGCCGCGCTCGGCGCTGGTCAGCGGCGCTCCGCTCGACAGCATCAGCCGCAGCCGCCGCAGCGGCGCGACCGCGTCCGCCGGCAGCTCCAGCAGCCGCCGCAACTGGGCCGGCACGAGGAACACGCTGGTCGCGTCGGTCCGGTCGATCTCTGCGACCAGCGCCGCCGGATCGTGCGGCGGCGGAAACAGCACCACGGTGCCGCCGGAGAACAGCACCGACATCGCGAAGGTCCGGCCACCGCCGAAGTAGAGCGGCGTCGCGCAGACGAAGCGGTCCTGGGCATTGAGCCCGAGATCGATCCAGTGCGTCATGAACCGGCGGAAGAAATGCCGGTGCGTGATCATCGGCCCCTTCGGCCGGCCGGTGGTGCCCGAAGACAGCGAGACCAGCAGGTCGGTCTCGCCGTCGGCCGCGGCGACCGAGTCGTCGGATGCACGCTCGACCGCCGCATTCCAGGCAGCGTCGACCGGCGCGACCGGCACCGCGCCGAGATCGCTGCCGGCGACCGACCCGCTGCCGGCGACCGACCCGCTGCCGGCGGCCGACCCGCTACCGGCGGCCGGCAGGATCGCGAGCCGCGCGCCGAAGTGCTCGGCGACGCGACGCGTCTCGGCGGCGGTCCAGCGGCAGTCGAGCGGCAGGATCGTGCGGCCGCTCCGCGCCAGCGCATAGAGCACTGCGAGATGCTCGGCGCTGTCGTCGAGGCCGACGCCGACGATGTCGCCCGGCGCAGTGCCGAGCGCCGCGACATGCGACGCGATCCGGCGCACCCGCTCGGCGAACGCAGCATGCGTGACGGTCTGCGTGCCTGCGATCACCGCCGGATGGTCGGGCCGACGCCTCGCCTGGATCTCCAGCGCGCCGGCGAGATTCATCATTGCCGCGGCCCGGTCATTGCTGCGGCTCCAGCCGGTAGACCCGCAGCGCGTTGTCGCGCAGCAGCTTCCGTTTCGGCTCGGGCCGCAGACCGAGCGCCTCGATCTCGCGCCGTGTCCGCCCGAAGTCGAGCACCGGGAAGTCGGTGCCGAACAGGACCTTGTCCTGGCCGAACGTATCGATGTAGTTGACGAACGCCGCCGGCCAGTACTTCGGCGCATGCGCGTCGGTACCGATGTAGATGTTCGGATGCTTCCAGGCCATCGCGATCATCTCGTCGGTCCACGGGATGCCGATGTGGATGCCGATCAGCTTGAGCTCCGGAAAGTCGCAGGCGACCGCGTCGAGCGTGATCGGCTGGCCGACGCTGCGGCGCGGGTAGCCGGGGTCGTAGATCATCGACTGGCCGACCTGCAGCTGGATCGGTACGTCGAGCTCGACGCATTTGGCATAGAACGGATACCAGCGGGCATGATCGGGCGCGAGCTCGAACCAGTGCGGATAGCCGTGCGCACCGATGAAGCCGTCGTCGCGAACCGCGCGCTCGAGCGCGCGGACGCCGGCCATGCCCTCGGTCGGATCGATGCCCGCCAGCGCCGCGAAGCGATCGGGATGGCGCTGGACCGCCTCGGCGACCAGCCGGTACGGCACGTGATAGCAGGCGCGCGGCCCGATCGGGCCGACCTTGGCGGCGATCAGGAATGCCCGCTCGATGCCGGCGGCATCCATCCGCGCGATCATCTGCTCGAGCGACACGCCGGCGAACGTCGCCTCGTCGACCCGCATCTTGCCGGTGTAGAAGCTGCGCCGGTCTGGGCGCCCGGCGAGCGCCTCCGGCGTCCAGATGTTGACGACGGTGTCGATCGCCCGGATCTCGTATTCATCGCTCATCGCAATCCCCTTCCCCTCGCAACCCGGCTTCCGCGCGATCAGCTCGTACTGGTCAACCGCCGGTACGCGCTCAGATGCCGAAGCGCGCGCCGCTGGTCGCCGGCCGATTCGCACAGCCGCGCCAGGTTGTAGTGCGCATCGGCGAGCGTCGGCTCGACCGCGATCGCGGCAGCATAGCTCGCGGCAGCATCGGCCGGACGGCCGAAGTCCTCGAGCGCGACGCCGCGGTTGAAATGCAGCAATGCCGCACGCGGCCGGGTCGCGATGCCGGCGTCGAGCACGGCGATCGCCTGGCGAAAGCGGCCGGACTCGCAGAGCAGCGCGCTCAGATTCAGCATTGCGTCGGTCAGGGTCGGGTCGAGTTCGATCGCGAGCCGATAGAGTCGTTCGGCGGCCGAACGGTCATCGGCCTCGGCGGCCTCGCCTTCGGCGAAACGCGCCCGGGCCTGCGCCGTGCGGTCCTCGGCGTGCTGTCCCGCCGCCCCGGGCACCGCGGCCCGGCGATCTTGCGCCGGCCGCCCTTGCGTCCGTTCGGATTCGGCCTGCCCCGACAGCGCTGCGATCTGACCGCCGGCGACCGGCGACTGCTGGAAATCGATCAACAGCTGCCCGCTCTCGGCGTTCCACGACGCGCGCCGCCGATGCACCGCGACCTGGTCGCCGACCGCGCGGATCCGCAGACCGGACAGCGGCATCGTCTCGGGCAGATCGGCACGCAGCCGTGCCAGCGAACGCATGATCCGACGGGTCGGAATCCGCGCCGCACGCAGTTCGTTGGCGACGCGCAGCAGCACGACGTCGCGGAATTCGAAGCGATAGGCATTGCGCGGCCCGCGGCCGGGGCGGACGAAGCCGCCTTCGATCAACTGCCGGATCGTGTAGGTCGACAGACCGAGCAGGTCGCGGATCGCGCGCAGCGAATACTGCGCCGGCGCGGCAACCGGCGCACGACGGGTCACTTCCTGGCGCGGACGCGAGCCGGCGCGGCCGTCTCGGCGGGCTTGGCGGCACGCCGCACGCCCTTGCGGTCCTTCGGCACCGGCATCGGCTCGGCGGCGCGCGCGGCCTTGGTGGAGCCGCCGGCCGTGCCGCCGGCAGCGCGGTCAGCAGCGCGATCGGCCATGCGGTCGACGGTCTTGACGACTGCGCGGCCGGCCTTGGCCGCGCCGGCGCGCTGACCGAGGCTCGCCTTCAGCGCTTCCATCAGGTCGATCACCTGCGCGCCCGCGGCCGGTTCGTCCGCACCCTGCGCGACCACTGCATGGCCGGCGATCTTCTCGTCGATCGCGGCCAGGATCCGCTGCTTCTCCTCGTCCTTGTAGGCCGACGGATCGTAGCTGTCCTCGGAGATCTGCTCGATGATCTGCAGCGCCAGCTGCAACTCGCCCGGCGAGACCGCGACCGGTTCGATGTCCAGCTGCTTGATCGAACGGACCTCGTCGGCATACAGCAGCTGCTGCAGCACCAGGCCGTCCTCGTTTGGCCGCACCTGCACCATGTGCAGCTTGCCTTTCCAGGCCCATTTCGCGAGCGCGCAGCGGCCGCTCTCCCGCATCGCCTCGAGCAACAGCGAATACGGCTTGCCGCCGCGCTTGTCGGGCGCGAGGAAGTAGGCCTTGTCGTAATAGAGCGGGTCGACCGCGCGTTCCGGCAGGAACGCGATGATGTCGATCGTCTGGCTGCTGCTCTCCTGCAGCACTTTCAGCTCGTCGTTCGTGAACAGCACGAAGCGGTCCTTCTCGAACTCGTAGCCCTTGACCATTTCGCCGCGTTCGACCATCCGGCCGTCGCGCTCGGTCACGTACTGCTGCTTCAGCCGTTCGCCGTCCTTCGACAGCAGATTGAAGCGGACGCTGGCCGAGCTCTCGGTCGCCGAATACAGCTTGACCGGGATCGACACCAGGCCGAACGACAGCGAAAGGGATGCGATTGAGCGGGCCGCCATGAAAACCTCGTCCCGAGTCGGTCGGGCCGGCCTATCTTTCCGGCCGCTCCGACCTCGGTCAAGGCAGGATCGGCTGGGCGGTCGGCTTGCGCAACGCCGAGTTGCCGGACGTTGCGTAGAAAACACTTGAAGAGGATCGGCTAGCACATTCTTTGCGTTGCTGAGACGATCCAGGCCGGGCCTGAGACGATCGCGGTATGGCAACCCAGCGCCCGGGCCGCAAACGGCCGGTCTCGAAGCGATCGGATCCGAAGCGGCCTTCCTCCGGACCCGCGAATCCGAAGCGGCCGTCCTCCGGCTCCGCGAATCGGAAGCCTCCTGCGAATCGGAAGCCGCCGGCCGGTTCCGCGAAGGTCCGCGGCGGTGCGGCCGGCGACCCGCTGGCCCGCTATCGCGCCAAGCGCGACTTCGCCCGGACCGCCGAACCGGCGGGCGACCATGCCACGACCGGCAGCGGCCTGCGCTTCGTGATCCAGAAGCACGACGCCCGCCGGCTGCATTACGACTTCCGGCTCGAACTCGACGGCGTGCTGCTCAGCTGGGCGGTACCGAAGGGACCGAGCTTCGACCCGACGGTCCGCCGGCTCGCGGTCCAGGTCGAGGACCATCCGCTCGACTACGGCGACTTCGAAGGCACGATCCCGGAAAAGCAGTACGGCGCCGGCCGCGTCGTGGTCTGGGACAACGGACACTGGGAACCGGTCGGCGATCCGCATGCCGGCCTGCGCGATGGCAAGCTGGTGTTCCGGCTGCACGGCCAGAAGCTGGCCGGCAGCTGGGAGCTGATCCGGCCGGCGACGCGCAAGGGCGAGGCCGCGCCGGCGCAGCCGCAGTGGCTGCTGTTCAAGAAGCGTGATGCCTGGGCGCGCCCGCATGACGAATACGACGTCATCACCGCACTGCCCGACAGCGTGATCGCCAGACCGCTCGGTCCGGTCGAAACGCGCGAGCCGCGAGCGGCCGCCACCGGCGCGGACCAGGCGCGCGGCGCCGCGACGCCGGTCGCGCAGCCGGTGCCGACGACACCGGCGCAACCCGATCTGACCGCGGCACGGCCGGCCCGGCTGCCGGCCACCCTCAAGCCTCAGCTCGCGACGCTGACGACCCGGCCGCCGGCGGGAGACGGCTGGCTGGTCGAGCCGAAACTCGACGGCTATCGGCTGCTGGCGCGGATCGAGGACCACAAGGTCCGGCTGTTCACCCGCAACGGCCTCGACTGGACCGACAAGATGCCGAGCCTGGCGGCCGCGGTGGCGCTGCTCGACGTCGGCAGCGGCTGGCTCGATGGCGAGATCGTCGTGCTCGATCCGAACGGGCTGCCGCAGTTCGGCCTGCTGCAGGACGCGCTGGCGCGCCGCCGCACCGAGGCGATCGTCTACTTCCTGTTCGACGTGCCGTTCCTCGACGGCCGGGACCTGCGCCGGGTCCCGCTCTGGTCGCGGCGGCTGGTGCTCGAAGCGCTGCTGGCCGGCGACGACGGCGCGCGCGTGCGGCTGAGCCAGGCGTTCCGGGCGCCGCCGGCGCAGATGCTCGCGGCCGCCGAACGGATGGGGCTCGAAGGCCTGATGCTGAAGCAGCACGATGCCCCCTATGTCAGCGACCGGACCGACAGCTGGCTCAAGCTGAAGCGGCAGGCGCGCCAGGAACTGGTGATCTGCGGCTACCGGTTGCGCAATGGCGGACGCGGCGAGATCGGCGCGTTGCTGCTCGGCTATCACGAAGACGGCAAGCTGCGCAGCGGCGGCAGCGTCGGCACCGGCTGGGACACCGCGACCGCACGCCAGCTGTACCAGACGCTGGCACCCTACGAGACCGACCAGCCGACCCTCGATCCGAAGACGCTCGAGCCGGCCCTGTGGACCCGCAGCCGCGCCGACGCGACCCGCTGGGTCCGCCCGGAGCTGGTCGCCGACATCGCGTTCGCCGGCTGGACCGGCGACGGCAACGTCCGCCAGGCGGTGTTCAAGGGCCTGCGCGCCGACTTGCCGGCGAGCGCAGTGATTCGCGAGCGCGCGCCGGAGCCGGACGACGACGGTGCGGTAGCTGCCGTGTCGACCGCATCGGCCGTGCCGGCGACACCGGCCGCACGGGCCAGGCCGGCCGCTTTGGCGACATCGGCCGCACGGCCCCGATCGGCCACGCCGGCGACACCGGCCGCAAGGACCAGATCGGCCACGCCGGCGCCGGCGGCCGCACCGGCCAAGCTGACCCATCCGGACCGGGTCATCGATCCGTCGACCGGTCTCACCAAGCTCGATCTCTACCGCTACTACGAGAGCGTCGGCGACTGGATCCTGCCGCATCTGGCCGACCGTCCGGTCTCGCTGGTCCGCGCGCCCGACGGCATCACCGGCCAGAAGTTCTTCCAGAAGCATCTGTTCGCCCGGATGCCCGGCGTGCGCGAGCTGCCGGCGTCGCTATGGCCCGGATACGAGCCGCTGATGGCGATCGAGACGCTGCCGGCGCTGCTGTCGGCGGCGCAGATGAACGTCGTCGAGCTGCATACCTGGAACGCGAAGACCCGCTACATCGACCAGCCCGACCGGGTCGTCTTCGACCTCGATCCCGGCGACGGTGTCGAGCTGCGCCAGTTGCGCGAAGGATGCCGGCTGGTGCAGGCGCTGCTGACCGAGATCGGCCTGCGGGCCTGGCTCAAGACCAGCGGCGGCAAAGGGCTGCACGTCGTCGTGCCGATCGCGCCGAAACTGCCGGCCGACGACGTCAAGGCGTTCAGCAAGGCGGTCGTCGATCATCTGGCGCGGGTGATCCCGTCGCACTTCGTCGCCAAGAGCGGCCCCGCCAACCGCGTCGGCCGGATCTTCGTCGACTATCTGCGCAACGGTCACGGGCAGACCACCGTCGCCGCCTACTCGGCGCGGGCGCGGCCCGGCCTCGGCGTCTCGATGCCGATCGAATGGGACGAGGTCGATGCGCTGAAGGCCGCGTCGCCGTGGACGATCGCCAACGCGCGCGAACACCTGAGCTTCCAGCGGCAGGACCCGTGGCGCGACTACTGGAAATCGCGGCAGTCGCTGACGCAGCCGATCAAGCGGATCGCCGCCGCGGTCAAGACACGGTCCGCCGCAGGGGCGTGAGGCAATAGCCCCGATCAGCGCCAGCAGTCGGCTACCGGGCGCGAACCGTCGCGGACGTTGCGCTGACCAAGGCCGTTGAGGATGAAGACGCCGCAGGGGTCGCTGGCGGCAGCACCGGTCGGCCGCGCTTCCAGCGTCCAGCTGGTCGCGTCCACGGCCGAGATGACGATGTCGTAGCGCCGCGCCCCGCTGGCGGGGGCGCCTTGCAAGCCGACCGGCAAGGCGACCGCGGTGCCGTTGCGCTGCGTGTCGTAGCGGTCATGGACGGCATGGAAGCGCTGCATGAACTGGGCGGCTTCGAGCAACAGGCCTTTGGCCTCGGCCCGGTGACCGCGGCGGACATGCTCGGCGTAGCTCGGGTAGGCAATCGCCGCAAGGATGCCGATGATGGCGACCACGACCATCACCTCGATCAGCGTGAAGCCGGCGGAGCGGACAGACCGGCCGGGTCGGCCGGAGCCGCCGGGCCGGGAAAAGGCGGGGGTCGGGGTGGTGTTCGTGTCCATGCGGGTTCAGGGGTTCGAGATCTGGCGCCACCACCAGCGCTGCGCGCCGGGTACCGCCACGCAGACGTTGGTACCGCCGGCGCCGGTGTTCTGCAGGTTGCTGCGGATCTGGCCGGCCGGGCAGAGCGATGCCGGCGCCGCGGCACAGCCGCTGCCGATGCACACGTTGCGCGGCGGGTCGCGCAGCACGGCCGACGCGCCGCCCCAGCCGCTGGTCTTCCAGCCGCCGATCGCCGCATCCGCGTCGTCGATGGCGCCGTCGCTGGTGATGTCCAGCACCGGGTGGGCCGACATGCCGCCGCTGATCGCGATCAGCAGGTTGTAGCTGTCGGCGCCGGGCTGGCGGATCCGGAGCGTCAAGGTCGCGCTGGTCGGCTCCGGAGTGTCCGAACGCAATGCCGCTGGTCTATCGCTGCAGCTGTTCCGACGCGCGCCCGTCCCTTGGGCCGCATACCCCGGACATTTATATTATAAATTCATGCAGAGGTGCAGCGCCTGGCTCGGCGATGCGCTCGAGACCGTGCATGCAATCGACCGGACTGTCCACCGCCTCGATGGCCCGCGGCTCTGCACGCGCATACGCAGCCGCACTCGCGCACCGCAGCTGGGCAGTTCCCCCGATGGCGAACACATGCGATGCGCAGGTGCGGCAGCCTATCCACCCGTCTGCCGCCGCCGCAGACGATGCCGGCACTTTCGGCCAGGGCGATATCACGCCGAGCGCGCGATGCACGCTGTTGCACATCCATAAATAGTATTATCCTATTAAACGATCAGCCGTCGCATCCCGATTTCCTCGCAAGGAGGCCCCATGCCTTTCCCACGCAGATCACTGCTTGCTGCCGGTCTTGGTATTGCCGTCTCGCCACTGGCTCGGGCGGATGACAGCTTTCCGAACCGGCCGATCCGCTTCGTCATCGCCGGCGGGCCGGGGCAGACGGACACCATCGTGCGCCTGGTGTCCTCGCGGGCAGCGAAGATCCTCGGGCAGCCGATCGTCGTGGACAATCGGCCCGGTGGCGGGGGTGTCATCGGCACGGAAGTGGCGCTGCGCGCGGCGGGAGACGGCTACACACTGCTGTTCGGTGCCACGTACAACCTGGCGACCAACGTGACCCTGGTGCGCAACCTGTCATACGATCCGTTGCGCGCCTTCAGCATGATCACGCGCCTGTTCGACTCGAACTGGTTCCTGG
>JBFWQR010000078.1:0-34613 GCA_050249335.1 Lautropia sp.
GAAGATCTTCTCGACCATGATCGGCGACAGGCACATGCTCGGTTCGTCGAGCAGCAGCACCTTCGGCCGGCTCATCAGCGCCCGCGCCATCGCCAGCATCTGCTGCTCGCCGCCGGACATCGTTCCGGCGAGCTGGCTGGCGCGCTCCTTGAGCCGCGGAAAGATCGCGAACATCTTGTCAATGTCGAGCGCGATCTCGGCATCGTTGCGCGTATACGCGCCCATCTGCAGGTTCTCGACGATGGTCATCCGCGCGAACACGCCGCGGCCTTCGGGCACCATCGCCAGGCCTTCGCCGACCAGCTGATAGGAGCCGCGCCCCTTGATCGACTGGCCGAGGAATGCGATGTCGCCATGGTTCGGCGGCAGGATGCCGGTGATCGCCTTCAGCGTCGTGGTCTTGCCGGCGCCGTTGGCGCCGATCAGCGCGACCAGCTCGCCTTCGCGGACCTCGAGGCTGACGCCCTTGACCGCCTGGATGCCGCCGTAGGAGACCTTGAGATCCCGGACCGCGAGCATCGTCCGGCGGGCAGCGGCGGCGGCTGGTGCGGCGGGATTCGGCGCGCCGGGTTCAGGCATGAGCGCCTCCCAGATAGGCTTCGATCACGGCCGGATCGCGCTGCACGTCAGCCGGCAGCCCTTCGGCGATCTGCTTGCCGTAGTCGAGCACGGTGACCCGGTCGCACAGTCCCATCACCAGCTTGACGTCGTGCTCGATCAGCAGGATGGTCCGGCCGTCCCGGCCGATCGATTCGAGCAGCCCGCGCAGCGCGACCTTCTCGGTCGCGTTCATGCCCGCGGCCGGCTCGTCGAGCGCGAGCAGCTTCGGTTCGGTCGCGAGCGCGCGGGCGATCTCAAGCCGGCGCTGATCGCCGTACGACAGCGTCCGGGCCTGATACTCGGCGAAGCGGCCGATGCCGACGTAGTCGAGCAGCTCGGCGGCGCGCTGGCGGATCGCCGCCTCCTCGGCGCGCTCGCTCGCGAGCTTGAGCACCGCGCCGATCACGCCGGAGCGGGTCCGGACGTGCCGGCCGACCATCACGTTCTCGAGCGCGGTCATCTCGCCGAACAGCCGGATGTTCTGGAAGGTCCGCGCGATGCCGGCCTCGGCGACCTTGTGCACGGCACTCGGCTCGTAGGGCCGGCCGTCGAGCCGGAAGTCGCCGGAGTCGGGCGTGTAGAGGCCGGTGATGACGTTGAAGAAGGTCGTCTTGCCGGCGCCGTTCGGGCCGATCAGCCCGTAGATCTGGCCGCGCCGGATCTCGAGGCCGACGTTCGACAGCGCCTGCAGGCCGCCGAAGCGCTTGTTGACGCCGGATACCGAAAGGATGATGTCGTCGGACATGCTGTTGGCGCTCGACTCCGGCATCTCAGTTGTCCATGCCCCTGCGCTTCAGGCGAGCGACTTGCTCGGAATCGCTTCAGTGGCGTCGGGGCCCGGCGGCAGCTTGCGCTTGCGGCCGTGCTGCGGCGCCGGCCACAGGCCATGCGGGCGATACAGCATGATCAGCACCATCGCGCCGCCGAACAGCAGCATCCTGAGCGCCTCGGGCGCCACGTACTCGTGACCGAACAGGAACTCCTGGGTCGGCTTGGCCCAGGCGCGCAGCGCTTCCGGGATCGCATAGAGCACGATCGCGCCGACGATCACGCCGGGGATGTGGCCCATGCCGCCCAGCACGACCATCGCGACGATCACGATCGACTCCATCAGGATGAAGCTTTCCGGCGAGACGAAGCCCTGGAATGCCGCGAACATCGCACCGGAGACGCCGCCGAACGACGCGCCCATCGCGAACGCGAGCAGCTTGACGTTGCGGGTATTGATGCCCATCGCCTTGGCGGCGATCTCGTCTTCGCGGATCGCCATCCAGGCGCGGCCGATCCGCGACTCCTGCAGCCGGATGCAGACGATGATGATGATGATCGCGAGCACCAGGAACAGGTAGTAGTACAGCGTGACCGACGGGATCTCGAAGCCGAACAGCTCGAGCGTCTGCGACAGCCTGAAGTTGAACAGGTGCACCGGCTCGATCGAGCCGATGCCCTGCGGCCCGTTGGTGAAATTGAGCGGCTGGTTCAGGTTGTTCAGGAAGATCCGGATGATCTCGCCGAAGCCGAGCGTGACGATCGCCAGGTAGTCGCCGCGCAGCTTCAGCACCGGTGCGCCGAGCAGCACGCCGAAGATCGCCGCCAGCGCGGCGCAGATCGGCAGCACGATCAGCACCGGCGTATACAGCCCCGAGGGGAAGAACGACGCGATCCACTCGAAGTTCTCGGACAGGTGCGGCGACGACAGCAGCGCGTAGGCGTAGGCACCGACCGCGTAGAACGCGACATAGC
Organism: Lautropia sp.; assembly: GCA_050249335.1. GTDB lineage: Bacteria > Pseudomonadota > Gammaproteobacteria > Burkholderiales > Burkholderiaceae_E > Lautropia. The sequence goes on from JBFWQR010000078.1 coordinate 2,344, forward strand.
CGAGATCGAGCAGGCCGGCGAAGCCGACCACGATGTTCAGGCCGAGCGCCAGCATCACGTAGAGCAGCGCCATCGCCATCAGCCGGACCCAGAAGTTGCCGCCGACCGTGCCGACCACCAGCGGCAGTGCGATCAGCGCGACCGCGATCAGCGCGGTAGCGGCGAGCGCGCCCTTCGGGTTGTCCGAGAACGACGGGAGCAGTCGGTTCATCGCGCGGCTCCGGGGTCAGGCGCGATCCGCCACCCGCTCGCCCATGATGCCGGACGGACGGAACAGCAGCACGATGATCAGTACCGCGAACGCGAAGATGTCCTGATAGTGGCTGCCGAGGAAGCCGTTGGTCAGGTCGCCGATATAGCCGGCGCCGAGGCTCTCGATGATGCCGAGCAGCAGCCCGCCGACCATCGCGCCGGTGATGTTGCCGATGCCGCCGAGCACCGCCGCGGTGAACGCCTTGAGCCCCGGGATGAAGCCCATCGAGAAGTGGACGATGTTGTAGTTCATCGCCACCAGCACGCCGGCGACCGCCGCCAGCGCCGCGCCGATCGCGAACGTGGCCGCGATCACGAAATTGGCATTGACGCCCATCAGGCCGGCGATCCGCGGATTCTCGGCGGTCGCCCGCATCGCGCGGCCGAGCTTGGTCTTGTTGACCAGCAGCACCAGCCCGGCCATCATGGTCGCGGCGACGCCGAGGATCAGCAGTTGCTTCGGCCCCAGGCTGGCGCCGCCGATCGCGATCGGTTCCGACGGCAGCAGGTCCGGGAACACCTGCGGACTCGGCGTCCAGATGATCATCGCCAGCGTCTGCAGCACGATCGACAGGCCGATCGCGGTGATCAGCGGCGACAGCCTCGGCGCGTTGCGCAGCGGCCGGTACGCGAGCCGTTCGATCAGCAGCGAGACGGTCACGCAGATCGGGATCGCGACCGCCAGCGCCAGCACCAGTTGCAGCCACCCCGGCAGCGACGAACCGACCAGGAACTGGGTGACGACCGTCATGCCGACCATCGCGCCGATCATCAGCACTTCGCCGTGGGCGAAGTTGATCAGCTGCAGGATGCCGTAGACCATCGTGTAGCCGAGCGCGACCAGCGCATAGACGCTGCCCAGCACCAGACCGTTCAGCACCTGCTGCAACAGGATGTCCCAGTTCATCGGCCGTCCTTTCTGTCCAAGCGCTGGTTCTTCTGATACGGGGCCACGCCGGATCGCGCCGGCTCCGGCGGCCATCCGGCGATTGCACCGCAATCGCAATGGGTCCTGCCGGACGGGCGAGGCGATTCTAATGACAATCCGGTACGCCGGATCCGAATTCGGACGGCTCGGAAACCCACCCCCAGCAAGGAGCGGGCCGGCGGCAAAAGGCCCTCTGCGCGCCGACGGCCCTGCACGGGGACGCCATCGAGCCGGACAATAGTCAAGCTCTCAGCCCGGCTGCCGGATACTCCATGAGCAGGCTTCATTCAGAGATAGCTTCATGAGTCAGCGGCGAATCGAAACGACATTGCCCGAGGATCGCGTCATCGACGACGGCGACATGCTGCTGCGGCGCGCGCTGCCCGTGGAGGGGCACCCTTCGCTCGGGCCGTTCGTGTTTCTCGACCACTATCGCCACCACGGCCGGCGCGCGGCATCGGCGACAGGCCGCACCCGCACGCCGGCATCGAGGTGATCAGCTATCTGCTCGATGGTGGCGTGGAGCACCGCGACAGCGCCGGCTTCCGCGATCAACTCGGCCCCGGCGACGCGCAATGGATGGACACGCCGGAACGCATCGTGCAGGCGAAACGCGATTTCCTCGGTGGCAGGATGGGGCGACTGGACGGCGTGCCGGATTGATCCAAAAAAAAACCCCGGAACGAGTCCGGGGCAAACCAGCCAGGGAGGAAAAGGATTGACGCAAGCACCGTCGCGTCGATGCAACGTACTGTACCCAATACGATACGTTCGGATTGGTCGCGCATGACGGCCGGGCGCCAGCATCGGACGAGCGGCATCGAGCCCGCCGCAGCGACGGATCGGGTAGTCCGGAGTCGCCAGTCGGACGCGGGCCGGGCACGGCAGGCGGGTGCAGCGGGCGGGCGCAGCGGATGGGCCCAGGCGCGGCGGGCGCGGCGCGGGAGCGGCAGGCCCGGGCGCGGCAGATCGGCGTGAGTCGGGCAGGCACACGCGCAGGCGTGTCCGCCAGGGAGGTCGGTCGAGCCGCAGGTGGCCGGCCGGGCCGGCTACGGCAACCGGCTACTTGTGGCCGAGCACCCAGGTCGCGAGCCGGGCTGCCTCGGCTTCGCTGACCTGCGGATTGGCCGGCATCGGAATCTGGCCCCAGGCCCCGACGCCGCCTTCGCGGATCTTCTTGGCCAGTTTGCCGGCCGCGGCCTGATCGGTCGCGTACTTGGCCGCGACGTCCTTGTAAGACGGGCCGATCAATTTCTTGTCGATCGCATGACAGGCCATACAGTTCTTCGACCGGGCCAGGTCGGTGTCGGCGACCGCTGGCGCGGCCTGACCGATCGTCAGTGCCAGCAGCACCAGCGCGCCGCGGCGCCACCGACCGTGATTGGTACCGTCATTCAACTCAATGCTCCCGTGACACCTACCGCCTGCCGACCGCGGCCGCTGCGAATTGTACTGGTACCGCAACGATGGCGACCGCTCGCGGGTTGACGCACGCCTTTCGGCCGCCCCGGCTGGCCGGGCACCGGCTGCCAACCTAAAGTGGGCCGATCAATCCGCCCCGGGTGGAGGCATCGATGTATCTGGTGTGGCTCGGCGCTGCGTTCGCCGTGATGAAATGGCTCGAGGTCGGGCCGGTCGCGGACTGGTCGTGGTGGTGGGTCCTCGCGCCGCTCGGAGTCGCGTTCCTCTGGTTCGAGTTCTTCGAGCGGCTGTTCGGCCGCGACCGCCGTCAGGTCGAAATGGCCGAGTTCGAGAAGAACGCCAAGGACCGCGTCGCCGAAACCTTCAAGGTCCCCGGTCGCCGCTGACCGGCCCGCGCCGCCGGCGGAATCGGTCGGCGGAAGCCGCCGGCCGCATCGGTCGACCGATTCGGTCGGCCGCATCGGTCGGAGCATCGGAACGGGGCGCGCGGCCGCGGGACTCGGCCGTCGCAGGCGTCGTCAATCGCCGAACGCGTCGGTGACCGCGCCGCGGCTCGCGCTGGTCGCTAGCTTGGCGAACTTGGCCAGTACGCCGCGGGTATAGCGAGGTACCGGCGGCTTCCAGGCGGCGCGCCGCCGTGCCAGTTCCGCGTCGTCGATGTTCAGCTGCAGCAGCAGCCGGTGGGCATCGACGGTGATCGAATCGCCTTCCTCGATCAGCGCGATATTGCCGCCGGCCGCGGCTTCCGGCGCGACGTGGCCGACCACCATGCCCCAGGTGCCGCCGGAGAAGCGGCCGTCGGTGATCAGCGCGACCGATTCGCCGAGGCCGGCGCCGATGATCGCCGAGGTCGGCGCCAGCATCTCCGGCATGCCGGGCGCGCCTTTCGGGCCGAGGTAGCGCAGCACCAGCACGTCGCCGGCGTTGATCTTGTTGTCCATGATCGCGGCCATCGCCGACTGCTCGTCGTCGAACACGCGCGCCGGGCCGGTCAGCACCGGGCTCTTCAGGCCGGTGATCTTGGCGACCGCGCCTTCGGGCGACAGGTTGCCCTTCAGGATCGCGAGATGGCCTTCCTTGTAGAGCGCCTGCTCGATCGGAAAGATCACCTTCTGGTCCTTGCGCGGCGTGTCCGGTACCTTGGCGAGCTCTTCGGCGAGGGTGCGGCCGGTGATGGTCATGCAGTGGCCGTGCAGCAGGCCCGCGTTCAGCAGGACCTTCAGCACCTGCGGGATGCCGCCGGCGCGGTGCAGGTCGGTCGCGACGTACTGGCCCGACGGCTTCAGGTCGCAGATCACCGGCACCTTGCGGCGCATCCGTTCGAAGTCGTCGATGGTCCACGGCACGCCGGCCGCATGCGCGATCGCGAGGAAGTGCAGCACCGCGTTGGTCGAGCCGCCGGTGGCCATGATCAGCGCGACCGCGTTCTCGATCGATTCGCGGGTCACGATGTCGCGCGGCTTCAGGTCGTTCCTGACCGCCGCGACCAGCACCCGGGCCGATTCGGTCGCCGAGTCGTGCTTGTCCTGGTCCGGGTTGGCCATCGTCGACGAGCCGAGCAGGCTCATGCCGAGCGCCTCGAACGCCGACGACATCGTGTTGGCGGTGTACATGCCGCCGCAGGAGCCGGTGCCGGGCACCGCGTTCTGCTCGATGCCGTCGAAATCCTCCTGGCTCATCCGGCCGCGCGAGAACTCGCCGACCGCCTCGAAGATCGAGACGATCGTCAGGTCCTTGCCTTTCCAGTTGCCGGGCTTGATGGTGCCGCCGTAGACGTAGATCGCCGGCACGTTGGCGCGCAGCATGCCGATCATGCCGCCCGGCATGTTCTTGTCACAGCCGCCGAGCACCAGCACGCCGTCCATCCACTGGCCCTGGACGGCGGTCTCGATACAGTCGGCGATCACCTCGCGCGAGATCAGCGAGTACTTCATGCCCTCGGTGCCCATCGACATGCCGTCGGAGATCGTCGGCGTGCCGAAGATCTGCGGGTTGCCGCCGGCGGCGCGGATCGCCTCGACCGCGCGGTCGGCGAGCGGCTGCAGGCCCGAGTTGCACGGCGTGATCGTCGAATGGCCGTTGGCGATGCCGATCATCGGCTTGTCGAAGTCTTTCTTCTGGTAGCCCATCGCGTAGTACATCGAGCGGTTCGGCGCGCGGGCGACGCCCTGGGTGATGTTCTGCGAGCGGCGATTGGCGGGCATGACGGTCTCCTGGGGTGGCCGGCGGAGCCGGCCTTGCAACGATACGGGCTGCGATGGTACGCGTGCCCGCAGTTCGTGGAAAATATATAAAAACGCAGTCTGTGATATGGAAATCGAATCGAATGAGCACTGAACCGAGCCACCGGGCGCCGGGCGCCGGCCAGCGCCCGGCCGTCGATCTCTGGTCGCTGCGCTGCTTCCAGGTGCTGGCGCGCACGCTGCACTTCGGTCGTGCCGCCGACTTGCTCGGCCTGTCGCAGCCGCCGTTGTCGATCCGGATCCGCCAGCTCGAGGCGGCGCTCGGCGTTGCGCTGTTCGAACGCAGCCGCGCCGGTGTCGCGCCGACGCCGGCCGCCGCGGTGCTGCTCGACGATGTCGACGCGCTGTTCGCGCGGCACGATGCGATGGTCGAGCGGGTCCGCGCCACCGCGCGCGGCGAGATCGGCGAGCTGCGCATCGGCTTCGTCACCCCGGCCGAGTACAGCTTCCTGCCGCAGCGGCTGCGCGAGTTCCGCGCGGTCGCGCCGGGAGTCCGGCTGCATCTCGCCGAGATGACCAGCGACGCCCAGGTGCAGGCGCTGCAGGGCGGCCTGCTCGATGCCGGCTTCGTGCTGCCGCCGGTGGTGCCGGCCGGGCTCGCCTATCGGCCGTTGTTCAGCGATACGCTGATCGTCGCGCTGCCGTCGCGCCACCGGCTGGCGCGGCGTCGTGCCGCGGTCCGCATCGCCGACCTGCTCGACGAGCCGTTGATCGTGTTCCCGCGCGAGCGCGCACCCGGCCTGCACGATGCGATCGTCGGCCTCTACACGGCGGCCGGCTCGGCGCCGGTGATCGGCCAGCAGGCGGTGCAGATGCAGACCATCGTCAGCCTGGTCGCCGCCGGCCTCGGCGTCGCGGTGGTCACCGCGAGCCTGCGCAACCTCGGCCGCCGCGGCGTGGTCTATCGCGCGATCGAGGGGCGGGCGCCGCGGATCGAGATCGGGCTCGCCTGGCGCGCCGGCGACCGTAGCGCCGCCCGCGAACGTTTCACCCGCTTCATGCTCGAACGAGGGGAGGGCCGCGGCAGCATGTCAGAATAGCCGGCTATGCTCATGCACCCGAACTTCGATCCCGTTGCGCTGCAGGTCGGACCGCTCGCGGTTCGCTGGTACGGCCTGATGTACCTGCTCGCGTTCGCGGCGTTCTACCTGCTCGGCCGGCGCCGGGTCGCTCGGATCGGGCCCGGCCGGCCACTGTCCGGCTTCACGGCCAAGGATCTCGAGGATCTGTTGTTCTACGGCGTGCTCGGCGTCATCGTCGGCGGCCGGCTCGGCTACGTGCTGTTCTACAAGCCCGGCTATTACCTGCAGCATCCGCTCGAGGCGTTCGCGGTCTGGCAGGGCGGCATGGCGTTCCACGGCGGCCTGATCGGCGTGCTGGTCGCCTGCTGGCTGTTCGCCCGCTCGCGCGGTCTGCGCTTTCTCGACCTGATGGATTTCGTCGCGCCGCTGGTGCCGCTCGGGCTGGCGGCCGGCCGGCTCGGCAACTTCATCAACGGCGAGCTGTGGGGGCGGGCGTCGAACCTGCCATGGGCGATGGTGTTCCCGCAGTCCGGCACGGATTTTCCGCGCCATCCGTCGCAGGTCTATCAATTCCTCGGCGAAGGGTTGCTGCTGTTCGCGCTGGTCTGGTGGTTCTCGTCGCGGCCGCGGCCGACCGGCGCGGTCAGCGGCATGTTCCTGATCGGTTATTCGGTGCTGCGCTTCCTGGCCGAATTCGCGCGCGAGCCGGATGCGTTCCTCGGGCTGGTGCTCGGTCCGTTCACGATGGGGCAGCTGCTGTGCGTGCCGATGTTCATTGCCGGCGTCTGGCTGGTGATGGCCGGCGGCCGCGCCAGCGGCGGCAAGGCCGGCGCTGCGGCGGGGCGGTAGGCCGCCGAAGCGGCGGGATTTCAGGCGGCCTTCTTCATCCGCTCGATCAGCCGCTGCCAGTGCTCTGGATCGACCGGCGTGATCGACAGCCGGTTGCCGCGCGCCAGCACCGTCATGCCGGCCAGCTCCGGCATCTGGCGCAGTTGAGCGAGCGTCAGCGGCGGATCGACCTTGTACAGTGCACGCACGTCGACCAGGATCCAGCGCGGCTTGTCCTGCGACGACTTCGGGTCATAGTAAGGCGACTGCGGGTCGAACTGGGTGTCGTCGGGGTACGGTTCCGAGGCGACCTCGGCGACGCCGTAGATGCCCGGGACCGCGCAGCTCGAGTGATAGAACAGCACGCCGTCGCCGATCCGCATCCGGTCGCGCATGAAATTGCGGGCCGTGTAGTTGCGCACGCCGAACCACGGGACCGTCGCGCCGTTGGCGGCCAGCGCGTCGTCGATCGAGACCTCTTCGGGCTCGGACTTCATCAGCCAGTAGTTCATCGCGTGGTCACCGCGTCTGCCATCGTCCGACAGCCTCCTGGCGATCACTCGCCGACGGGAGCGCGGGCGGCGCTCCCGCTCGTTGTTCGTGCCCCGCCTGTGCCGGTCGGCCGGCATCCTGAACCGTTCGAGTTCAGGGCGGCAGAGAGTGCGGCCACATCAGGTTCGTCCACGAAGGACGATCACAACAGTGGCTCGACTTGATCCCTCTGCCTAATGCATCGCATTGGTTCAAGGAATGTATGGCCGTAGCGAACACTGCAGGGCAGCGCGATTATACGCCGCGTCGGCCGACAATCGACTACGCGTAGCGTGGTCCGCCGTCAGAAAAGACTTTCCTGTCGCTGAATCTCGACGTCGAGCTCTTCGGTCAGCTGACTGATCTTCGTCGCGATCTGCGGCGGCAGCGTGGCGCGGTCCCGCACGAGCGATTCGAACGCGATCTGCAGCGCCGCGTTGACCGCGATCCAGTCGATCCCGCCGGCCTTGCCGGCGTCGCGGATCTCGCGCATCTTGGCATCGACGATGCGCACCGCCTCCATCAGCCGCGGCTTTTCGGCTGGCGGCACCTGCAGCTTGAACAGGCGATCCAGGATCTTGACCTCGATCTGATCCATTGATGTCCTCGAGAAGGCAGTCGAAGGTCGCGGTCGGAGGTTGCGGCCGGCGCAGCGAGCGCGCCCGCGCGCGCCGCGCTCAGCCTTCGGCTTCCTGGGTGATCGGCAGCCGCGCCAACGCGGATTCGACCCGGGCGCGGGCTTCGGAGATCCGGGCTTCGAGTTCGTGACGGATCGCGACCGCTTCGCCGAGGCGGCCTTTCAACATGCGATTCTCGTCCGACAGCCTGCGCGAGATCTCGACCAGCCGAGTCACGCGTTCGCCGAGCGCCTGGATGTCATTCTCCATGGCCGGAAATGGTAGGGACTCGGTCTGGGGCGGTCAAGCCGCGGGCAGTCGCGCGGCGGTGTGCCTGACGGCAGGCCGCTGCGGCCGACGGACGACCGCCGCGTCGTCGCGAACGCGCGGTTGTTCCTGCGGCGGGGCTGGGCCGCCGATCTAGAATGGGGAACGATGTCGACCGCCGCCGGACTTTACATTCGCGACGTGAAATCCGTCACCCGCGCCGGATTCGCCGTCGGCTCGCTGTTCGTGCTCGCACTGGCCCTCCTCGCCGGCCTGTCCTCGCCGTCGGACGCGTCGGCGCAGGGCAGTATCAGCGGGTCGGCGCAGGGCAGTGCGGCGCCGTCGTCGTCGGCTGTGTCGCCGGCCGCGCCGCCGCCGAAGACCGGGCCGCAACGGGTCGACGCGGTCGAGGCCGAGCTGATCGCCGATCGCGCGCGGATCGTGCCGGGCCAGCCGTTCCGGCTGGCGCTGCGGCTCGCGCATGATCACGAGTGGCACACCTATTGGCGCAACCCCGGCGACTCCGGATTGCCGACCCAGTTCGAGCCGCACGGCCCGGCCGGTACGGCGTTCGGCCCGATCGCCTGGCCGGCGCCGCAGCGGATCGCGATCGGTCCGCTCGCCAACTACGGCTATGAAGGCGAGATCGCGTTGTCCCGCGAAGCGAGGCTGCCGGCGGCCTATGCGGGTTCGACGGTGCGCTTCGAAGTGCTCGCGCAGTGGCTGGTCTGCCGTCACGTCTGCGTGCCGGGCGAAGCGGCGCTGGCGCTGGAGTTGCCGGTCGGCGCGGCACCGGCGGCGGCGACCGCGGCAGCGACCGCGGCGGCAGCGACTGCGGCGGCTGCGCCAGGGACCGGCCGGCACGCAGCGCTGATCGCCGACGCGCTGGCCAACGCGCCGGATCCGGCGGCGGCGCGGACCGCCGGCTGGTGGCGCGCCGGTGACGATGCGTCGCTGGTCCTGCCTTCCGGCCTGACACCGGCACGCGCCGAGTTCTTCCCGTACTTCGAAGGCGTGGTCAGCCCGGCGGCCGCGCAGCGCCTGACCGAAGGCGAGCACGGCCGCGTGCTGCGGCTGGCGCTGCTCGCGGGGGCCGATGACCGATTGCCGGACGCGGCGGCCGGACTGCTGGTCGCTGATGGCCGAGCGATCGAGTTGCGGCTCGCCGAGTCGACCGCGGCGCCGATGATCGGGCGCGAGCTCGCGGTCGCCGAGGCGGTCAAGGCGAACATCGCCACGCCCGCCAATGCGACGGGCGTCGGCGGCGGGCTGCTCGAACGACTGCGTGGCGGTGGTGCGAGCGGCGGCGGCATGTCGATCGCCAGCCCGTCGGTTCAAGGCGGCGGCGCGGGCGGCGTGGTGGGCGGGGGCGGCGGCGCCGCCGCGGCCGCTGGCGGCGTCTCGTCGTCGGCAGTCAGCGCAACGCTCGGCTACGCGTTGATCGCCGCGCTGATCGGCGGCCTGATCCTGAACCTGATGCCGTGCGTGTTCCCGGTGATCGGCCTCAAGCTCGTGTCGTTCGCCACCGCGGCGCGCGGCGATCCGCGCGTCGCGCGCCGCCACGCGTTCGTCTTCGGTGCCGGTGTCGTCGCGACATTCCTGGTGCTCGGTTGCGCGCTGCTGCTGTTGCGGGCGGTCGGCGATTCGGTCGGCTGGGGCTTCCAGCTGCAATCGCCGACGTTCGTCGCGGCGCTGGCGCTGCTGTTCGTGCTGATCGGCCTGAATTTCTTCGGCGTCTTCGAAGCCGGTCTCGGCCTGACCCGCTTCGGCGGCACCGGTCCGATGCCGGCCGGCAGCGATGACGGAGGCGGTCGGCAGAGCGCGGCCGCGAGTTTCTGGACCGGCGTCATCGCGGTGGTCGCCGCGACGCCGTGCACTGCGCCGTTCATGGGCAGCGCGATCGGCTTCACGCTGACCAGTTCGGCGCTCGAGACGCTGCTGGTGTTCGCCGCGATCGGCGTCGGCATGGCGCTGCCGTACCTGCTGCTCGGAACGAACGGTCGCGCGCTGCGCTGGCTGCCACGGCCGGGACCGTGGTTGCAGACGTTCCGGCAACTGCTGGCGTTTCCGATGTTCGCGACGGCGGCCTGGCTCGCCTGGGTGCTGACCTTGCAGATCGGTGCCGATGGCCTGCTGCGGCTGCTCGCCGCCGCGATCCTGGTCGCGCTGGTGGCCTGGATCTACGGCCGGGGCCAGTCGGCGCCGCGCACGCGCGGTGGCCTGCCTGGCTACGGCTGGCTGACCGTCGCCATCGTCGCAACCATCGCGGCGCTGTTCCAGCTGGTGCAAATCGACGGGCTCGATGCGGTTGCGACCCGGACCGACAGCCTCGAAGTGTCCGACGCCGGCGTCGCGCGCGATGGCGAAGCCGGCCGTGGTGCGGTCGCTTCGGCGGGTGTTTCGACCAGCTCGATGGCCGCCGCGACGCACTGGCAGGCCTGGTCGGCGAGCAAGGTCGCCGAGGCGACCCGCGCCGGCCGTACGGTGTTCGTCGATTTCACCGCCGCCTGGTGCATCAGCTGCCAGGCCAACAAGAAACTCGTGCTCGAGCGCGATGCCGTGACCCGCGCGTTCCGCGACGGCGAGGTCGTGCTGCTGCGTGGCGACTGGACCCGCCGCGACCCGGCGATCACCGCCGAGCTCGCTCAGCACGGCCGCAACGGCGTGCCGCTCTACCTGGTCTATACGCCAGGCGCTGCCGCGCCGAGGGTCCTGCCGGAGCTGCTGACCAGCGACATCGTGCTGACGGCGATCGGCGCGCAGAACTGAGTCGGCACGCAGAACTGAGTCGGAGTACAGAACCGAGTCGACGCAGGGACCGAGCCGGCGCACAGCACCGGCCCGCTCACGGAACCGAGCCGGCTCACAGAACCCAGCCGATGTAAAGTGCGCTGGCCGGCTGCTGCGTCAACCGCAACGCGCGTCGCAGCGGTGCCGCGCCGGTGTTGGATCGCTGGCGCAGTTTCGTTGGGATTGCGTGCCGTACGCTTGCCGATCGGCGGCGATGCCGCGACCGCGTGCTAAGGTTCCGGGCCTGTTCAACGACAGGAGTCCCTGCGCATGCCGGTCATCGCAATCGTCAATCCCAAGGGCGGCGTCGGCAAGAGCACCGTCGCGACCAACCTGGCCGGCTATTTCGCCTGCACCAGCAATGCGACCATGCTCGGCGACCTCGATCACCAGCAGTCGTCACGCGACTGGCTGAGCCAGCGGCCCACCGGCGCCGCGCCGATCTACCCGTGGGAGATGACGCACAACCGGGCCCGGCCGCCGGCAGGCGTCACTCATGTCGTCATCGATACACCGGCACAGATGCCGGTCGACCGGCTGAAGGCGCTGTTCAAGGGGGTCGACAAGATCCTGGTGCCGGTGCAGCCGTCGATGTTCGACATCCGCGCCACCGGTGGCTTCCTGCGTGAACTGCGTGCCGCGATCGCGGACGATCGCCGGTTCTTCGAGAGCGTCGGCGTGGTCGGCGTCCGCGTCGATCCGCGCACCCGCTCCGCCGACGAACTGAGCCGCTTCGTTTCCGGCCTCGGCCTGCCGGTTGCCGGCTACCTGCGCGATACCCAGTCGTACGTCCATCTCGCGGCGCACGGCCTGACGGTGTTCGACAATGTCAACAGCCGCCAGATCGAGGCCGACCGCGAAACCTGGCGGCCGCTGGTCGATTGGGTGCTGCACTAGGGCCTGTTCACGCTACGGACGCCGCCGCGTGAACAGGCCCTAGCGCAATCAGCGCACGCTGGCGGCGCCGCGCCGGGCACCGAGCACCAGCGCCCAGTAGTGCCGGTGCGGGTCGGTCGGGTGCGCCGCGGCAATCCTGGCAACGCCGAATTCGGTGAAGCGCGGATCGAGCAGATTGTCGCAATGCGACGGACTGGCGAACCATTGCGCGACTACTTCGGCGACGTCGCGCTGACCGGCCGCGAGGTTCTCGCCGATGATGCGCCAGGCATAGCCGGCCTCGCGAGCACGCTCGCGCACCGTCGTGCCGTCCGTCGCGAGATGCGCGACCCGCATCGTCGCCGCCATTGCCTGTGCCTGCCGCTGCGCGGCCCGTTGTAGTGCCGGATGCGGCACCAATGCCGGCCGTCGCGGCACCACCGGCAGCGTGACCGGAAGCGCGCTGGCGACCCGCAGCGGATCACCGCAGTCGAAGGCGCGCTGGCGCAGCCGATTGACCGATTCGGCGATCCGGGTGTCGAGACCGGCGTCGGTCACCGGCTCCGCGAACCAGCCGGCCGGGTCGCCGCCACCCGCGGCAAGCGCCGGCGCGATCGTCACGCCTGCAAGCAGCCCGCCGCCGAGCGCCACCCGTGCCAGCACACGCCGCGCAAGCGCGGCCAACCGCCGGCCCGCAGCGAACCGTGATGACGAGCCATGAGACCCACGCGCGAAGCCAGCGGCCACCGAAACCCTCGGGGTTGCCCCTGGCGTGGGCGAACGATCTGTTTTGCGCTATTGGAAGAGGTTGTCTGCCGCAGGCCACGACCAGGCCGATCGACGGTCATTGCAGCCGGCGGGGCGGCATACGGGCGAGTAGGTCAGGTGGCACCCATGACTTGCCGCCGGCTCTCGACCCGGGGCATGCCCCGGCGTGCGGGGCGCTTCCTGCAGGCCAAGACCGGCGCTGCAGCGTCAGTCCAACCCGAGCACCGCATCCATCCCGAACAGCCCTGTCCCCTTCGTGGCCGCGAACCGCGCGGCGCGCAGGCTGCCCTGGACATAGTTCGCCCGGCTCGACGCCCGGTGGGTGATCTCGATCCGTTCGCCGGCACCGGCGAACAGCACCGTGTGCTCGCCGACGATGTCGCCGCCGCGGATCGCCGAGAAGCCGACCGCGCCGTTCGGCCGGATGCCGGTATGGCCGTGCCGCGCGAAGACCGCGTCGTCGAGGGTGCGGCCCTGGGCCGCCGCGATCGTCTCGCCGATCGCGAGCGCGGTGCCCGACGGCGCGTCGACCTTGTTGCGGTGGTGGGACTCGATGACCTCGATGTCGCAGTCGGCGGCGAGCGCCCGGGTCGCGAGCGCGATCAGCTTCAGTGCGACGTTGACGCCGACGCTCATGTTCGGTGCAAAGACGATCGCGATGTGGTCGGCGGCGCCACGGATCCGGTCGCGCTCGTCGGCGCTGAAGCCGGTGGTGCCGATGACCATCCGGATGCCGCGGCGCCGGCAGGCGTCGAGATGGGCAAGGGTCGCCGCCGGCCGGGTGAAGTCGATCAGCACGTCGGCGCCGGCGAGCCCGGCGTCGAGGTCGGCGGTGACCCGGACCGGCGTCGTCTTGCCGAGGAAGGCGGCCGGGTCGGTGCCGAGCGCGGGGCTGCCGGCGATCTCGAGCGCGCCGGTGAGCAGCAGGTCGGGCGCGGCGCAGACCCCTTCGATCAGCATTCGCCCCATGCGGCCGGTGGCGCCGGCGATCGCGATCCGCAAGGTCATGCCGCCCCCTCGGCCCGGCGGTCGGCGGCGGCCGGGGCGGATTCGGCGCGGCGTGGGACGGAGAGGGCGCTCGGCGGGGTCGGCATAGCGTGTCTCATGTCCGCTCCGGCGGCCGATAGCCGGGCAGCGCCGGGTCGGTCGGATCGTCGCGCTGCGGCAGCGGGTCGATCGCGCGGATCGACGCGACCCGTTCATTCCGGAACTCGATGATGACGCGGCGCAGTTCGGCCGCGCCGTTCGGATGCTGGAAGCGGAACACGTAATCCCAGCGGTCGGCATGGAAGACGTCGTTGAGCAACGGCGTGCCGATCGCGAGCCGGACCTGCTCGCGGCTCATGCCCTCGCGGACCTGGTTGAGCATCTGCTGGTTCAGATAGTTGCCCTGCGGGATCGCGAACCGGTACGGCTCGAGGAAGCCGCTCTTCGAGCGGTCGGCGCTGCTGCAGCCGGCGAGCAGGGCGGCGGCGAGCAGCGCAGCCAGGGCCGCCGGCGCGGCAGGGGCCCGCGGCGTTGACGGCGCGAGGCGGATGGCTATCATCGAGTGACTCTCCGGGCAGACGCGGTGCCGGGCCGGGGCGTGGCGCCGCCGGTCGGCCGAATCGAAGGCGGTATGATAAAACGTTGTCAGATTGGAAGGGCGAGCCCAAGTGACCAGCACCACTGACCTGAAGAGCGCCGGTCTGAAGGCCACGCTGCCGAGGCTCAAGATCCTCGAAATCTTCCAGAACGGCCGCCAGCGCCACATGAGCGCCGAGGACGTGTTTCGCGAGCTGCTGTCCGAACATCAGGACGTTGGTCTCGCCACGGTCTATCGGGTGCTGACGCAGTTCGAGCAGGCCGGCATCCTGAAGCGCAGCAATTTCGAGTCCGGCAAGTCGGTATTCGAGCTCGACGAAGGCTCGCATCACGACCATCTGGTTTGTCTGCAATGCGGCCGGGTCGAGGAGTTCTACGACAACCAGATCGAGCAGCGCCAGCAGCGGATCGCGAGCGAGCATGGTTTCGACTTGCAGGCGCATGCGTTGTCCTTGTACGGAAATTGCAAGCGATCCAATTGTAAGTACCGGCCGTCGTGATTCGCGGCGCCGGAGCCGACCAACCTGCGGTCCGTACCGGGAAAGGCTCAGCGGCGATGGAGGAATCGAAGATCGAGCTGATCGGCCCGGCGCCGGACGGCTACGACGAGATGCTGCTGGCCGACGGCTCGGTCCGGCCGCATTACGCGGTCTATCAGCAATGGCTGCGCTCGCGCTCCGCCGAGTCGATGCAGCGCAAGCGCGACGAGGCGGACCTGATCTTCCGCCGCACCGGCATCACGTTCTCGGTCTACGGCGACGAGTCCGGCACCGAGCGGCTGATTCCGTCGGACGTGGTGCCGCGGATCCTGTCGGCCGATGACTGGGCCTTCCTGGAAAAGGGGCTGGCGCAGCGGGTCAAGGCGATCAACCGGTTCCTGGCGGATATCTATCACCAGCAGGAGATCCTGCGCGCCGGGCTGATTCCGACCGATCAGATCCTGATCAATCAGCAGTACCAGGTTGCGATGGTCGGCGTGAAGGTGCCGCACCAGACCTATGCACACATCGTCGGCGTCGACATGGTTCGGCACAGCGATGGTGATTTCTACGTGCTCGAGGACAACCTGCGGGTGCCGTCGGGCGTCTCGTACATGCTGTCGAACCGCAAGATGATGATGCGGTTGTTCCCCGAGCTGTTCCAGCAGTACTCGGTGCGGCCGGTCGAGCACTATCCGGCGATGCTGCTGGACACGCTCAACGCGGCGTCGCTGCAGGATCGGCCGACGGTCGCGCTGCTGACGCCGGGGCCGTACAACAGCGCCTACTTCGAGCATGCGTTCCTGGCGCAGCAGATGGGCGTCGAGCTGGTCGAGGGCCGGGATCTGTTCGTCGAGGACGGCTTCGTGTTCATGCGGACCACGTCGGGGCGGCAGCGGGTCGACGTGATCTACCGGCGGCTCGACGACGTGTTCCTCGACCCGCTCGCGTTCCGACCGGACTCGGTGCTCGGCGTTCCGGGGCTGCTCGCCGCCTACCGGCTCGGCAACGTGGTGATCTCGAACGCGATCGGCACCGGTGTCGCCGACGACAAGTCGATCTACCCGTACGTGCCCGAGATGATCAAGTTCTATCTCGGCGAGGAGCCGCTGCTGAAGAACGTGCCGACCTGGCAGTGCCGCAAGCCCGAAGATCTCGGCTATGTGCTCGCGCACCTGCCGGAGCTGGTCGTCAAGGAAGTGCACGGCGCCGGCGGCTACGGCATGCTGGTCGGGCCGACCAGCACCAGCGAGGAGGTCGAGCGCTTCCGCAAGATCCTGCAGGCGCATCCGGAGGGCTACATCGCGCAGCCGACGCTGTCGCTGTCGACCTGTCCGACCTTCGTCGAGGAGGGCGTCGCGCCGCGCCACCTCGACCTGCGGCCGTTCGTGCTGACCGGTCGGGAGATCCGGATCGTGCCGGGCGGGCTGACCCGCGTCGCGTTGCGCAAGGGCTCGCTGGTGGTCAACAGCTCGCAGGGCGGCGGCACCAAGGATACCTGGGTGGTCGACTGACATGCTGTCACGCGTCGCGTCGCATTTGTACTGGATGGCCCGCTATCTCGAGCGGGCCGAGAACATGGCGCGGATCCTCGACGTCGGCCGGTCGCTCGCGCTGGTGTCGAAGGGGGCCGCCGACGAGCTGACGGCGATCGAGCCGCTGGTCATCACCAATACGCTCGGCGCCTTCGATGCCTCGGGCCGGGCCCGCACGCCGGAGGATGTCGCCGGCTATCTCGCCTGGGACGAGCTGCACGGCTCGTCGATCTTCAACTGCCTGCGCAGCAGCCGCGAGAACGCGCGGGCGGTCCGTGCCGACATCACGACCGAGATGTGGGAGGACATCAACAACACCTGGCTGCAGCTGCTGCAGAAGCGGCACCGGGAGAGCCAGCCGGCCGACAATCCGTTCTTCGAATGGGTCAAGGAGCGCAGTCACCTGTTCCGCGGCATCACGTTCGCGACGATCCGGCGTGACCAGCCGTACCACTTCATCCGGCTCGGCACCCACCTGGAGCGCGCCGACAACACTGCGCGGATCCTGTCGGTCAAGCAGCACAATGCCGCCGGCAGCCGCACCGCCGGCACCGCGGGCGAGCCGCCGCCGGGCGCGGTGGCGCGTGCCCGGAGCCAGTCGTCCGGGCAGTCCCAGGGCCAGTCGCAAAGCCAGTTCCAGGGGCAGGGGCGTCAGTCGCAGACCCAAGGCGGCTCCGCGGCGGCGCAGAGCCAGGCGCAGGAAATGACGCCGGCGCAGATCCGCTCGAAGGCGCAGCTGCAGGCGCAGTCGCAGCGGCAGGGCACGACGCCGTTCGGCGGCGAGATCACCGACTACTACCGGCTGTCGGCGGTGCTGCGCTCGGTCAGCGCGTTCGAGGCCTATCGCGACACCTATCGCGACGCGGTCGAGCCGCGCCGCGTCGCCGAGCTGCTGATCCTCGACCCGACGCTGCCGCGGTCGCTGAAGTTCTGCTTCGACGAGATCGTCCGGACGCTCGAGGTGCTGCCCGACGCGACCGCGAAGCCGGCGCGCCGGCTGGCGGCGACGATCCACGCCGGGCTGACCTACGTCGACATCGACGAGATCTTCGACGACGACATCACCGGCTATCTCGAGCACTTCCTGGTGCAGATCGCCGAGCTCGGCGACGTCGTCAACGAAGCCTATCTGGAACTCAAGTAGGGACCGCGCTGCCGTGAAGCTATCGGTCTACCATGCCACCACCTACCGCTACGCCGAGCCGGCCGCGCGCAGCACGCAGTACATCCGGCTGACCCCGGGCAGCAACCACCGGCAGCGCGTCGTCGAATGGCAGCTGGACCTGCCGACCCGGTCGATCCGGCTGATCGATGCGTTCGGCAACCTGACCGACCTGATGACGCTCGCGACCGCGCACGACGCGATCGCGATCGTCGCGACCGGCACCGTCGAGGTACCCGACGTCGACGACGGCGAGCCGGCCGATCAGGTCAATCCGCGAGTCTTCCTGCGTGCGACCGCACTGACCGAGCCCGACGAGGCGATCGTGGCCTTCTGCGAGCCGATGCGCAAGACCGTCACCACGCGGCCGCTGATCGGCGCCGGTGACCTGACGGCCGCCGTGCAGCAGCGGCTGCCGCTTCTGCCCGGCGTCACCGACCCCGACACCACCGCGGCAGAGGCGATCGCGATCGGCGGTGGCGCGGTGCAGGACCAGGTGCACCTGTTCCTGGTCTGCTGCCGTCATCTCGGCCTGCCGGCGCGCTACGTCAGCGGGTATGCGTACACGCAGGACCGTGCGTCGGTCGCGAGCCGTGCCTGGGCCGAGGTCTGGCTGAACAACCGCTGGGTCGGGTTCGACGTCAGCCAGGGCAGCAGCGCCGCCGGCGGCCACATCAAGCTCGCGGTCGGGCTCGACTACCGCGACGCGAGCCCGGTGCGCGGCGTGCGGCTCGGCGGCGGCGAGGAAGAGTTGTCGACGACGGCGCAGGTGCGGCCGGCCGGGCGCTGACCTACTGCAGACCGGGCTCGATCGCGCGGTAGTTCGTTTCGGTGCGCCGTTCGAACTTCACCGGTCCTGCCGCGATCGAAAGCTCGTCGATCGCGACGAGATCCGTCGTATCCAGCGTCAGCTCCGCGGGGCATGCCTGCGGGCATTCATAGACGTAGCGCAGGTCGACGGCGAAGTATCCGAACTTCGGTGTACCCGAATAGCCGTAGAACCGATCGATCATCGAGCGATCGATGCGTTCGATCGGTGTTTCCGTCGACGGTTCCAATGTCAGTTTCGACAGATTCTTGAATTCGGGAATCCGGTTCCAGCGGGGCCGTTTGTCCTTGTACATCGAGCCGTCATCCCGATACATCGCGTTCGCCGAGATCTCCACGAGAACGGGGCATAACTCGGCGGCGCCTTCGGCGGCCAGCAGACACGGTCTCGGCGCGAACGAAACGGCGCGTTCGCTATACACGACCAGGCTTGCCGAAAGCGTGATCGTTCTTGCTTCCCGAAGCCGCGCGTACATCGGGATGATCGGCACGCCGAGCAGTCCGGCTGAAGCGAATTGCAGCTTCGGCTCCAATCTCAGCCACCATCGGATATCCTCGTGGCGATAGAGCAGCAGTTCCGCGTTGGCGACTGCCTGGTAGGTATCCCGGACTGCGAGCGTGGCGCAGCTCGCTTGGAGCAGCGCGAGGGTGACCACTGCGACCAAGCGCTCTGGCATGTTTTCAGCGCTTCCTGGCTTTGATCGCACCCTTCGTTGCGCCGACTTTCGGTCTTGCTTGCACCGAGCCCTGAGGAGCCGCTGCGCGCCGGCTCGACGCGAGCATCTCGGCCGCATGCGCCCGCGTCGTCTCGGTAACCTTCCTGCCGCCGAGCATCCGCGCGATTTCGTCGACGCGCGTCTGAGCGGCGAGCGCATCGATCCGGCTGGTCGGGCCGCTCTTGCCGGTGCTCTTGACGACGCGCAGCTGCTGATCGGCACGGCTCGCGACCTGCGGCAGATGGGTCACGCAGAGCACCTGACAGTCGGTCGCGAGCCGCTGCATCAGTTCACCGACGACGGCGGCGACGGCGCCGCCGATGCCGGCGTCGGCCTCGTCGAAGATCAGCGTCGGGACCGGATTGGCGCGCGCCGCCAGCACCGCGATCGCGAGGCCGATCCGCGACAGCTCGCCGCCGGACGCGACCTTGGCGAGCGGCCGCGGCGTCGCGGCGTCGTGGGCGGCGATCCGGAACTCGACCGCGTCGCTGCCGGAGGGCCCCGGCGGTGCCGGCTCGCAGGCGATCTGCAGTGACGCGTCAGCCATGCCGAGCCGGCCGATCTCGCGGCTGACGCCGTCGGCGAGCCGGCGCGCGGCGGCGCGGCGTGCCTTGCCGAGCGCCGTCGCCTGCTCGCGATAAGCCGTTTCGGCGGCGGCAGCGGCGCGTTCGAGCGCGGCGCTGTCCTGCGCCGCCGCGAGCGCGCCGGCCTCGGCCTGCAGCTGCGTCAGGTGCTCCGGCAGGGCCTCGGGCGCGAGCTTGAGCTTGCGGGCGGTGCCGAACACCGCCGAGACGCGCTGCTCGACCTCGGCGAGCCGCTCGGGGTCGAGGTCCATCCGCTGTGCATAGCCGGCGAGATCGCCGGCCGCCTCGTCGAGCTGGATCGACGCGGATTCGATCAGCTCGGCAGCGGCCGCGAGCGACGGGTCGATCGCGGCGAGCGCGCGCAGCCGCTGCTGCAGGCCGGCGAGCATGCCGGTGATCGCGTCGTCGCCGCGCGCCAGCGTCAGCGCGATCGAATCGGCGCCCTCGAGCAGGTCCTTGGCGTGGGCGAGGCGCTGCTGTTCGGTGCTCAGCGCGTCCCATTCGCCGGGGTGCAGCCGCAGCTGGCCGATCTCCTCGATCTCCCACTGCAGCCGCTCGAGCCGGATCGCGCGTTCGCGGGCGCCGCTGGTTGCCGCGGCCAGCGCGGCGGCGGCGCGCTGCCAGTCGCTCCAGGCGGCGGCGACCGCGGCGGCCTGCGGCTCGAGCTGGCCGAAGCGGTCGAGCAGGTCGCGCTGGGCACCCGGCGCCAGCAGCGACTGCGACGCGTGCTGGCCGTGGATATCGACCAGCCGTTCGCCGAGCTCGCGCAGCAGCGCGATCGTCGCCGGCTGGCCGTTGACCCAGCCGCGCGAGCGGCCGTCGGCCTCGACGATCCGCCGCAGCAGCAGCGTGCCGGGGTCGGCGGCGAGCTCGCGTTCGGCGAGCCAGGCTTCCAGCGCCGGCCCGATCGCGAATTCGGCGGCGATGTCGGCGCGGGCGGCACCGTCGCGGACGAAGGCGGCATCGCCGCGACCGCCGAGCGCGAGGCCGAGCGCGTCGAGCAGGATCGACTTGCCGGCACCGGTCTCGCCGGTCAGCGCGGTGAAGCCGGCGTCGAAGCCGATCTCGGCGGCTTCGACGATCACGAAGTCGGTCAGGCGGAGCCAGCGCAGCATCTCAGTCTTCGGTGTTGCTTCGCGACGGACGCAGCGCATGCAAGCGACCTAGCCAAGCAGTCGCCGCGGAACGGGCTTCGCCCGGCCGCTGGCGGCGCCCCCCAGTGGGGGGGGGAGCGCCGCAGGCGCAACGGGGGGCGTCATCATGCCGGCGGGTTCAGGCTCGGCATCTCGTGCCAGTTGAGCTTGGAACGCAGCGTGCCGTAGTAGTTGTAGCCGGGCGGGTGCAGGAACCGGCTCGAGTCGGCCGAGCGGCGCAGGATCACCTGGTCCTCGATCTGCAGATCGGCGAACGACTGCATGTCGCAGTTGACCCGCGGGTTGCGGCCGCCGACCACGGTCAGCTCGATCTCGCAGTGGTCGGGCAGCACGATCGGCCGGTTCGACAACGCCTGCGGCGCCACCGGCACCAGCACGAAGCCCTGCAGCGCCGGATGCAAGATCGGCCCGCTCGCCGACAGCGCGTAGGCGGTCGAGCCGGTCGGCGTCGCGACGATCAGGCCGTCGGCGCGCGGGCCGTACATGAACAGACCGTCGACCCGCACCTCGACCTCGATCATGCCGGCGCGCGAGCTGCGGCTGACGACGACGTCATTGAGCGCGCGGGCATGGAAGAAGCGCCGGCCGCGGCGGATCACGGTGGCGTCGATCAGCGCCCGATCCTCGATCTCGAAGTCGCCGTCGAGGATCGCGGTGAGCGATTCCTCCCAGTGCGAGAATGCGATGTCGGTAATGAAGCCGAGCCGGCCCAGGTTGATGCCGACCAGCGGCAGGCCGAGCGGCGCCAGCGTCCGGGCCAAGCCGAGCATGGTCCCGTCGCCGCCGACGATGATGCCGAGCTCGGCCTTGCGGCCGATCCGCTGCAACGCCCGGGTGCTGCGGTTGGCCTGCACCAGCACCTCGACCCCGCGCGCCTGCAACCAGCGGGTCAGGGTCTCCAATATGGCCGCCAATCCATCCGTCTGGGGCCGGCCGAACAATGCCACGGACTTGAAGCGGGCGGTCATGCGGCGGATTACACCATAATAAATTTGCCGACACGGTGGCAACGCCGATTGTGATAGCGTAGAACTAATGGCTGGCCCGGCTGGCCGGTCCCGCTGTCCGATCTCGACGGCCGATCTCGACGACCGGCGGCATCGGGTGCCAGTCCGCCGGTGAGGCTGCCGCAGGCGCAAGCCCGCGGCAGCGCTGCAAACTGCGAATCGTGGAGAGGCCCCGCGCGATGGACGAGCGCTCGCGACAACTGCTGAAGACCCTGATCGAGCGGTATATCGCCGACGGCCAGCCGGTCGGCTCGCGCACGCTGTCCAAGTTCTCGCGCCTCGACCTGTCACCGGCCACGATCCGCAACGTGATGGCGGACCTCGAGGAAATCGGCCTGATCGCGAGCCCGCACACCTCGGCCGGCCGGATCCCGACGGCGCTCGGCTACCGGCTGTTCGTCGACTCGCTGATCACGGTGCAGCCGCTGCAAGTCGGCGAAACCCAGCATCTGCGCGGTGCGCTGGTCGCCGACGAGCCGAAGCGGGTGATCTCGCAGGCGGCCGGGCTGCTGTCGAAGCTGTCGAGCTTCGCCGGCGTGGTGCTCGCGCCGCGACGCGCATCGACGTTCCGCCAGATCGAATTCCTGCGGCTGTCGGAACGGCGCGTGCTGCTGATCATTGTCTCGGCCGAAGGCGACGTGCAGAACCGGATCCTGTCGGTCGACCGCGACTATCCGCCCCCGACGCTGATCGAGGCAGCCAATTACATCAATTCGCATTTTGCCGGCGTCGAGTTCGACGAGATCAAGCGCCGGCTGCGCAGCGAGCTCGAGCGGCTGCGCGGCGACATCTCGACGCTGATGGAGCGGGCAGTCGATGCCGGCAGCGAGGCGGCGCAGGACGACAGCGACGCGATGGTGATCGCCGGCGAGCGCAATTTCGTCGGCCTGCCGGATTTCGCCGACAACATGAGCCGGCTGCGCGAGCTGTTCGCGATCTTCGAGAAGCGCACCGACCTGCTGCAGCTGCTCGACGCCTCGTCGCGGGCGCACGGGGTGCAGATCTACATCGGCGGCGAATCGACCCTGGTGCCGATGGAGGAGCTGTCGATCGTCACCGCGCCGTATGAGGTCGACGGCAAGGTGGTCGGCACCCTCGGCGTCATCGGCCCGACCCGCATGGCCTATCAGCGGATGATCCCGATCGTCGACATCACCGCCAAGCTGGTGTCGTCGGCGCTGAACCAGACCGGCAAGAGCCGCTAGCGCCGGTTCGCGGTTCGCACGCCGGACGCCGCCGCGCCGGGTCCGGCCAGCAGCCCCGGGCGGCGGCTCGAAGCCGCGAACCGCTGGCCGACGCCCGACGCTTCGTCGGTGTTTTCCCGGGGCCGGGGTACCCCCGCCGCTGGTAGCATGGCGCTGCCTGGAATGCGCCGGGCAGCCGATCGAGTGCTGGGGGGGACTTCCGTGGCAACCGTGACGATCAATCAGGTCAAGAAGGTCTATGGCTCGACGCAGGTCATCCACGGCGTCGACATCGCGATCGACGACGGCGAGTTCTGCGTGCTGGTCGGGCCGTCGGGTTGCGGCAAGTCGACGCTGTTGCGGATGATCGCCGGCCTCGAGGAGATCAGCGCCGGCACGATCAGCATCGGCAAGCGGGTCGTCAACGACGTGCCGCCGAAGGAACGCGACATCGCGATGGTGTTCCAGAACTACGCCCTGTATCCGCACATGAAGGTGCGCGAGAACATGGCGTTCGCGCTGACATTGGCCAAGACGCCGAAGGGCGAGATCGACCGGCGGGTCGGCGAAGCCGCCAACATCCTCGGCCTGCAGCCGTATCTGGACCGCTATCCGCGCCAGCTGTCCGGCGGCCAGCGCCAGCGGGTCGCGATGGGCCGCGCGATCGTCCGCAAGCCGCAGGTGTTCCTGTTCGATGAACCGCTGTCGAACCTGGACGCCAAGCTGCGGGTCGCGATGCGGACCGAGATCAAGGCGCTGCACCAGCGGCTGCAGACCACCGCGGTCTACGTCACCCACGACCAGATCGAGGCGATGACGATGGCCGACCGGATCGTCGTGATGCGCGACGGTCATGTCGAGCAGATCGGCGCGCCGCTCGAGCTCTACGACCGGCCGAACAACGTATTCGTCGCCGGTTTCATCGGCTCGCCCGGCATGAACATGCTGAAAGGCACGGTCCGTTCCGGTCACGTCGAATTGCACGACGGCGTCCGGATCTCGCTCGACCGGGTGGCCGGGTCGCAGGGCGGCGTCGACGACGGCCGCCAGGTGATCTTCGGCATCCGGCCCGAGCACATCGCGGTCGGTGACGGCGGCAGCAGCGTCGCCGGCACCGTCGAGGTACTCGAGCCGACCGGCGCCGATACCCAGATCCTCTGCAAGGTCGGCGGTGCCGAGCTGATCGTCGTGTCGCACGACCGGCTCGACAGCCAGGCCGGCGAGCCGATCCGGCTGCAGCCGGACTTTGCGCGGGCCCATCTGTTCGACGCGGCCACCGGGCAGAGTCTGCGGCGCCACTGACGTACGATCGGGGCGTGGCCAGCCGCTTCACCGCCAACCACCAGTTCGTCCACGGCGCCGCGCCGACCACCGGCGTGCTGCTGGTGCAGCTCGGGACCCCCGACGATCCGGAGCCCGGCGCGGTCCGTCGCTACTTGCGGCAGTTCCTGTCGGACCCGCGGGTCGTCGAGATCGCGCGCCCGGTCTGGTGGCCGGTCCTGAACGGCGCCGTGCTGACGACCCGGCCGCGCCGTTCGGCCGAGAAGTACCGTGCGATCTGGATGACGCACGGCTCGCCGCTGGCGGTGCATACCCAGCGCCAGGCGACGCTGCTGCGCGGCGCGCTCGGGGAGGCCGGGCTCGACATCGGTGTCGCCTACGCGATGCGTTACGGCGATCCGTCGATCGCGACCGTGCTGCGGCAGCTGCGCGAACGCAATCTGACGCGGCTGCTGGTGCTGCCGCTCTACCCGCAGTATTCGGGCTCGACCACCGGCTCGGCGTTCGATGCGGTGTCCGACGAGCTGCGCAGCTGGCGCAATCTGCCGGAGCTGCGCTTCGTTCGCGGCTTCCATCGCGAGCCCGGCTATCTGGAGGCGCTCGCCGAATCGATCCAGCGGCGCTGGCAGCGTGACGGCCGCGCCGAGCGGCTGGTGATCAGTTTCCATGGCTTGCCGCGCCGGACGCTGACCCAGGGTGATCCCTACCACTGTGAATGTCTGGCCACGGCACGGCTGCTTGCCGAAACGCTGCGGCTCGGCGACGAAGACTGGATCGCGACGTTCCAGTCGCGCTTCGGCCGCGCCCGCTGGCTCGAACCGTACACCCAGCCGACGCTGGTGGCGCTGGCGAAGCAGGGGGTCCGCAAGGTCGACGTCGTCTGCCCCGGCTTCGTCGCCGATTGCCTGGAGACGCTCGAGGAGATCGCGATCACGGCGCGCGACGCCTTCCTCGCTGCCGGCGGTGCCGAACTGCGCTATCTCGAGTGCCTGAACGAGTCGCCGCGCTGGATCGATGCGCTGGTCACGCTGGTGAGCCGGCAGACCGCCGGCTGGCCGGTCGCCCGGCTGTCCGACGAGATCCAGCGCCATCGCGAAGCGGCGCTCGCCGACCGCGAGCAGCGCGCCCGCAAGGCCGGCGCGCCGCGCTGATCGGCGGCGACCCGGAACGCAACCGCCGGAACTACGGAAATACGTCAGCCGCGTCGGCCGGCGGCCGCCACGGGCCTCAGCCGGCGGCCGCCGCCAGCAGCCGGCGGCACGCCTCGAGGTCGACCTTCTGCGAGCCGAGCTTCGGCAGCGCGTCGGTGAACGCGATCGTCCGCGGGATCTTGAAGCCGCCGAGCGCGGCCCGGCAGGCGCGATCGATGTCGGCCGCGGTGACGCGGCCGGCCTGCGGCACCACCAGCGCGGCGACCCGCTGGCCGAGCCGGCTGTCCGGCAGGCCGACGACGACCGCGTCGGCGACCTCGGGCATCGCCAGCAGCACCGCTTCGACCTCGGCCGGATAGACGTTCTCGCCACCGGTCTTGATCATGTGGTCCTGCCGGCCGAGGAAGTGCAGCGAGCCTTCGTCGTCGAAGTAGCCGAGGTCGCCGGTCGGCTGCCAGCCGCCGTCGTAGAGCCGCGGCATCCGCTGGTACTGGCCGTCCCAGTAGCCCGGCGACACGCCGTCGCCGCGCACGACGATCTCGCCGGTCGCGCCGGCCGGCACGGTCTGCCCGGTACCGGGCGTCACGATCGCCAGGTCCGAACTGTTGCGGTTCGGGAAGCCGTTCGCGTCGAGCCGCCGCCGCGCCCGGTCGAGCGGGTTGTAGGCGAGGCCGCCCTCGGTCCGGCTGTAACCCTGCAGCAGCACGCCGCCGATCCGCCGCTCGTAGGCGTCGAAGGTCTCGCGGTCCAGCGAATGGCCGCCGCCCCAGGCGAAGCGCATCGAGCTCAGGTCGCGGTCGAACAGTGCCGCCGGTGCCTGCGCGATGTCGACGACGACGGTGCCGATCACATGCATGAAGGTGACGCGTTCGCGCTCGATCGCGGCGACCAGTTCCGCAACGTCCCAGCGGTCGAGCAGCACCAGCGGACAGCCGGCGAACAGCGTGTTCGACATCACGCTCATGCCGCTGGTGTGGAAGATCGGCGAGATCGCGAGGCCGACGTCGGCACTCGACAGGTCGAAGCAGTCGGCCATTGCGCCGGCGACCGCGACCCGCATGCCGTGCGTGTGGATCGCCGCCTTCGGCGTCGCGGTCGTGCCCGACGTATAGAGCAGGTTGGCGATCTCGTCGGCCTGGCACGGCCGGCTGCGCAGGCCGCCGGGCTGCGCATCGATCGCCTGCCAGAAGCTGCCGGCCGCGGCGTCCTCGTCGACCGCCAGCACCCGGCGGGCCGCGGCCAGCGCCGGGTCGGCGGCACGACCGGTGGTCGTCACCAGGCAGCACGGCGCGCAGTGCGAAACCAGCCGGGCCAGATCCGGGCCCTGCAGCCGCCAGTTCAGCGGCACCGCGATCACGCCGGACTTCAGCGCGCCGAGAAAGGCGATGACCAGCTCGACCCGGTTCGGCAGATACATCGCGACCCGGTCGCCGACGCCGGCGCCCGCGCTTTGCAGCAGCTGCGCGAACTGACCGGCGCGGTGGTCGAGCTCGCGCCAGTCGAGCCGGCAGCGGCGGTCGATGACCGCGGTCGCCGTCGGCGTGCCGCGTGCCCGCATTTCGGGGAAGATCGAGAAGTTCATGGCGGTTGCGGCGTGCGATTCGGCAGCGGCGGCGTCGGTGGCGGGTGGCGACCGTTCAGCGCCGCGGCAGCTCGACGGTGGCGGTGCCGACCGCGGTCCGCTGGCCGAGCTGGTTGTCGGCCCAGACCTCGAGATCGACCAGCGCGCGGCCGCCGTCCTCGCGCTTGCCGGTGACGCGGCCATGGGTGTAGGTGGTGTCGCCGAAGATCACCGGCAGCTTGATCCGGACGCTGTAGCGGCGCAGGAAGCCGTCGTCGCCGATCCAGTTGGTGATGCAGCTCGCGATCTGGCCGATCCGCTGCGGCCCGTTGTCGTACGGGCCGGGCATGCCGAGCTCGGACGTCGCGACCGCGGCGTCCTGGTGACCGATCGAAGGCAGCACCGCGGCCGAGTAGTAGCTCGGGTCGTAGTTGTTCGGGATCAGCTCGGGGTGATTGACCGCGCGGTCGGCGTAGATCGCCTTCAGCTTCGACGCCTTGTAGCCGGATGTGCCGACCGCGCCGGCGTAGTAGCAGGTCATGTCGAGCTTGTTCAGCGGCCCGCGGACGGTACCCGGCAGCGTCTCGCCGATCTCGACGTCCTGCCAGTAGCGCGGCGTCGCGCCGCGGCGGACTTCGCCCGTCATCGCGCGCCGGATCGCCGCCAGTTCGTCGGCGCTGTAGCGATGCTCCTCGCGCGGCGCGTAGGCGAGCCCGCCGGCAGCGCCGACCCGCGGCACCCGGAAGGTGTGCGACAGCACCTGGGTCAGCAGCGTGCCGTGCTGGTTGCGGTAGCGGACGTCGCCGGTCTGCACCAGCATGTTGGCGACCCGCTTGCCCGACAGCGCCTTGACGTCGACGTACTCGGCGGTCACCGCCATCTCGTCGTTGCGGCGGATCGGTTCGTGGAACTCGGCGTCGATGCCCGAGTAGTACCACTGGATATCGGGCAGGCCGGGCGCCACGACCGCGTCGAATACGCCGAAGAAGAAGGTCGGCGGCGCGATGATGCCGCCCCAGCGGGTCTTCGCGGCATAGGCCGGGTCGCAGTAGAGAGGGTTGTCGTCGCCGATGCCCCACGCGTAGTGGCGGATCACGTCGCGACTGGCCTCGTGGTTCCAGTATTCGATCCGGATCGGCATTCCGAGCAGCGCGCGGGCCTGCGCGAGCGCATCGTCGTCGAGCGCCGGGTTCAGCAGTTGCATTTTCGGGGCGGCAGTGGCGGTACTCATCGTGTCGTCGTCCGTTCGGTGAAATGAGTCGAGGTCAGACGATGGCGGTCGCGTTCGCGGGCGAGCCGACGCCACCGGTCAGGTTCAGCGGCTTGCAGACCACCATCGATTCGTAGCAGCCGGTCGCGGCGGCATCGGCGGCCAGCGCCTCGAGGTCCCACAGCTCGCCGATGCACAGACCGATCAGCGCGATCAGCGTCGGATGCATCAGGCCGGCGTGGATCGGATCGGAGCCGGCGGCGCGGTCGCGCTCCGAGACGAACGGCGAATCGGCGCGCGACGGAATCGCCTCGAGGCCGACATTGTCGGAGGCCGCGACGCTGATGCCGTGGTCCCACAGCCATTCGACGGTCTCGCGTGCCTGCGTCAGCCCCGGGCAGCGCAGCCCGCGCGGCACCGCGGCGCGGCCGTCCGCGCCGAGCCGGTCGAAGTAGTAGGAGAGCCAGCCAGTGCGCATCAGCAGGATGTCGCCGCGGCGAAACGCGACGCCCTGGGCGGCAGCGACATCGTCGAGCAGTTGCGCCGGAAAGCCTTCGCCGGACGCATGGTCGAGCGAACGGCCGCGGGCAGCCAGATGGCGGTCGATGTCGATCAGCACGCCGCGGCCGACGATGCCGCGCTCGGCGTAGCGGTTGACGCCGATGGTCGGGGAGCCGACCGTGATCTGCGCGTCCGGCGCGCGGTTGTAGAAGCCGTGGTCCGGATGCCGGAAGTGTCGCAGGCTGTCGATCTGGGTCGTACCCTGCAGATACAGGCCGTCGATCCGGTCGTCGCGATGGTGCGGGCTGTTGCTGAAGATCGTATGGCTCGGCGCATGCCGGTGCGGCGCGACCGGCGGCGCGAACGCGTCGAGCCGGTGGTCGAGGTTGAAGGTCTTGCCGCGGCGGACCAGCGTCGCGGCATGCCGGACGGTGTCGGCCGTCATGAAATTGAGGGTGCCGACTTCGTCGTCGGCGCCGAACACGCCCCAGGCCGAGCCGGCTGGCGCGTCGGTGCGCGCGAGCAGCTGGCGATAACTCGGAATGTCCACGCGGTCTCCTGCGGTCCTTTGACGGGCTCGGGTGGTCCGTGTATTCTACCGAAAATAATACATGGTTTCCCATATAGAAACCAATTGTTCAAATTTAGAAACTGCGATCGCAAACTTCGATCGATCAAGGAGACCTCCCTCATGAGCTCGACCCGTGTCCAGTCCCGTCGCCGCCTGCTGTTCGCCGCCGGCGCAACCGGTCTTGCCTCGCTTGGCGTTGCCGGCCGCGCCGGTGCCCAGGCCAAGCCGAAGGAGAAGCTCGTCTGGGTCGTCTCGTCGGCGACCTTCGAGCCCGGCACCGCGACCCAGACCTCGATCCCGTTCGCCGCCGGCTTCCTCGAGGAGGAGGGGCTCGAGGTCGAGCTGAAGTCGGCGCGCGGTTCGGCGCTCGGTGCGCAATTGATCGCGACCAAGCAGGGCGACGTCGTGCATGCCGGTACCTCGGTCGGGCTGATGGTGCCGGTCTCCAAGGGCACGCCGCTGGTCGCGTTCTACAACATGATCACGCAGAATTTCCAGATGCCGGCGGTGCCGGCCGACAGCCCGATCAAGACGCTCACCGACCTGAAGGGCAAGCGGCTCGGCGTGATCGGCCAGGCGACCGCGACGGTGCCGATCGTCAAGGCCGTGCTCGAGGACGCCGGCCTGAATCCGGACAAGGACGTCACCTTCATCGACGTCGGCTACGGCGCCCAGGCGGCCAGCGCGCTGTGGCTGACCAAGCAGGTCGATTCGCTGGCGATGTACGACAGCGTCTACGCCGCGATCGAGAGCGTCAATCCGGAGAAGTACAAGCTGCGGGTGCTGACTTCGCCGCTGTCGGAGAAGATCAGCTTCCAGACCGCGCTGATCGCGCGGCCGGATACGCTGAAATCGCGTCGCGACGCGCTGGTGCGGCTCGGCCGCGCGCATGCCAAGTCGACCGTGTTCGCGCTGGCCAATCCGGAAGCGGCGGTCAAGATCCACTTCAAGCGCTATCCGGAGCAGCGGCCGAGCAACGTCGACGACGCGACCGCGATCGAACTGGGCAAACGCAACATGATGGCCCGCCTCACCAACATGCGGATCGACAACATGGCGGTCAAGCGCGACAAGTGGGGCTACATGCACCAGATCGACGTGGAGACCTACCTGAACATGCTGAAGAAGATCGGCGACGTCGACAAGGCGGTCGACCCGAACGCGATCTACACCAATGACCTGATCGACGAGATCAACCAGTTCGACGTCGAGAAGGTCAAGCAGCAGGCGATGGCTTTCAAAGCATAAATGAAGACGCCCCCCGTTGACGCCCTTCGGGCGTCTCCCCCCCACTGGGGGGCGCCGCCAGCGGCCGGGCGGAGCCCGCTCCGCGGCGACCGCTTGGTTCGATCGCGTCAATGCGACGCGGGTGGCGCGAGTCGGCTTGGAGAACCGTAATGGCACGCGGCGTGATCACCGCGGTCGACGTCGAGCCGCTGGCGTTTCCGCTGTCGCCGCCATTCCGGGCAGCGGTGCGGCTGATCGACCGGGTCTGCGTCGCGCTGGTCCGCGTGCGCGATGACGCGGGCCGCGAAGGCTGCGGCACCGCGTTCGCGTTCGGCGACGACGACCTGCGGCCGATCGTCGCGGTCGCGCGTGCGCTCGGCGCCGGCCGGGTCGGCGCCGATGCCGCGGCGCCCGAGCGCAATGCCCGCGAGATGATGGCGGCGCTGGCGCTGGCCGGTGCCGGCGGCCCGGCGATCGCAGCGCTGTCGGCGATCGACCTCGCGCTCTGGGATCTGCTCGGGCAGCGCGCCGGACTGCCGTTGTGGCGGCTGCTCGGCGCCGCGCGCGACAGCGTGCCGACCTACGGCAGCGGCGGCTCGCTGGCGCTGCCGACCGACGCGCTGGCCGCCGAGATGGCCGGCTTCGTCGCCGCCGGTCACCGCGCGGTCAAGCTGAAAGTCGGCCACGGCATCGCCGGCGACCGGACGCGGATTGCCGCGGTCCGCGAAGCGGTCGGTGCCGACGTCAGGATCGCCGCCGACGGCAACCAGCAGTGGACACCGAAAGGCGCGATCCGCTGGGCGCAGGCAATGGCCGATCTCGACCTCTGGTGGCTCGAGGAGCCGGTGCGTGCCGACGACCTCGCCGGTCACGCCGAAGTCCGCGCCGGCACACCGATCGACATCGCCAGCGGCGAGACGCTGTTCGGCGCGAGCGACGCGGCACGCTGCATCACGACCCGCGCGGTCGACGTCGTGATGCCGAACCTGCAGCGGATCGGCGGTATCTCGGCATGGCGGAAGGTCGCGGCGGCGGCCGAGCTGGCCGGCGTACCGGTCGCGGCCCACGTCTATCCGGAGGTGCAGTTGCATCTGATGTGCGCCCAGCCGAACGGGCTGGTGCTCGAATGGTGGCCCGGCTGGCCGTGGCTCTGGCAGGAATCGATCGCGATCGCCGACGGCCGTGCGCGGCCGCCGGAGCAGCCCGGGCTCGGCTTCACGCTCGACACCGACCGCGTCGCGGCGCACCGGATGGAGCGGCGCCGATGAAGATCGCGACCGTCGATACCGCGCTGGTCAGCGTGCCGCTCGAGCGGCCGGTGATCACGCCGATCCACCACATCACGACCGTCGACAACGTGCTGGTCACGGTCCGCACCGACGATGGCGTCACCGGCATCGCTTACCTCTGGTGCTTCGGCGTCACGCGGGCGCGGGTGCTGGCGGCGATGGTCGCCGATCTCGCGCGCTTCGCGATCGGCCGCGATCCGCGCCAGACCGCCGCGCTGTGGCAGACGCTGTGGAAGGAGAACAATTTCTTCGGCCGTGCCGGCGTCGCGCTGATCGCGCAGTCGGCGCTCGACACCGCCTGCTGGGACATCAAGGGCAAGGCTGCCGGAGAGCCGCTGTGGCGGCTGCTCGGCGGCGAGCAGCGGCCGCTGCCGGTCTATGCCGGCGGGCTGTTCCTCAACGACTCGCGCGATGACATCGTCGCGGAAGCGCGCCGATACGTCGCACAGGGCTTCCGCGCGATGAAGATGCGCACCGGCGCCGCCCGGCTCGCCGACGACATCGACCGGGTCGGTGCGATCCGCGACGCGATCGGCCCGGACGTGACGCTGATGGTCGACGTGGTGCAGGGCTGGACGCCGGCGCAGGCGATCCGCGCCGGCCGCGAACTGGCGCGCTTCGACCTGACCTGGATCGAGGATCCGGTCGCGTTCGACGATCTCGCCGGTTTCGCCGAGGTCGCGGCCGGGCTCGACATTCCCG
>JBFWQR010000079.1:0-34611 GCA_050249335.1 Lautropia sp.
ACCCGGTGGTAGACGTCGTAGAAACCCATCGCCACCGAGATGATGATCGCGATCCCGGTCAGCGCGTCCAGGAACGCCGACAGCACCACCGTGACCAAGGTGAACCCGAGCATCAACGTCATCTTCGAGCGGATGCCGACGACCATCTTGGTGACGATGAACAGCAGCAGGTCCTTCAGGAAGAACACGCCCGCCACCATGAAGATCAGCAGCAGGATCACGTCGAACCCATTGACCACCTCGCGGTAGACCGCGAGCGGCGTCGTCATGCCGATCGCCACCGCCTCGATCGCGAGAATCCCCCCCGGCTGCAGCGGATAGCAGCGCAGCGACATGACCAGCGTGAACAGGAACTCGCACAGCAGCAGCCAGCCCGCGGCGTACGGGTGGATCGCGAAGGCGATCGGATTCAGCAGCAGGAAGCCGATGATCGTGTGCTTGTACCAGGCTGGCGAATCGCCCAGGAAGTTCTGCACGAACCCCTGGGCCAGGCTTGGCTGACTCATCCGCTCCCTCGACAAGACGGACCACCGCGCCGCATCGCAGCGGCGCGCCGGGCTCTGGCGTGCATGAATTCTCCCCTCGATCCTGACGCGCACCCGTCGCGGCGCGACCATCCTGGCGGCGGCCACCCTGGCGCAGTCCGGGCAGCATCAATACTACCTGCTGGCCCGGCAGGATCCGCCGGCGGCGCAGGGGCACCCGTCTAAGTCCTTGATTCAGCGATTCCGATCGAACGGACACTGTGAGCTTTCCGCCGCGCTCGTCAGTTTTACTCGATCGCAGTGCAGCACCGCCGACCGCACACTTGCTGCTCCGGTTGCCGGCGGCCGCCGGCACCACCAGGAAACCCGCGCCTTGCGTGCGCGCCCGTCCGGAGGAGCCCCCACGTGAGCGATCTCTATTCCGTCGTGCTGATGCAGACGAACCGGGTCGGCATCGACCATCGTCGCGACATCCGCAAGGCCAATCTCGACCGGATCGTCGAGATCTTCGGCTACGGCCCGACCCGCCTGGCCTTTCGCGAGTACGCGCCGCTGAAGCTGGTCGTGATGCCCGAGGTGTTCATGCAGGGCTGGAACAACGATGCAGCACCGTACTCGAACATCTTCACCAAGGTCGTCAAGGACATGGCGATCCAGATCCCGGGTGACGAGACCGAGGTGCTGTCCGAGCTCGCGCGCAAGTACAAGACCTATATCGCCGGCAGCGCCCACGAGGTGATCCCGGGAATCAGCAGCGATTTCGCGTTCAACGCCGGGTTCATCATCGACCCGAACGGCGAAGTCGTCTACAAGCGGCACAAGTACTGCCCCTACCTGCCCTACAGCGGCCGCGACGATGTCAGCCCACACGACGTCTGGGACCGCTATATCGAGTTCATGGACGGCAAGTACGGCCGCAAGAAGGGCGATATCCTGAGCTGCATGTTCCCGGTGATCGAGACCGACATCGGCAAGATCGGCTATCTGATCTGCAACGAGGCGTTCTACATGGAGCACTCGCGGGCGATGGCGTTGCAGGGTTGCGAAGTCATGATCCGCTCCAGCGGTATGGCCGAACCCGACGGCTCGCCGCCGCAGGATCTCTGGGAGGTCACCAACCGCGCGCATGCGGCGTTCAATACGATGTACGTGGTCGCCTGCGCGCCCGGCAATCTGATCGTCAAGGGCAACCCGGCGAACTCGTATCCTGGCGGGTCGATGGTCGTCGACTTCCACGGCGCGATGCTGCAGCACGTGAACTACCCGGGCGAAACGGTGACTTGCGCGCAGATCAACATCGAGGCGCTGCGCCGCCGCCGGATGGATCCGCGGCAGAACTGGGTGTCGCAGATCCGCTCGGAAGCCTTCCAGCACATGTACGACAAGCCGATCTACCCGATCAACATGTACGCCGACAAACTGCCGACCGACCAGGCCGCCCGCTCGCGGGCGCAGCCGATCCAGCGGCTGGTCGACGAAGGTATCTGGATCGCGCCTCGCGGCGACGCGTCTGCCTGAGCAGGCACCGTGCGCCTCGCCAACCTGTCGCTGCAGGGAAAGGTCGCGCTGGTCACCGGCGGCGGCCAGGGTATCGGCCGGGCCAGCTGCCTGGCGTTCGGCGCTGCCGGCGCCACCGTCTGCGTCGCCGATCTGGATCCGGCGGCGGCCGAAGCGGTGGCCGCCGAACTGCGCGCGGCCGGTGCCGACGCGAGCGCGGTCCGGGTCGATGTCAACTCGGAGCCCGAGATCGCCGCGATGGTCGGCGCGGCGCTCGAGCGCCACCGGCGGGTCGACGTGCTGATGAACAACGCCGGCGGCGCCAGCAGCCCGGCGTTCCGGATCGGCCGGATCGACCAGATCACCGCCCGGGACTGGGATGCGACGTTCTCGGTCAACGTCCGCAGCGCCTTCCTCTGCACTCGGGCGGTGGTCGGTCCGATGCGGGAGCGCGGCGGCGGCAGCGTCATCAACATGGGGTCGGTCACCGGACTGTTCCCGTTTCCCGGCATGCCGGCCTATTCGGCCGCCAAGGCGGCCGTGATCAGCCTGACCAAGTCGCTCGCGATGGAGCTCGCGCCGACGATCCGCGTCAACGCCCTCGCCCCGGGCCTGATCGAGACCCCGCGGACGTCGCTGAACCGCCGGCCCGAGCAGCTCGATCAGCTGCTGTCGAACGTGCCGCTCGGCCGCATGGGCACGCCGGACGAGGTCGCCGACGTCGCGCTCTATCTCGCGAGCGACGCATCCGCCTACATCTCCGGCACGGTGATCGAGGTCGCCGGCGCCCAGACCTGGATGGCCGAGAACGGCCGCCCGGCGTTCCGCGATCGCGGCGCCGCGGCCGGCGGTGGCAGCAGCGCCGGCGGAGCGAAGCGATGAAGCTCGCTGGCAAGGTCGCGCTGATCACCGGGGCCGCGACCGGCATCGGCCGGGCGAGCGCGCTGCTGTTCGCACGGGAAGGCGCCCGGATCGGCATCGCCGACGTCAACGAGCGGGGTGCCGAGGAGACTGTCCGCGACATCGAGCGCCAGGGCGGCGAAGCCTGCTTCGTCCGCTGCGACCTGACCCGGCTCGAGCAGATCGAGGCGGCCGTCGGGCGGACAGTCGAGCGCTTCGGCGGCCTCGATATCTTCTTCCACAACGCCGGCATCGCCGGCCCCGGCCTGCTCGAGAACACCACCGAGGCGCAGTACGACCAGGTGATGGACATTCATCTGAAGGCCGGCTTCTTCGGCGCCCAGTACGCGCTGCCGCATCTGCGCCAGGCCGGCGGCGGAGCGATCCTGTTCACCGCGTCGGGCCTGGGCCTGCGGCCGTCGCGCCAGTCGCCGGCGTATTCGGCATCGAAGGCCGGGCTGCTGATGCTCGCGCGGGCGCTGGCGGTCACGCTGGCGGCCGACCATATCCGCGTCAACGCGATCTGCCCCGGGCCGATCGACAGTACGCCGCTCTGGCAGGGCGTGCTGGCCCGCAACCCCGGCATCGAGGCCGAATCCTATGCCGAGATGAACCGGCAGGTCCGGCCGATCAAGCGGCTCGGGCAGCCGGAAGAGATGGCCCGCGCGGCGTTGTTCCTGGTCGCGCCCGAGAACGGCTACATCACCGGTGTCGCGCTGCCGGTCGATGGCGGAGGGGCCATGAGCTGACCGGTGGACGGCGGCCGCGGCGTCCGATGCAGACCTCCCACGACCAGAGATACAAGGAGACCTCGAATGAAGACCATCGTCCGGCAGTTCGCGATCGGAATCGCGGCGGCTGCCTTCGCGCTCGGCGCCCTTGCCGACCCATCCTATCCGACCAAGCCGGTCTCTCTGATCATCGGCTTCCCGCCCGGCGGCGGCAACGACGTGATGGGCCGCCTGGTCGCCGAGCACCTGCGCGGCGAACTCGGCCAGTCGGTCGTCGTGCAGAACAAGCCGGGCGCCGACGGCGCAATCGCGGCCGAGCTCGTCGCCAACTCGCCGCCCGACGGCTACACGCTGCTGAGCGGGTCGAGCGGCATGATGGCCTACAACCCCGGCCTGAATTCGGCGCTGCGCTACAGCCCGACCCGCGACTTCCTGCCGGTCACGATGATCGGCTACAGCCAGCTGGTGTTTTCGGTCAATCCGTCGCTGCCGGTCAACAGCCTGAGCGAGCTGGTCGCCTACGCGAAGGCCAACCCGGGCAAGCTCTTCTACGCGTCGCCGTCGTCGCCGCACCGCGTCGCGTTCGAGGCGTTCAAGGAACAGACCGGCGCCGACATTCGCCACGTCGCCTACAAGGGCTCGGGTCCGGGCATCCTCGCCGCGCTTTCCGGCGAGGTCCAGGTGCTGGTCTCGTCGGTATCGGATGCGCTGCAACATGCGCGCGCCGGCAAGCTGCGGCCGCTCGCCGTCACCGGCACGACGCGCAGCGGCTTCATGCCGGACGTCCCGACCGCGATCGAGTCCGGCGTCCGGTTCGAGAGTGCTTCGTGGATCGGCCTGTATGCGCCGAAGGGCACGCCGCCCGCGATCGCCGAGCGGCTCTACAAGGCGCTGGTCAATGTGATGTCCTCGGAAGCGTTCAAGAAGTCGACGGCGACCGTCGGCTACGAACAGTTTCCGCCGATGACGCCGGCCCAGTTCGAGGCCTATCAGCAGGGCGAGCTGACCCGCTGGACCAAAGTCATCAAGGATCTGAACCTGCAGACGCAATGACGGTCCGGTCGGTCGGGGCGCCTTGAGCGGGCGGCGGCCGGCCGCCGGATCTGGCGGCGCAGCATCCGCCGGCGGTGGATCCGGCAGAATCGGGGTAGTGACCAAGCGCAAACTGCCACCGCTCAATGCCCTGCGCGCCTTCGAGGCCGCCGCTCGCCACGTCAATTTCTCGCGGGCGGCCGAGGAGCTCGATGTCACCCACGGCGCGGTCAGCCGCCAGGTCGCAGCGCTCGAAGACTGGCTGAAGACCGAGCTGTTCCAGCGCGGCCCGGCACAGCTGCGGCTGACCGAGGCCGGCGCGCACTACGCCCGCCAGGTCACGTCGGCGTTCGACCGGTTATCGGTCGCGTCGAGCCAGCTGTTCGAGCAGGCAGCGCCGACGGCGCTCCGGATCAGCGCGCCGCCGACCTTCATGATGCGCTGGCTGATCTCGCGGATGTCGCGCTTCCAGCGCAGCCGGCCGGACGTCGAGATCCACACGACGACGTCGATCGCCCCGATCGATTTCAGCGAGAACGACTACGATCTCGCGATCCGCAGCGCGCTCGCGCCGATCCCGAACTGCCGGTCGGAGAAGTTCATCACCGAGCTGGTGATTCCGGTCTGCCATATCGATCTGCTCGAGAAGCCCGGCCTGGCGGTGCCGCAGGATCTGGCGCGGCACACGCTGATCAGCCATGCGACGGCGGTCTTCACCTGGATCGACTGGCTGAAGAGCGTCGACTGCGCAACGCTGAAGCCCGCCGCGGTGCTGAACTTCGAACAGATGTACCTGTCGCTGCAGGCGGCGTCGGAAGGTCTCGGCGTTGCGCTGGCCCCGCTGTTCCTGGTCGTCGACGACATCGTGTCCGGTCGCCTGGCCGCGCCGTTCGGCCTGTTCGGCGCGGTCCGGCGCAGCTTCTACTATGCCTACCAGGACTCGCGCGGCATCAATCCGGCGGTCCCGGCGTTCTGCGAATGGCTGAAGGCCGAAGGCAGCCGGACCGAGCAGGCGATGGTGGCATGGGCCGAGCAGATGGGCTGGACGCACGACTGAAGCGGGCGCCGCCGGGATGTCACTGCAGCTCGATCCCGGCCTTCTCGATGACTGCGCGCCAGCGCTCGACCTCCGACCGGTAGAAGGCGCCGAATTCGGCAACCGACTGATCGACCGGCTGTGCGCCGCGGGCGCCCATGAACGTGGCCATCGCCGGCGTCCGGGTCACCTGCCGCAGCGCCCCGTTCAGCCGCTCGAGGACGGCCGCCGGCGTCTGGGCCGGCGCGAAGATGCCGTACCAGGTCGCGGCGTCGAACCCCGGGATGCCGACCTCGGCCGCGCTCGGTACCTCCGGCAGCGTCGTCGAGCGCCGGTTGCCGGTGATGACGGCACCCTTGAGCCGGCCCGAGGTGATGAACGGCTCGATGTTCGGCACGTCCATCGCGGTGATCTGGGTCTCGTCCTTCATCACCGACATCAACGCCGGTGCGGCGCCCGGATAGCCGATGTGGACGAATCGGGTGCCGGTCTGCAATGCGAACAGTTCGGCGAACAGGCGGCTCGAGGTGCCCGAGGAGGCGACGTTCAGCCCGCTGGGCGCCGACTTCATCCGCGCGACCAGGTCCTGATAGCTCGAGCCCACCGTCGGCCCCATCGCGACCACATACGGCATCTGCATCACCTGCGCGACCGGCGCGAGGTCGGCCGCCTCGTACTGTGGCTTGCGGTGGATCGCCAGGTTCATCACGATCGCCGGCGTATCGATCAGAATCGTATGGCCGTCGGCCGCGGCGCGCTTGAGCTGGACCACCCCGATCATGCCGGCGGCGCCGGGCTTGTTCTCGACGACCACGGTCTGGCCGAGCGTCTTGGTGAGTTCGATGGCCAGCATCCGGGCGGTCCCGTCGACCGCACCGCCCGGCGCATAGGGCACGATCAGCGTGATGGCCCGGCTCGGAAAGTCCTGCGCGGCCGCGCCGGTTGCCCACAGACCGATTACCGCAACGGCGGCGGCCACGAACCCTGGAATGCGTCGCATGGTGTCTCCTCCTGATCTGCAGTGTTGGCAGGTGGTCAGTGTCCGGACCGCTCCGCCCGCTCGCGCAGCGCCGTCAGCGTGGTTCGCGGCGTGATCGCTTCCGGGTCGACCCGCAGTTCCAGCACGGTGCTGACATCGGCCTGCAGCGCCCGGGTGAAGGCATCGGCAAAGGCCGCGGTCTCGGTCACGAGCTCGCCGCGCAAGCCGTAGCTGCGCGCGAGCATCGCGAAGTCGGGGTTCTGCAGATCGGTCCCGTGGACATGGCCCGGGAAATGCACCTCCTGGTGCATCCGGATGCTGCCGTACATGCCGTTGTTGACGACGATGACGATCAGCTTGAGGCCGAACTGCCGCACGGTCGCGAGCTCCTGGGCGCTCATCTGGAAGCAGCCGTCGCCGGCGAAGCAGACGATCTGCCGGCCCGGCCGTGCCACGGCAGCGGCGATCGCCGCCGGCAGACCGTACCCCATGACGCCGCTGGTCGGCGCGAGCTGCGTCCGGAATCCGCGGTAGCAGTAGAAGCGATGCACCCAGCCCGAGTAGTTGCCGGCGCCGTTGGTGACGATCGCGTCCGGCGCCAGCCGCTCGCGCAGATGCGCGACGATCTCGGCCAGATTCACCGGCCCCGGCATCGGCACCGGCGCCAGATTCGCCTCGTAGGCCGCGCGCGCCTGCCGGGTCCGGTCCGACCAGGGTATCCGCGCCGGCGCCTCGATGCCGGCGACCGCCGCGGCGAACGCCGGCAGGTCGGCGTTGATCGCCAGGTCCGCCTGGTAGACCCGGCCGAGCTCGCCGGCATCGGGGTGGACGTGCACCAGGCGCTGGCGCGGGCGGGGTACCTCGAGCAGCGTGTAGCCGGCCGTCGTCGTCTCGCTCATCCGGGAGCCGACACAGACGATCAGATCGGATTGCCGCACCCGTTCGACCAGCGCCGGATCGGCGGCGATCCCGAGATCGCCGGCATAGTTCGGATGCCGATTGTCGAAGCGGTCCTGACGCCGGAAGCCGGTGCAGACCGGCAGGTCGAATCGTTCGGCGAAGCGCTGCAGATCGGCATACGCCTGCGGGCTCCAGCCGCTGCCGCCGAGCAGCATGATCGGTCGCTTCGCCTCGGCGATCATGCGCGAGAGCCTGGCCAGGTCCTCGGCGCCGGCATGGGTGCGGACCGGCCGGTACGCCGGCGCATCGGCGACTTCGACCGTTTCGTAGAGCAGATCCTCCGGCGCCGCGATGACGACCGGCCCGGGCCGGCCGCTGGTCGCGACATGAAAGGCCCGGCTGACGATCTCGGGGATCCGGTCGGCCCGGTCGATCTGGGTCGCCCATTTGGTCAGCGAGCCGAACACCGCCGGGATGTCGAGCTCCTGCCAGGCCTCGCGCCCGAGCATGCGCCGGCTGACCTGGCCGACCAGCAGGATCAGCGGCGTCGAGTCCTGCCGCGCCGTGTGGACCGCGATGCTGGCGTGGGTCGCGCCCGGTCCTCGCGTCACCAGACAGACCCCCGGGCGGCCGGTCAGCTTCGCATAGGCCTCGGCCATGTGGCCGGCCGCGCCTTCCTGGCGGCAGGTGATCAGCCGGATCTCGGAGCGCGCCTGATACAGCGCATCGAGCGCGGGCAGGAAGCTCTCGCCCGGAACACTGAACACGGTATCGACGCCATGCTGCCGCAGCGCGGCGACCAGGACTGCACCGCCGCGGCGGGCCGGCGGCCGTACGTTCGGGTTCATATCCGGCCTCGCGACGCCGCATAGCGGGCGACCAGTTCGTGCTTGCGGACCTTGCCGAGCGCGGTTCGCGGCAGTGCCTCGACGAACAGGTAGCGGCGCGGGATCTTGAAGCCGCCGAGGTGCTCGCGGCAGAACGCGATCAGCTCATCGGCCGGCGGCGCGCGGCGCGGGCCCTGCTGCGGCACGATCACGCCGAGCAGCGCCTCACCGTACTGTGCGTCCGGGACGCCGACCACCGCGACCTCGCGGACCTCCGGGTGCCGTTCGAGCACCTGCTCGACCTCGCGCGGATAGACGTTCTCGCCGCCGGTGATCACGATCTCCTTCTTGCGCCCGAGCACGTGCAGATAGCCGTGATCGTCGAGGCGACCGATGTCGCCGGTCCGAAACCAGCCATCGACGAAGGCCGCCCGATTCTCGTCGTTGCGGTGCAGGTAGCCGCGGCTGACCTGCGGCCCGCGCACGACGATCTCGCCGGCCTCGCCGCGCGCCACCTCGCGGCCAGCGGCATCCCGGAACTGGATCTCGACCATCGGCAGCGGCCGGCCGGCGGCGCGCAGCAACGCCGGCTCGCCGTCGAGCGCGCGCCGGTGGGCGGCTTCGTCGAGCACCGCGAGCAGCGGCGAGGTCTCGGTCAACCCGTAGCACTGGTGGAAGCCGACCCCGGCGAATGCCGCCATCGCCTGCCGGAGCACCGATTCGTCGATCGGCGAAGTGCCGTAGCTGACCAGCCGAAGGCTGCCGAGATCGTGGCGATCCAGGCGGCCTTCCTGCAGCACCCGGACGATCATCGTCGGGACCAGGCTCAGGATGGTGACGCGATGGCGTTCGACCGCAGCCAGCACGCCGTCGGCCGAGAACTCGCCGAGATAGACATGGCCGCCGCCGAACAGCGTCACGACGGTCGCTTTCAGGTCGGTCGAATGGAACATCGGCGAGACGTGCAGGTAGACGTCGTCCGGACCGACCGCCATCACCCGCGACAGTTGCAGCGCATTCGACACGATGTTCCGGTGGCTGAGCCGCACGCCCTTCGAGCGGCCGGTCGTGCCGCCGGTATAGAGCAGCAACGCGTCGTCGTCCTCGTCGCTCGGATGGGCGTCGGCGATCGCTGCCGATTCGATCCGGTGTTCGAACGGATCGCCGGGCAGCTCCGACGCGCCGCCCGGCGGAATCGCGACGATCCGCCCGTGCCAGGCGGCCAGCGCCGGGTGCTCGAACAGCGCCAGCTGCCCGTGATCGACCAGCACGACCCGGCACTGGGCGTCGTCGAGCAGCTCGGCGAGCTCGACGGCTGCCAACCGGAAGTTCAGCGGCACCGGGACCGTGCCCGACCAGTAGCCGGCGTAGAACAGCTGCGCCTGCATGATCGAGTTGCGGCCAACGACGCCGAAGCGGTCGCCCGGAGCGAGACCCAAATCGGACAGCACGGACGCGGTCCGCCGGATACGCACGAAAAAGCGCTTCCAGTCGAGCGTGCCGGCATCGGTGCGCAGCGCGATCCGATGGCCATGCACTTCGGCGGTGACGCGCAGCAGCGCTGCCAGCGTCATCATGCGAGCGCAGCGGTGGCGGTCCGAGCCGGTATCGAAAGCCGGCGACCCGAGCCGCTCACAGCTTGCGCGCCTTCGCGTTCCAGTGGCGCTCGAGGTTGGCGATCAGCTGATCGCTCAGGTGACAGAATGCCTGTTCGTACGCGTACGTCGCCAGGTATTTCCGGAACGTCTCCATCGGCTCGGTCTGCACGCGGATCGCCTTGCGGTTGCCGCCGGCGCTGACCATGCCGGATCCGATCGCGTTGGCGACGCAGTCACGCACCGCCTGCTCCATCCGCTCCGGCTCGACCACCTCGTTGGCGAGCATCCGCCCTTCGTCGCTGTCGGCGTGGAACACCTTGTCGAACATGATCGCCTGGCGTGCCGCCCGCTCGCCGACGAAGCGCGGCAGCCGCAGATTCGAGGTGCCCGGCAGGAACCCCTCCTTGCGCGCCGGCAGGCTGAAGTACGCGCCCTTCTCGGCGATCACATAGTCGACCACCAGCAGCAGCTGGCAGCCGCCGCCGATCGCGAAGCGCTCGACCACCGCGACCCACGGCTTCTCCAGCGTCTGCTCGGGCTGGTCGTCCGGCGGCACCAGTTCGTTCGGCTCCCACTCGGGCAGCACGCCGCGATAGAGCTTCGCGTGCATCGACATGTTGCGGAGCAGGAACGACACGTAGCTCTGCTTGCCCTGGTAGATCCGGGTCAGGTTGATGCCGGAGCAGAACACGCGCTGGCCGGCGTACTTCGGGTGCGACATCACCGAGCCGCGCAGCACGCCCATCCGGATGGCCGGATGCAGCAGCAGCAGATCGAACGCGATCTCCAGCGGCCCGACGGTGGTGTCGTCCTCCGAATTCAGGTAGCGCTCGTTGTGCAGGTAGACGTAACCGGTCTCGCCGTCGACCTCGACGCGGACCGGCCCGAGGTCGGCCCGCCCGGTCCGGCGGAATTCGGCGAGCCGCTCGAGCGAATCCGCACGCGGCCGCAGCATCGTGCGGACCAGGTGCGACCCCGCAGCCGGATCGGCCAGCACCTGGCTGGCGAACAACCCCTGCGGAATCTCGAGCCCGTCCTTGTCCGCCTGCATCTGCTCGCTTTCGGCGGCGAGCTCGGCCGCGCTCGGCAGCAGGTCCGGCAGCGCCCGGGCGGCCGCATCGAACAGCGCATCGATCCGCAGCTCGCGGCGTCCGGCGTCGGTCAGCGTCCGGTACAGCGGCACCGCATGCAGACGGAAGAAACGCCAGCTGGCATCGGCGATCAGCTGGGTGATCGCATGGCCCGCCGCCCGCTCGGTCGGCGCCCGTCGCGATCGCAGCGGCAGCGCCGCCAGCAGCCCGCGGCCGGCCAGGATCGCCTCGCGCAGCCGCGCCGCGTCCCGGTCGAGCGTGGGCGCTGCGCCCTTGCGGCGCGCTTCGTCGAAGTGCTCGACGGCCGCCGCCTGGGCGTCGAGAAAGCGGCGTGCTCGGTCGGTCGGCAGCCCCGCCGCGGTCAATCGTCCCGGGCGCTGATCCGGTGCAATGTGTTCGATCATGAGCCAGTGTAGGAACCGGCCCGAGCGCGCGGCAATCGAATATTGGTGACGCAGCTAGCGGAAAACTCACACTCGCCGGTCGGCTCGGCGGGAACGGCGCGCCCGCGGGCCGCGACGGTCAGCGGGCCGGATCGGACCCGCGCGCCCAGTTCTCGAGCGAGGCCTCGGTATCCCGCCCCTCGCGCAGCAGCCAGTCGATGAAGCCGGCCGCGGCCGGGTTGACCGTCGGCGAATTCTCGACGCTCGCGTAGTAGCGACGCTGCATCGCGCCGATCTGCCCGAACGGCGAGCAGAGCCGGCCGGCGACGATGTCGTCGGCGACCAGGAACAACGGCACCAGCACCAGCCCCAGCCCCTCGACCGCCGCCTGCAGCGCAAAGAACATCTGCTCGAAATTGAGCACGCCGGCCGGCTTCAGTCCGGCGCAGCCGACCGCCTGCAGCCACTCGTTCCACGAATACGGCTCGGTCATGAAGTTGATCAGTGTCTGTCGCGCCAGATCGGCCGGCTTGGCGAGCGCGCCGCGCTCGAGCAGGTCGACATGGCAGACCGGCGCGATCGTCTCGGTCATGAACGGCTCCGAGCGACAGCCCGGGGGCGGCTGATGCGCGCCGCGGATCGCCAGATCGTACTCGTGCTCGACGAAACTGACCGGTGCCAGCGACGTGGTCATCCGGATCTCGATGTCCGGGTGGCCCCGCTGATAGCCCGAGAGACGCGGA
Source organism: Lautropia sp. (assembly GCA_050249335.1). Taxonomy (GTDB): domain Bacteria; phylum Pseudomonadota; class Gammaproteobacteria; order Burkholderiales; family Burkholderiaceae_E; genus Lautropia. The sequence goes on from JBFWQR010000079.1 coordinate 12,203, forward strand.
ATCAGCCAGCGCATCGTGAAGGTCGGCGGCGCGCTGACCCGCAGCACGGTCGGCCTCGCCTGCTGCCGGATGTGCAGCGATGCGAGCGCCAGCCGGTCGAGCGACGAGGTTACCTCGGACAGATAGGCGCGGCCGGCGTCGGTCAGCGTCAGCCGCGACGACGAGCGATGGAACAGTGCCGTGCCGAGCCAGGACTCGAGCAGCACGACATGGCGGCTGATCGCGCCATGGGTCACGTGGAGCTCGTCGGCCGCCCGAGTAAAACTGACGTGCCGGGCGGCCGCTTCGAAGGCGCGCACCGCATTCAATGGCGGTAGATCTCTCATCGAAGCGTGCGTCCGACGGTACGACGCCGAAGAGTGTACCGTGAGTTTTGCTGACGCGCCGACAGCTTTCCTGGGTTGCCTCGGAGGCCACCGGACGCCGACACTTGGCCCGCGATGAACGATCCCCAGCCGCGCCGATGAAGGCGGCCGCCTTCCGCTATCTGCGTGCCGACAGTGCGGCCCACGCGATCAGCCTGCTCGCCGAGCATGGCGGCGACGCCAAGCTCGTCGCCGGCGGCCAGAGTCTCGTGCCGATGATGGCGATGCGGCTCGCCCGCCCGGGCGTGCTGATCGACATCAATCGGATCGAGGCGCTGAAGTCGCTCGAGATCGGCGCGTCGCGGGTCCGGACCGGAGCCGGCACGCGACAGCGCACCGTGGAAGACGCCACGGAACTCCAGGTCCGTTTGCCGCTGGTGCACCGCGCGCTGCGCTGGGTCGGCCATGCGCAGACCCGCAACCGCGGCACCGTCGGCGGCAGCCTGGTGCATGCCGATCCGTCGGCCGAATTGCCGCTGGCCGCGCTGGTGCTCGGCGCGACGATGACACTGCGCAGCCAGGCCGGCGGCGAACGGCGCGTCGACGCCGACGCGTTCTTCCTCGGACCGATGTTCACTGCGGTCGGCGAGACCGAGTGCCTGACCGCGATCGACTGGCCGGTCTGGGACGAGCCCGGCGTCGGCGCCGCGTTCGAGGAGACGGCAATCCGGCACGGCGACTTCGCGATCGCCTCGGCGGCGTGCCAGATCCGCGTCGACGGCGACGGCGTATGCCGCCGCGCGGCGCTCGGCGCCGGCGGCGTCGGCGGCACCCCGCTGGCGTTCCCGGCGCTCGCCCAGCGGCTGACCGGTCAGCGGATCGACGCGACGCTGGCGAGAGCGGTCGCCCACGACGCCGCCCGGCTCTGCGATCCGGGCTCCGACATCCATGCAAGCGCCGACTACCGACGACATCTCGCCGCGGTACTGCTCGAGCGCGTGATCGTCGCCGCCGCGACTGCCGCAACTGCCGCAACCGCCGTCCGTGGCGAACCACCGCCCGTCATGGACCCCGACCCGTCATGATGCCCGAACTCGCCACGATCACGATCGAAGTCAACGGCGTCGCCCGGCAGCGCGCCGTGGAACCGCGCACCACGCTGGTCGACTTTCTGCGCGAAGGGCTGGGGCTGACCGGCACCCACATCGGCTGCGAGCACGGCGTCTGCGGCGCCTGCTCGGTGCTGCTCGACGGTGATCCGGTCCGCTCCTGCTGCATCTTCGCGGTCCAGGCCGACGGGTCTTCGGTCACCACGGTCGAGGGGCTGGCACCGTCGCGTACCGAGCTGTCGCGCCTGCAGGACGCGTTCTGCGAGAAGCATGCGCTGCAGTGCGGCTACTGCACGCCGGGGATGCTGATCGCGTGTCACGACCTGCTCCGCCGCCACCGGCACCCCGACGAGGCGCAGATCCGGGAAGCGATCAGCGGCAATCTCTGCCGCTGCACCGGCTACCAGCAGATCGTCGACGCGGTCAAGTACGCGGCGGCGGGCACCGGGGATGCAGCGGCGGACAGCGGAAATGCAATGGCGAACACCGGAGCCGGGCATGGCTGACCGGCTGGACGGATCCGCGCCAGCCGACCGGCCCGGCACCGGCCGGCCGTTCAAGTACATCGGCCGGCATCGCCGCGCGGTCGAGCACAGGCGCTTCGTGACCGGCCGCGGCCACTATGTCGCCGACGTGCTGCCGGCCGGGACGCTGCATGTCGCGATCGTCGCGAGCCCGTATCCGAGCGCGCGCATCGTCGCGATCGATACCGCCGCCGCACAGGCGTCGCCGGGCGTGCATGCGGTGGTGGCCGGCGACGAGCTGTGCCCCCGGCTCGACGCGATGCTGCCGGGCGTCGATGCACCGAAAGTCCGGCGCTTTCCGCTGGCCGACGGCGTCGTCCGCTATGCCGGCGAATGGGTCGTCGCGGTCGTCGCCGAGAGCCGGGCGCTGGCCGAGGATGCCGCGGAGCTGATCGCGATCGACTACGAGCCGCTGCCGCACGTGGTCGCCGCCGAGCAGGCGATCGGCGACGATGCCCCCCAGGTGCATCCGGAGCACGGGTCGAACGTCATCTATCGCCGCAAGTTCGTCTGGGGGCCGGTCGATGACGACTTCGCCGCCTGCGAGCACCGGCTCGGCTACCGCGTGCACTGGGCCCGCAGCTCGACCGTTCCGATCGAGACCTTCGGCGTGACCTGCGACTGGAACGATGCCACCGGGATCCTGGACGTCTGGGCATCGATCCAGATGCCGAAATTTCCGGACCAGCTGGCGCGGGCGCTGCGGCTGCCCGGCAACGCGGTCCGGGTGCACTTCGACGTCGACGTCGGCGGCAGCTACGGCGTCAAGCGCGGCCTCAAGCATGCGGTGCTGGTCGGCTATCTCGCCCGCAAGCTCGGCCGCCCGGTGCGCTTCATCGAAGACCGGCTGGACAACATGCGCGGCGGCGACATGCAAGGCCCGGACCGGATCTTCGACATCACGATGGGCTACGACGGCGACGGCCGGATCCGGGCCATCCGGATCCGCGCGCTCGAGGACATCGGCGCCTATGCCGGCCGGTCGCCGCTGCAGCTCGGCAAGCCGGTGACCGCGATCTGCGGCCCGTACCGGATGCGCAGCGTCGAGTACGAAGCGATCGCGGTGATGACCAACAAGACGCCGCAGGAAGCCGTGCGCGGCTTCGGCCAAGCGCCGACCAACTACGCGATCGAGACCGGGCTCGACCGGATCGCGCGCCATCTCGGGATCGACCGGGTCACGCTGCGCCGGCGCAACCTGATCGGCAAGGACGAGTTCCCGTATCTGATCCCGAGCGGCACGACCTACGATTCGGGCGACTACGACACGGTGCTGAGCAAGACGCTCGCCGCGGCGCCGCTTGCGGCGTTCGAAGCCGAGCGGGACGCGCTGCGGCAGCAGGGCCTGCTGGCCGGGATCGGCCTGTCGACCTGCCTCGAGCCGTCGGGCGGCAACTCGTCGTTCGAGCCGCTGTTCAACGCCAAGAACGAGACGACCACCTGGATGGATTCGTGCCTGGTCCGGATCGACCTGTCCGGGGCGATCACCGCGCTGATGGCGACCTCGTCGTCCGGCCAGGCGCACGAGACGCTGGTCTCGACGGTGGTCGCCGAAGTCCTCGAGCGCGAACCCGACGGGATCCGGGTGCTGCACGCGGACTCGCTGAGCGCGCTGCCGTCGAACAGCCCGGTCGGCAGCCGGATGGCGATCATGCTCGGCGGCGCAGCGGCCGGCGCCGCGCGCAAGCTGCGCGAGAAGCTGCTCGCGATCGCCGCCCACAACCTGCAGCTGCCGGCCGGCGAGCTGGTCTACGCCGACGGCGATGTCCACCACGCCGCCGATCCGGCCCGGCGATTGACCTGGAGCCAGCTGGTCGAGATCGCGCACCGCAAGTTCCACCAGATGCCGCCGGACCTCGAGCCCGGCCTGCAGGAGAAGTTCGTCTGGGAGGTTCCGACCGGCGGCATGCTGCCGACCGCCGACGGACGGATCCAGATGTACCCTTGCTATTCGTTCGAGGCCCACCTGGTGCTCGCCAGCATCGATCCGGACACCGGCCGGGCGACGCTGCGCCGCTACGTCGTCGGGCACGACTGCGGCGTGATGATCAGTCCGGACGTCGTCCACGGAATGACCTACGGCGGTGTCGCCCATGCGGTCGGCGCCGCGCTGATGGAGAAGTTCGCGTTCTCGGATGACGGCCAGCTGCTCGCCGGCACCTTCATGGACTACCTGCTGCCGAGCGCGATGGAGGTGCCCGCGATCACGATCGTCGACCACTGCACGCCGTCGCCATTGACCACCTTCGGACAGAAGGGATCCGGCGAGGCCGGCTACCTCGGCGGCGGCGCGGCGATCGCGAGCGCGATCAACGACGCGCTGGCGCCGCTCGGCGCCGAGATCGCGGCGCTGCCGATGACGCCGAGCGCGATCTGGCAGGCGCTGAATGCCGTTGCTCTGTCTGCGAGGAAGGTTGCATGAGCACGCAGCACCGAGGGTTGTTCAATGAACGCTTCTGACGCCGCCTCCGCCCCGTCGTTGCCTGCGCCGCGGTTCGTCCCCGGCCCGGCCGGCCGGATCGCGGTCTACCTGTCCGGCGCACCGGACGGCGAGACCGTGGTCATGAGCCACTCGATCCTGTCGGCCAGCATGATGTGGCAACGCCAGGCGGCGCTGCTGGCCAGCGCCGGCTACCGGGTCGCCCGCGTCGACACGCGAGGGCACGGCGCCTCCGATGCCGCGCCGCCGCCGTACCGGTTCGACGATCTGGTCGCGGACCTGGTCGCGGTGCTCGACGCGCTCGAACTGGCGCGGGTGCACTACCTGGGGCTGTCGCTCGGCGGCATGTCGGGCTTCGGCCTCGGGATCCGGCATCCGGAGCGGCTCGCGAGCCTGTGCCTGTGCGACTGCCGCGCCGATGCCCCGGCCGCGTTCGCGGCGCCATGGGATGACCGGATCGCGACGGCCAGCGCGTCGGGCTGCGCGGCGCTCGCCGATTCGACGACCGAGCGCTGGTTCGGCACGGCCTTTCTCGCCGCTCATCCCGACCTGGCGTCGCGGTTCCGGCAGCAGGTCGGCGCGACCAGCGTCGACGGTTTCGTCGGCTGCGCGCAGGCGATCCAGCAGCTCGACTACCTGCGGGATGTCGGCACGATCCGCACCCCGACCGGCCTGATCGTCGGCGCCAACGACGGGCCGCTGCCGGACGCGATGAAGGACCTGCAGGCGCGGCTGCCCGATGCGACGCTCGACGTGATCCCCGGCGCCGGCCATCTGCCCAACATCGACCAGCCGGTCGCGTTCGACACTGCCCTGCTCCGCCATCTGGCGCGGGTAGCCGGACGCTGACCGGCGACGACTCATTCCACGGAGATCGACATGAGCGAAGCGCTGACAATCGAACAGGATGGCCGCCTGCTGCGGATCACCTTCAACCGGACCACCGACTGCGGCGTGAGCGACTCGATGGCCGCCGCGCTGGCGGCGGCGGTCTCGAAGGCCCACGAGACCTCGGATGCGGTGTTGCTGCGCAGTGCCGGAGCCGATTTCTGCACCGGCCGGGTTCGCGATGCCGCGAACCCGCCGGCGACCGAGGCCTACGCGCGGCGCCCGGAGTACAACGCCGTATTCGACAGCTACAAGGCACTGCGCAGTGCCCAGGTTCCGGTGGTCGGCGTGGTCCGCGGCCGCGCGATGGGCTACGGCATCGCGATTGCCGGCTTGTGCGACGTCTGCTTCGCCAGCGACGGCGCGACCTTCAATATCCCGGAGATCGGCCACAACGTGATGCCGACGATGGTGATGTCGGCGCTGTACGACCGCGTCAACCGCAATGCCCTGCTGTGGCTCGCCTATTCGACCGACTTCATCGATGCGCTGCGGGCCCGCGAGCTCGGCATCGTCAGCGAGGTAGTTTCCGAAGCGGACCTCGACGAAGCGGTCGACCGCTTCTGCCGGACGCTGCTCGGCCGCCCGCGGCCGGCGCTGCTCGGGTTGAAGGAGTACCTGCGGGTCGCCCCGCGAATGGATGAGCAAGGCGCGATCGACTATGCGCGCAGCCTGCACTCGATGGTCAATACCGCGGCCGCGATGAAGCGCGCGCACTGATCCGCGGTCCTGCCGATCATGGAAATCACCGGAGTCCAGCAGATCCCGGCGCCGCGCGAGACGGTCTGGCAGGCGCTGAACGACCCGGCCGTGCTGAAGGACTGCCTGCCGGGCTGCGAGTCGGTCGAGCAGTCGGAGCCCGACCTTTTCAAGGTCGTCATGACGTCGTCGATCGGCCCGCTGCGCGCCCGCTTCAACGGCACGCTGAAGCTCGGCGACATCGACGCGCCGAACCGCTGCACGATGCTGTTCGAGGGCCAGGGCGGGCCGATCGGATTCGGCAAGGGCCGCTCCGAAGTCAGGCTGATCGAAACCGCCGGCGTGACCGAGCTGTCCTATACCGCCCAGGCGCAGGTCGGTGGCAAGCTGGCGCAGGTCGGCGGGCGGCTGATCGACAGCGTCGCGCGGAAGATGTCGGACGACTTCTTTGCCGCCTTCCGCCGCCGGCTCGAATCGGCTAACGTCGCTCCGGCGAGCGGCCATGCCGCTGCCGCGAGCGGCGACGCCGCTGCCGCTGGCGTGCCGCAGCCGGAATCGCCCGAAGCCGCCGTGGCGATGTCGACCGGCGGGATGCCTGCCAGTGGGACGCCGGCCAGCGGGCATCGGGACGCCGAGAGCAATCGCACGGCTCCGCCGGCAGCGAGCACCGGAGCCGCAGCCGGCTGGTCGGCGCGGACCTGGGTCTGGATCGGAATCGCGTTGATCGTCGGGTTCTGCCTGGGCCGGCTGTTCTGAGCGAAGCGCTGCACGCGCCGCGCTGACTCTCCAGCCCTGCATTCGGCGCGGCAGCCTGACGATGCTGCGCTCGCGGAGCGGCCGTGTGCGCTCATGGCAGGCTCTTCATGGAGTCATGGAGTCTTCCGGATTCCCGATGCTGCCGAATTCCACCGGCGTCCTGACGTAGAACAGATGAACGCCTTCGGCGTGCAGCCGCTGGAACAGACGCTCCGCTTCCTCGCTCGTGACGGCCATCTGCACCGTCAGCGGCTGGTCGGTCAGCTCGAAGAAATGCGCCGAGTGGAAGCGCCGGTCGTGTCCCATGCCTTCGCTGCCGGGAATCAGCGTGGCGCCGCGCAGGCCCAGCTCAGCGGCCAGATGGACCAGCCAGTCCGCGAGCGGCTTGCCGTCGTGGCGCCGATCCTGCTGTGTGAAGAAGGTGACCTGATAACCGTTCATGCCGAGCTCCTCATGAGAATTTGAGCCACGCGACCGTGGCGATGCCGGCCAGCGTCATGACCACCGATCCCGCGACGTGGACGACGATCGCGCTGACGGCCCAGGAATACAGGCCGCGTTGCAGCAGGCTGGCAATCTCGACGGAGAACGTCGAGAAGGTGGAGAGCCCGCGGCAATGGCAAGAACGGGTTTCCACACTGCATCGTCCTCTGTTGAACGTCGTTCTCGAGGACAGGCAGCAGAATGCCTACGCGGCCTGTCCGGCCAGTCGTAGGCATCATCAGCCGCAGGCTGCGGCGGTTAACGGAGGAATGCCATCTCCGTCCGCCAGTATAGCCAGACGATGGATGGCGGCGGCCGCGGGCACGCTGCCACGCCGGCCGCCCGCTACCCTCGGGCGACTTCGCCCGCCAGTTCCGCCAGCTTCAGCACCGTGTTCCAGTTGCGCGCGGTGTTCGGAACGCCGATGCCCTTGTCGAATCGAGCGGCGAGCTCCGAGCGGCCGAATCCGCCCGGAGTATGGAGATAAGCGGCCTTGCCCACGACGGCGATGCGTTCGCCGTCGGTCGCGAATGCGCGCAGCGCCTCGACCTTGGCGTCGTCGGGACGCGCTTCGAGGACCGCCAGATGGAGGAATTTCGGCACCGCGACGGCGTCCGGGAACGGATTCCGGGTGATCAGTCCGTTCCATTCCGCCCGCGTCAGTGCATAGACCGCCTTGTCGAAGCCGAACGCCCGCGCGCACAGTTCGGCGACCGCCGAGACCACCGCCGAACGGGGAAGCTCGCTTCGGAGCACCGCGTTGCCGCTGTTGATGTAGGTCGCGACGTTGCGGAAGCCGGCCTTCGTCAGCTTCTCGCGCAGCGGCTTCGTCGGGAGTTGCGTCTTGCCGCCGACGCCGCGGAACAGCACGATGAAGACGGTGTCCCGGCTCATGCGTGGCTGGATTGGGCGGGCTGCCATATCCGGTCAGTCCGTCCAAGGGTCGACGACGGGCACCTTCAGGTCGGCGAAATGGCGCAGGTTGCGGGTCGCCAGCGTCGCGCGTCGCGCGAGCGCGATACCCGCGATCTGCGTATCGCGGATGTCCACCGGGTGCCCGGCTCGCCGCCGCTCGGCGGCGAGCGCCGTGGCCTCCGTTGCGGCGGCGGCGTCGAAATCGAGGACGCGATTCTCCAGATCCTCTTCCAACAAGCGTGCGAAAGCCGCCTGGAGCGCCTGCCGTCGCCGGCCTGCGGGTAGCAGTGCCAGATCGAGACGCACTTTCAAGAGCGTGACGCTCGTGATCCAGACGGATTCGGCCGGCTGGCGATCCACCCATGCCACGACGGCAGCCTCCGGCGCCCTGTGCATCAGCATGGACAACTCCTCTTCCATGCTGCGCTTGTGCTGCGCGGCGCGCCGCTTGAGGCGCGCTTTCACGTCGTCTTCCAGATCGCGGACGATGATCTGAGCCATGTCAGCCTCGGACTGCGCTCGATGATATCGTGATATCTCGAACGATCACGACACGGTGCTCGAATGCGCGGTCGCCTCGGCCAGCCGATTTATCGTTCATGCCCCTCGCGTCGCCGCTGATACCGGGGATTCTTCGTCTTCCGGCTGCCGTGCCGACCATACGCTGTCATCCGGGCCGTGCTTCACGCGTCGAGCCGTGGCAAGCGCCATCCATGCGAAGCACAGGGCGCCGGCGAGCGCCGTGATGTCCACACCCAGCGCCGCCGCGCTGGTATGCGCCCAGACGCCGAGCGACGGGAACAGCCAGGCCGCCAGCGTGGTCAGCGCAATGGCGAGCGTCGAGGCTGCCGAGAGCCACAAGAGTTCGACCGAAGCGCGTGCTGCCCCGCGCGCGAATGCCCAGGCCACTGCGCCGAGGAAAACGGCATAGTAGACGTAGCGGTTCCAGGCATTCGGATCGGCCACGTGGCCATGCAGCCACTTGGTGGCAACGATGGCCAGCGAGATGCCGGCAACGCAGCCCAGACAGACCCCGACGGTTCCGGCGGCCAGCCATCGCGTGTCCTTGCGCTGCTCGGGAACACCGGCACCCTCGCGTCGTGCCCTGCGACGCGTCTCGATCCAGAGCAGGTTGCCCGAATAGAAGAGCCACGCGCCGGCCAAACCGAGGAAGAAGTAGCCCCAGCGCACCGCTTCCCCGCCGTAGTAGCCGAAATGCAGTCCGACGAAACTGCCCAGCACCGCCCACCAGGTGTCCTGCGCGCCCGGCAACATGTTCCCGACCACGATCTCTCCGGTCGTGGCGTCGACGGTGGCAGCCGCTCCCCAACTCAGCGTTTCGCGCACCAGACCGGTCACGCGGACCCGGGCGTTTCGGCTTCCCGCATCGACGTAGGTCATGCGGTCGACCTGGAACGTCGGTGCATGGCGCTCGACCGCTTCCAGAAGACGTCCAGGGCTCAGCATCGGTGCCGGACCATGACCGTCCGGCGCGGCCGGCGAAGGCGCGAACCGACGATTCGCCTGCTTGAACGCTGCGCGCTGATCGACGTCGTAGACGGCCGTGCCGAATAGCGAATCGAACGCGGGCACCGTGATCAGACCGAGCATGACGACCGTCAGCGCCATGATCAGGTGAAAAGGAAGGCTGAAAAGGCCGACGACGTTGTGCATGTCCAGCCACATGCGCTTGAGATTGCGGCCGACCCTCAGCATGAACAGGTCCTTGACCAGCGAGGGCAACAGGATGATGATGCCGGACACCAATGCCATCGCATACAGCACGGCAACCGCTGCCATCGCTGTGACGCCCGCCTCCCCCGGCAACGGCAGCCCGGCCGTCTGATGCAGATGATTGATGAACCCGGCCAGATCCCCCGTCGGCGAGTCCTGCCGGACACGCAGGCCGCCATCCGGTGCCAGCCATGCGTGCCACGGTACGGACGTTCCGGCAGGATCGTGCGTGTCCCAGACCAGCCGCGCATTCGCAGTATCGCCGCTCTGAAACTCGAGCCAAAAATTCCTGGCTGCCTCAGGACGCGCCTGCAATACGAGATCGATCAGCCTCGGCATGGCATGCAGGCTGGTCCGCTCGGCTTGCGTCGCGGGAGGGGATGCCCAACGAGTCAGCGGCCCCAGGAACATCGTCAGAGCCCCTGCATAGAAGCAGACGAACAGCGCCAGCGCGCTGATGACGCCGGTCCAGGTGTGCACGGATTTATAGGTACGGATGATGTCGGCGCGCATGCCGGGACTCAGCGATCGGCTGACAGGCTCTCAGCGCAGGAAGGTCCGGCAGGCCAGCAATGCAGCCATGCCCGACAACGCTGCCACGCCCAATACAGTCCAGGCGCGCCTGCCGTCGCGAAACAGATAAACCAGGCTCAGCACGGACAACCACACCGGGATGACGATCCAGCGCGAGACGAAGTAGCGTCCGGCATTCATGGTATTGCCGGGCATCAGATGCAGGAACAGTCCGGCCACCGCGAAGCCGATCACCAGGCCTGCGACCAGCCCCGCCAGAGTCCTGGAAAGCCAGTCCTGCCGGGGGGAACGGGTCTGCTGCCGGTTCATTTCGGATCTGCGTGCCTTGGCGCAACTTTCGCAACTCGAGAAGAACGGGTCAGCGCGGCAAGGTACGGCAGCGCCACGCAAGCGGCCATGCTCACCGTGAGCACGAAGAAAATGGCCGTGGCCGACCGCATCTGCTGGGCAAGAATCCAGGCGGCGATGACGTGCAGCGCCGCGCCCGAAGCGGCAAGCCACTTCGAAACGCCGTCCCGGGGTTTCGCTCTGCGGCGCACTGCACCGCCGAGAAAAGCCACCGCGCCGGCCAGCACCAGTCCGACGGCAACGCATGCGTACACGACGGAGGCCTCAGAAATCGAGCGCGGCCGACAAGTAGAACGTGCGGGGCAGTCCCTGCTGCACCAGTCCACCCGAAGTGGCCGAGGCCCAGTAGCCGCGATCGAACAGATTGGTGACCAGAGCGCGTACGGTCACTGCGCGCGAAGACGAGAGCTTGACCCTGTAACGCGCACCGACGTCGACACGGGTCCACGAGGGGATCGACTGCACGTTCGCGCTATCGACGAACTGCCTTCCGGTGTAGACGATGCGGGCGTTCAAGGACACGCCCGGCATCGCCCCGATGTCCCACTCCCCGCCCGCGTTGGCCTGCCAGCGCGGCACGGCGATCGCATCGTTGCCGTCATACGCGCCGCCCGGCGATCGGACCACCTTGCCCTGTGTGTACGCGACGCCTCCTAACAGCCGAATGCCCGGGCCCGGCTCACCGAACCACATCCATTCGAGCCCGCGGTTGCGCTGCTTGCCGTTGATGCCGTAGATGGCGGTCGCCGGGTCTCTGCCGAGGCCGGGCTGGGCGATCTGGAAAGCGCTGAGCGTCGTGAGGATCGCGCCCAGATCCCACTTGAGGCCGGCTTCGCGCTGTTTGGTGACATAGGGTGCGAAGACGTCGCCGTAGTTGGGCGCGGTGGTATCGGTCACCACGTCGCCCTTGGTGAGACCTTCGATATAGTTGCCATAGACCGACAGAGCCGGCCGGATCTTGAATACCACGCCGACCATGGGCGTCGTGGCGGACTCGTCGTAGCCGGGCTGCGCCTGGCCGTTGAGGGTGTTGACCTGATCCATCTCGATGCTCTGCCGGCGCACGCCGACCGTGACCAGCAACCGGTCATCGAGCATCGTCGCGGTATCGGCGACCGCCAGGCCGGTGCTGACGATCTTCCGGTAGATGCCGCGGCTGTGAACCGTATTGGCATCGACGAAGGGCGGGATAGGCACGGGGTGGTAGATATTCGACGCGATCGGCGGGTTGGCGGGGCTGTTGTAGTAATCGATGTCCGTCGTCTGCCCGAGCCGTCCGTAGCTGAGCAGTACGCTATGGCCGATCGTCCCGGTGGCGAACTTCACGCGCAGCCCGCCGTTGACATTGGTCGTCGTGGTGTCGTTCAGAATCCTGGTCGAAGCGACGGCGGGGAAGTTGCCTTGGGCATCCGCGTTGTACGAACTGGCGGGCCGAAAGTCCACGTCGCTGTGGTGTCGCGAGAGGTTCGCGAACGCGCTCAGGTGGCTGTTGATCTCGTATTCGGTGCTCAGCAGCGCCGCCTTGTCGCGGACGCGCTGCGAGCCCGCACCCGGCAGAAAGATGCCGCCGATCGACGCATCGGGCGCGCGGGGAATGGCGGCTCCGGGCCGAAAACTGGGATAGGAGATCAAGCCGCGCTGAGCGACGTCCTGATCCATCAGGTCCAGGGAGGCACGCAGCCGTTCGCCGCGGTAATCCAGCGCCATGCCCCCCAGACGCAGACGATCGCTCTGTTCGATGCTGGCCTCGCCGTCCTCCAGCGAGCCGTTGACGCGGATCCCCCACCGCTTGTCCTCGCCGAATCGACGCCCGACATCCGCTCGCGTCCCCCAGTGCGCATCGGGGCTGTAGCTCAGGCCGACCTGGTTCACCGGTTGGTCGGTGGCCCGCTTGGGCACGAGGTTGACCGCACCGCCGTTGATCGTGAAGGGCGAAAATCCGTTGAGGAACGCCGTCGGCCCTTTGATGATCTCGACACGCTCGACGAGCTCCATCGGCGTGCGATAGTCGGGCGCCACGCCGAACATGCCCTGGAAAGACACGGCATTGAAGCTGGCGCCGCCGGTGGGACCCATGCCTCGGATGCTGAATTGCTGGCCTACGTAGCCCGAGCTCAAGGCCCGGACGGATGGATCATCCGCCAGGATGGCGTCCAGTGACTGCGCCTGGGCATCCTGGATGCGTTGGGCGGTGTAGCTGGTGATGTTCAACGGCGCATCCATGACATTCACGTTGCCCAGTACGCCCAGCTGCCCGCCACGCGCGACCTGGCCGCCGGCATAGGCGCCAGGGAGGTCGCCGGCGCGTGCCGGCCGGGCCGTCACGATCACCGGCGACAGCGTCGCCACGTTTTCGGCGTCGCCTCCCCTTGGCAGCGGAGCCTTCCGCAATGTGTACTCGCCGTCGCCGCGGCTCACGGCGACCAGTCCGGTCCCCGCCAGCAACGAGGCGAAGCCGGACTGCACCGAGTACGAGCCCTTCAGCCCCGGGCTCGTCAGGTTCGCGGTCAGTGCGGCGTCGACGGAAACCTGTACGCCCGCCTCGGCCGCGAACTGGTTGACGACGCGGCTGAGCGGGCCGGCAGGAATATCGAATCGCCTTTCAGCGGGAACGCTGGTCGTATCGGCGGCATGCGCCGGCGCCACCAGGACCGGTACGACAGTCAGTGCCGATGCACCCAGCAGCGTGGCTCGGACGGCAAAGGCGAGCGCAGCGCAATGCCGACGCCGCGCCCCGGCAGGCCCGCGCTCGGGCGGTGACTCAGCACGAAATGCAGCATGGCGAGGACGCGACGAATGCATGAAGTGACCCTTTTCGATGGACAGGCCGAATGGCTTTCACCATGGATGCCAATCGAACCCGTCGAAAAGGGAACCACCCGCAAGAAGAAAACTTGGTGGTGGCCAGGCAGCTCGCTACCGAGGCTCCACCACCGTCCACCACGGCAGGCGAGCGCGCACGCGGACCGGCAGGGTTGCCTCCAGGGCAGCGAGCACGCGATCCGTGTCGGCCAAGGCATAGGTCCCGACGATCCGTACGTCTGCCACAGCGGGATCGCAGCCGAGATAGCCGTGCCGGTAGCGCGACAACTCCGAGAGAAAATCCTCCAGTCGCATGTTCTCCGCGACCAGCAGTCCCTTGACCCAGGACTGACGTGTCATTTCGGCCGGGGTCACCGGTGCGACGCCGCTGGCCGTGAAGCGGGCCTGTTCGCCGGCGCGGACGACCCGGGTGCCGGCCGCCGGATTCCGTGGCCGGATCTCCACGGCACCGTCGAACACGGCGACGAGGCCGGCGTCGTCCAGTCGACGCGCGCTGAAGCGCGTACCCAACGCATGCAATCGCCCTTGATCGGCTTCGACGACGAAGGGGCGTGGCGGCGCGGCAGTATCCGGCTCCGTCTGGACGAGGATTTCGCCGGTTCGCAAGACGATTCGGCGCAGCGTGGCGCTGTAGTCCACATCGATCGCGGTGTCCGTGTTCAGCCAGATGCTGGCGCCATCGGCGAGGCGAACTTCCCGGCTCTCGCCGGTGCCGGTGCGGTAGGCTGCCGTCCAGGACTGCCACGGGGTGAACCGCCCCACGGCCCAGGCGCCGGCACCGGTGCCGCACAGCAGAGACAGCACCCGGATTGCACGGCGCCGCGTGGCCTGCCGCTCGGCGGCCGCATCCAGAACGTGGCGCGCCGCGGGTTTGTCGTCGGTGGGCAGGCGCTCGAACTTCCCGCTGATGGCCTCGACGCGCGCCCACGCCTCCCGATGCGCAGCATCGGCAGCAAGCCAGCTGCGCCAGCGCTCGATGTCCTGGGTGCCGGCGCTCGGCGAGCGCAGCAAGGCGAACCACTCGGCGGCTTCCTGCAGGACGCGAAAGGCCGCCTCGGCGGTCGAATCCACCGCAGCGCCCGCGGCCAGTGATCTCATTTCACCAGCAGCGTATCCGGCTGCAGCCCGGACGTCAGGCAGTGCAGCATGGCCTGCGCCATGTATTTCTTGACCATGCGTTCGGACACCTGGAGCCGCGCGGCAATCTCGCCATAGGTCAATCCGTCGAGCTGGGCAAGCAGAAACGCGCTGCGCGCCTTCGGATTGAGGCGATCCAGCAGCGCGTCGAGCTCGCAAAGTGCCTCCACCAGCAACGCACGGGTCTCGGGAGACGGAGACGTCGCCTCGGGCGACGTGGCGAGCGTCTCGAGATAGGCGTTTTCGATTTCCTGGCGCCGCCAGTGGTTGACGACGAGACCGTGGGCAATGGTCGTCAGATAGGCCCTCGGCTCCCGCAGATCGACGATCTCGCGCCTGCCCAGTACGCGCAGGAAGGTGTCGTGCGTCAGATCAGCCGCTATGAACGAATCTCCCAGCCGGCGGCGCAGCCACGCGCGCAGCCAGCCGTGATGGTCGACATACAGGTTTTCGACGTGCTGCTGAAGCGTGAACTCTGCGGTACCCACAGTGCCCTTCCTATGCCTAAAGGCCGGTGGGAGGACGGGCTCATAGGCAAATGAGAATCGATCGCATTCTATAGGATCCACGGGACGAACGCGAGAGAGCCATCCTGGCGCGGCCTACCGATCCCCCGCTGCGGCCGGCTTCCCCACCCAGGCCCGGAGCGCCAGCAGCAGCGTCGACAGCAGCAGCAGCAGCACCGATACCGCGGCGATGACCGGGTCGAAGTTCTCGTTGAGCCCGTCCCACATCATCCGCGGCAGCGTGTGCACCGTGCGGCTGGAGATGAACATCGTGATCAGCAGCTCGTCCCATGAATGCAGGAACGCGAAGATCCAGCCCGACAGCGCGGCGACCCACATCGAAGGCAGGATCACGCGCATCAGCGCGCTGACCGGCCCGGCGCCCAGCGAGCGCGCCGTCAGGAACAGCGCTGGCGGCAGCCCCGAAAGCCCTGCCAGGCACAGCACGAACGGATACGGCAGCGCGATGATGGTGTGGGTGATGATGACGCCGAGGTAGGTGTCGATCAGTCCGGTCAGCACATAGAACTTGTAGAGCCCGAGCGCGGTGACGATCGACGGCATGATCATCGGCGTGATCGCCAGCACCGAGACCGCGCGGGCCAGCGGCCCGCCGTTGAGCCATACGGCGCTGGCGGCGAGGAAGGCCAGCAGCGTGGCCGCGGTGGCACTGACCAGCCCGATCACGACGCTCTGCAGCGCCGCGTGCAGCCATTCCCGACTGGAGAACAGCGCGACGTAGTGCCGGATCGACAGCGTCTCGGACGGCAGCGACAGCACGTGCCGGTCGGTCAGCGAAACCGGGATGATCACCAGCAGCGGCATCAGCAGATAGCAGGCCAGCGCGACCGTGCAGATCCTGGCGGCCGGCAGCAGCATGGAGCGTGGCAGCGTGGAGCCTGGAGGCCGTTGCACTTTCGGATGCTCGCGATCAGAAGCTCGCGAACCGCTGGCGCAGTGCCGGGAGGCGCGCGCCCAGCGCGAGCAGGCAGCCGACCACCGCCAGCAGCACCGTGGCCAGCATCGTGCCCAGGCCCCACCGCAGCGTCGCCGAGATCTGCACCTCGATGTACTCGGTCAGCAGCACGGTCTTGCCGCCGCCCAGGATCGCGGGGATGACGTAGAAACCGAGCGCGGTGACGAACACCAGCACCGCGCTCGCCGCGACGCCGGGCACCGTCAGCGGCGCGAACACGCCGACGATCGCCTGGTGCTCGCGCGCGCCGAGCGAGCGCGCGGCCTGCAGCAGCCGCAGGTCGATGCCCTTCATCGCGGAGTAGATCGGCAGCGTCGCCAGCGGCAGCAGCACGTGCACCATGCCGATGATCACGCCGGTGTCGTTGCGCATCAGCGCGAGCGGGAAGTCGATCCACCCCAGCGCCATCAGCGCCTGGTTCACCAGCCCGTTGCTGCGCAGCAGGGTGACCCAGGCGAAGGCGCGGATCAGCACCGACGACCACAGCGGGATCAGCACGCACGCCAGGATGACCAGTTGCCAGCGGCTGGAACTGAACACCATGGTGAACGCGATCACGTAGCCGAGCATGATGGCCAGCAGCGTGACCACGGCGCTGATGGCCAGCGTCTTGACGAAGATCGTCTGGATCGCCGGCGAGTTCAGCAGTTGCGCGTAGTTGCCGAGGCCCGGCTCGGGGTCGGTGAAGCTGATCGCCAGCACCATCAGCACCGCCGCCACGAACACGCCGCACAGCAGCAGCACGGCCGGCACGGCGAGGATCATCGTCGAACCCGGCGCGAACAGTCGCCGCAGGCGAGCCCGGGGCGCAGCCGGGCCGTGCGCGCCGAGGGCCGCCTCGGTCACCGTCAGTGCACCCCGATCAGATGGCCGGCCTGCGGCGGCCAGGCGATCCGTACCGGCGTGCGCGCGGTGCCGCCCGCGTAGAGGCCGGCGCTGCCGCTCGCGCGCACGCGCACCTGGCGGCGGCCGAAGCCGGTGTCGATGCCGAGCAGCCGGTCGTAGCCCTCGAAGCTCTCCTCGGCCACCTGCCCGGACTCGACGTTCCAGCCCGGCGGCGCGGCTTCGCCGGGCGCCAGCAGCGCGAACGATTCGGGCCGAACCGACAGGTGCAGCCGCTCGCCGGCCGGCACGCCGCGCTCCGGCTCCAGCAGCACCTGCGCGCTGGCGCCGCCGGCACCGCGGCAGCTCGCCAGGCCGTCGGCTCCGGCGTCGACCGTGACTTCGGTCAGATTGGTCTTGCCGATGAACTGCGCCGCGAACAGCGTGCGCGGGCGCTCGTAGAGCTCGGCCGGCGTTCCCGCCTGCTCGACCCGGCCCTGGTTGAGCACCACTACGCGGTCGGACAGCGACAGCGCCTCTTCCTGATCGTGCGTGACCATGATGAAGGTCGCGCCGGTGGACGCATGGATCGCCTTGAGCTCGGCGCGCAGGCTCTCGCGCAGCGCCCGGTCGAGCGCGGACAGCGGCTCGTCCAGCAGCACGACCGACGGGTTGAACGACAGCGCCCGCGCGATCGCCACCCGCTGCTGCTGCCCGCCCGAGAGCTCCGCCGGCCTGCGATCGGCATAGGCCTCGAGCTCCACCAGCTCGAGCATGCGCCGGACCGCCGCGTCGATCTCGCGGGCCGGCAGGCCACGCATGCGCAGCGGGAAGGCGATGTTCTTCGCGACCGTCATCGTCGGAAAGAGCATGTAGCCCTGGAACACGACGCCGAGCCCGCGCCGCTCGGGCAGCACGTCGGTGAGGTCCGTGCCGTCGAGCTCGATGCGGCCGGCGGTCGGCTGCGAGAAGCCGGCGATGCACATCAGCAGCGTGCTCTTGCCGGAGCCCGAGGGGCCGAGCAGGGTCGTGAAGCTGCCCTTCTCGATGGTGAGGCTGACGCGATCGAGCGCGCAGGTCTGTCCATAGACCTTGCTGAGACTGGTGACGACGAGGCTCAAGGCCGAGGTGCCTTTCCTGCTGGCATGGGTGCCTGCTGCCGGGGAGTCTGCTGTTGGGAGGGTCTGCTGTTGGGGGGCGCTGCTGGAGTGCCGGCTGCTGCGGCTGCCTGCGGCGGCGGCGCCTACCGAGCCGAGCCGGCGTCGGCGGCCTGCTTGGCGGCGATCGCGCTGGCGATGTCGGGATAGCCGCGGCGCACGAACCACTCGTAGAAGTCGATGTACCTCAGCGGCGGATGCTTGGCCGGCTCGCTCGCCGACCGGCAGGTGGGCAGGCACTCGATCAGCGTGTCGGGGTCGGGGTTGAAGAAGAACGGGATCGAGTGCCGCTCGACGCCGGAGGTGTTGATCACGCGATGCGGCGTGGAGAGGAACCTCTCGTTGGTCCACAGGCGCAGCAGGTCGCCGGTATTCACCAGGAAGTGGCCCGGCAGCGCCGGTGCGGTGACCCAGCGGCCGCCGGAGGGCTGGATCTCCAGGCCCGGCACCTGAGCCTGGCACAGCAGCGTGATGAAGGTGCGGTCGGTATGCGGTGCGATGCCGAACTGGTCGCCGTCGAAGACCGCCTGCCGCTCGTAGTGGTTGAGCTGCATGTTCAGCAGCGGCTTGACGAATGCGGCGTCGAAGAAGTCCAGCGGCAGGTCGAGCGCGCGCGCATAGATCGGCAGGATGCCGCGACACAGGTCGCGCACCGCGTGGCAGTACGCCATCACCGTCTCGCGAAAGCCCGGCAAGTTCGCCGGCCATTGGTTCAGGCCGCGGAACGGCTTGCCCGCCACCACGTCCGGATCGTCGGGTGCGAGGTCCTCGCGCACGCAGAAGGCCGAATAGAGATTGGGCTTGATGCCCGGGCGGCGCCCGCCGGTGGTGCCGGAGCCGAAGTAGCCGATCTTGTTCTTGTCGAGCTTGAGCTTCTCCTTCTCCGCCTGCGGCAAGGCGTGGAAGCGGGCGGACTCGCGGAACACCTGGTCGATCAGCGTCTGCGGGACGCCGTGATTGGCCAGGAAGTAGAAGCCGACGTGGGTCGACGCGTGCAGCAGGTCGCGCGCGACGGCGTCGAGCGCGCCCGGCTCCCCTGCCAGGTAGGGCCCCAGGTCGAGGATCGGCACCTCGTCGGTCGCGAGGTCGAGCGCCGACGCCCGCGCCTTCGGCGCCCGGATGACCGACAGCATCGCCTCGTCGATCGCCGCGCTCATCGCGGCCGCCCGGACCGGCCCGCGCCCGTCCGGCATGCGTCGGTCCGCCGGCATGCGTCCGTCCGACATGATCACGCCACCACTTCGTCGAAGAAGCGCTTGAGCGCCTCGGCGCTGTTCTGCGCGTACCAGGCGTTGTCGGCCTTGGCCATGACCGCCAGATGCTTCGGGTTCGACGGGTTGACCGCCTGCAGCTCGGGCGGGATCAGCGCATTGGCGGCCGGGTTGATCGGGCCCCAGCTCAGCCGGCGCAGCATCTCGACCTGGCGTTGCGGATCCTGCGTCGACGCGAGGAACTCCCAGTTCTTCCTGCCGGCCGGAGAACCCTTGAGCACCGCCCAGCCCGACACGAACAGCGTGCCCTGGTCGAACGTGAAGTCGATCTCGCCGCGGGTCTCGTTCTTGAGCTCGAAAGCGCTGCTGTGGGCCACGCAGGCCATGGTCACTTCCCGGTCGCGCAGCAACTGGCGCGCCTCGGCATGGTTGCCCCAGAAGATCAGGTCGCGCTTCAGTTCGCGCAGCTTCTTGAATGCGCGCGGCAGGTCCAGCGGATATAGCGCGTCGGCCGGCACGCCGTCGGCCATCAGCGCGGCTTCGACCACGCCGTCGATGTACTTGCGCATGCTGCGCTTGCCCGGGAACTCCTTGACGTTCCAGAAGTCGGCCCAGGTCTTCGGCGCGCGTCCGTTCCTGAACGCCTTGTTGTTCCACGCCAGCACGTTGGCGTAGGTGTACGATCCGACCCCCCATTTGCCGGCGTAGCCGGGCAGCACTTTGTTCGCATCGACGATCGTGTAGTCGACTGCCTCGAGAAAGCCCTGCGGACCGAGCTCGAGCGATCCGTGGAAATTGCGATCGACCATGTCCCAGGAAATGCGGCGGCTCTCGACGATGGCCTTGATCTTGCCCGACGTGGGCCCGCCGCCGTCCACCCGTACCCGGGCGCCCGTGCCCATCTTGTTGAAGGCCGCGGCATAGACCTCGTTGGTGCTCTTGAGCGCCTCGCCGCCGAAGTTGGCGAGCACGATCTCGACCTCCTGGGCGGACGCGATGCCGGGCAGGCCGCCGAGGCCTGCAGCCCCGGCGAGCGAGATGAAATCGCGGCGGGACGCACGGGCTGGCAGGTACGGGCGCATCGGGAGCCTCCTTTCGGCAAACGAGATCGGGCGCGACCGATCTGCGACCCGTTGAAGTTAGCATACAACGTGCCAGCGTCAATCCGTGCCAGCGTCGATTCGCAGACGACCCCGCACGCCGCACGCCACCTGTCCGCCCCCAACCGTTGCCGCCCCATGTCCACCGCACCTGCTTCGCTGCTGATCCGCTCCGGCCTGCTCCTCGACCCCGAGGGCGAGCTCGACCGGCCGCCGCGCGCCGACCTGCTGGTGCACGACGGCCGCATCGCCGCGATCGGCGAGGCGGCGGCCGGGCTGGCCGCGGGCCTGGCGGACTGCGAAGTACTGGACGCCGCGCATCTGCTGGTGATGCCCGGCTTCGTCAACGGCCACTACCATTCGCACGACGTGCTGCAGCGGGGCCTGTTCGAGCAGATGCCGCTGGACGTCTGGAGCCTGCACAGCTTCCCGTCCTTCTACCCGCGCCGGCCGGTGCCGGAGGTGGTCACGCGCACGCGCGTCGGCGCAGCCGAATGCATTCGCGGCGGCATCACCACCGTGCAGGACATGGTGACCGTCGTCGGCCCCGACCGCGAGCACGTCGAAGCGATCGTCGACACCTATGCCGGCACCGGCCTGCGCGTCTGCCTGGGCCTGCAGATCGGCGATCGCCCGACGATCGACACCATGCCGTTCTGGCGCGAGATGCTGCCGCCGGCGCTGGCCGCCGGCTACACCGGCGCGCTGAGCCCCGGCGCGATGCAGGCGCTGGTCACCGACGTGCTGGACTTGCCGACCACCGACCGCATCACCTGGGGGCTGGCGCCGTCGACGCCGGAACGCTGCTCCGAGGCGCTGCTCGCCTGGATCCGCGACTTGTCCGAGGCGCGTGGCCTGCGCGTCTTCACGCACGTCTACGAATCGCGCGCCCAGGCCGTGCTCGCGCGGGTGCGCCAGCAGATCGACGGCGGCTCGTTCGTGCGCCTGCTCCGGCGAGCCGGCCTGCTGGGCCCGCGCCTGACGATCGCGCACGGCATCTGGATCACGCGCGAGGAGATCGACCTGCTGGCGCAGGGCGGCGCCAGCCTGATCAGCAGCCCGGTCGCCAACCTCAAGCTGCTCGACGGTATCGCGCCGGTGCACGACTATCTGGAGGCCGGCGTCAACGTCGGCCTCGGCGGCGACAACTGTAGCTGCAGCGACACGCAGAACCTGTTCCAGGCGATGAAGGGCTTCGCCATTTTCCTCGGCTACCAGGACCGCGAGGGTCGCGAAGGCGCCGCGCGCCGCGCCTTTCGTGCCGCCACCCTGGGCAGCGCGAAGGCGCTGGGCCTGGAGGGCCGGGTCGGCTGCCTGCGCGTCGGCAGCCGCGCCGACCTCGCGCTGGTGGACACGCGCGACGGCATCTACCATCCGATGCATAGCGCCGTGCGCCAGCTGGTCTATGCCGAGACCGGCCGCAACGTCAGCACCGTCATCATCGACGGGCGCCCGGTGATGCGCGACGGCCGGCTGCTGACGTTCGACGAGTCCGCTGTCCGGCACGACGCCGACGCGGCGGGTGCGGTGGTCCGCCAGGAGTTCGCCGCGCTGGCCGAGCGGCACCGCGAGCTGATCGCGCACCTGCCGCCGATCCACCGCCGCGTGCGCGAATTCGAGCTGCCGATCGACCGGCTGCGGATCGGCTGAACCACGGCCTGGAATCAGGATGCGCCGGCGCGCAACTGCGCGAGCACGGTGTCGATCTCCACCCGCGTCGTGCCGCGCCCCAGGCTGAAGCGCACCGCGCCCATGCCGACGTGCTCGCCGACCGCCATTGCCGCCAGCACGGGCGACAGCTCGACACGGCCGGCATGGCAGGCGGAGCCGGTGGATGCAGCCACGCCGGCGAGACGGCCCAGCACTTCGGCGCCGACCTGACCGACGAAGGACACGTTGAGCGTATTGGGGAGCCGATGGTCGGCATGGCCGTTGAGCGCCA
>JBFWQR010000080.1:0-34025 GCA_050249335.1 Lautropia sp.
GGGGGGGGCGGCGCGCCCGCGGGCCGCCGCGGCGACGCTGACGCTGGCGGCGGTCGACGCGAAGCTCGACGCGATCGCCGGCCTGCGCGGCTCGGGCTCGGCCACGCTGCGGGCCGAGTTGCTGCGTGAGCTGTTCGGGCTCGCGACCGCCGACGAGCAGGACTTCCTGTTGCGGCTGCTGCTCGGCGAACTGCGGCAGGGCGCCCTCGAAGGCGTCATGGTCGACGCGATCGCCGCGGCCGCGGCGCTGCCGGCTGCGGCGGTACGCCGCGCCGCGATGCTCGCCGGCGGCCTCGCGGTGCTCGCGCAGGCGGCGCTGACGCACGGCGCGGCCGGCCTCGAATCGTTCCGCTTGCAGCTGTTCGCGCCGGTCGCGCCGATGCTGGCGCAGACTGCTGCCGATGCGGCCGAGGCGCTCGCCGCGTTCGGCGCCGCCGCCGACTTCGAATGGAAGATGGACGGCGCCCGGATCCAGGCGCACAAGCGCGGCCACGAGGTCCGGCTCTATACCCGCGCGCTCAACGAAGTCGGCGGCGCGGTGCCCGAAGTGGTCGCCGCGGTCCGCGCGCTGCCGGTCGACGAAGCGATCCTCGACGGCGAGGCGATCGCCTTCACCGAGGCCGGCCGGCCGCACGCGTTCCAGGTCACGATGCGCCGCTTCGGCCGACGGCTCGACGTCGACCGGATGATGATCGAGCTGCCGATCCGCGGCTATTTCTTCGATTGCCTGTGGCTGAACGGCCAGGCGCTGATCGACCGGCCGCTCGCCGAACGGCTCGAGGCGCTGGCGCAAGCCGTGCCCGAGCCATCGCGCTTCCCGCGGCTGGTCACCGGTGATGCCGGCGCCGCGCAGCGCTTCTACGACGGCGCGCTCGCAGCCGGCCACGAGGGCCTGATGGCGAAGTCGCTGGCATCGACCTACCAGGCCGGCAACCGCGGCGCCGACTGGTTCAAGATCAAGCGCGCGCATACCCTCGACCTGGTCGTGATCGCCGTCGAATGGGGCAGCGGCCGGCGCACCGGCCTGCTGTCGAACCTGCATCTCGGCGTGCGCGATCCGGAGCGCGGCGAGTACGTGATGCTCGGCAAGACCTTCAAGGGCCTGACCGACACGATGCTGCAATGGCAGACCGCCGAGCTCCTGGCCCGCGAGACGCATCGCGATCGACAGATCGTCTACGTGCGGCCCGAACTGGTGGTCGAGGTCGCGTTCAGCGATCTGCAGCAGAGCTCGCGCTATCCGGCCGGCCTGGCGCTGCGGCTCGCGCGCGTCAAGCGCTATCGCGACGACAAGACCGCAGAGCAGGCCGATACGCTCGCGACGGTGCGGAGCATCGCGGCAGCGCAGGGGTAGCGTCGCGCGTCGACCAGGCGAGGATCCCGCCCCCAAGGGTTGCGCTCAACGCCGCGAGTTTACCCTCTCTGAAAACCGTGTTATCTTGAATGAGAGTTCTTCTCATTACACGTGATGGACGGACGGTGTTCCGGAAGTGCGGTTGCACCGGCAAGCTGATGACCCTCGTAACGGATACTCAGCCGGCCTCGGTGCCGGGCACTCTCTACGTCGAGCACGAGCATTGGCTGCGGCGCTGGCTGTTTCGCCGGCTGGGCTGCCGGGATGACGCGGCTGATCTGACGCAGGACGTCTTCGTCCGGGTGCTGGTTTCGCCGCAAACCTCGCGCCTGGAAACGCCGCGCGCGTTCCTGACGACGCTCGCCACGCGCGTGCTGGCCCGCTTCTGGCGGCGGCGTGACCTGGAGCGGGAGTGGCTCGCATCGCTCGCGGTCCTGCCCGAGCGTCTGGCGCCTTCGGCGGAGGAAATCCTGGAAGCACAGGAACTGCTGGACCAATTGGACCAATGGCTGGCCGGCCTGAAGCCGGCGGCGCGGCAGGCCTTCCTGCTCTACAAGATCGACGGCATGACGCACGCAGAGATCGCCGAGCGGATCGGCAAGTCGGTGGCGACGGTGGAACGCTATCTGCGTGACGCGTATCTCCGCGCGCTGGAGAACCGGTCCTTCGCCACGGATCATCGGTCCTAGGTACCGGCATGGCCCCGAAACCCCAGGACTTCCGCCGGCAACTGGCCAGCGCTGCCGAATGGCGCGTCCGGCTCGGACCGGACGCCGACACCGCCGCGCCGGAAGTCGCCGCCGCCTTCGAAGCATGGCTCGCAGCCGATGCCGTGCATCGCCGGGCCTGGACGACGCTGTCGTCGGCCATCGACGGTGCGCTCGAGCCCGGTCTGGACCGGCTGCGGGCGCTTCGCGCGCGCGCGCCGGAGCAGGCGGCTGCCCTGCAGGCGGCCCTGATCTCGACGCCGGCCGTACCGCCTAGTGGTGGACGGCGCCGAACCATGACGACGCTGGCGGTGCTCGGCGCTGTCGGTGCAGTCCAGTTTCTCGATGGCGATGGTTGGACGATCCCGGGTTCGGCCGGCATGGCGACGGGCATTGGCGAGCGGCGACGCGTCGTCCTCGCCGACGGGACGCGGGTCACGCTGAACGCGCGCAGCCGCATCGTGCCGCGGTTCACCGGCAGCGATCGCGGTCTGGATCTGGCGGCCGGCGCGGTCTCGATCGAGTCGATCGCGAATGACCGGACGGATTTCCTGGTGCGGGCCGGCCCCGCTGCCATCGCGGCAACGTCGGGCCGACTGATCGTGGAGCGCCGGGACCGGC
The DNA here is from genome assembly GCA_050249335.1 of Lautropia sp. GTDB lineage: Bacteria > Pseudomonadota > Gammaproteobacteria > Burkholderiales > Burkholderiaceae_E > Lautropia. The sequence goes on from JBFWQR010000080.1 coordinate 2,683, forward strand.
GCACCCGGGTGGCCGCTGTTGCGGGACGGTTCGGCGTGGATTCTGCCGCGGGCGCGAAGCGAATCCTGCAATCGCCGGAGGTTGCGTGGGTCGATGGCCGCGGCATCGAAATCGTGCAGGCGAACGCCGGTGCGGTCGCCGCGTGGACCGAAGGCCTGCTCGACATTGCGGACGGCACGCTCGGCGACGTCATCGCGGCATTGCGGCCCTATCGGCGCGACGTGCTGCGCGTGTCCGACCGCGCCTCGGCGCTGCCGGTCTCCGGTGTGTTTCCGCTCGATGACGCTGCACGCGTGCTGCGCGTTCTGGAGTCGACATTGCCGATCCGGGTGCGTCACTTCGGCGGTTGGTTCACGACAATCGAAGCGCGGACTTGATCGAAAAATTTCATAACCGGAAATGAGGGGTCGGCGGGGGCTCGAGGCACAAGGCGTGTGATTCCGCATCACATCTCATCTGCCCAGGATTGCCCCGATGTCCCTGTTCCGACCCACCGCGTTCGCGGCCGTGCTGGCCGGCCTGCTGCCCGCTGCCCTGCCGAGTATCGCTCTGGCCCAGGCTGCCCGCGATTCCCGGGACTACGCCATCCCCGCCGGACAACTCGACGAGACGTTGCGGCGGATCGCCCGCGAGTCGTCGCGGCTGCTCGTCGTCGATCCCGCACTCGTACGGGGACGCTCCGCCCCGGCGATCCAGGGCCATATGGATCCGGAGTCGGCCATCCGCGCTGCGCTCTCGGGCAGCGGCCTCACGCTGGAGGTGACTGCCGATGGCGGACTGGCCGTCCGGTCTGCCGTTGCCGAGTCCTCCCCCTCGAGCGGGCCGACCCAGACGCTGCCGAGCGTGCAGGTCACCTCGACGATTCCGCCGTACATGGCGGACCGCCCGTCGTCGTCGGCAACGAAGACGGAACTGCCGCCGCGGCAGATCCCGTTCTCGATTGACCAGGCGAGCGAGGAGTTGATCCAGGAGCGCGGCGACAGCAACATCTATGCGACGCTGGAAGGCTTCGCCGGCCTGACGACCAACAGTTCCAACAGCGATGCCGGCGGCGGTCATAGTCGTGCGATCCAGATCCGCGGCTTCTCCGCGGGCCAGACGCTCGTGAACGGCATTCCATCCTACAGCGACACGGCGGGCACGCTGCGCAGCACCGACAGTCTGGAGTCGATCGAACTGCTGCGCGGTCCGGCCGGCCTCTACTACGGCTCGGCCGAGCCGGGCGGCGTCATCAGCTACAACTACAAGCGGCCGCAGGCGCAACGGCGGACCGTGCTGCGCGGCGAGCTCGACGACCATGGTTCGTTCGGCGGCATGATCGATACGACCGGCGCCGTCGACGAAAGCGGCCGCCTGCTCTATCGCTTCGTCGGTTCTGCCAAGCGCCGCGAGGACGATCAGGACCACATCTGGTCCGAGCCCAAGAGCCTGCTCGCCGCCGTCACGGTGAGGCCCAATCGGGAGTTCCAGTCGACGCTGACCTACGAGCGGTCGGACGTCGAATCGGTGCCGGAGCAGGAGAACAATTTCCGGATCACCAGCGGGCCGCTGGCCGGACAGTACTACCCGGTGCCGCGCGACTTCTTCTGGGGCAGCCGCAACGACCGCGTCGAGCGCAAGACGAACACGGTGCTTTGGGATGCGACCTGGTCACGCAACGAACGCCTGAAGGTCCGCGCCGGCGTGATCTACCAGGACTACACGCAGTGGTGGCAGAACACGCGCGCCACCGATACGGCGCGGGGCCCTTCAGCTGCCGGGCTGGTGCAGCGCTATGTCAGCGGCCGCCAGAGCGAAGGCGACAGCGCCACCGGATCCCTCGACTTCAGCGGCACGCTGCGCGCCGGGGGCTGGCGTCATGACTGGCTTGCCGGACTCGGCGCCGGCCGCTCCAGCGGTTCGTCGAGCGGGCGCGCGGTGGCCACGCAGTCTCGTGACAACGGTCCGTATCCGGTCGGCCCGATCGACATCGATGCGCCGGTCTACCTCGACTACCCGTATCGGTTCGCGATCTGGGAGGACCCACTGGTGCCGTCGGCCAGGCGCGAGGATCGCAACCTCTATCTGCAGGACATCGTGCACCTGCCGGGCAGCCGGATCCGCCTGATGCTGGGCGCCGGTTGGTCGCAGTACCGCAGCACGCCGCAGACTGGACCCGAGACCAAGGTACAGCGCTGGTCGCCACGCCTCGCGATCATGCAGGACCTGTCCGAGACGGCGATGGTCTATGCCAGCTACGGCGAATCGTTCCTGCCGCAGTCCGGCCTGACGCTGCTCGATACCGGCGGCCGCTACATCACGGACCCGGTCGAAGGCGTGCAGTACGAACTCGGCATGAAGCAGGATCTGTTCGACGGCGCGGCGATGCTGACGGCTGCGCTCTTCCGCGTCGACAAGAAGAACGAAGCGCTGCCGATCGATGGATTCGCTTGCACGCCGGGCGGCGGGGCGGTGCCCGTCATCGAGCCGCCGGACGGCAGCGACGTCTGCTACGCGCTCGCCGGCCTGACCCGCGCCCAGGGCCTGGAGCTCCGGCTCACCGGTCAGATCACGGAGCGCTGGGTGGCGCAGATCGGCTACTCGTACACGCGCGCCAAGTATCTGCGGCACGAGACCGCAGCCTACGTCGGCCGAACGGTCGAGTACACGCCGCGGCACAACCTGTCGGTGTGGAACCGCTTCAACGTCTATCAGAACGACCGCATCGGCCGCTTCAACCTCGGCCTGGGCGTGCGCGCCTGGTCCGAAGTGCACGGAACATGGAGCGGGAACGCGTCTGACGCGACGGCGAACGTCAACCCGGGCTATGGCCTCGTCGATCTCGGCTTGACGTGGGACCGGCGCCTGTCGGGTCAACGCGATCTGCGCGTCGCGCTGAACGTCAGCAATCTGTTCGACAAGACCTACTACGAGCGCCGGCGCTTCCCGCCGGGCACGGTCCTCTACGGCGATGAGCGCCGCATCACGATGACCGTGCAGCTCGCTTTCTGAAACCCGGCCAGCCTGAAGCCGGCCGACCGCTGCAGGACCGATCATGTCATCGACCCCGAGCGCCAATGGCATCGCCGCCCGTCCCGATGGTGTCGCTGCCCGCCCCGACGGCGTCGCTGCCCGTGCTGGCGGCGTCGCTGCTCGCCCACGGGGCGCCGTCTCGATCGGACGCTATCGGCTGCATATCCTCGCGCGCATGCTGCTGGCGATCGCGGGCGGCTATGCGCTCGCCGCCGTCGCCGCCGCCGCCATCAGCGTCGGCGCGCCGGCGGCCGGTCTGATGCCGCGGGCGGACGCGGTGATGTTCGGGACGATGTTCGCCTTCGTGGTCCATGCCGTCGCAGCGATCTGGGTGTTCTCCTGCCATTCGCCGTGGAAGGCCCTGGCGGGAATCGTCGTGCCGCTCGCCGTGATCGGTGTCGCGCTCGCGGCAACGCTTCCGGGGGCATCGACATGAGGCCGGACGGCAAGACGGAAGGCCTGCGCCAGTCGAACGCCTGGCTGCATACCTGGACCGGGCTGCCGCTCGGTTGGTTGCTGTATGCGGTGTTCTTCACCGGCACGCTCAGCTACTTCCTCGACGAAGTCAACGTCTGGATGAAACCGGAGTTGCATCGGTCCGTGCCCGCTGCCGATCCGGTCGCGACGGCCGAGGTCGGCATCAACGCGCTGACTCGCCTGGCGCCGGACGCGACGACCTGGACGCTGGTCATGCCGGGTGCGCGACAGGTGGCGATCGAAGCGAGCTGGCGCGAGCCCGGCGCGGCGCAGGGCAGGGCCGGCCTCAAGCGAGCCGAGCTCGACGCGGCCACCGGCGAACCGATCGCGACCCGGCAGACGCGAGGCGGAAGCTTCCTCTACCGGTTCCACTTCGAACTGCATGCGATGCCGCGCATCTGGGGACGGTGGATCGTCGGCATCGCGACCGGCCTGATGTTCGTCGCCATCCTCAGCGGCGTGATCACGCACCGGAAGATCTTCAGCGACTTCTTCACGTTCCGGCCGAACAAGGGACAACGATCCTGGCTCGATGCGCACAACGCGACGGCGGTGCTGGCGCTGCCTTTTCACGTGATGATCACGTTCAGCGGACTGCTGCTGCTGATGATCATGCTGATGCCCTGGGGTCTGGAAGCTGCTTACCAGGGCGACACGCGGGCCTATGCGACCGAGCGGCGCGCGCTCGGTGCCGGCGGAGGCGGAGGTGGTGGTCAACCTGCAGCGCAAGGGCCGCAGGGCGGCGGCGCCCGCGGGCCGGCAGCGCTCGCGCCGCTCGCGCCGATGATGGCCGAAGCGATGGCCCGGTGGCCACGCGATGGCGTCGGCACGATCGTCGTCAACAACCCCGGGACGCGGCGGGCGACCGTGGAGTTGCGCGAGCAGACCGGACACCGGCTGACCGACCGCGGCGCGATCGCTCGCCTGGTCTTCGACGGCGTGACCGGCACGCTGCGCGAGGCGCCCGAGCCGCCGCGCCCGACGGCAACGACGGCGACCTACAACGTGCTTACCGCGCCGCATCTCGGTCGCTTCGCCGGACCGGGTTTCCGCTGGCTGCTGTTCCTCGCCGGTGTCTTCGGTACCGTGATGGTAGCGACCGGCCTGCTGCTCTGGGTCGCGAAGCGGATGCCCGAGCGGCGCAAGCGGGGGCGGACACCGTTCGGCCATCGGCTGGTGGAGGTGCTCAACCTCGGCACGATCGGCGGCCTCTCCGTCGCCACGGCGGGCTACTTCTGGCTCAACCGGCTGATCCCGGCGGAACAGATCAGGCGCAGCGATCTGGAGATCCAGGGCTTCTTCGTGATCTGGGGCGTGTGCCTGCTCCATGCGGCGATCCGTGGCAGCTCGCGCGGCTGGCGTGAACAGCTGGCCGTGGCCGCGATCCTGTTCGCCGCGCTGCCGGTCCTGAATCCGTTGACCGGCGGTGCCGGACTGCATGAAACGCTGGTGCGCGCGCAATGGCCGATCGCCGGTTTCGATCTGGCCATGCTCGCCCTCGCGATCGTCCATGCCGCGGCGCTTTTCGTGCTCGTCCGGCGTGCCGCCCCGGCGCCGCGGCGGAAGTTCGCAGCGGATCGGGCCGCGAGAGCGCCGAAAGGCTCCGAGCCGCCGGCCATCGACGCGGCGAAGGATCGTCAACTCGGCGGCGCCGTGGCGCTGGACAGCCCGCGTATGCCGAAGCGCGACTCGCATTGAGGCGGCGCATTGATACGGCGCATTGATACGGCGGATCGACACGGCGGATCGACTTGGAATATCGCTGAATGCTCTGGATCGCTTTCGTCCTGTCTATCTTCGGCAACGCCTGTCTCGGTGCCGTCATGTTGCGCCATGCCGCCGACGTGTTCGGCCACGACGCGACCCCTGGGCAGGCCCTCGCGGCGCGTCTGGCCGGCACGGCGCTGCTCGGTTCCGCATTGGCGATCTGCATCGTGGCCGAAGACGTGTCGATCGGTATTGCCGCATGGCTCGGCGTGCTGACGCCGGCGGCAATGCTGGTCGGCCTCGCTTTCACGGTCCTGGCGAGCCGGACGTCCCGGTCGCGCGACTCCTGCCCATAGCCCGACAGCTAGGTCATCGATCGAGCTCGACCACCTTCCCCCTTTTCGATCAGCCTGCCAGGCAAACGAGCCTGACCCCGGAGATTCCATGACCGCAAAGAATTCACGCCGCCACCGCGTGTCCGTCCGATCGCTCCAATCCGTACTGGCGGCAGCGTCGCTTGCTGCTGCGATGTTGCCGGCGACCGCTTCGGCGCACCGCTCGTTCCTGGTACCGTCGTCGACGGTGCTGTCCGGCCCGGGCCAATGGCTGACCGTCGATGCCGCGCGGGGTAACGACCTCTTCTACTTCAATCACAATGCGATGCCAGTCGACGGCCTCGTCATCACCGCGCCGGACGGGCGCACCGTGCCGCCCGCGAAGCTGGAGCGCTTCCGCTACCGGACGGTCTTCGACGTGCAACTCACCGAATCCGGGACTTGGCGTACCGCCGTCGTGGACGAGGGCCTGCGGGCCCAGTGGCAGGAAAACGGACAGCCCAAGCGTTGGAACGGATCGCGATCCGACTTCGCGAAGGCCGTGCCGTCCGGCGCGCAGAAGCTGACGGTTTCGGAAGTCCAGTCGCGCGTGGAAGTCTTCGTGACCGCCGGCAAGCCGACGCCGATCAAGCCGACCGGGCGTGGCCTGGAAGTGGACTACACGCCGCATCCGAACGATCTCGTTGCCGGCGAGGCGTCCGAACTGCGCTTCCTGGCCGATGGCAAGCCCGCCGCCGGACTGCAGGTGAAGGTCGTCCCGGGCGGCAATCGCTACCGCGACACCACTGGCGAGATGAAGATGACGGCCGATGCCGACGGCCGTGTCTCGATCACCTGGCCACACCCGGGGCTCTACTGGGTCAACGCCGGCATCCGCGGGACGGCGGAGCCGCCGGCGACCCGGCGGCTGGTCACGTACGCGGCCACGGTAGAGGTCCTGTCGAAGTAGCCTCGGGCCGGAAGTCGAACTACGGCGTAAACGTGGCTTGCAGTGTCTGCAGCGTCGCCGCCAGCGTGGGCGGTCGCAGCACGCCCAGTCGCTTGACCAGACGTGCGCGGTCGAGGGTCCGGATCTGGTCCAGCACGATCAAGCCGCGCTTGCCTTGAAACGTGAGCGGGATGCGGAAGCGCGCCGGTTTCGAACCCGTGGTCATGGGCGCGACGATGACGGTGCGCAGATGCGCATTCATCTCGTTGGGCGAGATCACGAGACACGGACGGGTCTTCCGAATCTCGCTGCCCACCGTAGGGTCCAGTTGGGCCAGCCAGATATCGCCGGTCTTCATCACCAGACCAGTTCTTCGTCGCCTTCGTTCGCAAGTTCCGGCCACACCAGCGCGTCACCACCCTGGCCGGCCAGCCGCTGCGCGTCCTCGGCCCAACCGATCTAAGGCAGCCAGATACTGGCGAAGCAGTTCGTGCTTCGTCGTCACGCCCGCCTTGACGAAGGCGCGCTTCCGGTAGGTGATCATCGTTTCGGGATGGATGCCGAGTTCCCTGGTGATCGCTGATAGTCAGGGCGACGCGTGCCAGCTGAAGGGAATCCTTGGCAAGCGTCGACAACGGCTACCGCGACACTCCGGCGGGACGCCCGAGGAAGTCGAGCGCCTGCGCGGTGCGGCCCGGATCGCCGAGCGCTCGATCCAGGCGGCGCTCAGGTCGAGGACATGGTCCGGGTGACGGAGACCGGCGTCGAGTCGCTGATGACGCTGCCGCGGGATCTGGCACGCTGCCGAGCCCCTGCTTCAGGCCGAGCCCGACCGGGCGGCCATGCGTGCAATGCCGGCAGCCGGTCCAGCGAATCAGGGTCAACCCTGAGCGGTGGGCCGCCGATTCGTCAAGAGTTGCGAATTGATTTCATGTTCTCATTGACGGGGCGGCGCGTGACGTCGTGTCATAGCCGCTGTCACCGGAGCAGGGCGTCGGACCACCGGGGATCGCCCGCTCTTCGAACAACGGATCCGGAGGAGACACCACATGACCAGCAATCTTCTGCGCGCAGCCTGCATGTCCGCCGCTGCCGCACTCGTCGGGCTGGCGTTGCACGCGCCCGCCAGCGCCCAGAATCTGTCCATCGGCACCGGCGGTACCGGCGGGGTCTACTACCCGCTCGGGGGCGGGATCGCGGCGATCCTGTCCAAGTCGGTACCCGGCATGGAAGCCACCGCGGAGGTCACCGGCGGCTCGGTCGACAATCTCAAGCTGGTGGGCTCCGGCAAGCCCTATCTCGGCATGACGATGGCCGACGCCGCCCAGGACGCGATCAAGGGCGAGAACAAGTTCCAGGGCCGTCCCGTGGGTGTTCGCACGCTGCTGGTGATGTACCCGAACCGGATGCACGTGGTGAGTGTCGAGGCCACCGGAATCAAGTCGATCGCGGATCTGAAAGGCAAGCGGGTGTCCACCGGCTCGCCGGGCAGCGCGACCGAGGTGATGGCCTTTCGCGTGATCGAAGCGGCCGGGCTCGACAAGGACAAGGACATGAGCCGCGAGCGCCTGGGCGTGGCCGAGTCGGTCAATGCGATGAAGGACCGCAAGATCGACGCCTTCTTCTGGGTCGGCGGCCTGCCGACGGCGGCGGTCACCGATCTGGCCAGCACCCCGGGCACCAAGATCCGGATGATCGATCATGCCGAGCTGGTCGGGAAGATGAACGCGAAGTGGGGCAAGCTGTACGTCGAGGATGCCATCCCGAAAGACACCTACAAGGGAATGGACGCCGACAACAAGCAGGCCACCGTCATGAACATCATGGTCGCCAGCGACAAGATGGACGACCAGACCGCCTACAACATCGTCAAGACCATCTTCGAGAAGCGCGACGACCTGATTGCAGTCCACAAGGAGGCGGCCAACTTCCTCCTGGAGAACCAGAAGCCGGCCGCCTCGCCGGTGCCGTTTCACCCGGGAGCGATCCGGTACTTCACCGAGAAGGGTCTGAAGTTCTGATCGGCCCGGACTGTTCGATCCGGTAGCGGCGCGATCTCGCCGGATGCTTCGCTGATGGAAGCGGGCGCCTGATGGCCGCCGACGCGGGCGACCGCGCCGGCGTCGTGGTCGACGACGCGGCGCTGGCGCGGGCCGAGGAGTTCATCGAGCAGGAAGAGGGCGCGAGCAACCGGCTGGGCGGCTGGCGCCGCCTCGTGGTGGGCGTTATCGCGGTTGCGATGACGCTGTTTCACATGTACGCGGCCTATTCGATCGTGCCGACGCATGTCCTGCGCGCCGTGCACGTGGCTTTCGTCCTCGTGCTGACCTTCCTGCTGTTTCCGCTGGCCAAGCGATACCGGCACCGGATCATGGCCTGGGACTGGGTTGCCGGGATCGCCGCGATCGCCGTCGTGGCCTACATGCTCCACGGCGGTGATGACTTCACCGACCGCAACACGATGCCCGATCCGGGCGACATCGTCTGGGGCATGGTCCTGATCCTGCTGGTCCTGGAGGCCATGCGGCGAACGACCGGGTGGGTGATGCCGATCGTGACCGCGCTGTTCATCCTGTATGCGCTGTTCGGCAACCTGCTGCCGGCGCCCTGGACGCACAAGGGCTATGACATCGGCCGCCTGGTCGGCCACCTGTACATGACGCTCGAGGGGATCTTCGGCACCGCGGTCGACGTCTCGTCGACGCTGATCATTCTGTTCACCATCTTCGGGGCCGTGCTGCAGTTCTCCAATGCCGGCAAGTTCTTCGTGGACTTCTCCTTCGCGGCGATGGGCGCGAAGCCGACCGGGGCAGGTCGCACCGTCGTGCTGGCGTCGTTCCTGCTCGGGGGGCCCTCCGGTTCCGGGGTCGCGACGACCGTGACGCTGGGCAGCGTTGCCTATCCGATGCTGGCCAAGGTCGGCTATGAACGCAATGCGGCCGGCGGCCTGCTCGCTGCCGGCGGACTCGGGGCGATCATCTCGCCGCCGGTGCTGGGGGCGGCGGCCTTCCTGATCGCGGAATTCCTGAAGATCTCGTATCTCGACGTGCTGTTGATGGCCGTCATCCCGACGCTGCTGTTCTATCTGTCGCTGTTCTTCATGGTGGAGATCGATGCGCGTCGCTATCGGATGAGCGAAACGACCTTCGATGCCGTCGAGAGCGCCCTGTCGCTGGCGCGGCGCTACTGGTTCCATTTCCTGTCGCTGATCTCGATCGTCGCCTTCATGCTGATGGGCTTCTCGCCGGTGCTCGCGGTCTTCTGGGCCACGATCCTGGCAATGGCCACCAGCTTCCTGCATCCGGACTGTGCGCTGCTGCCGCGCGACCTGTTCCGCGATCCCCGTGGCCTGGCACGAGCTTTCGGCGACAGCCGGCTGATCAAGGCGCTCGAGGGCGGGTCGGTCGGCGTGCTCAACGTCGGCGCCACCTGCGCCGGGGCCGGCATCATCGTCGGCGTCGTCACGCTCACCGGCCTGGGGCTGAAGTTCTCCTCGATCGTGCTGGATTACGCGGGCGGGTCGTTGCTGCTGACCACGATCTACACCGCGCTGATCGTCTGGATCGTCGGGCTCGCGGTGCCGGTGACCGCCTCGTACATCATCTGCGCGGTGATCGCCGCACCGGCGCTGATCAAGCTCGGCGTGCCCGACTACGCGGCGCACATGTTCATCTTCTACTACGCCGTGCTTTCGGAAGTGTCACCGCCAACGGCACTGTCGCCCTTTGCGGCGGCGGCGATCACCGGGGGCAGCCCCTATCGAACCACGCTGCAAAGCTGGAAGTACACGATGCCGGCCTTCATCGTGCCCTTCATGTTCGTGCTCGATCCGGCCGGGCTCGGGCTGCTGCTGATGGGCTCGCTCGACCGGCTGGGTGACGCGAACTGGAGCTCGATACTGCTGGTTTCGCTGACCGCCGTGCTCGGGATCCTCGCCATGGCCGGTGGCTTCCAGGGTTGGCTGCTGCTGCGCACCAACCCGATCGAGCGGCTGGCATTGCTCGCCGGGGGACTGATGCTCGCCTACCCGGGGGGGCTGCTCGATCTGATCGGGGCGGGATTGCTGCTTGCGGTGATCGCCTGGCAGTGGGCACGGAGCAGGGGGGCGGGCACCGGATCGAAACGAGGCTAAGCAGCCAGGTACTGGCGAAGCAGTTCGTGCTTCGTCGTCACGCCCGCCTTGACGAAGGCGCGCTTCCGGTAGGTGATCACCGTTTCGGGATGGATGCCGAGTTCCCTGGCGATCGCCGGTATCGAGGTTCCGTACAGCACGCGGCTGCAGACCTGCCGCTCGCGCTCGGTGAATCGCTGCGACCCGGCGGCCAGTGCCTGTTCGATCTCGGCGACCGTGCGCAGCGGCGCTGCACGCGGCCGGGCCAGGCGCGCATATGAGACATGCTTGTCGCAGCAAGACAGCACCACCTCGGCATAGCCCGACAGGCGCCGCATCTCGCGATCCGAGAAATGCGCATGCTCAGCGCCGCGAAGGACGCTCAGACCGTAGCGGTGGTTGCGCCGTCCGAACAGGAACAGCTTTTCGAGGATCTGGCTGCGTACCCGCGTGTTGCGGGACGTGCTCTTGCGCACCCGGACGACGGCGGCTCCGAGCGGCTCGGGTGCGCTGTACGCGGCCATGAAACCGCTGTCCTGGCGCCACAGGTCCTCATCGAGGTACTCGCGCGCGTTCGCTTCGGCGAAATCGGTCCCGTCGATGCTGCGGGCGCCCAGCACTTCGACCTGCTGCCCCAGCGAATAGAGGACGCAATGTTCGGCACTGGCCACCGCGTACAGCCATCGCATCAGCTCTGCTGCGAAGTCGCGGGATCCGAGGCTGTCCACCACGTGCGCCAGCAACGTGTTTCCGGCACGGTGCGCCGGTGCGATGTTCGTCGGTGAGTTCATGTTGCCCCCCGGCCCTGCGGACCGGGGATTCCCGTCCCCGGAACCGGTGACAGACAAAGGGAAGCCGAATACCTAGGATACCAGCAAATCCGGAAGCGACTCACGAGGAGACGACATGCTCGGCATCACCCATCGACGTTACGTTCTAGCCTGCTGCGTCGCGACCCTGACCGCTGCCGCATGGCCCGTGGCCGCGCAGACGCCGGACCGCCCGATCCGGCTCGTGGTCGGCTATCCGCCGGGCGGTGCGAGCGACGTGGTCGCGCGGATGCTCGGGCAGGAGATGGCCAGCGAATTGCGCCAGTCAGTCGTGGTGGAGAACCGGCCGGGCGCGGGCGGCACCATCGGAGGCGCGGAGGTCGCGAAGTCCGCCAAGGATGGCAGCAGTCTCTTCTTCGGCGATACCGGCAGCCTGATCCTCAGCAAGGCGATCTACAAGAGCATGCCGTTCGATCCCGATCGCGACCTGGTGCCGGTGGGCTTCGCGGCCGAGAGTGCTTTCTTCCTGGTGGTCCACAAGGACTTCCCGGCCCGCACGCTGGCGGAATTCCTGGCCCAGGCGAAGGCTCGTCCAGGCGCGTTGTCGTATGCGTCGCCGGGCAACGGCAGTCCCCACCATATCGCGATGGAAGTCCTCAAGCAGCGCGCCAAGGTGGACGTGCTGCACGTCCCGTACAAAGGGGCCGCGCCGGCCGTGACCGACCTCCTCGGGGGCCAGATCCCGATGATGGTGCTGGACCCGGCCGCCACCATCGCCCAGAGCAAGGCTGGCAAGATTCGCGCGCTGGCCATCCTGGCGCCGCGGCGCATGGCGGAGCTCCCGGACGTGCCCACCAATGCCGAAGCCGGTCTGCCCGATGTGGAGGCTTCCAACATCTGGGCCGTGATGGCGCCCCGCGGTACACCGGAACCGGTCATCCAGACGCTCAACGGGGCGCTGCGCAAGGCGGCCGGTACGCCGTCGATCGTCCAGCGGCTCGGCGAAATGGGGTTGAGCGCCCGGACCTCGTCGCCGGACGAGCTCGCTCGCTACCTGGAGCAGGAGAATGGCAGCACACGCGAGTTCGTCCGCAAGCTGCAGCTGGACCTCAACTGATCGATTCGACAGGCTGACTTCGACGAATCGATCTCGACGGAATGGTTCGCGACCGATGGCAGGACCGTTCGTCGGCAACGCCTGGTACGTTGCGGCCTGGTCCCACGAGGTGGACCGATCCAGGCTGTTCTGCCGCAGCATCGTCGGCATTCCGATGCTGCTGTACCGGCGCGGCTCGGGCGAGCCGACATGCCTGCAGGATCGCTGCTGCCACCGCGGCGCACCGCTCTCGAAGGGCCGCCGCGAAGGCGACGACGTGCGCTGCCTGTATCACGGCCTGAAGTTCGGCAGCGACGGACGCTGCCTCGAGATTCCCGGACAGGATCGCGTGCCGAAGGCCTTCCGGGTTCGCTCGTTCCAGGTCGTCGAGCGGCACCGCTGGATCTGGGTGTGGCCCGGCGATCCGGATGACGCCGATCCGGCGCTGATCCCGGACTGCTCGTCGCTGGATCACCCCGACTGGGTCCACAAACCCGGCTATCTGCACTACGAAGCGCGCCAGGACCTGATCGCCGACAATCTGCTGGACTTCTCTCACGTGGGCTTCGTGCATCCGACGACGCTGGGCGGGTCGGAACGGCCGGCGCAGACGCGCGTCGAACGCCTGCCCCGCGGCGTGCGGGTCGAGCGCTGGCAGCTCGACGACGTTCCAGCCCCTTACCAGGCGCAGCAGCGCGACTTCGGCGGCCGCGTCGATCGCTGGAACCACTACGACTTCCTGCTGCCGGGTGTCCTGGTGATGCACTCCGGTGTCCAGGCCGCCGGCACCGGCGCGCCCGACGGCCGCATCCATGATGCGCTCGAGTTCCGCGCCTGCCAGGCTGTCACGCCGGAGACCGAGCACAGCGCGCACTACTTCTTCGCGCTGCCGCGCAATTTCGCGCAGCAGGACGCGAGCGTGACCGAAGCGCTGTTCGAGAACGTCATGACGGCATTCGAGGAAGACCGCAGGATGATCTACGCCCAGCAACGCAACCTGGCCCTCGATCCGGACACGCCGTTGCTGGCCATCGCGGCCGATGCCGCGCTGGTCCACTACCGTCGCGTGGTCCAGCAGCAGATCGCACGCGAGGCGAGGGTACCGGCATGACGCTGCTGCTGGACCTGCCGCGCATCCATTTCGGGCCGGGTTGCGCCGAGCGGTTGCCGGAGGTCCTGACCCGGCTCGGGGTGCGACGGCCGCTGCTCGTGACCGACCGCGGCGTGCGTGCCAGCGGCGCGATCGACGGCGTGCTCGCACTGTTGGGCGGTCCGAACGCGCTGGTGTTCGACGGAGTGACCGAACCGCCTTGCTTCGCAGCGATCGAGCTGGCCGCGGCCGCCTACCGCAGCGCGGCCTGCGACGGTGTCGTCGCCGCCGGCGGCGGCTCGGTGATCGATACCGCCAAGATGCTGGCGATCCTGGCCACCCATCCTGGTAGCGTCGAACGCTACGCCGGCCATGCCGATCGCATCGTCACGGCAGTCGCTCCGCTGGTGGTGTTGCCGACTACGGCCGGATCCGGCAGCGAGGTGTCGCCGAGCACCGGCATTCATCCGGCCGCCGGCCGGCCCGGTTTGCGCACGCGCTCGTCCGCACTCGTGCCGCGCGCGGCGCTCTGCGACCCTGAACTGACGGTCAGCATGCCGCCGCGGCTGACGGCCGCGACCGGGCTCGATGCACTGACCCACTGCATCGAAGGGTTCCTGTCGCCGATCGAAAACCCGTTGGTGGACGCCATCGCATTGGCCGGCATTCCGCGCATCGCCGGCCGACTGGTGCGCGCGGTGTCCGACGGGAGCGACCGCGACGCCCGCGCGTCGTTGATGATGGGCGCGCTCGCCGGCGGCATCGGCATCGGCAAGGGGCTCGGGCCGGCCCATGCGATGGCGACGGCTTTCAGCCACTGGCCGGTACCGCACGGCATCCTCGCCGCGCTGTCGCTGCCGCCCAGCCTGGAACTGCTGCAGCGCCATGTACCGGCAAAGCTGGCGACCGTGGCCGCCGCGATGGGATTGCCGCCAGGCGTCTCGGTGGCCGACGGATTCCGGTCGCTGCTGCGATCGCTGAACGCGCGCAGCGGGATTCCGCTGACGCTGCACGCGGCCGGCGTCCGAGGCGGCGACCAGGACGCGCTGGCGCAGGACTGCGCCGACAGTCCGGTGAACCGCAGCAGCCCTTATGTGCCGACTGCAGCCGAATACCGGCAGCTGATCGCTGCTGCGATCGGGTGATCTTCCGACCGGCCTCCTTCCCACCGGCTTCTCTTCGGCTTCTCTTCTGAACGGCCTTTCGATCTCTCCTTTGCCTACCATGAGCCAACCGATCCGCATTCCGGTCCGCAACCCGCGCACCGGCGAATTCGACTACCACATCCAGCCGCCGAGCCCGGCCGAGCTGGCAGCGCAGTGCCGGCGGCTGCGCAGCGCCCAGCCCGCCTGGGAAGCGCGCGAAGCCGCCGGGCGGGCCGAGGTGCTGCGGCGCTGGGCCGACGTGCTGCAGGCCCGTCGCGATGCCCTGGTCGATGCCGAATGCGCCGATACCGGCCGGTTCCGTCTGTCGCGAGAGATCGTCGACGTCACGATCGGCGGGGTGCGCAGCTGGTGCGACCGCGCACCCGGGCTGATCGAAGCGGCGATCCGGCGCGGCCAGTCCACCATCTGGCCGAATGTCCGCTTCGAGTCGCAGCTGCAGCCCTATAGGCTGCTGGGCGTCATCAGCCCCTGGAACCATCCGCTGTTCCTGTCGACGGTGGACGCCATTCCGGCGCTGCTCGCCGGCTGCGCGGTCGTCGTCAAGTGCAGCGAGATCGCCCCACGCTTCTCGGACCCGGTGATGGACGCGATCCGCGCGGTACCGGAGCTCGCCGCCGTGTTCACGTTCGTGCAGGGTGCCGGCGAAACCGGCCAGCAGCTGATCGAGCTGGCCGACGCGGTCTGCTTCACGGGCAGCGTCGCGACCGGCCGCAAGGTCGCCGCAGCCTGCGCCCACCGCTTCATCCCGGCCTTTCTCGAGCTGGGCGGCAAGGACCCCGCCATCGTCACCGCCGGTGCCGACGTCGAGCAGGCCTGTCAGGCAGTGCTGCGCGGCGGCGTGTTCGCGACCGGCCAGATCTGCCATGCGATCGAACGCGTGTATGTCCATCGCAGCCTGTTCCAGCCGTTCGTCCAGCGGCTGGTCGAGCAGGCGCAGGCGCTGCGCCTCAACTATCCGGACGACGCGCGCGGCCATATCGGTCCGTTCATCATGGAGCGGCAGGCCGCGATCGTCGATGCGCAACTGGACGACGCCGTGGCACGCGGTGCCCGCATCCTGACCGGCGGCAAGAGCGAGCGGCATGGCGGGGGCGTCTACATGCGGCCGACGGTCCTGGTGGACGTGGATCACTCGATGGAGATCATGGTCGAAGAGACGTTCGGCCCGGTGATTCCCGTCATGCCGTTCGATAACGAGGAGGAGGCGGTCCGCCTGGCCAACGACTCGCAGTTCGGCCTGTCGGCGGCGGTGATCGCCGGCACCCCCGAAGATGCCGAACGAATCGGTCGCCGGCTGGATGCGGGCGGCATCAGCCTGCAGGACACGACGTTGACCATCGCCATCACGCGGGACGCGGAGAAGAGCGCTTTCCAGCTGTCGGGCATCGGGGAGTCGCGCATGGGGCCGTCCGCGATCCTGCGCTATTTCCGTCGGAAGGTGCTGATGACCAACACGGCCCGGCCGGTAGTCATGTCCAGCCTGAGCGAGGACTTGCCGCCGCGGCGCGCCGATACGCGGGATGGCCGGGATCCGGCCTGACCGGCTCGCCGCGCGGTCTCGCGTCCGGCCGTTGCCGCGTTCGATCGTCGTCGCGTCGTTGTCGCGTTCAGTCGTTGCCGGATGCCAGGCCGCGCCAGCGTGGGAACAGCGCCGCGGCATTGGCCGTCCGCACGCGCTGCTTCTCGTCCTCGCTCCATGGCAGCGCCGCGACGCCGGCAGCCGTGCCGGCCATCTGGCCGCGCGGTCCGAACGGGTAGTCGCTGCCGAACAGCAGTTGCGTGCTGCCGACCTCCTGCCGCAGCGCATCCATCGTCGTCGCGTTGTACGACAGCGCGCAGTCGAAGTAGAACTTGCGCAGCTCCGCCTGGAAGCCGTCCGGGATTGCTTCGCGCAGCTTCGGATTGTTGGTCGTCAGCACCTCGACCCGGCCGCTCAGGTACGGGATGGCGCCACCGGCGTGCGAGAGGATCCAGCGAATGTTCGGAAAGCGCGCCGGGACGCGGGCGAATATCAGGTCGGCCACCGCCCGGGTGGTGTCGAACGGGAATTCCAGCGTGGAGGCCGACAGGCCGCCGACCAGGTGCATGCCCGCAGTCGATGTCGGATGGACGAACACGACCGCATGCCGTCGATCCAGCTCCTGATACAAAGCATCGAACTCGGGCGCGCCGAGATAGCGGCCACCGTAGTTGCTCAGCAGGCAGACGCCGTCGCTGTGAAGCTGATCGAACGCGTAGGCTGCCTCCTGCAGCGACGCGTCCAGGTCCGGCAGCGGCAGCGCGGTGAACATGCCGAAGCGGGCCGAGTGGTCCTGGCCCAGCCGGGCGGCGAACTCGTTGCACCAGCGCGCCAGCGCGGCGGCCGGTTGGCCGGCGAGCACGCCGAAGCCGGGTGCCGAGATCGACGTGATCGCGACGGCGATGCCGGCTGCATCCATGCCTTCCAGCGCTGCCTCGACGCTCCAGGCCGGCACGCGTCCCGAGGATCCCTGCGAGCCGATCGGCCCGGCACCGACCGCATCGACATAGCGTTGCGGCAGGATGTGATGATGGACGTCGATCATTGCACGGACTCCGGGTCAGGCAGACAGGGATGGGCAGGGGACGTCGCACGCCGCTCGTCGCAGGGCGGCCGTGCAGCGCGCTTCGTCGCCGACGGCCTCGAACAGCAGCAGGGCCAGACGCGCGAGGAACAGTGCCTCGCGCTCGCTGCCGACCTCGCTGATGGCGTGAGCGCAGGCGGCGTACAAGCGGTCGCGCGCTTCGTCGCCGAGTCGCGGTGTCGTCATGCGGTCTCTTCCTCGCGGCAGAGGGCGGCGGCCAGCGCGGCTTCGACGGCTTTCGCAGTGATCGTGCGCCAGCGAGCGGCCACGTGGCGATCCGGGCGCAGCAGGTAGAAGGCGCTGCCGCCGGCAACGAACGGTGCGCCGACGTCGGTGCGGTGCAGGTAGTGCAGTCCCGCGATCTTCGGCAGCGCGACGACGTCCCGGTCGTTCGGGCCCAGATGCAGCAGCGTGAACCCGGGCTGCAGCAGGTCCGACAGATGGCCTTCGCGCAGCGGCAGGTCCGGCATCAGCGCGCCGGGCTGGGGCCCGGTCATGTCGTCGTCGCTGCCGGCGAACGACAGCGGCGAGCCGCTGTAGCCGACCGCCTGCGTCTGGCGCGGATTGACCAGCTTCGCGATGTCGCGCTCGGCCGCGGCCAGCGACAGCGCGGCCTCGCGCAGCAGCTCGAAGCCGCGCGAGGGCGGCGACATGAACTCGGTGCTGCGCATCGCGTTCTCGGCGTTGCAATGGAAGGCTTCGATGCGCTCGACCGAATAGCTGTCGAGCAGCCGCTCGCCGCCGTGCCCTTGCACGACGGCGGCCAGCTTCCAGGCGAGATTGTGGCTGTCGTCGAAACCGGAATTGAGCCCACGCACGCCGAAGATCGGCATCGCATGGGCCGCATTGCCGGCGAACAGGATGCGGCCATGGCGATAGCGGTCGAGCGTCATCGCGCCGGCGCGGTAGACCGAGCTCCAGACCGGACGCCACGGCTTGCCGCCTTCGCCGATCGCCGCCAGATGGCGCGTGACGAACGCCTGCACGGCTTCCGGCCGCAATGCATCGTCGCTGCTCTGACCAGGCCGCAGTTGCCAGTCGATGCGCCAGATGTCGTCCGGCTGCTTGTGCATCAGGATGGTGGAGCCGGGATACCACGGCGGGTCGAACCACGCGCGGCGTTCGGTCGGGAAATCGCTCGCCAGCTCGATGTCGACGATGACGTAGCGTCCCTCGTAGGCGGCACCGTGCAACTCCAGCCCCAGCGACCCGCGCACGAAGCTCTGCCCGCCGTCGCAGGCGACCAGCCACTGCGCGCGCAGCCCGTACTCGCCGTGCGCGCTGCGCGCCCGCAGTTCCACGCCGCCGGCGTCATGCGCCAGCGCTGCCAGCTCGGTGCCCCAGCGGAAATCGATCCGTCCCGGCGCCCGGGCATTGACGCGTTCGATGGCTTCGAACAGATACTGCTCGATGTAGTACTGCTCCAGGTTAACCATCGCCGGCAGCTTGTCCCGCGGATCGGTCGGCATGTCGAAGCGGAATACCTCGCGATCCCGGTAGTAGCTACGCCCGCGAGTCCACGGCAGGCCCTTGGCCAGGAAAGCCGGCAACGCCCCGAGCGTTTCGACGATCTCCAGGCTGCGCCGCGACACGCAGATCGCCCGGCTGCCGACGCAAACGGTGTCGTCCGCCTCCAGCACCATACTGCGCACCCCTTGCAGCGCCAGACCGAGCGCCAGCGCCATGCCGACGGGGCCGCCGCCGGCGATCACCACCGGATGGACCGTCGTCTCGCGACCGCGCACGTCCAGCGTCGGCAAGGTGGCAGCATAGCGGCGATAGTGGAAGGCGCCGACCGGCGGCGGAGCCGGCCGGGTCACGCCTGCCGGGACGGCGGTTGCGCTCTCCATCGCAGCGATTCTGCGCGGATGGCACATTCCTGCGTGTCCTAACTCGTTACGACATGGAAACCCGATGAGACGGTGGCGGGTCACACGAAGCGCGGACGCGCTCGCGGGCGCACTGGTGTGCGAAGTGATGTCCGGCGTCGGCACGCCGCACCTGGCGGCGAACTGCCTCGCCGCCGTCGGCAGCAGGCTGCCGGCGACCTTCTGCACCGTCTACGCGGTCGGCGCGAGCGGCCGCATCGAAACCGTGTCGGCCGCCAGTCGCTATGGCAACGCCGCCGAACGCACTGCGGCGCTCTACGTGAAGCAGCGCTTCGACCGGTGCGACCCGCACATGAAGTGGCTGGCCGCCCGCAAGCTGCCCCGCCAGCCGCAGCGATGGATCGGCCACCATCGCGGTGACGAACTGCGGGATGCCGCTTACCGTGCAGCCTGCTACGACAGCGTCGGAATCCGCGAGCGCGCCTCGCTGCTGCTGCTGTTGCCGAGCGGCCAGCGCGCCGCCATGAGCTTCTACCGCAGCTTCACCCAGCCCGAGTTCGGCACGGCGGATTTCGCCTTCCTCGAGGCGCATGCGGCCATCCTGGGCGAGGCGCTGGTGGTGCACAGCCGCAGCGCTCTGGTGGCGCGGGGACTGCAGGAGCCCGTGCTCGGCTCGCGCATGCTGACGCTGAGTCTGCGCGAGCGCGAAGTGGTCGGACAGCTGCTCGCCGGCCGTACCGCCAAGGAGGCGGCGCGCGCGCTCGGCGTCGAGCCGACGACTCTGCGCACCCATCAATACCGTGCCTTCCGGCGTCTCGGCATCCGCACGCTCAAGGATCTGCTGCGCGGCACCCGAAGCGAGCCCGGCTGACGGTTCGCCGCGGTGCACGACCCTGCACGCTACACCAGGCGGCGCGCGATCCGCTGTCAGATCAGCTTGCCCATCTTCGCGGCGGCGGCGTACAGCAGATCGATCCGCTGCTCGGCCTGATCCATGCTCAGCTGGGTCGTCGGCGCGTGGACCGAGACCGTCGCACGCACGACGCCGGCCTGGTCGCGCACCGGGACAGCGATCGAGACCAGCCCCGTGACGAACTCTTCGCGATCGCGGGCGAACCCCTGAGCCGCGATGACGTCGCACTCGGCGCGCAGGGCCTCGGCGGTGGTCAGCGTCGCCGGCGTCAACCGCGGCAGCGGCAGGCGGCGCAATACCGCTTCACGGCGGCGCTTCGGCATGCTCGCGAGCAGCAGCTTGCCGCTCGACGTGCAGTGCAACGGGACCCGCATGCCCACGTCGATCGTCAGACGCCACGGCAGCCTGGCCTCGACCCGGTCCAAGTACAGGACCTCCGTGCCGTCGAGCGTCGTGAAGTTGCAGGTGGCGCCGATCTCGGCAACCAGCGACTTCAGCACGTGGTGACGCATGCCGCGCAGGGTCGCGTGGTTCAGGGTGTTGAAGGCGAGCTCGCGCAGCGTGGGCCCGATCGTGAACATGCGCTCGTCGACGTCCCGCATCAGGTGGCCGGAAGACATCAGATTCGCGCACAGCCGGTGGACCGTGCCTTTGGGCAACCCGAGCTGGGTCGTCATCTCGGCCAGGCTCATCGGGCGGCCGGACTCGGCGAGCAGCGCGAGCAGCCGCAGCGAGCGCTCGGCCGAGCCCGAGAGCGGCTCGTCGGCTTCGCCGTGTTGCGCCGCGAGGGCGCCGGGCAGGACGGTGTCGGTCAAGATCTTCGAGGGGCGGGTTGGCCGCCCGGAAGGCCGATCGGCGGCAAGAGGCAACTATAGCCGCCAGCCGTTCGTAGCGGATCCGCAGGCTCGGTGGCCGGCGGTGCTGGGGCAATCAGCTCTGAATTTGCATTGATCGATAAATAATGGAACATTGCATTCCAAAATCAAATGATCTATGCTCGATTCGATGGAGACGAACAGACCCCACCAGGCAGCGCCCGGCACTGATGACTACGACTTCATCGTCGTCGGAGCCGGCTCCTGCGGCTCGACGCTCGCTGGCCGGCTGTCCGAGGACCCGGCGTTCAAGGTGCTGCTGCTCGAGGCCGGCCCGCCGGACCGGTCGATCTGGATCCATCTGCCGATCGGCTACGGCAAGACGATGTGGAGCCCGAAGTACAACTGGCGGTTCGAGACCGATCCCGATCCCGGGATGAACGGGCGCCGCCTCTACTGGCCGCGCGGCAAGACGCTAGGCGGCTCCAGTTCCATCAACGGACTGATCTACATCCGCGGCCAGCGCGAGGACTACGATCGCTGGGCAGCGCTCGGCAATGAAGGCTGGAGCTACGACGAAGTCCTGCCGTACTTCATCCGGGCCGAAGGCAATCAGCGCGGCGGCAGCCGCTTTCACGGCGGCGACGGGCCGCTCAAGGTGTCGGACGTCGGTGCCCGGCACGAACTGATCGAGGCCTTCATCGACGGCGCACGGCAGATCGGCGTGCCGCGCAACGACGATTTCAACGGGGCCACCCAGACGGGCGCGGGCTACTACCAGCTCAATACCCTCAACGGTTGGCGCTGCAGCGCGGCCCGTGCCTACCTGCGGCCGGCCAAAGGGCGCACCAATCTGCGGATCGAGACCAGGGCGCAGGTCACCGGTCTGATGCTCGAAGGCCGGCGTGCGGTCGGCGTCCGCTACCGGCAGGGCGGCGTCGAGCGGACGGCGCGCTGCCGGGCCGAAGTCCTGCTGGCGGCCGGTGCGATTCAGTCGCCGCAACTGCTGCAGCTCTCGGGGATCGGCCCCGCCCCCTTGCTGAACCGGTTCGGCATCCCCGTGATCCAGGCGCTGCCGGGCGTCGGCGAGAACCTGCAGGATCATCTGCAGGTCCGGCTGTACTACGAGTGCACGAAGCCGATCACGACCAACGACGAGCTGAACTCCTGGATCGGCACGGCCAGGATCGGCCTGCAATGGCTGATCAGGCGCGCCGGACCGCTGGCGGTCGGCATCAATCAGGGCGGCTGCTTCATGCAGGCCCTGCTCGATGCCGGCGGGCAGCCGCTCGCGAAGACGCCCGACATCCAGTTCCACGTCTCGACGCTCTCGGCCGATGCGGCGGGCGGCAAGGTGCATCCGTTCTCCGGGTTCACGCTGTCGATCTGTCAGTTGCGACCGGAAGCCCGGGGCCACGTGCGGATCCGGTCGCTCGATCCGTTCCAGCCACCGGAGATGCAACCCAACTACCTGTCGACCGAGCTCGACCGGCAGACGACCGTTGCCGGGGTCAAGGCGGCCCGTCGGATCGCCGCGACGCCGGCCATGCGCCCCTATGTCAAGCGGGAGCACAAGCCGGGCCCCGATGCGCAGGACGATGCCACGCTGCTCGACTACTGCCGCAACAACGGCCAGACGATCTTCCATCCGACCGGGACGGCGCGCATGGGTCGCGACTCGATGGCGGTCGTCGACCCCCGGCTGCGCGTGCACGGCGTCGACGGACTGCGAGTGGTCGACTGCTCGATCATGCCCGAGCTGGTTTCGGGAAACACCAACGCGCCGGCCGTCATGATCGCCGAAAAGGCTATCGACATGATCCGCGAGGACTGGTCGGCCCGGGGGCGGGCCGCCACCGCGCCGGTGGTCCGGGACGTGACCGCGTCCCCCGCGACGGCCTCGCGGCCGGAGGTCGTGCTGGAACGCTCGCGCTGAGCAACGCCGCCTGGAAGAGGGAAGAGGAGACAACTCATGATTCGCCGATCGATTCTGATCCTGTGTGCATTCGCATCGTGCCTGGCGACCGGCCATGCCGCCGCTCAGGCCAAGTGGCCCGAGCGGCCGGTCCGGCTCGTGGTGCCCTACCCTCCGGGCGGGATTTCCGACGCGCTCGGCCGCATGGTCGGCCGTTCGCTGGAAAAGGACCTGGGACAGCCCGTGGTCGTGGAGAACAAGCCGGGCGCCGGGTCGAACATCGGGTCGGAGTTCGTCGCCAAGTCCGCGCCCGACGGCTATACGATCCTGCTCGGCAGCAGTGCGAACAGCGTGAACATGTCGCTGTACCGCAAGCTGGGGTACGACACCGCGCGCGACTTCGCGCCGGTTTCGCTGCTGGCCGACGTGCCCAACGTCCTGGTCGTCAACGCGGCGTTCCCGGCCAGGTCGGTCGCGGAGCTCGTCGACATGGCCAGGAAGCAGCCTGACGAGCTGTCGTTCGCGTCGGCGGGCTCGGGCAGCCCGGCACATCTCGCGGCCGAACAGTTCAACCGCCTCGCCGGCATCAAGTTGCGGCACATCGCCTATAAGGGCGCCGGGCCGGCGATCACCGACGTGATGGCCGGTCACGTACCGATCATGTTCACCAACCTGTCCGCCGTGTTCGGCGGCATCGAGTCGGGCAAGCTGCGTCTGCTGGCGGTCGGCGGCAAGACGCGCTGGCCGTCGTTCCCCGACGTGCCGACGGTCGCGGAAGCGGGCGTCCCTGGCTACGAGGCCAGCGCCTGGTACGGGTTGATGGTGCCGACGGGCACGCCGGCTGCCGTCACGGCGCGGCTGCAGCAGGCGCTGGCCGGCGTTCGCACGCCCGACGTCCTCGAGGCGATCCGCAAGCAGGGCGCCGAGCCGGTGGTGTCCCCGCCGGAATTCCTCGCCGCGCGCGTCGCTGCCGAGCTCAAGGCCTTCGCGACGCTGGTCCGGGAAACCGGCATCACGACCGAGTAGATACAGGAGCTCCGCGATGCGTCGCCCGAACGTCATCCTGTTCATGGCGGACCAGCTGTCCGCGCTCACGCTGCGTGCCTACGGCAACAAGACCGTGCTGGCGCCGAACATCGGGGCCTTCAGCGAGCGCGGCGTCACGTTCCGGAACGCGTACTGCAACTTCCCGATCTGCGCGCCATCGCGGTACACGATGCTGACCGGCCGGCTGCCGCATGCGATCGACGCGTTCGACAATGCCGCCGAGCTGCCGGCGTCGGTGCCCACGCTGATGCACTACCTGAGGCGCCTGGACTACCGGACGACGCTCGCTGGGAAGATGCACTTCGTCGGCCCCGATCAGCTCCATGGCTACCACGAGCGCCTGGTCACCGATATCTATCCCGCCGACTTCGCCTGGGTGCCGGACTGGAAAGCCGGTCCGCGCAACGCGCCGACCGGGATCAACATGCGGGCCGTGGTCGAGGCCGGCTGGTGTCTGCGGAGCCTGCAGATCGACTATGACGAGGAGTCCGCCTTCCTCGCCAGCCAGAAGCTCTGGGACCTGGCGCGCCAGTCGCGCGACGAGCCGTTCTTCCTGACGGTCTCGCTGACGCATCCGCACACGCCGTTCACCGCGTCCAAGGCGCATTGGGATCGCTACGATCACGAGCGGATCGACATGCCGGCCACGCCGCCGATTCCGCTCGATCAGCTCGACACGCACAGCCGGTGGCTCTACTACTCGCATGGCCGCGACCGCATGACGGTGACCGACGAGCATGTCCGCAACGCGCGGCACGCCTACTATGCGATGACCAGCTACATCGACGACAAGTTCGGCGAGATGATGGCGGTGTTGCAGCAGGCCCGGCTGCTCGACGACACGATCATCGTCTTCACGGCGGACCACGGCGACATGCAGGGCGAGCGCGGCATGTGGTTCAAACAGACATTCTTCGAGAACTCGACGCGCGTTCCGCTGATCCTGGGCGGCCCCGGCCTGCCGAAAGGGAAGGTCGTCGAGCAGAACGTCTCGCTGGTCGACCTGATGCCGACGCTGCTGGCGCTGGTCGACGACGGCAGGGTCGACACCGTCACGCCGATCGAGGGCGCCGACATGACCCGGCTCGCGACCGCGACCGACCCCGACTGGAGCGACCGCGTCGTCTCGGAATACAGCGACATGGGCGTCTGCGCGCCCTGCCGGATGGTCCGCGAAGGGCACTACAAGTACATCTATACCCACGGGCATCCGGCGCTGCTGTTCGATCTCGCGTCCGATCCGCGGGAGCGCGAGAACCTGAGCGGACAGCCGCGGTTCACGGAGATCGAGCAGCGGCTCGCCGCCAGCATGCTCCGGGACTGGGACCCGGCCGCCGTCAACGAACGCGTGCTGGCGAGCCAGGCCAATCGTCAGCTGATCTGGAACGTCGTGCGCAAGGACGTCCGCGACAACTGGTCCTACGAGTTCCGCAAGGGCGACAAGCTGCGCTTCGTGCGCGGCGGCGGCGACCAGGAAGGGACGAACGCGGTCAAGGGGCGCGCCCGCTTCCCGTTCGTGACGCCGGTCCCGTTGTCCGATCCCCGACCGATCCCCGATTTCGAATCGTCGAGCACGGAGAGGCAGCGGCCATGAGGACAGTCGATCACCTGGTTTCGGGCCGCGCGTGGCCGGGGCAGTCGAGCCGCACGGCGGACATCATGAACCCGGCCCTGGGCCGGCGGATCGCCAGGGTGCGGCTGGCGAGCACCGCCGACGTGGCCGAAGTCGTGCAGGTCGCGCGCCGGGCCCAGCCCGCCTGGGGGGCGACGCCGCCGGCGAAGCGCGCCGCAGTGATGTTCGCGTTCCGGGAGCTGCTGATCAGGCACACGGACGCGCTCGCCGAGATGCTTTCGATCGAGCACGGCAAGACCCTCGCGGACGCCAGGGGCGAGGTCACCCGGGGTATCGAGGTGGTCGAGTTCGTCTGCGGAATCCCGCACCTGTTGAAGGGCGAGTACTCGGAGCATGTCGCGGGCGGCGTCGACACCTTTGCGTTGCGTCAGCCGCTGGGGGTGGTCGCCGGCATCACGCCGTTCAACTTCCCGGCGATGGTGCCGCTGTGGATGTATCCGGTCTCGATCGCCTGCGGCAACGCCTTCGTGCTCAAGCCGTCCGAGCGCGATCCGACGGTGGCGATCCGCATCGGCGAGCTGCTGCACGAGGCCGGCCTCCCGGCGGGCCTGTTCAACGTGATCAACGGCGACAAGGAAGCCGTCGACGCGCTGCTCGACAGCCCACACGTCGACGCGATCAGTTAAGAGCACGGCGCGCCAGTTCCTTGGCCGGACGGTGTCCCTTGAGAACCTTGGCATCTCGAATCACGTCTGCCCACCAGGGGTCGTCCTCGCGTAGCGCAGCCAGCTCCTCCGGCGTAAGGACTACGACCGAAAAATGCAGGCTCAGCGTGTCGCCCAAGGCGAGGAGCGCATCGCGTACGCGTTGCGAAACTTCGAGGCTGTTCTCGTTCACGACCACCACCAGATCGACGTCGCTGTGAGGCTTGTCCTCGCCCCGGGCCACGCTGCCATAAAGCCAGGCCGAGCGAACGTCTCTCCGGGATTTGAATGCCTCACGAAGTGCGTCCATGCCGTCTTCCCATCGGCCGCGTTCCTGCTGGAACAGCGCCGTCACGGCGTCGGCCAGAGGGTGCTGTTGGACAATGCTGTACAGCTGTGAGCGCGCTTGTCCCAGGGCGCGGACCATCCCCTGCGAAACCAGGCTGTCCAGGACGAAGCGCGTGCCTCGCGGCGACAGGCCGCAATCAGTGGCTATCTGCGTGACGCTCAAAGGCGCGCCGTACGACGTCAGCGCCCGGAGCACTCGCACGTGCCCGCCGCTGGCAAGAAGCTGCGTCAAAGGGAAGCGGAAGTAGCTTTGAGGGCGGGAGGTCTGCATGCCGACAAGGGTACTGTTGCATCGAATGGAAGTCAATTTCCTTTAAAGTACATTAAATTCCTATAAGGGAAATAAATATCCAGGCTTCGCCGCCAGTCGATACGCTATGCCAACTGACCCGCGGCAGCCGCTCTTTGCAGAGTCAGGCACGCCCGGGGTTGCGGTGGTCCCGCTGCTTCAAGCCGAGCCGGCGGGCGAGCTTGTGCAGGTTGCTCGGATCCACGCCGAGATCGCGGGCCGCGGCGCTCCAGTTGCCGAAGCGGCTATCGAGCGCCTGGCGGATCGCCCGATGCTGGGCCGCGCGGACGAGTTCGTCGAGGTTCGGCGACGCCGGCCGCGTCGTAGTGATCGCGCTGTGGCCGTTGTCGAGGTCGTGGCCGATGCCGTGGCTATCGGTGCCGCCGTTGCGTCGCGGCTCGCCGCCATCCGCTGCCGGCCCGCCGGCCGGATCGAGGTCGAGCAGTTCCGCTTCGAGCGTGACGATCGACCGGCGATCGGCGCCGCGGCTGATCGCCTTCAACCCGGCCCGGCTGATCACGTGCTCGAGCTCGCGGACGTTGCCCGGCCACGGGTAGCGCAGCAGGGCCGCCTCGGCATCGGCCGACAGCCGCAGGCTGCGCAGGCCGAGCCGGGCGCGGTTCAGCTCGAGAAAGCGGCCGGCGATCAGCAGCACGTCGCCCTCGCGCTCGCGCAGCGGCGGGATCGGAATCGGATAGACCGACAGCCGGTGGTAGAGGTCGGCACGGAACGCGCCTTCGCGGACCAGCTCGTGCAGGCTGCGATTGGTCGCCGCGATCACCCGCACGTCGACCTGCCGGGGCCGGTCGGCGCCGAGCCGCTGGATCTCGCCGTTCTGTAGCGCGCGCAGCAGCTTGGCCTGGATCGCGAGCGGCAGCTCGCCGACCTCGTCGAGGAACAGCGTGCCGCCGTGGGCGGTCTCGAAGCGGCCGGGCCGATCCGTGGTCGCGCCGGAGAAGGCGCCGCGGACATGCCCGAACAGTTCGCTTTCGGCGAGCGATTCGGGCAGCGCGGCACAGTTCACATGGACCAGCGGCCTGGCGGCGCGGCGCGACAATTGGTGCAGGCGATGGGCAAACAGCTCCTTGCCGACCCCGGTCTCGCCGAGCAGCAGCACCGGCAGCCCCGAATCGGCGACCACCTGCAGTTCATGCAGCAGCCGGGTCATCGCCGGGCTCTGGCCGATGATCTCGCCGCCGTCGCCGGCCCACGGCACGGCGGTCGAGGCCGTGCCGCGGTCGAGCTTCATCGCCCGGTTCTCGGTCTCGAGGCGGGTGACCCGGATCGCGGCCTCGATCGCGCAGGCGAGCTCGATCAGTTCCATCCGGGCGGGGCCGGTGAAAGTCCCGACGTCGAGCGCGTCCAGTGTGACGACGCCCCAG
This sequence comes from Lautropia sp., assembly GCA_050249335.1. Classification (GTDB taxonomy): domain Bacteria; phylum Pseudomonadota; class Gammaproteobacteria; order Burkholderiales; family Burkholderiaceae_E; genus Lautropia. The sequence goes on from JBFWQR010000080.1 coordinate 30,793, forward strand.
CGCTCGCCGTCGATCGACAGCGGCATGCCGATGCAGTCGTGCACCGGCAGCGGCTCGCCGGCGTGATCGGGGATCAGCCCGTCATAGGGATCGGGGAGGCGGCTGTCATGGTCGAAGCTGGTCACGCCGCGCCCCTGCAGGATCGCCGCGAGGCGCGGATGGTCCTTGATCGCGAACCGCCGGCCGAGCGCATCGCTGACCAGCCCGTCGACGGCGACCGGCCGCAGATGCTCGGCTTCGAGCTTCAGCAGCGCGACCGCGCCGCAGCCGAAATGGGTACGCAGCGATCCCACCAGCCGCTGCAGCCGCACGGCCGCCGGCAGGTCGACGGCCAGATCGGCAGCGAGCAGGGGGAACGGTGACGGGCTCATCGGCACCTCGGTAAACCGCAGCGAACGAGGATAGGGTATATAAAACCCGTCATATGGTTATAAATACCCTAATCAGGATGGGTATATTCGACCATATTATCCGATAAGAGATTGATTAAAAAGCAATTAAATGCTGGTACGCGGCTTGCAATCGCACCGGCATCGATCTCTGCAATGCATCCGATCCGATGGGAGGAACGATGGACTACCTGGACCGATCGCTGGGCCGCCTGGCTCGCGAGATTCCCGGTGCGACCGGGGTGTTCGACACCCACCAACTCGATTTTTGTTGCGGCGGCAACCGGACGCTGCGCACCGCGGCCGCCGCGGCCGGCGTCGACGCGGCACCGGTCGTTGCCGCGCTGCGTGCGCTGGCGGACCGGGCCGCCGATGGGTCCGAGCGCAACTGGAGCGAGGCCGGCGACGCCGAGCTGATCGAACACATCCTGAACCGCTATCACGCGACCCATCGCGAGCAGCTCCCGGAGCTGCTGCGGCTGGCGCGCAAGGTCGAGCAGGTGCACCGCGACCGCGCCGACTGCCCGCACGGGCTCGGCGACCATCTGTATGCGATGACCCAGGCGCTGGAAAGTCATATGCGCAAGGAGGAGGCCGTCCTGTTCCCGATGATGATCCGCGGCGCCGGCGCACTCGCGACCGCGCCGATCATGGTGATGCGGGCCGAGCACGACGACCATGGCACCGAGCTGCGGCGGCTCGCCGGGCTGACCGACGACCTGACGCTGCCGCCCGCCGCCTGCGCGACCTGGCGGGCGCTCTACACCGGCCTGAAGCAGTTCCGCGAGGACCTGATGGCCCATATCCATCTCGAGAACAACGTGCTGTTCGAGCGCTTCGCGCCGGCGGCCGTCCATTGAAAAAGAGCAACGAAAAAAGAGCAACGCATGGGTCCCTATAGAAAACTCTGGTTCACGCTGATCGGCGTGTGCATCGTCATGTTCTCGCTGCTCGGCTATTTCGGTGCCGATCTCTACCGGTCGGCGCCGCCGATTCCGGCGCAGGTCGTCGCGGCCGACGGCAAGCCGCTGTTCACCCGCGACGAAATCCTCGACGGCCAGACCGCCTGGCAATCGGTCGGCGGCATGCAGCTCGGCTCGATCTGGGGCCACGGCGCCTATCAGGCGCCGGACTGGACCGCCGACTGGCTGCACCGCGAGCTGACCGCGTGGCTGTCGCTCGCCGCCCGCGAGCGCCACGGCGCGGACTACGGCACGCTCAACCCGGCCCGCCAGGGTGCGCTGCGCGCCGAGCTGAAGGCCGAGTATCGGGCCAATGGCGTCGACGCGGCCGGCGTGCTGCGGATCTCCGACCGCCGTGCCGCCGCGATCGCGCAGACGGCGGCCTACTACGATCAATTGTTCTCGGACGCGCCGGCACTGCAGAAGAGCCGCCAGAGCTTCGCGATGAAGGAGAACACGCTGCCTTCGGCCGAGCGCCGCGCGGCGATGGCGCGCTTCTTCTTCTGGACCGCATGGGCGGCCGCGACCGAACGGCCCGGCGGCAAGGTCACCTACACCAACAACTGGCCGCACGAACCGCTGATCGACAACGTGCCGAGCAGCGAGAACATCGTCTGGTCGATCATCAGCATCGTCGTGCTGCTGGCCGGCATCGGCTTCCTGGTCTGGGGCTGGTCGTTCCTGCGCGACCACGACGGGCCGCAGCCGGCCGCGCCGGCGCGCGATCCACTCGCCGCGTTCGCGCTGACGCCGTCGCAGCGCGGCCTCGGCAAGTACCTGTTCCTGGTGGTCGCGCTGTTCGTCTTCCAGGTGCTGATCGGCGGCTTCACCGCCCACTACACGATCGAGGGGCAGCACTTCTACGGCCTCGACGTGTCGCAGTGGTTCCCGTATTCGCTGGTACGAACCTGGCACATCCAGGCGGCGCTGTTCTGGATCGCGACCGGCTTCCTCGCGGCCGGGCTCTTCCTCGCGCCGCTGATCAACGGCGGCCGCGATCCGAAGTTCCAGAAGCTCGGCGTCGACGTGCTGTTCTGGGCGCTGGTCTTCGTCTGCGTCGGCTCGTTCGCCGGCAACTACCTGGCGATCGCCCAGGTGATGCCGCCCGAGTGGAACTTCTGGCTCGGCCACCAGGGCTACGAGTACATCGATCTCGGCCGGCTGTGGCAGATCCTGAAGTGGGTCGGCATCCTGCTGTGGCTGGTGCTGATGCTGCGCGGCGTGCTGCCGGCGCTGTTCGCCCGCAACGGCGAGGACAAGAACCTGCTCGCGCTGCTGACCGCCTCGGTCGGCGCGATCGGCCTGTTCTACGGCGCCGGCCTGTTCTATGGCGAGCGCACCAGCCTGACGGTGATGGAGTACTGGCGCTGGTGGGTCGTGCACCTGTGGGTCGAGGGCTTCTTCGAGGTGTTCGCGACCACGGCGCTGGCCTTCATCTTCTCGAGCATGGGCCTGGTCTCGCGGGCGATGGCGACCACCGCCAGCCTGGCATCGGCGTCGCTGTTCCTGCTCGGCGGCATCCCCGGCACCTTCCACCACCTGTACTTCTCCGGCACGACGACGCCGGTGATGGCGGTCGGCGCGGCCTTCAGCGCGCTCGAGGTCGTGCCGCTGATCGTGCTCGGCCACGAGGCCTGGGAGAACTGGCGGCTGAAGACCCGCGCGCCGTGGATGATCGACCTGAAATGGCCGCTCGCCTGCTTCGTCGCGGTGGCGTTCTGGAACATGCTCGGCGCCGGCGTCTTCGGCTTCATGATCAACCCGCCGATCTCGCTCTACTACGTGCAGGGGCTGAACACCACGCCGGTCCATGCCCATTCGGCGCTGTTCGGGGTCTACGGCTTCCTCGCGCTCGGCTTCACGCTGCTGGTGCTGCGCTACG
>JBFWQR010000081.1:0-33253 GCA_050249335.1 Lautropia sp.
GTGATCTTCTTCGACAGGTCGCCGTTGGCGACCGCGGTGGTCACCTCGGCGATGATGCGCACCTGGCCGGTCAGGTTCGTCGCCATGAATTTGACGTTGTCGGTCAGGTCCTTCCAGGTCCCGGCGACCCCGGGCACCTGTGCCTGGCCGCCGAGCTTGCCTTCGGTGCCGACCTCGCGCGCGACCCGCGTCACTTCCGACGCGAAGCCGCTCAGCTGGTCGACCATCGTGTTGATGGTGTTCTTCAGCTCCAGGATCTCGCCGCGGACGTCGACCGTGATCTTCTTCGACAGGTTGCCGTTGGCGACCGCGGTGGTCACCTCGGCGATGTTGCGCACCTGGCCGGTCAGGTTCGACGCCATGAAGTTGACGTTGTCGGTCAGGTCCTTCCAGGTCCCGGCCACGCCCGGCACCTGCGCCTGGCCGCCGAGCTTGCCCTCGGTGCCGACCTCGCGCGCCACCCGGCTGACCTCGCCGGCGAAGCCGTTCAACTGGTCGACCATCGTGTTGATGGTCTCCTTCAGCTCGAGGATCTCGCCCTTGACGTCGACCGTGATCTTGCGCGAAAGGTCGCCGCGCGCGACCGCCGTCGTCACCGTCGCGATATTGCGGACCTGCGCGGTCAGGTTGGTCGCCATCGCGTTGACCGAGTCGGTCAGGTCCTTCCAGGTGCCGGCCACGCCCGGCACCACCGCCTGGCCGCCGAGCCGCCCGTCGGTACCGACCTCGCGCGCGACCCGCGTCACCTCGGACGCGAACGAGCGCAGCTGATCGACCATCGTGTTGGTCGCCTCCTTCAGCTGCAGGATCTCGCCGTGGACGTCGACCGTGATCTTCTTCGACAGGTCGCCGTCGGCGACCGCGATGGTCACCTCGGCGATATTGCGCACCTGCGCAGTCAGATTGCCGGCCATCTGGTTGACCGAATCGGTCAGCTCCTTCCAGACGCCCGACACGCCCTTGACGTGCGCCTGGCCGCCGAGCTTGCCCTCGGTGCCGACCTCGCGCGCCACCCGCGTGACCTCGGACGTGAACACCGACAGCTGCTCGATCATCGCGTTGACCAGCTTCGCCGAGCGGAGAAACTCGCCCTTCAGCGCGCGGCCGTCGGCCTCCAGATCCATCGCCTGGCCGAGATCGCCCTTGGCGACCGCGCCGATCGTCCGCGCGATCTCGGCGGTCGGCCGGACCAGATCGTCGACCAGCGTGTTGAAGGCCTCGATCGTCGCCGCCCAGTCGCCGAGCGCGCCGGGCACCGATATCCGCTGCTTGAGCCGCCCTTCCTTGCCGACCGTCGTGCTGACCCGCATCACCTGCGCCGCGATCAGCGACTGCTGCGCGCAGACCTGGTTGAACGTGACCGCGATCTGGCCTTCGAGGTCGCCCCAGTCCGCCGGCAGGCGCGGCGAGAAGTCGCCGTCGCGGAATGCCACGAGCGCCGCATGGATCTGCCGCAGCCGCGCCGCCGCGGCGTCGTCGACGGCATGCAGGCCGGCTTTCGCGGTGCGCGATCCGGTGGCCGGAGCGGCATTCGATTCGCGCTTCCGGCGGGAAGCGCCGGGGATAGTGACCAGACTCATCGCTCGTACTCCGGCTGCCGAGCTGGCACCCGCGCGGGGGCAACGGCGCTCGCTCAACGAACGAGCAATCTTAACCAGATTGCCCTAGGTATTTACCCCCGTTACCCCCCGTTTCCGGTGAATCATGCCGATGCTGCTCGTCGGCTTCGTGCGTCACATACCGTAGCGGCGCGCGGATGGGCAGCGATAGCGTCGCGCCGAGGCCGAAAACGGGATTTGCCCATCCGGACACGCGTCGGCGGCGCATTTCGTGGCGATCCGGCAACATCACGGGATGCCGTTCGGCGCCCACAGTGCCTGCGCGTGCCGCCGCGATCGAGGCCTGCGCCCTGCCGGAGTGATCGACGCGCCGCCGAGCGAACCGGGTTATTCTTTCCGCATAGCCATCAATCCCCAGCGGATCGCGCAATGAGCTTGCCGCCGAACACTTGTGACAGCCACTGTCACATCATCGGCCCGGCGTCGGACTTCCCATTGCGGGGTCAGGTCGATCCGTCCAAGCCGTCGCCCGACTATCCGAAGGCGATGCTGGCCGCACTGCATGCGCAGCTGGGGATCGACCGGGCGGTGGTCGTCCAATCCGCCCGGCACGGGAACGACAATGCCGCCATCGAGGATGCGGTGCGCTCCAGCGCCGGCCGCTGGCTGGGCATCGCGGTGGTCGCGCCCGCGGTTGCGGACGAAGAGCTCGCCCGGCTCGCCGCGGCCGGCATCCGCGGGGTGCGCTTCAACTTCATGCGGCACATCCACGCCAGCGCGCCGATCGACGCGGTCATCGCGCTGACGCACCGGCTGGCGCGGCACCAGCTGCATCTGCAGGTCCATTTCGAAAGCGACCTGATCCATTCGCTGGCACCGTATCTGAAAGCGTCCGCCGTGCCGGTCGTCATCGATCACATGGGACGTGTCGATGCGAAGCAGGGGCCGGAACACCCGAACTTCGCCGCGCTGATGCAGCTGCTCGCCGATGACCGCTTCCTGGTCAAGGTCAGCGGCATCGACCGGATCGACGCCGACCCGCCCTATTCTGCCGGCTGCGAGCTCACCCGGCGGCTCGCCGAGCGGTATCCGGACCGCTGCCTGTGGGGCAGCGACTGGCCGCATCTGAACCATACGCACGTGCCCGACGACCGGATGCTGGTCCGGCTGATCGACACGATCGCGCCCGACGCCGGACTGCGCGAGCGGTTGCTGGTTCGCAATCCCGAGCGCCTCTACCGCTTTCCACCGACAACGACACACCAGGAGGCCAGATGAAGTTCGCACAGCGCCGTCGCGCCGCTTTCGTCCATGCCATCGCTGCCGCAGTGGCGTTCGCGGCCGCCGCTGCGACGCTGCCCGTCCAGGCCCAGGCTCCGGTGACCAGGATGATCGTCGGATTCGCCGCGGGCGGCCCGCTCGACGCGGTCGCACGCATCATCAGTCCGCGCCTCGGCAAGGCGCTCGACGGCCAGGTGATCGTCGAGAACCGGCCGGGGGCCAACGCCGCGATCGCGGCCGAAACCGTCGCCAAGGCCGCGCCCGACGGCCGGACGCTGTGGATCACCAGCGTCGGCGCGGTCGCGATGAATCCGACGCTCTACCCGAAGCTGCCGTACGATCCGGTGCGCGACTTCGCGCCGGTCTCGCTGGTCGTCAACACCGTCGAGATCCTGGTCGTCGGCGCTGGTCATCCGGCCAAGGACGCCGCCGAGTTCGTCGCGCTGGCGCGCAAGCCCGGCAGCAAGACCACGCTGGGCTCATCCGGTACCGGCAGCGTCCCGCATCTGGCGGCCGAGTTGCTGGCCGACGTCAGCGGCGCCCGGATCGCTCATGTACCCTACAAAGGCGTCGCACCGGCGATCGCGGACTCGATGGCCGGACATATCGACGGGCTGTTCGCCGACGTGCCGGTCGTGCTCGAATCGATCCGGGCCGGCAAGCTCAAGGCGCTCGGCATCGCGGCGCCGCAGCGCCATCCGCAACTGCCGGACGTCAGGACGCTGCAGGAACAGGGCATCAACGGCGTCGATTCCGACAACTGGTACGGCCTGTTCACCGCGAAGGCGACCCCGCCCGCCGAACTCGAGAAGCTGAGCCGGGCACTGAAGGAAACGTTGACCGATCCTGAAGTGGTCAGGCAGCTGGCCGCGACCGGTCTGATCCCGGCCCCGACCACGTCCGACCAACTGCGCCGGCTGCTCGAGCAGGACACCGCGAAATGGAGCAAGGTGATCCGCGACAAGAAGATCACCGCGGAGTGAGCGGATGGTGCCCGCGGCGGCCGGCGAACGGGTCCGGCTGACGGTCGCCGAGGCCGACCGGATCGCATTCGATGCGTTGCGCCGCGCCGGCTATCAGGCCGACGCCGCGCGGATCGTCGCCGATCATCTGCTCGATGCCGCGCTCTGCGGCTACGAATACTCGGGCCTGCCGAAGATCCTCGAGATCGTCGAGGCCGCCAAGGCGCGACTGCCGAAGGCCGGGATCCGAACGCTGCGCGAGACCTCGGTATCGGCGCTGCTCGACGGCGGCAATCAGGTCGGCATGGTCGCGATGTATCACGCCACCCGCCGGGTCATCGAGATCGCCCGGACGCACGAGTTCGGCATGGTCGGCGTGACCAACAGCTGGATGAGCGGGCGCAGCGCCTACTACATGGAGATGATCGCCCGGGCGGGACTGGTCGGCCTGCACACGGTCAGCTCCACCAGCCTGGTTGCGCCCCATGGCGGCGCGAAGGCGGCGCTCGGGACCAATCCGATCGCTTTCGGCTTTCCCGGCGATCCGGACCCGCTGATCGTCGATATCGGCACATCGGCGATCATGGGCACCGAGGTCGGGCTGATCCGGCGACGCGGCGCCCTGCTTCCGGAAGGCGTCGCGATCGACCAGGACGGCCAGCCGACGCGCGACCCTTCCGCGGTCCGCGACGGCGCGTTCCTGCCGCTCGCGGGCCACAAGGGGTTCGCGCTGGCGCTCGCGGCCAAGGCGCTCGGCATCCTGGCCGGCTCCGGCCGCAACGCCGCCAAGGACTACGGCTACCTCGTGATCGCCTTCGCGCCGGAGCTGATGATGCCGCTCGCCGAGTTCAAGACCGAGCTCGCCGACATGCTCGCGCGCGTGCGCGCGACACCGACGCAGCACGGTGTGCCCGAGATCCGCATCCCGTCGGAGCGGTCGTTCCGGGACCGGCGGCGCAACCGGATCGACGGGATCGAGATCGATCGCGCGATCCTCGATGCGATCCGAAGGCTCCCGGCCGCGCGCTGAAATCGCGCAGTGCTTTCCTTCCCGGATTGATCTGAAGCAAACCCGGCCGGCCGGGTCTCCGGTACCTTGCCACTATCGCCGAATGAGACGCGTTCGTGTCAAGCCCGATACCCTGCGCGTCGTTCGGCCGCTCGCCGGAGTGCTTCATGTCCCGACCCATTGCCATACCGCCGATGCCGCAAGTCACGGCTGCCCCTGCTTCGCTCCATCAATCAGTCCGCGCGACACGGCGCATGCTGCTCTCCGGAGCAGCCGCGGCCGGAGCCGCGCTGGCCTTGCCGCGCGCCGCGCGCGCCGCAACGCTGGCGCGGCTCGCGCTCTACGGCCCACCGGCAGGCCCGAGCATCACGCTGGCACAGGCCGTCGCCGACGGCGCGCTGAAGGCGCTGGCCAGCGAGGTGACGCTGACGATCTGGCGCAACCCGGATGAACTGCGAGCCGGGCTCACTTCAGGTGCCATCGCCCTGTCGGTGGTGCCGGTACAGGTGGCAGCGAATCTTTACAACCGCGGCCTGGGCCTGCGCCTGGTCAACGTGATGACCGACGGCCTGCTCTACATCGTGGCCGGCAAGGGATCGATCACGCGGCTTGCCGATCTGGCCGGCAAACGGCTGGCGGTGCCATTCGTCAACGACACGCCCGATCTGGTGCTGCGCGCGCTGCTCGCCCGCGAGAGCCTGACCGACAAGGTCGATCTGGCCGCGTCCGGCAGCCCGATCGAGGCCGCGCAACTGCTGCTCGCCGGGCGCATCGATGCGGCACTGCTGTCCGAGCCCGCCGCCAGCGTCGCGATCCTGCGCAGCACATCGGCCGACCGGCCATTGGCCCGGGTGCTCGACCTGCAGCAGGCCTGGGGGCAGTTCACCGGCCGCAGTCCGGCGCTGCCGCAGGCCGGACTGGCGGTCACGCGCGGCTTCGCCGAGCAGCATGCCGATCTGATCGCGCCGCTCCACGAAGCGCTGGCCAAAACCGCGGCCGCGGTCAACGCCTCGCCGGCTGCCGCCGCGGCCAACGCCAGCGGCCCGATGGAACAGCCGGCGCCGCTGCTGGCTGCGTCGATTCCGCATTCCCGCCTGACTGCTCGGCGAGCGAGCGCCGCCCGGACGGATATCGAGCCGATGCTCGAACTGATGGCGAGCCGGGATCCGGCGATCATCGGCGGCAAACTGCCGGACGCTGGCTTCTACGCCCTCTGACGCGCATCGGCACGCGATTCCGCGATGCGCGCGGGCGGCCTGTACCGGCTCGGACGACTCGGCCGCTTCGCCTGGTCCGGTTGGGCCGGCCTGGCCGGGCTGGCGCTGCTGGCCGCCGCCTGGCAGACCGGACACGAGCGCTACGGCGACTTCATCCTGCCGGCTCCGCTCCAGACGATCGCCACCAGCTGGAAGCTGCTGGCCGACGGCACGGCCTGGCCGGTGCTGCTGACGACGGTGCGGCGCGCGCTGGCGGGCTTCGCGCTGGCGATGGCATTCGGCATCGGGACCGGCGTCGCCGCGGGCTATTCACCGGCCACGCTGCGGCTGTTCAAGCCGATGCTGACCGTGCTGCTCGGCGTGCCGCCGATCGCGTGGATCGTGCTCGCGATGATCTGGTTCGGCAGCTCGGACGCCACCGTCGCGATGACGATTCTGGTCTCGAGCACGCCGATCGTCTTCATCGGGGCCGTCGAGGGCGTCGGCAGCCGCGATCGCGGGCTCGATGCGATGGCGCAGGCCTTCGGCGCCGGCCCGGTGCGGCGCTTCCGGCACGTGGCCGCGCGCCAGATCGCCGCCCATGTGCTGCCGGCGCTGGTGCTGGCACTGGGCACCGCGTTCAAGGTGGCGGTGATGGCGGAGCTGCTGGCCAATGCCGGCGGCGTCGGCGGCGCGCTGGCGCGGTCGCGCGCCATGCTCGACATCGAGCAGGCGCTTGCCTGGGTCACCCTCGCGGTGGTCGCGCTGATCGTCGTCGAATACTGTCTGATCCGGCCGGTCCAGGCCGAGCTCGAGCGCTGGCGCGACGCCGCGACGCCGTGGGGCGTGCGGCGATGATGCAGCCGCCGGAGGAGCCGACCCCGCCCCCGTCGGTGTCTCCCGTGCCGCTACTCGAGCTGGCCGCTGTCGGACACGCCTTCTTCGGGCGTTCGGTGCTGGAGCGCATTTCACTGACGGTGGCGCCGGCCGAGATCGTCGCGCTGATCGGCCCGTCGGGGTCGGGCAAGTCGACGCTGGCGCATATCGCCGCAGGCCTGATCGACCCGCGCGACGGCCGGGTGCGCCGGCGCTACCGGCGTCATGCGATGGTGTTTCAGGAGCCGCGATTACTGCCCTGGGCCACCGCGGCCGACAATATCGCGTTCCCGTTGCAATGGCGCTCGCGACCCGCCGCGGCACACCGGTCCGCGCCCGCCAGCCGGTCCTGGGCCGCCAACTGGTCTTGGGCCGCCAACTGGTCCTGGACCGCCAGCCGATCCTCGGTCGCCGGCCGGTCTTCGACCACCGGCAGCGCGCAGGCAGATCGGCTGGCCGCCATGAACGAGGCGGCGGCGCGCGCCGGCCTCGCGCCTGCCGACCTCGACAAGTATCCGGTCGAACTGTCGGGCGGCATGCGCCAGCGCGTCGCCATCGCCCGGGCACTGGTCGTCGAGCCGGACTTCGTCTACTTCGATGAACCGTTCACCGCGCTGGACGTGGCGCTGAAGCGGCGCATGCAGGACCTGGTGATCGACGCAGCCCGGCGCGCCCGTTTCGGCGCGCTGTTCATCACCCACGATCTGATGGAGGCGATCCGGATCAGCAACCGGCTGCTGGTGCTCGATCGCCGCGGCCGCGGCATCGCCGGACAGCGGATCCTGGCCGGCGAACCCGGTGCCCGCGACGAGCCGGAGATCTTCGAGCAGCGTCAGCGCTTCCTGAGCAGCGATCCGCTGTTCGCCCATCTGCATGACGTCGATGAACGACAGCGGCCATAGCCCGGCGTCGAGCCCGGCCGCCTCAGGCGCTACGGCTCCGAGGAACGCTGCTGCTGGCGCGCCGCACCGGCGACGGCCGCCGCTGCATCGCGTGCTGTCGGACGAAGGGCTGCGGCTGTTCTTCCCGCTGGCAGCCCTTCATGCAGCGTTCTGGCCGCTGCTGTGGATCGGTGCCTGGCGGTTGGAGCTGCCGCTGACGCGTACGCTGTCGCCAGTCGTCTGGCATGCGGCCGAAATGATCCTGGGCGCCTGGGGCGCGGCCTTGATCGGCTTTCTGACCACGGCGATACCGGAATGGACCAACACGCCGAGGCTTCGCGGCAGGCTGCTCTGGGCGCTGGCCGGGCTGTGGGCGGCCGCGAGGCTGGTGGGCCTGGCCGGCGCCGATGTGCTCGTGGTGCCGGCGGCACTGGCCGACATGGCCTGGCTGGCGCTGCTGCTCGCCTATCTGCTACAGGTCTCGATCGGCCAGCGCGATACTACGTTGCTGGCCATCGCCGGCTGGCTTGCCGGCCTGTCGGCTGCCACCCTGCTCGCACGGTTGGCGATGATCGCCGGCGACAGCGCCGGCGCGCTGCATTGGCTGCGCATCGCCGGTCTCGTCTACCTCGGGCTGCTCGGGCTCGTGCTGGCGCGCGTCTCGATCCCGGTGAGCAACCTGGTGCTCGACCCGTCGGAGCAGACCTCGCCGTTTCGCCCGCACCCGGGCCGGATCAACCTGGCGCCAGGCCTGGTAGCAGTGGCGCTGCTCGGCGAGTTGGCTGGCGCGTCGGCCGCGGTCGGCGGCTTCCTCTGGATCGCCGCCGGTGCCGCATTCATGGATCGCGTCGCCGAAGGCTTCATCGGCCGCACCGCGGCGCGCACCGAGATCCTGGCGCTGATGGGCGCGGCCGCCTTTGCCGGCATCGGACTGCTGCTGCTCGGCGCCGCGCGCCTCGGCGCGCCATGGGGAGACGCCGGCCCGCTGCACCTGGCACTGATGGGCGGGCTCGGCATCGGCGTCCTCGCAGTATTGGCGATCGCCGGCCGCCTGCATACCGGCCGGCCGTTGGGGCTCGCCCGGCCGACGCGTGTCGCCTTCGTGCTGATCACGGTGGCGGTGCTGCTGCGCACGCTGCCGCCGATGGGGCTGGCACCTTGGCCGCCGGGCCCGATGCACCTGTTGTCGGCGCTGGCGTGGTGCGGCGCCTTCCTGCTCTGGCTCGCGGACTACTGGCCGTTGCTCAGCCGCCCATCGATCCAGGCAGGCGAGTCGAGCAACTGCGGTTGACCGTTGGCTGGCAGCGCGAGGTATCTGCCGAGGTCTTCCATCGCCTCGCGCGCCAGCACTCCGACCTGAACCGCTACCCCGGCCGCCTCGAGCATCTCGATACCCTTGCCGGCGTTTCTCGGATCGGGATCGACCAGTGAAACCACGACGCGCTTCACTCGGCGATCGATCAGCGCCTGAGCGCAGGACGGCGTGCGCCCGGCGAACGAGCACGGCTCGAGGGTCACATAGGCGGTGACCGCGTGAAGCGGCCCTGCCACCTGGCTCAATGCCATCGCCTCCGCATGCGGGTTACCCGGTTGCTGGGTATGCCCGACGGCGATGACCTTCCCGTCCCTCACGAGCACGCAGCCGACCGGCGGGTTCGGCAGGCAGTCCGGCAAGGCCTTGCGGCCCTCCGACAGGGCCATTCGCATCAAGGCGTCGGTATTCATTGCGAGCTGGCTTCAGATCACGGCTTCGACAGCACGAAGGATGCCGGCATGGCCACGACGGGGCTGAAATACTTCCGGCCAGCATCGCGAGTCTACTCATCGACGTCTGCATCCACCGTGAGTCTAGCTCCGCCGCCACTTCTCGATCAATCTCCACGCCCTTGGTCGCAATCTCGCCCTCACGTGCCTGCCTACGCCGTTTTGAGAGCATGAAGGGGTGATGCAAAGCGATTCGGCTACGTCGCTGACCTGCACTCTGGAAAGTCAGCTCAATCGAAATCTGTCAGGCATGCTGGCCCCTACTTGACCTTTTCATCCGTTCGTGTGAACTCGGCAAAGCAACTCTGTTGCCGAGGTTCCCGACACAAGAGGAACCGCGTGCGATCAGGATGCACGCGGACATAAGAGGCCGCAACGTGACCGACCGTGGCTATCTGTCCATTGCAATCCGGCTTCCGATTGCTTGCCACGATTTTGTCTACCCACTTGTAGAAGCCGTTGCTGTTTGGCACGGCCGAGATTTCGAATACGGCTTCGTTCCGTTCGTCACCAGATCTTGTCGACTTGGTTCCGTCAGCTCTGAGTTCGTATACCTCATAGCAGCGTTGATTTGCCTGGACTTTCCAGAGTCCGACGAGCGGATGCATGACCGACAGCGGTGTCGCAACCACATCCTGTGCCAATAGACTTCCGCTGGCAACTACGCCGCAAAGGAGTGCCGTGACTCGTACAACCCGGCTGCGTATCAGATCTTGGTGCATCGTAGCCTGCCTAAACACCTGAATTAAGCCGCATTGCGAAGCAACGTCGGCTTGAATGAATTGCTGGGAGCCTGTCGGAGTATGGGAAGGGGTCGCGCGGTGGACGACAGGCTCCTAGGCCTCTGCCCGATGGCAGACCGCCTCGATGTTGTGACCGTCCGGGCCAATGACGAATGCCCCGTAGTAGTTGGGATGATAGATCTCGCGAACACCCGGTGGGCCATTGTCTTTTGCCCCGGCATCGAGGGCGGCCTCGTAGAAGGCATCAACTTGAGCTCGGCTCTCGGCGGCAAATGCGATATGCATTGGGCTTTGCACCCGAGAGTGCGTGCCGAACCAGAACTCGGGCTTGCCGCCCCTTCCGAAGCCCGCCCAGCCCTCAACCTCCATGACGAGGGTGATGCCAAGAGGGGCGAGGGCTTGAGTGAAGAATGATTTGCTGTGCGAGTAATTGCTCACGGCAAGACCAATATGGTCAATGATCATTTGATCCTGTCTCCAGAAGACTGACGTAATTTGGATATTCCAACCCGCTTCATAACCTGATCCATAACCTGCGGATTGCTTCTTCACCTCAGGCGGCCTAGTCCAAGAGGCTGCTTGAACTGGCGCGGCGGTGAGGTGATACTGTATACATGAACAGTATCGATCAAACCGCACTGCCCTGCAAGCACTCACCGGCCGAGCCGTGCCTGCCGGACCGGTTGAGGGAGCGGATGCGCTATCGCCACTATAGCCTTCGCACCGAGACGGCATACGTCTATTGGATCTGTGGCTGCTCGGGTTTTCGGCATCCGCGCGGACTCGGGCCGCCGAGGCCGAAGCGTTCCTTCGTCTCGACGGATTCCGGCGGTACCGACTCTCGATGAGCTGCCTCCCCTGCCCGGGCAACGCGAGCGCGACGCTCCGGTGGTGACGCGATGACCGCGATCCCCCCGTACGCCGAGCTGCACTGCACGACGAACTTCTCGTTCCTGCGCGGTGCATCGCAGCCGGAGGAGCTGGTCGAGCGAGCCCATGCGCTGCGTTACGCGGCGCTCGCGATCACCGACGAATGTTCGCTCGCCGGGGTCGTCCGCGCCCATCAACAGGCCAAGGCCTGCGACTTCAAGTTGCTGATCGGCTCGGAATTCGCGGCGGACGATCTCGCACGGGCGGCACTGCGGACTTCGAAAGATCTGCTGGCCGGTATCCTGCCGTTCCCGCGGACGGAGCCGTCGGAGGCGTCGATGCGGACAGCGCCGATGGCCGCGGCACCGTCATCGCCGATTCCGCCGGCCGGCTCGTTCGCAGCGCGGCTGCGGACACCCCGGCTGGTGCTGCTCGCCTGCCGGCGCGACGGCTACGGCAACCTGTCGCAGCTGATCACGACGGCGCGGCGTCGCACGGCGAAGGGAACGTACCGGTTGCTCGCGACGGATCTCGCCGACGGACTGGCCGATTGCTTCGCGTTGTGGGTACCGAGTCGCGGCGATCACCCGGCGGTGCTGCGCGCCCAGGTACGCTGGCTGCAGGCACGGTTCGGCGACCGGTTGCGGGTCGCGGTCGAGTTGTTCGCGTTCGGCAACGAGAAGGCCTGGCTGGCGCAGTTGCGTCAGCTATCGCATGAATGCAGTGTAAAGCTGGTCGCGGCCGGCGACGTCCACTATCACGTCCGCTCGCGCAAGAGCCTGCAGGACGTGGTGACGGCGATCCACCTCGGCACGACGGTCGAGGAGGCCGGTTACGCGTTGGCGCCGAATGCCGAGCAGCATCTGCGCAGCCGGCTACGGCTCGCGCAACGCTACCCCGTCGATCTGCTCGAAGAAACGCTGGAGGTCGCGGCGCATTGTTCGTTCTCGCTCGGCGCGCTGCGCTACGAATATCCGCGCGAGATCGTGCCGCCTGAGCACACGCCGACGTCCTGGCTCGCCGAGCTGACCGAAGCCGGCAGTCGCGAGCGTTATCCGCAGGGCGTGCCGGACACGATCCGTCAGCAGTTGCAGCACGAGCTCGCGCTGATCGCGGAGCTGGAATACGAGCCGTATTTCCTGACCGTCGCCGACATCGTTCGCGAAGCACGCCGGCGCGGCATCCTGTGCCAGGGTCGCGGCTCGGCGGCCAATTCGGCGGTCTGCTACTGCCTGCGCGTCACCGAGGTCGATCCGACGCTGACGTCGCTGCTGTTCGAACGTTTCATCAGCCGCGAACGCAAGGAGCCGCCCGACATCGACGTCGATTTCGAGCATGACCGCCGCGAAGAGATCATGCAGTACATCTACGACAAGTACGGGCGCGATCGCGCAGCGCTGACGGCGACCGTGATCAGCTACCGGGCACGCTCGGCGATCCGTGACGCCGGCCGCGCGCTCGGCGTCGACGCGCAGCGCGCCGCGCTGCTGACCCGCGGCCATCAGTGGTGGGACGGCTCGCGGGTCCGCGAGGATCGCCTGCGCGAAGCCGGCTTCGATCCGGATGCGCCGCTGGTGCAGCACTGGGTCCGGATGGCGACGCTGCTGATGAAGTTCCCACGCCACCTGTCGCAGCACACGGGCGGCTTCGTGATCGCCCGTGATTCACTGTCGCGGCTGGTGCCGATCGAGAATGCCGCGATGGCCGATCGCAGCGTGATCCAGTGGGACAAGGACGATCTCGAATCGCTCGGCCTGCTGAAGGTCGACGTGCTCGCGCTCGGCATGCTGTCGGCGATCCGCCGGGCGCTGGATTTCCTGACGCAGCGGCGCGGCAGGCATTTCGAGATGAGCGACATCCCGAAGGAGGATTCGGAGACCTACGACATGATCTGCCGCGCCGATACGATCGGCGTGTTCCAGATCGAGTCGCGCGCGCAGATGAGCATGCTGCCGCGGTTGCAGCCACGGATTTTCTACGATCTGGTGATCGAGGTCGCGATCGTCCGGCCCGGGCCGATCCAGGGCGGCATGGTCCATCCGTATCTGCGCCGCCGGCGCAAGCTCGAGCCGGACGACGTGCCGCTCGACGAGATCAAGCCGGCGCTCGCGCGCACGCTCGGCGTGCCGATCTTCCAGGAGCAGGTGATGCAGGTCGCGATCATCGCAGCCAAGTTCACGCCGGGCGAGGCCGATCGGTTGCGCCGGGCGATGGCAGCCTGGAAGCGCAAGGGCGGCCTGCATGACTTCCAGGAGCGGGTCATCGAGCGGATGGTGGGGCGCGGCTATGCCCGCGAATTCGCCGAGCGCCTGTTCAAGCAGATCGAAGGGTTCGGTGAATACGGTTTTCCGGAGAGCCATGCCGCCAGCTTCGCGCTGCTGGTCTATGTTTCGAGCTGGCTCAAGTGTCACGAGCCGGCGGCTTTCCTGGCGGCACTGCTGAACTCGCAGCCGATGGGTTTCTACGCACCGGCACAGCTGGTGCGTGACGCGCGCGAACACGGCGTCCGGGTACTGCCGGTCGATGTCACGATCAGCCATTGGGAATCGACGCTCGAGGAGACGACGATCGCCGCTGCGGCAGTCGACGGCCGCGATATCGACCGGCGGCCGCAGCCGGCGGTGCGGCTCGGCATGAGCCGGGTCAGCGGCATCAGCAAAGCGTCGGCACTGCGGATCGTCGCGTCCCGGGCCGCACGCACGGTGCGCTGGCCGGATGTCGAGACGCTGGCGCGCGAGGCCCAGCTCGGCTCACGCGAGCTGCAGGCGCTGGCGCGCGCCGATGCCCTGGCGAGCCTGGCCGGACACCGGCTGCAGGCGGCCTGGCAGGCGGCCGGCGTCGTGCCGATGCCGGCGCTGCTGACGGATGCGCCGTTCGCCGAAGCGCCGGTCGCGCTGCCGGCACCGACCGAGGCGCAGAACACGATCGCCGACTATCGCGCGCTCGGCCTGCCGATGGGCCGGCATCCGCTCGCGCTGCTGCGCGGCTACCTCGCGCGGCAGTCGAATGGCCGGATCGCGACCGCGACTGTATTGCGCACGCTGTCGCACGGCCGGCTGGCGCGCGCCAGCGGCATCGTCACGCACCGGCAGCGGCCGGAGACCGCCAAGGGCGTGGTGTTCCTGACGCTGGAGGACGAGTCCGGCGCGATCAACGTGATCGTCTGGCCGAAGGTGCTCGAACGCTTCCGGACCGCCGTGGTCGGTGGCCAGCTGCTGACGATCCACGGCACCTGGCAGCGCGACGTCGAAACCGGCGGCCAGGTGATGCACCTGCTGGCCAACCGGATCGTCGACGACACGCGGCTGCTCGGCGAACTGACCACGCACAGCCGGGATTTCCACTGAACGCGCCGCTTCATCGACCACCGACAAAGGCCAGTCAGATGTCCTCGACCCGTTCGACCAGCTCAGCCCGCCCGCCCTCCGAGGCCGCGGGCGAGATCGGCGCAGATGTCGGCCGGCGACTCGAGCCCGACGGCGATACGCAGCAGCCCTTCGCCGATGCCGGCGGCTTCGCGCATCGCCGGCGCCATGCGGCCGTGCGTCGTGCTCGCCGGATGGGTGATCGTCGATTTGACGTCGCCGAGGTTCGCGGTGTTCGACAGCATCCGGCAGCCGTCGACGACGCGCCATGCATTGGCCTTCGCCGCATCCCGCGTCTCGCCCTTGACCTCGAACGCCAGCACCGGCCCGGCGGCGCTCTGCTGCCGCTTCGCGATCGCGTACTGTGGGTGGCTTTCGAGCCCGGGGTACAGCACCCGCGCAACGCTCGGGTGGCGCTCGAGCCAGCGCGCCACCTCGAGCGCATTCGCGGACTGCTGCTGCATCCGCAGCGACAGCGTTTCGAGCCCCTTGACCAGCACCCAGGCATTGAACGCCGACAGCGTCGGACCGCCATAGCGCAGCACCGGTTCCAGCTGCTCGGCGATGTACTGCCGGGTACCGAGTACGGCACCGCCGAGCACGCGGCCCTGCCCGTCCAGGTACTTGGTCGCCGAATGGACGATGATGTCGGCGCCCAACTCGAGCGGCCGCTGCAGCGCCGGCGTGCAGAAGCAGTTGTCGACGACCAGCTTGATATCGTGCCGGTGCGCGATCGCCGCCAGTGCCTCGATGTCGGCGACGTCGGTCGACGGATTGGCCGGCGTCTCCAGGAAGAAGAAGCGCGTCGTCGGCTCGATCGCCGCTTCCCATTGCGCCGGATCGGTCAGTGAGACATACGTGGTCCGGACACCGAAGCGCTCGAACAGCGCGAACAACTGGACGGTCGTGCCGAACACCCCGCGCGAGCTGACGACATGATCGCCGCTGCGGGTCAGGCTCATCAGCATCGACTGGATCGCCGCCATGCCGGAAGCGGTCGCGAGGCATGCCTCGGCGCCCTCCAGCGAGGCCAGCCGATCCTGGAACAGCCGCACGGTCGGGTTGCGAAAGCGCGAATAGATGAAGCCGTCGATCTCGTTCGCGAATTTCGCGGCGGCATTGGCCGCGCTGGTGTGGACGAAGCTCGACGTCAGGAACATCGGCTCGGTATGCTCGCCGAACTGGGTGCGCTCGAAGCCGGCACGGATCGCGCGGGTCTCGAACGACCAGTCGTCAGGCATGCCTGCGGAGTCCGGCGGGTTGGGCGGTACCGTATTGGTAGGCTTTGGCGATGGTGTGGTAGTCATGATCCTGTCCGGCATCGGCCGGCGGAACCGGCCTGGAAACCCGCTGCCTGCGATTCAGCGAGCCGGACGAATGACGATGCATCGCCCCCGGGTTTAGCTGAATTTCTTACGCGCTCGCAAGCAGGGACAAATCAGCGCGGACCCAACTATACCCTATTCCCGCACCGCAGAAAACTTGAGGTTCAGCTGGTTCCGGTCGGCGTCATCGCTGCCGGCAGCGGCCGGATAGAGGCGTGCCCGTTCGATCCGATCGAGGTACTCCGGCGTGATGTCGCCGGTGATGTAAACGCCGTCAAAGCAGGACGCCTCGAACTGGTCGACCCGCGGGCCGGCCTCGGTGACTGCGCGCTTCATCGCGTCGATGCTCTGGTAGATCAGCGCGTCGGCACCGATCGCGACCCGGATTTCCTCGTCGCTGCGGTTGTGCGCGATCAGTTCGTCCCGGGTCGGCATGTCGATGCCGTAGACGTTCGGAAAGCGGATCGGCGGTGCCGCCGACGCGAAGTAGACCTTGTTGGCACCGGCTTCGCGTGCCATCTGGACGATCTCGCGCGAGGTCGTGCCGCGCACGATCGAATCGTCGACCAGCAGCACGTTGCGGCCCTTGAACTCGATGCTCATCGCGTTCAGCTTCTGCCGCACCGACTTCTGCCGCACCGCCTGCCCGGGCATGATGAAGGTGCGGCCGACATAGCGGTTCTTGATGAAGCCTTCGCGGTAGTCGAGCCCGAGCCGCATCGCGAGCTGCATCGCCGAAGGCCGCGACGTATCCGGAATCGGCATCACCACGTCGATATCGCCGCTGCGCCAGGCACCGCGCACGGTCTCGGCAAGGTTCTCGCCGAGCTTGAGCCGCGCGTCGTAGACCGAGGTGCCGTCGATCACCGAGTCCGGCCGCGCGAAGTAGACGTACTCGAAGATGCACGGCGCGAGCCGCGACTGCGCCGCGCACTGCTGGCTGTAGAAGTTGCCGTCCAGATCGACGAACACCGCCTCGCCCGGCTCGATGTCGCGGACGAACCGGAAGCCGAGACCCTCGAGCGCGACCGACTCGGACGCGATCAGGTACTCGGTGCCGGCTTCGGTCTCGGTCACGCCGTAGCAGAGCGGCCGGATGCCGTTCGGATCGCGAAAGCCGAGCACGCCATAGCCGGCGATCTCGACGACGCAGGCGTAGGCACCGCGGACGCGCCGCTGCAGCGTCGCGACCGCCTTGAAGATCGTCGCCGGATCGAGCGAGACGCCTTCGGCGAGCGCCTGCAACTCGTTGGCCAGCACGTTGAGCAGCACCTCCGAATCCGAATCGGTGTTGATATGCCGGCGGTCGCGCCGGAACATCTCGTCCTTCAGCTGCTCGGAGTTGGTCAGGTTGCCGTTGTGCGCCAGCGTCAGCCCGAACGGTGCGTTGACGTAGAACGGCTGCGCCTCCTCGCCGTTGCTCGCCGATCCGGCCGTCGGATAGCGGACATGGGCGATCCCGGAACTGCCGGGCAGCGCCCGCATGTTGCGGGTCCGGAAGACGTCACGGACCAGCCCGTTGCCCTTCTGCATCGCGAACGCCCGGCCGGTACAAGTGGCGATGCCGGCGGCATCCTGGCCTCGGTGCTGCAACAGCAGCAGGCCGTCGTACAGCATCTGGTTGACCGGCGAGCGAGCGACGACACCGAGGATTCCGCACATCGGGCTAGCGCCTCATCTTCAAGCTTTGCGGCCGGCTACCGGTGCCGGCAGCCACGGCTGTGCCATTTCCACCATCGAATCGAGCAGCGGCCGGGTCGCAGCGCTCTGCCAGGCCGGCGACTGCGCGAACCCCATCCGATGCGCGACGACCGCGACGATCAGCACGACCAGGCCCGCCCGCGCGATGCCGAGCGCGGCACCGAGCACGCGGTCGACCCCGGCCAATCCGATCGAGCGGATGCCCTTCAGGAATAACGTGCCGATCAATCGTACGATGACGAAGGTCAGCAGGAAGGCCAGGAAATACAGGACCCAGGCCGGCACGCCGACGATGCCGAACTGATCCGCGATCAGCATGCCGACCAACGGCGCGCCGAGGATACCGAGCGCCCACGCCGCCAGCCCGAATACGGTCCGCACCAGACCGCGCCAGATGCCGAACGCGGTCGACACCAGCGCCACGGTCAAGATGAACCAATCCCAACCGGTCAGCGGCGGCAGGATCGAGTCGGTCATGCGGCCGGCGATACCCGCGCCTACAGCGCGATGATCGCCGCAGTGACGCCGGCGCGCTTCAGGTCCTGCTGCGCCCGTTCGGCATCCTGGCGGGAACTGAACGGGCCGACACGCACCCGGATCCAGTCGCCCTGCGCGGTCTTGACCGTCTCCTGGTAGGGTCGCAGCCCCGCCTGCAGCACGCGATCCGAGACGGTCCGCGCACTCTGGACGTTGCTGTATGCACCGATCTGGACCAGGAAGCGCCGGGCCGCACGATCGGCCGGGTCGCCGGCGCGCCCCGCGGCAGCCCCGCTCACCGCACCGACGCTCGGGTTGGCACCCGCGTTCGCACTGGCACCGGCCGAAGTCGCGACATTGCCCGCCCCGCCGGTTGCCGGGCCGGCGACCGATCCGATGCTGGCGGAACCGCCGGAGCGCGTGCCGGCCGGGTCGGCCCGTTCGATCAGCCGCGCCAGCACGTCGGGCGCGGCCGGCTGGCGTAGCCCGCCAGGGCCCGCAGCCCCTGCGGCCGGATGGCCAGCCGCCGGATTGCCGGCCGACAGGTTCGGTCCACCGGCCGCACCGGCGCTGCGCGCGCCGGGCTTGGCCGGATCGGCTCTTGCGACCGCCGCGGTCGGCGGCGGCTGCGATGCCGGTGACGATGCCGCCGGCGTCGACGCGGCCGCGCTGGTCGTCGCGGGCTTCGTCGGCACCGGCACGGTCGGAGCGCGCGCATGGGCTGCATCAGCGGCCAGCGCCTCGGCACGCGACGGCGGCGCGGTCACCGGAGCGACTGCAGACGCGGCTGGCGGCGCCGCGCCACCGGGCACTGCCGCCGGCGCACCGGCGGCCTGCGTGGATCCGATCTCGGCCGGCGCGCTTCCGATCGAA
Organism: Lautropia sp.; assembly: GCA_050249335.1. Classification (GTDB taxonomy): domain Bacteria; phylum Pseudomonadota; class Gammaproteobacteria; order Burkholderiales; family Burkholderiaceae_E; genus Lautropia. The sequence goes on from JBFWQR010000081.1 coordinate 18,883, forward strand.
CCCGAAACCGTCGAACCGGCGCCGGCTGCCGCCACGGCGGTCGCCGGCGGCCTGGCCGGTGACTTCACTTCGAGCGGCAGATCGCGCTTGCCGGGCTTCGGCTCGGACTCGAGCACCATCGGAACCAAGATGGCGGCGAGCAGGCACAGAAAGATCGCGCCGACCAGCCGATGACGGGCGCGCTTCTTCTGGACGAGCGCCGGATCGATGGCACCGTCGCCTGGATTGCGGGTGGACTGCCGGGTCATCGATACGGATGCCGAAGTGCACCAGCGGTGCGCCGCGAGGGGATCGCGCGGAGGTACGGCGGGAGATGCGGCGGAGGGTTCGGCGGACTGTTCACTTCTGCTCGGCTCTCCGGGCTGGCCGACCGCTCACCCATTCGGCGATGCAGCCATCACACCGGCCACGGTCAGGAACGATCCGAAGACGACGATTCTATCATCGGCCCCTGCCCGCTCCCGGGCCGACACCAGCGCATCGGCCGGCGTGGGCGCGCTTACAACGCTGTGTTCGATGCCGGCACGCGGGTCTTGTTCGTCGGCGACACCGGCGGCGCGCAGCCGCGCGACCAGTTCGTCACCGCGGCAGCCGCGTGGGCCCGGCAGGTCGCAGCAGATCCAATGATCGACCACCGGCTTCATCCGTGCGATGACCTGGTCGATGTCCTTGTCGGACAGCATGCCGAACACGGCGAAGGTCCGCGGGAAGAACCCCATCTGCTCCAGGTTGCGCGCCAGATGCGCGGCGGCGTGGGGATTGTGCGCGACATCGAGCACGACCGCGGGCTGGCCGGCCAGTACCTGGAAGCGGCCCGGCAGTTCGACGGTGGCAAGGCCGCGACGCACCGCCTGCGCGGTAATCGGCAATCGGTCGCGGACCGACTGCAACGCCGCCAGCACGCCGGACGCGTTGAGCAGCTGGTTGGCGCCGCGCAGCGCCGGGTACGCGAGGCTGTTGCGGCGCAGGCCGCGGCCGCTGTAGGACCACTGCTGGCGGTCGCCGGCATAGTTGTAGTCGCGACCGAACAGCCAGAGGTCGGCACCGATCGCTTCGGCATGGTCGATCACCGAGCGCGGCGGCTCCGGATCGCTGCAGATGCCGGGCCGGCCGCCGCGCAGGATATGCGCCTTCTCCCAGCCGATCCGTTCGCGGTCGGCACCGAGCCAGTCGGCATGATCGATGTCGATGCTGGTCAGCACTGCGCAGTCGGCGTCGATGATGTTGACGGCATCGAGCCGCCCCCCCAGGCCGATCTCGAGCACGACCGCATCGAGCCCGCGGCGGGCGAACAGCCGCAGGATCGCGAGCGTGGTGAACTCGAAGTAGGTCAGGCTGACGTCGCCGCGCGCGGTCTCGACCGCCTCGAACTGTTCGATCAGTTCGTCGTCGCTGGCCGGTTCGCCGTCGATCCGGGCGCGCTCGTTGAACCGCAGCAGATGCGGCGACGTATAGCAGCCGACGTGGTAGCCGGCGGCGCGCAGGATCGCATCGAGCATCGCGCAGGTCGAACCCTTGCCGTTGGTGCCGCCGACGACGAACCGGACCGCGGCCAGCTCGGCGCCCAGGCGGCTCCAGACCTGCCGGATGCGGTCGAGGCCGAGGTCGATCGGCCGCGCATGGAGCCGCTCGATCCGTTCGAGCCAGGCAGCGAGCGAGACGCCGGACGACAAGCGTGTCAGCCGTTGGCGGCCGGCGGCTGCTTCATCAGCAATGCGATCAGACCGGCGATCTCGCCGCGCAGATCACGCCGGTGCACGATCATGTCGATCGCGCCCTTCTCGAGCAGGAACTCGGCGCGCTGGAAGCCTTCGGGCAGCTTCTCGCGGATCGTCTGCTCGATGACTCGTGGTCCGGCGAAGCCCACCAGCGCCTTCGGCTCGGCGATCACGACGTCGCCGAGGAAGCAGAAGCTGGCTGAAACGCCACCGAGCGTCGGGTCGGTCAACACCGAGATGTACGGCACGCGTTCGGCGGAAAGGCGGGTCAGCGCAGCGCTGGTCTTGGCCATCTGCATCAGCGACAGCAGCCCTTCCTGCATCCGGGCACCGCCGGAGGCGGCGATCGAGATGAACGGCGTCCGATGCTCGACCGCGGCAGCGACGCCGCGAGCGAAGCGCTCGCCGACGACCGAGCCCATCGAGCCGCCCATGAATTCGAACTCGAAGCAGGCGACCACGACGGCCAGCGTCTGGATCGAGCCGCTCATGACGATCAGTGCTTCCGACTCGCCGCTTTCGGTCGTCGCGGCGGTGACGCGGTCCGGATACTTCTTGCTGTCCTTGAACTTCAGCGGGTCGACCGGGCGGACATCCGCGCCGATCTCGACCCGGTGTTCGGGGTCGAGCAGCTTGTCCAGGCGAGCCCGCGCGCGCAACCGCATATGGTGGTCGCACTTCGGACAGACATTCAGATTGTTGTCCAGGTCGGTCGAATACAGCACCGCATCGCAGGACGGGCACTTGATCCAGAGGCCCTCGGGGACGGTCTTGGCTCGGCCCGGGCCTTCGGCCCGCTTGAGACCGGGGGGCAGCAGTCTGTCGAGCCAGGTCATCGGATTCCGCCGCTTGGGTCGTGGGTCGGGCTCGCTGCCGCCGGCGCCGCGCTCGTCGAGGAGGTACGCGGCACCGCATCGATGGCGGTGCGGATCGATGCGAGCCAGACACCGATCCGCTCGGCCGCACCGTCCACCGGTCCGGCCTCGACCACCTCGATCACCCGGCTGCCGATCACGACGGCGTCGGCGAACGCCGCGATCCGCGCCGCGGTGGCACCGTCCTTGATGCCGAAGCCGACGCCGACCGGCAGGCCGGTGGCCTGCTGGATCCTGGGCACCTGGCGCGCGACTTCGGCGGTATCGATGTGGCCGGCGCCGGTGACGCCCTTCAGCGAAACGTAGTAGACGTAGCCGCTCGCGACCTCGGCGATCCGACGCAGCCGCGCCTCGCTGGACGTGGGCGCCAGCAGGAAGATCGGGTCGAGCCGTGCAGCGCGCAGCGCAGCGGCGAAGTCGCCAGCTTCTTCCGGCGGACAATCGACCAGCAGCACGCCGTCGACGCCGGCGGCGGCGGCACGCTCGGCGAATCGGCCGACACCCATCCGTTCGACCGGGTTGCAGTACCCCATCAGCACGACCGGCGTGAAGGCATCGCGCCGACGAAATTCGGCAACGCAGTCGAGCACGTCGCCGAGGCCGATGCCGTTGGCGAGCGCGCGGTCGTTGGCGCGCTGGACCACCGGGCCATCGGCCATCGGGTCGGAGAACGGCACGCCGAGTTCGATGACGTCGGCACCGGCGGCAACCAGTGCATGCATGATCGGGACCGTGCTCGCGCGCGACGGGAATCCGGTGGTCACGTACGGGATCAGCGCGCAGCGGCCGCGCGCGGCGCAGGCCGTGAACGCCGCGGCGATCCGCGACCGCTCGCCGGCCACCACTGCGTCACCTGCCGCCGCCGCGTCGCCGGCCGCCGACCGGCCGCCTGCCCCCGGCACGGATCCGGCGCGCTGCGAAGACTCCGGGCGCGCCATCGCCTACAGCGCCAGGCCGGCGCGCGCGGCGACGGTGTGCATGTCCTTGTCGCCGCGACCGGACAGGTTGACGAGGATGGTGCGATCGGCCGGCAGCGTCGCTGCCAGCTCGGCCGCGTAGGCGAGCGCATGACTGGATTCGAGCGCCGGGATGATCCCCTCGATGCGGCAGCAGGTGTGGAACGCCGCGAGCGCCTTCTCGTCGTCGACCGCGACGTAGCGCGCCCGGCCGTTGTCCTTCAGCCAGGCGTGCTCGGGGCCGACGCCCGGGTAGTCGAGGCCGGCCGAAACCGAATGGGTCTCGGTGATCTGGCCGTTCTCGTCCTGCAGCAGATAAGTGCGATTGCCGTGCAGGATTCCCGGCGAGCCGGCGGTCAGCGACGCGGCGTGGCGACCGGTGGCGATGCCGTCGCCCGCCGCCTCGACGCCGATCAATTCGACGTCGGGATGGTCCAGGTACGGATAGAAGATCCCTGCCGCATTCGAACCGCCGCCGACGCACGCGACGACATGATCGGGCTGGCGGCCGGTCAGCTTCGGCATCTGGACCTTGCACTCCTCGCCGATCACCGACTGGAAGTCGCGAACCATCATCGGGTACGGATGCGGACCGGCGACAGTGCCGATGATGTAGAAGGTATCGTCGACGCGGGTGACCCAGTCGCGCATCGCTTCGTTGAGCGCATCCTTGAGCGTGCGCGAGCCCGACTCGACCGGCACGACGCTGGCGCCGAGCAGCTTCATCCGGTAGACGTTCTGCGCCTGGCGCGCGATGTCCTCGGAGCCCATGTAGACGACGCACTCGAGGCCGTAGCGAGCGGCGATCGTCGCGGTGGCGACGCCATGCTGCCCGGCTCCGGTTTCAGCGATGACGCGCGGTTTGCCCATCCGCTTGGCAAGCAGTGCCTGGCCGATGGTGTTGTTGACCTTGTGCGCGCCGGTATGGTTCAGGTCTTCACGCTTCAGGTAGATCTGCGCGCCGCCCAGCTGGCCCGACCAGCGCTTGGCATGATAGATCGGGCTCGGGCGACCCACGTAGTGCTCGAGCTCGTCGTTGAATTCGGCGATGAACGCCGGATCGCGCCGGTAGCGCTGATAGGCCTCACGGAGCTCGTCGAGCGCCTGGATCAGCGTCTCGGCGACGAATACGCCGCCGTAGACGCCGAAATGCCCGTTCGCATCCGGAAGGTCGTAGGGTTTCATCGGGTCGGGATCATCGGGTCGTCACGCGCGGCGCGGCGCCGGTCGGCCTCCTGGACCGCAGCCATGAACCGCTCCATTCTACTCACGTCCTTTTGCCGGGGCGTCGGCCCCTGGATTCCGCTCGAGGTATCGACCGCGAACGGACCGATCGCGGCGATCGCCTGGCCGACGTTGTCGGCAGCAAGCCCGCCCGAGACGATCAGGCGAGCGGCGGCTGCCGGCGGCACCAGCGACCAGTCGAAGCGATGGCCGCTGCCTCCGTAGCCGGCACTGGCGCTGTCGAGCAGGCAGTGCTCGGCGCCGGTGAACAGTGCGAGCGCCTGCAGCAGTTCGACCGGGTCGGCAGCAACCGCGCCGCGCTGGAACTGCTGATTCACTGCTGCCTGCGGGTTTGCCGTCGCCTGCGGGACTGCTGCCTGCGGGACTGCTGCCTGCGGGACTGCTGCCTGCGGGGCCGCCGCCTGCGGGGCCGCCGCCGGCGCTGCCGGGGCACCGATCCGCAGCGCCTTCCACCAACGTAGCTGCGTCAACCCGGCCGACTGCGCCAACCCGGCCAGCCGCGCGGCGGCTTCGATGGTTTCGTCGCCATGCAGCTGGATCGTGTCGAGGCCGACCTGCCCGGCCACCGCGATGATCTCGGCCGCCGGCGCGTTGACGAACAGGCCGACGGCGCGGACCCACGAACCGAGCCGGCGGCGCAGCGCCGCCGCGGCAACGGGATCGACACGGCGAGGACTACCGGGCCAGAAGACGAAGCCGACCGCATCGACGCCGAGCGCGACCGCGGCATCGACATCGTCGGGGCGGACCAGGCCGCAGAATTTGACACGCGTGCGCATCGGTCAATAGAACTCACGCAGCGCGAGCGGCTGCGTCGCGATCGGCAATTGCCAGCCGGGATCATAGCGAACCGACGCCAGGTAGAGGCCGCTGGCGGCGAAGGTCGGCGCCGCGGCAGCGCGGTCGCGCGAATGCAGGACGTCGCCGAGCCAGTGCGGTGGACGGCGGCCGTCGCCGATATAGACCAATGAGCCGACCAGGTTGCGGACCATGTGATGCAGGAACGCGTTGGCCGTGACGGCTAGCAGCAGGAACCGGCCGTCACGCCGGATCTCGATCGATTCGAGGGTCCGCACCGGGCTCGCGGCCTGGCATTCGCTGGCGCGAAACGCCGAGAAGTCGTGCGTGCCGACCAGAGCCGCCGCGGCCGCGATCATCCGGTCGGCGTCGAGCCGGCGGTGCGTCCACCCGATCCGGCCACGCCATAGCGGTGGCTCGACCGGGGTGTCGAGCAGCAGATAGCGGTAGCTGCGCGCGGTCGCGCTGAAGCGCGCGTCGAAGGTATCGGCAACCGGCCGCGCCCACCGGACGGCGATGTCCGGCGGCAGGTGAGCATTGACGCCCCGCACCCAGGCGCTCTCGGGGCGCTCGGAACGGGCGTCGAACTGGATGATCTGTTCGAGCGCGTGAACGCCGGCGTCGGTTCGACCGGCACAGCGCAACTCGATCGGGTGGCCGGCGATCGCGGCAATCGCGGCCGTGACGACATCCTGCAATGCCGGCGGCTGACCGGTAGCCTGCGGCTGGGTCTGCCAGCCGCAGTAGCCGCGGCCGTCGTACGACAGGCCGCAGGCCCAGCGGGTTTGTGGAGGATTCGCCGCCAGAGTGGTTCGGCGGCTCGCGAGCGTCAGATGCCCGCGACCGTCACATCAGATGCTGGCGAGCAGTTCGCGGGCGCGCTGCTGCTGTGCCGGATCGCCGCCGCGGACGACTTCCTGCAGCAGTTCCCGGGCGCCCTCCTTGTCGCCGATCTCGCCGTAGGCCGACGCGAGATCGAGCTTGCTCGCCATCTCCTGCCACTGCCCCGAGCCGGCACCGGCCATGGTCGCCGGACCGGAGATCGTCGACGGCGACAGGTCCAGCCCGATCGCCGATAGATCCATCTCCTGCGCCTCGGCCTGTGCGACCGGCGCCGGACGCTTGGTCAGCGTCTCGAGCGCCGGGACATCGACATCGAAGCCGCCGCCGACCGGCGCGGCCGGGCCGCTCGGACGCTCGGTCCGCGCCGGCTTTCGCTCGGCCGGCGTGTATTGCGGCAGGTCGAGGTCGAGCGACGGCAGTTCGACGTTCGGCATCGCGGCGAGCGGGCCGGCCTTCGACGGCGGGAAGCCGATCGAATCGCTGAAATCGGCCGCCGGCTGTGCGGCCGGCTTGGCGGACGTCAGCGACTTGTCGAGGTCGAGGTTGAAGTCGAGATCGGCCATCGCATCGGCCGCCGGCGCTGCCGGGGTCGCCGGCGCCTGGATCCGGCTGTTCTCGAAGGTCGGCGCTTCGAACGAAGCCTCGGCGGAAGCGTCTTGCGGACGGCTCGCTGCAGCGCCGGCAGTAGCTGCCACCGTCGCTGCGGCGGCGCCGCGCGCCACCTGACCGGCACCGCCGTCGGCATCCGGCGCCGGGCCGGACGGCTCGCTGGTGTACAGCGCGTTCGACGGATCGAGCGCGAGCCCCATCGTCGCGACCTTCGGCCACTCTTCGTTGTCGCCGCCGGTCATCGCGTGCATGTCGCGCGCCATCGCCTCGAAAGCCTGCGCATCCTTGCGGCCCGAGTAGATCTCCATCAGCTTCAGGCGGATCGCCTGGCGCTCCGGCTGCCGCTTCAGCGCTTCCTTGAGAATCTCCTCGGCCTGCGCTTCGCGACCATAGGCGATGTAGACATCAGCCTCGGCAATCGGATCGACTTCGGTCGGGCTCGCGTCGCTGAGCGTCGAAACCTGCGTCTGAGTCACAGCGCCGGTCGCGGTATCGACGCTCTGGCCGCCGGTGGTGCCGAACAGCGAGTTGGCGGTGAACGCATCGGCCGCGACCAGGCTGTCCTCGAACTTCTCGACCTTGCGACGGCGCATCGCCATCCACAGGCCGAAGCCGCCGAGCAGAGCCAGGCCGCCCAGCGCGGGCAGCACGATCGGGTTGTCCATCAGCCCGTCGAGCAGGCTCTCCTCGACCGGCGGCGCGGCCGGTGCCTGCGCCATCGGCGGGGTAGCCGGCGCAGCGGGAGTCGGTGGCGTCGGCGCGGATGGAGTCGCCGGTGTCGTGGCCGACAAGCCGTCGGTCGACGACAGCGACGGCGATGTCGACGGCGCGGTTGCCGACGGGGTGCTCGGCGACGAACCGCCGCTCGCCGACGGCGACGATGCCGCGGAAACCGGCGCCGACGGGCTCGACGGCGCGGCAGTCGACGGCGACGAAGCCGCCGTGGCCGATGGCGACGATGCCGCGGCCGATGGCGACGTCATGGCCGACGGCGACGTCGTGGACGATGGCGAAGTCCCGGACGACGCCTCGGACGGCGACGACGCGGACGACGGCGCAGCGGCAGCAGCCGGCGACGGCGAGCCCGCGGCCGACGAAGCCGCACCCGTGCCAACCGCACCGCTGACCGAAGCACCGGCGGCGCGGCGCTGCTGATCGAGCTGCGCCTGCAGGTCCGCGAGCGACCGGTTCTTCAGCTCGAGCATCCTCTGCAGATCGGCGACGTTGCGCTCGAGATCGGCGACGCGGCTGTTGGCTTCGTTGAGCGCGGCCGTCCGGGCGATCTGCGCTTCGGCGTCCCGTGAGCCGACGGCGCCGGCCTGGCCGGTGGCAGTCGTCGAACGCGACAGCTCGAGGCGATCCGACGTGCTCGAGCGCGGCGAACCGTCCTCGACCCGCGCCGAAACCGAGCCGCTGGCCGTGGTACCGGTGGTCGCGCTCGCGACCTCGGTGGCCCCGCCGGCGAGCCGGTCCTTGTAGCTGCGGAAGTCCCGCGCCGCGACCCGCAACTGCCGTTGCGCGGCGCCGGCATCGATGGCGGCGATCGTCGATGCGTCCGGGATGGTCAGCGTCCGGCCCTGGCGGATCAGGTTCGGATTGTTCTCGATGAACGCCGACCGGTTGGCCGTGTAGATCGCGATGATCGTCTGTTCGAGCGTCGCGTTGGCCGGTCTGACCGACTCGGCGATCTTGCCGAGCGTATCGCCGGCGCGCACCGTCACCGAATCCGAGGTGACCGCGGGGGTTGCCGGTGCTGGCGACCGTGCCGGAGCGGCCGCAGCAGTCTCGGTCGGCCGGCGCGTGGCGGCCGGCGGACGCTGGCCGGCGCTGCCGGAGCCACTGGCACCGACAGCGCCCTGACCGGCCGAAGCGGCTTGAGCGGCCTGGCTCGCCTGCGCCGCCCGGACTGCGGCGGCGCGGGCGGCCGCGGTCGCGGCATCGGACGAAGACGCGGCTGGCGCGACCGGAGTCGCCCGGGCGCTCGCCGCCGGCACGACCGGGGTGCCGGCAGCACCGGTCTCGACCGTCTGCCGCGACGCGCGCAACTCCGGAGGATCGAGCAGGAACGTGTACTCGCGGACGAACTTGCCGGACGCCCAGTTCAGCTCGACCATCAGGTCGACGAACGGCTCGTTGATCGGTGTGTTCGACGAGATCTTGACGAAGTAGCGACCGCCGCGCTCTTCGACCGCCATCCGCAGGCCGGCCAGCGAGTTGTTGAATTGCAACCCGGCGGCCCGGAACGCATCCGGCGACGCGAGCCGAGCAGCAAGCGTCGCCGCTTCCTCGGGGCTGACGGCGGTCACTTCGACCTCGGCCTGCAGCGGCTGGCCCAGCGCGGATTGAATCGACAGCCTACCGAGTCCTGCTGCGTCGGCATGGCCAGCCCAGGCAGCGAGCGCGATTGCGACTGCGGAAGCGAGAGTCGCCGGTGTCGGTTTTCTTGGCATGGAGTATTTACTCTTGATCTCGATGAACTCGGCAGTACCGCGGGACACTCTGCTGAGGACCTTAACTTTCGACTGTAACATCAGGTACTTACAGGCGCAAGTTTATGCAGTTGCGCGTCATGCTCGAGGGCAATTCGTAACATCCGGCGCAACGGTTCGGCGGCACCCCATAGCAATTGGTCGCCAACCGTGAATGCACCGAGGTAGCCGGGGCCGAGCGTCAGCTTGCGCAGCCGGCCGATCGGCACCTGCATCGTGCCGGTGACCTTGGCCGGACTCAGTTCGGCGATGCTGGTTTCGCGATCGTTCGGAATCACCCGGACCCAGTCGTTGCCGCCTGCAAGGATCTCGGCGATCTCGGCGATCGGCAGGTCCTGCCGCAGCTTGATCGTCAGCGCCTGGCTGTGGCAGCGCATCGCGCCGACCCGGACACAGATGCTCTCGACCGGGATCCGGCGGCCGCCGTCGCGCCCGAGCATCTTGTTCAGCTCGGCGTCGCCCTTCCACTCTTCCTTGGACATGCCGTTGCCGAGATCCTTGTCGATCCACGGAATCAGACTGCCGGCGAGCGGAGCCCCGAAATGGGCGGTCGGGAAAGCGTCGCCGCGGATCGTCTCGGCGACCGTGCGATCGATCTCGAGAATCGCCGAATGCGGATCCTCCAGCAACGCCGCCACCGAGGCGTGGATCCGCCCCATCTGGCCGACCAGCTCGCGCATGTGCTGCGCACCGCCGCCCGAGGCCGACTGGTAGGTCATCGCGGTAACCCACTCGATCAGATCGTGCTGCAGCAACCCGCCGATCGCCAGCATCATCAGGCTGACCGTGCAGTTGCCGCCGATGAAGTCGCGCTTGCCGTCGGCGAGCGCCCGGTCGATCACGCCGCGGTTGACCGGGTCGAGAATGATGACAGCGTCATCGTGCATCCGCAGCGCCGAGGCGGCGTCGATCCAGTAACCGTTCCAGCCCGCCGCCCGCAGTTTCGGATGGATCGCATTGGTGTAGTCGCCGCCCTGGCAGCTGATCACCAGGTCGGTCGCGGCCAGCGCCCCAATGTCGTTGGCATTCTGCAACGGCGTCGACCCGAGCGGTGGCTTGCCGCCAGCGTTCGAGGTGCTGAAGAACACCGGATCGATCAGCGCGAAATCGTCTTCCTGCCGCATCCGGTCCATCAGCACCGAACCGACCATGCCGCGCCATCCAATCAGGCCGACCCGCGGCCGAGGCACCTGCTCCGGGCCACCGGCCCGGTTGAATCCACCATCGGAAACGGAATTCATAGTGCCGCCACCACCGCGTCGCCCATCGCCTTGCAGCCGATCGGCTGCTCCCCTTCCCGCGCGATATCGCCGGTGCGCTTGCCGTCCGCGAGCACCTTGCGGACGGCCGCCTCGACCCGATCGGCCGCCGCCGGCTGGTCCAGCGAGTAGCGCAGCAGCATCGCCAGCGACAGGATCGTCGCGAGTGGATTGGCCCGATCGGTGCCGGCGATGTCCGGCGCCGAACCGTGGATCGGCTCGTACATGCCGAAGCGCTCGGCGTTCAGCGATGCCGACGGCAGCATGCCGATCGAGCCGGTCAGCATCGACGCCTCGTCCGAGAGGATGTCGCCGAACATGTTGCCGGTCACGATTACGTCGAACTGCTTCGGTTGGCGTACCAACTGCATCGCCGCATTGTCCACGTACATGTGCGTGAGCTCGACGTCAGCATAGTCGGTGTGTACCTCAGTGACCACATCGCGCCACAGCTGTGTCGTTTCCAGCACGTTTGCCTTGTCGACCGAGCAGAGCCGCCGGCTGCGCTTGCGGGCCGCCTCGAACCCCCACCGCGCGATCCGGCGGATCTCGGATTCGGAATAGCGCATCGTGTCGAAACCTTCGCGCTCGCCTTTTTCATTGGTGCGCAGGCCGCGCGGCTGGCCGAAATAGATGTCGCCGGTCAGCTCGCGCAGGATCAGGATGTCGAGCCCGGCGACGATGTCGGCGCGCAGTGACGACGCGTGCGCGAGCTCCGGATAGACCAACGCCGGCCGCAGGTTGGCAAACAGATCGAAGTGCTTGCGCAACCGCAGCAACCCCTGCTCCGGCCGGGCCGCCCGGGGCAGCTGGTCGTACCGCGGGCCGCCGACCGCGCCGAACAGGATCGCGTCGGCCGATTCGCAGACTTTCAGCGTCTGCGGCGGCAGCGGGTCACCATGGGCGTCGTAGGCGGTGCCGCCGACCAGCGCCGCCTCGCGCTCGATCCGCAGACCGTCGCGCGCGAGAACATCGAGAACGCGCAGCGCCTGCGCGGTGATCTCGGGGCCGATGCCGTCCCCGGCCAGAACCGCAATCTTCATCGTCTCATCCGTCCACGTCTGCGCGGAGCGATGCCGCGCTGCTCCCGGACCGGCAGGCTAGGAGCCCGCCAGCCAGGGTTCGGCGCCGAACCGTTTCGCCTCGTAGGCGCGAATCTTGTCGGCATGCTGCAAAGTCAGGCCGATCTCGTCGAGCCCGTTGATCAGACAGTGCTTGCGGAACGGATCGATCTCGAACCGCGCCAGTACGTCACCGTTGGCGTTCTTGACGACCTGGTCCGGCAGATCGATGACGATTTCATAACCCGGAAAGGCCTGGATGTCTGCGATCAACCGGTCGACCTCGGTCTCGGTGAGCCGGATCGGCAGCAGGCCGTTCTTGTAGCAGTTATTGTGGAAGATGTCGGCAAAACTCGGCGCGATCACGGCACGAAAGCCGTAGTCGTCGAGCGCCCACGGTGCATGCTCGCGCGACGATCCGCAGCCGAAGTTCTTGCGCGCGACCAGCACCGAAGCGCCTCGGTAGCGCGACTGGTTCAGCACGAAGTTCGGATTCAGCGGCCGCCGGCTGTTGTCCATGCCCGGTTCGCCATGATCCAGGTAGCGCCATTCGTCGAACAGATTCGGACCGAAACCCGAGCGCTTGATCGACTTCAGGAACTGCTTCAGGATGATCGCGTCGGTATCGACGTTGGCGCGATCCAGCGGCACTGCGATGCCGCGATGAACGGTGAACGGCTTCATGACGACAACCTCCGCACGTCGACGAAGTGGCCGAACACCCCGGCCGCCGCGGCCATCGCCGGGCTCACCAGATGCGTTCGCCCGCCGGCGCCCTGGCGGCCCTCGAAATTGCGGTTCGACGTCGATGCGCAGCGCTCGCCGGGTTCGAGCCGGTCGTCATTCATCGCCAGGCACATCGAACAGCCGGGCTCGCGCCATTCGAAGCCGGCGGCCCGGAAGATCTTGTCGAGCCCTTCGGCTTCGGCCTGGATCTTCACCAGCCCCGAACCCGGCACGACCATCGCGACCTTGACCGAATCCGCCTTGCGCCGGCCCTTGACCACCGCCGCCGCCTGCCGCAGATCCTCGATCCGCGAGTTGGTGCACGAGCCGATGAACACCTTGTCGACCTTGATCTGGTCGATCGGCGTGTTCGGCGTGAGCCCCATGTACGTCAGCGCGCGCTCCATGCCCTCGCGCCGGACCGAATCCTTCTCCTTGTCCGGATCCGGTACCCGTGCATCGATCGGCACCACCATCTCCGGCGACGTGCCCCAAGTGACGTGTGGCTTCAGTTCGCGCGCGTCGAGCTTGACGACGGTATCGAACGCAGCGCCCGGGTCCGAGTGCAGCGTGCGCCAGTAGGCGACCGCCTTGTCCCAGTCCGCACCGCGCGGCGCCATCGGCCGGCCCTTCAGGTAGCTGATCGTGACGTCATCGACCGCGACCATGCCGCTGCGCGCGCCGGCCTCGATCGCCATGTTGCAGACGGTCATCCGTGCTTCCATCGACAGCGCGCGGATCGTCGAGCCGGCGAATTCGATCGCCTGGCCGGTGCCGCCGGCGGTGCCGATCCGGCCGATGATCGCCAGCACCAGATCTTTCGAGGTGACACCGCGCGGCAGCGCGCCATCGACCTGGACCAGCATGTTCTTCGACTGCCGGGCGACGATCGTCTGCGTCGCCAGCGCATGCTCGACCTCCGACGTGCCGATGCCGAACGCGAGGCAGGCGAACGCGCCGTGGGTGCTGGTGTGCGAATCACCGCAGACCACCGTCATGCCCGGTAGCGTCGCCCCCTGCTCGGGGCCGATCACATGGACGATGCCCTGGCGGCGGTCGTTGATGTCGAAGTAGGTGACGCCGTATTCGGCGGCATTGGCGTCGAGCGTCTCGACCTGCAGCCGCGAGACCGGATCGTCGATACCGTGGGCGCGATCGGTGGTCGGCACGTTGTGATCGACCACCGCGAGGTTGGCGGCGAGCCGCCAAGGCTTGCGCCCGGCCTGCTTCAGCCCCTCGAACGCCTGCGGGCTGGTGACCTCATGCAGCAGATGCCGGTCGACATACAGCAGACAGGTGCCGTCGGCTTCGCGGTGCACGACGTGCGCGTCCCAGAGCTTGTCGTAGAGCGTACGGCCGAGGTTCGAAGACAGGGTCGGAGTCGCATGTGCCATGCCACGGGATTATGCCATGCCGCCCCCGGCAAGGGCATCGCCATCGCGGCGTCGGAGCCGCCCCTTTCCGTCGGTGCCGCGCCCTCCCGTCAGGGCCGCGCCCTCCCGTCAGGGCCACGCCGTCCTGCACCGCTTGCTAGCGCCGCGCCTTCTCATAGAGCGGCAGCACCCGTGCCGAATAGTTCTGCAGGTCGGCAATCCGGGTCTCCGCCGAGGGGTGCGTCGACAGGAACTCGGGGCCGCCCTTGCCGCCGCTCACCTGGCCCATCTTCTGCCAGAGCGTGATCGCGGCGCGCGGGTCGTAGCCGGCCCGGGCCGCCAGCTCGACCCCGATCCGGTCGGCCTCGGTCTCATGGCCGCGGCTGGGCCGAAGGCCGAATACCGAGTGTTAGGCGAGC
>JBFWQR010000082.1:0-33050 GCA_050249335.1 Lautropia sp.
CACCAGCCGCGGCAGCCGCTGGGTGCCGCCGGCGCCCGGCACCAGTCCGAGCTTGACCTCCGGCAGCGCGATCTTGGCGCCCGGGCTCGCGACCCGATAGTGGCAGCCCATCGCGAGCTCGAGCCCGCCGCCCATCGCGACCGCATGGATCGCGGCGACCACCGGCTTGGCCGCCGCTTCGACGACCCGGATCACGGTGCCGAGATTGGGTTCCGCCAGCGCCGCCGGCGTGTTGAACTCGCGGATGTCCGCGCCGCCGGAGAACGCGCCGCCGGCGCCGATCAGCACGATCGCAGCGACCGCCGGGTCGGCCTCGGCGCGCCGGACCGCCATGACGATGCCGCTGCGCAGCGCATGGCCGAGCCCGTTGACCGGCGGATTCGACAACGTGACGATCGCGATGCCGTCGCGGACGGCATAGTTGGCCTGGCTCATCTGTCTGATCCTGAAGGTGTCGTACGGTACCGAACCGACGAGTTTACCGCTCATCGTGGCGGGTACCGATCGGCCGCCCGCCCGTCGTCGGTCCCAGGTGCGCACCGTGGCCGGGTTCTCAGACTTCCAACCAGTCGCGCCGGATCTGTCCGGCCTGCTGCAGCTCGGCCGGCGTGCCTTCGAACACGATCGCGCCATGCCCCATCACGTAGACCCGCTGCGAGATCTCGAGCGCGATCGCGAGCTTCTGCTCGATCAGCAGCACCGAGACGCCGCGCCGCTTCAACGCCTGCAGATACTCCGCGACCAGCGCGACGATCTTCGGTGCGAGCCCTTCGGTCGGCTCGTCGATCATGATCAGCGCGGGGTTGCCCATCAGCGTCCGGCACAGCGTCAGCATCTGCTGCTCGCCGCCCGACAGCACGCCGGCCTGGGTGTTCTGCCGCTCCTTCAGCTGCGGGAACATCTGATACATGTCGGTCAGCGTCCAGGGCGGCTGCGCCCGGTCGGGCCCGGGCTTCTCGCCGAGCAGCAGGTTCTGCTCGACCGTCAGCGTCGGAAAGATGTCGCGATTCTCCGGCACGTAGCCGAGCCCGCACTGCGCGATCTCGAAGGCCGCGAGCCCGACCATCTCCTGGCCGCGAAAGCGCACCGAGCCGCAGCAGTCGACCAGGCCGATGATCGCGCGAGCGGTGGTCGAGCGCCCGACGCCGTTGCGACCGAGCAGGCTGACGATCTCGCCGTTGCCGATCGTCAGGTCGACGCCGTGCAGCACGTGGCTCTTGCCGTAGAACGCGTGCAGGTCGGAGACCGCCAGCAGCGGCGCGGCGCCGTTGCCGGCCGGAGTACCGCTCGTCGATTCGCCTGCCACGTCAGCGTTCCCTATCGCTCTCTCGCTCTCTCGTCTACACCGCCCACGCCGCCCCGCTCCCGGCGAAGCCGCGGCACGGGGCGTCCTCAACCATCGGCCACCGGCTTGCCGAGATACGCTTCCTGGACCGCCGGATCGGCGCGGATCTCCGCCGGCCGCCCGGTCGCGACCAGCTCGCCGTAGACCAGCACCGAGATCCGGTCGGCCAGCCCGAACACGACGCTCATGTCGTGCTCGACCATCACCAGCGTCTTGCCTTCGGTCATCCGGCGGATCAGCGCGACCGCCTGATCGCTCTCCGAGCGGCTCATGCCGGCGGTCGGCTCGTCGAGCAGGATCACGTCGGCGCCGCTCGCCACCGTGACCCCGATCTCGAGCGCACGCTGCTCGGCGTAGGTCAGACTGCCGGCCAGCGTGTCGCGGCGCGAGCGCAGCCCGATCCGGCCCATGATGTCGTCGGCGCGGTCGGCCGCGTCCTTCAGCCGCGACAGCCGGTGCCAGAACGAATAGCGGTAGCCGAGCGCATAGAGCGTCGCGCAGCGGATGTTCTCGAATACCGACAGCCGCGGGAAGATGTTGGTGATCTGGAAGCTGCGCGACAGCCCGAGCCGGTTGATCTCATAGGGAGGCAGGCCGGTGATCGGCCGGCCTTTCAGCTCGATCCGGCCGCTGCTGACCGCGAGCCGCGCCGAGATCAGGTGGAACAGCGTCGACTTGCCGGCGCCGTTCGGCCCGATCAGCGCATGACGCTCGCCGACCGGGATCTCGAGATCGACGCCGCGGATGATCGCGGTCTTGCCGAACGACTTGCGGACGTCGACCAGCTTCAGCGCGGGGGCGCTCATCCGCCGCGCTCCCGGAGCTCGATCGCCTCGATCGCCTCCTGCGCCGCGTCCCAGCGCGTCTTGAATTCGCGCCGCATCCATTCGAACGCGAGCGCGCCGGCGACCGTGGTACCGATCGCGAGCACCCAGCTGCTCGCCGCCGCCGCGTCGATCGGCAGACCGAACAGCGAGGTCACGGTCGAGCGCGCCGATTCGAGCGACAGGTGATAGCCGAACTCGACGATCATCACGATCCCGAGCAGCAGCAGCAGGCCGCACAGCAGCAGTCCGACGTAGGCATCGCGCAGCGGCCCGAACAGCCGGTGCTTCAGCACCCGCAGGTTCACCAGGATCAGCGCCGCGACGCCGCCCGGTGCATACATCACCATCAGTACGAAGAAGGCGCCGAGATAGAGCTGCCAGGCCTTGGTGTAGTCCGACAGCGCGACCACGAAGAAGATGAAGATGACGCCGCCGAGGATCGGGCCGAAGAAGAACATCGCGCCGCCGATGAAGGTCGCGAGCAGCACGCCGCCGGAGCGCAGCGCCGAGACGTTCTCGGCGGTGACCAGCTCGAAGTTGATCGCCGACAGCCCGCCCGAGATGCCGGCGAAGAACGCCGAGACGATCACTACCAGAAAGCGGACCCGCTGCGTGCTGTAGCCGATGAACTCGACCCGCTCCGGATTGTCGCGGACCGCGTTCGAGATCCGGCCGAGCGGCGTGCGCGAGAACGCGAACATCAGCAGCATCGAGAGGAAGCACCAGGCGGCGATCAGGTAATAGACCTGCACGCCGGGGCCGAAGCTGATGCCGGCGATCGGCTTGCCGAGCACGCGATCGGTCGAGATGCCGCCTTCGCCGCCGAAGAAGCCGGGGAACATCAGCGACGCCGCATGGACCATCTCGCCGATCCCGAGCGTGATCATCGCGAACGGCGTGCCGGACTTCTTGGTGGTCAGGTAGCCGAACACGACGCCGAAGAACGCGCCGGCGATGCCGCCGACCAGCGGCAGCAGCGCCACCGTCAGCGGCGACGCGAGCCAGCCGCCGGCCGCCGACGCCAGGTTCAGCGCGTGGACCGCGAAGTAGGCGCCGAGCCCCGAATAGACCGCATGGCCGAACGACAGCATCCCGCCCTGGCCGAAGATCATGTTGTACGACAGCGCGAAGATGATGAAGGTGCCCATCTGCGACAGCAGCGTGATCGCGAAGCCGCCGCGGAAGATCACCGGCAGCAGCAGGAAGACCAGCGCGGTCAGGCCCCAGAGGATCCAGCGGCCGGCGTCGAACGGCTGATAGTGCAGCGTCGCCAGCGGCCTGACCGCACGGGCCGCCATCAGCCCTCCCGGGTGCCCATCAGCCCGCGCGGCCGCAGGATCAGGATCAGCACCAGCAGCAGGTACGGCAGTACCGGTGCGACCTGCGCCAGCGTCAGCGACAGCAGCGGATAGCCGAAGGTGCCGGCGCCGACCGGCAGGCCGACCGTCTGCAGCAGGCCGGCGAGCGACCAGTCGAGCGAGACCGCGAAGGTCTGCAGCAGGCCGATCAGCAGCGATGCGACGAATGCGCCGCCGAGCGAGCCCATGCCGCCGACCACGGTCACGACGAAGATGATCGAGCCGACCTGTGCCGCCATCGCCGGTTCGGTGACGAACGCGTTGCCGCCGATCACGCCGGCGAGCGCGGCGAGCGCGGCGCCGCCGCCGAACACCAGCATGAACACCCGCGGCACGTTGTGGCCGAGCGCCTCGACCGTCTCCGGATGCGTCAGCGATGCCTGGATCACCAGCCCGATCCGGGTCCGGGTCAGCACCAGCCACAGTATCAGCATCATCACCAGCGCGATCAGCATCATGAAACCGCGGTAGATCGGGAATGCGGTGCTGAAGATCGTGAACAGCGGGCCGTCGAGCTCGGCCGGGATCTGGTACGGCACTGCGGCGCGGCCCCATACCAGCTGCACCAGCTCGAAGATGATGTAGGTCAGGCCGAAGGTGAACAGCAGCTCGGGCACGTGGCCGAACTTGTGCACCCGCCGCAGCCCGTAGCGCTCGACCAGCGCGCCGACGATGCCGACCGCGAGCGGCGCGACGATCAGCGCCGGCCAGTAGCCGAGCCACAGCGAGGTCTGGTACGCGACGTAGGCGCCGAGCATATAGAACGACGCATGAGCGAAGTTCAGCACGCCCATCATCGAGAAGATCAGCGTCAGCCCCGACGACAGCATGAACAGCAGCAGTCCGTACGACAGACCGATCAGCGTCTGGATCGCGAAGAATTCCATCTCAGTGGCGCCCGGCCGCCCGAAGCCAGTGAGACGCCCCCTCGGGGGGCAGCGAGCGTAGCGAGCGTGGGGGTCGTTTCATTTCAGCGCCGCCCGGCCGCCCCAAGGCGCGAACGGCCGCAGCCGCCCGCCGACCCGCCGCGCACCGGACCCGCTAGCGCGTCGGCCGCTTCATCTGGCACGACGACGGCTGGACGCCGACATAGGCCGGCTGCACCGATTCGGTCCGCCAGCCGTAGCCGGTCTTCTCGTCGTCGTACTTGACGGCATTGCCGTCCTTCTTCTGCCAGGACAGGATCGCCAGCGGCTGCTGCAGCTGGTGGTCGAGCGCCCGCATCTCGACTTCGCCGTTCATCGACGTGAACTTCATGCCCGGCATCGCCAGCGCGACCTTGACCGGGTCGGTGCTCTTCGCCTTCTTGATCCCTTCGGACAGCAGCTTGACCGTGTGATAGGTCTGCGCCACGTAGAAATCGCCCTGGAATTTCTTGTCGAACTCCTCGCGGATGTCGCTGCCGGTGAATTCCTTCACGTTCGGCGACCAGATCGCGACCTGCCGGACCCGGTCGGCACCGCTCGCGCCCATCGCCGTCGGCACCCCGGTGGTGCCGGCATAGTAGGTGTAGAAATTGGCCTCGAGATTCGCTTCCTTGGCGGCCTTGATCAGCAGCGCGAGGTCGGCGCCCCAGTTGCCGGTGATCACCGAATCGGCGCCGGACTGCTTGATCTTCGCGATGTACGGCGCGAAGTCCTTGACCTGGCCGATCGGATGCAGGTCCTCGCCGGCGATCTGCACGTCCGGGCGCTTGCGCTTGAGCATCTCCTTGGCCGCGTTCGCGACCGCGACGCCGAACGAGTAGTTCTGGTTGATCAGGTAGACCTTCTTGACCGACGGGTTGTCCTTCATGTAGGTCGTCAGCGCCTCCATCTTCTGGTCGGCGTTGGCGTCGAGCCGGAAGTGCCAGAAGCTGCATTTGTCGTTGGTCAGCGCCGGATCGACCGCGGCATAGTTGAAGTAGACCAGCTCCTTGCCCGGGTTGCGCTCGTTGTGCTTGGTGATCGCGTCCGACAGCGCCAGCGCGACCGCCGAACTGTTGCCTTGCGTGACATAGCGGATGCCCTGGTCGATCACCGACTTCAGCTGCGTCAGGCTTTCCTGCGGGCTCGCCTTGCCGTCGAACGGCACCATCTCGAACCGGACGTCCTTGCCGGCCCATTGTTTGCTGTTGGCGAGATCGGCGATGTACTGGTATTCCTTCAGGATGTTCTGCCCCACCGGGGCGAAGGGCCCGGACAGCCCTTCGATATAGGCGATCTTGACGGTCTGCTGCGCCGCGACGGGTAACGCCAGCAGCGCGAGCGCAGCGGCGAGTGGGCGAACGGCCATGGGTGTCTCCTCGTGGGTTGCCGGTCGTACGGGGGCTGCAAAGCCTGGCTACTTTACACAAACCGGATTGCCGCGGATATCGGGGTATCACCGCCCCGCGGCGCCGCCCGCAGCGCTGGCCCGGAGGCCGGCCGCGGCGCCGGGCCGGTGGCCGGCCGCAGCACCGGCCGCAGCAGCTGACGCCCGGCGGCGGCTACGCGGTCGGCAGCTTGTAGTCCTTGAACTGCTCGCGCAACTTGGTCTTCAGGATCTTGCCGGTCGCGCCGAGCGGGATCGCGTCGACGAACTGGACGTCGTCCGGCAGCCACCACTTGGCGATCTTGCC
Source organism: Lautropia sp. (assembly GCA_050249335.1). Taxonomy (GTDB): domain Bacteria; phylum Pseudomonadota; class Gammaproteobacteria; order Burkholderiales; family Burkholderiaceae_E; genus Lautropia. The sequence continues at coordinate 6,130 of JBFWQR010000082.1, forward strand.
GTCGTAGAACTTCAGCAGTTCGGCGGCGGTCAGCTCGGCGCCCGACTTCCTGACGACGATCAGGAGCGGCCGTTCGTCCCACTTCGGATGCGCGACCCCGATCACCGCCGCGTTGGCGACCGCCGGATGGGCCATCGCCAGGTTCTCGAGGTCGATCGAGCTGATCCATTCACCGCCGGACTTGATCACGTCCTTGCTGCGGTCGGTGATCTGCATGAAGCCGTCTTCGTCGATGGTGGCGACGTCGCCGGTCGGGAACCAGCCGTTGCCCTGCGCGTCGTACTGCAGCGGATCGTCGTGCTCGGCCTTGAAGTAGCTCTTGAGCACCCACGGCCCGCGAACCAGCAGATTGCCGTAGGTCTTGCCGTCCCACGGCAACTCGGCACCCTGGTCGTCGACGATCTTCATGTCGACGCCGAAGATCGCATGGCCCTGCTTCTCGAGCAGCTTGCGCTGCGCCTCGTCGGGCAGCTTCAGGTGCTTGTTGTGCAGCTTCGACAGCGTGCCGAGCGGCGACATTTCGGTCATGCCCCAGGCATGGATGACCTCGACGCCGTATTTCTCGCGGAACGCGCGGATCATCGCCGGCGGGCAGGCCGAGCCGCCGATCACGGTCCGGTTCAGCGTGCCGAAGCGGGTCTGCTGCGACTCGACATGATTGAGCAGCCCGAGCCAGACCGTCGGCACGCCGGCGGCGAAGGTGACGCCCTCGGCCTCGAACAGCTCGAACAGCGATTTGCCGTCGAGCGCCGGCCCGGGAAATACCAGCTTGGCGCCGACCAGCGGCCCGGCGAACGGGATGCCCCAGGCATTGACATGGAACATCGGCACCACCGGCAGGATCGAATCGCGCGCCGATGCCCCCATCGCGTCGGGCAACGCCGCCGCATACGCATGCAGCACGGTCGAGCGGTGCGCGTAGAGCGCGCCCTTCGGATTGCCGGTGGTCCCGGACGTATAGCAGAGCGCCGCGGCGCTGTTCTCGTCGAAGCTCGGCCAGCGATAGTCGTCGGTGCCGGTGGCGAGGAACGACTCGTAGTTGCCGAGGGCCGCGACCTTGGCCGACGACGGCTGCTTCTCGGGGTCGATCATCACGAGCCAGCGCTCGACCTGCGGGCAGTGCGCCGCGACCGCCTCGATCAACGGCAGGAACGTGAGGTCGAACGCGACGACCCGGTCACCGGCGTGGTTGATGATCCAGGCGATCTGCTCCGGATGCAGCCGTGGATTGATCGTATGGATCACCGCGCCCATGCCGGCGACCCCGTAATAGAGCTCGAGATGCCGATAGCCGTTCCAGGCGATGGTCGCGACCCGGTCGCCGCTGCCGATGCCGGCGCCGGTCAGCGCGGCTGCGAGCCGGCGCGCGCGCCGCTCGCAGTCGGCGTAGGTATAGCGATGCAGGTCGCCTTCGACCCGGCGCGAAACGATCTCGTTGGCGCCGGTATGGCGCGCGGCATGGCGCAGAATCGAGGACACCAGCAGCGGCATGTCCATCATCTGTCCGAGCATCACGGGGTCTCCTAAGTAAGCGATCGGTAGACCGCCGCCAGCGGGAATAGCCGCACCGGCGGATCGGTCTTGTGTTCGGGATGAGGATGTTGCGGATCCGCCGTTCGCCCGTCAAGGGGAAGTCATCGGCTGCGCCGGGCCCGCTCACGCGACGGCGCCCGTCGCGTGAGCGGCGCCGGTCCCGGTCGGTTACGTACAATCGGCCGATTCGGCCAGGCTGCCTCTCATGACCAAACTACTGTTCGACCTGTTCCCGATCCTGCTGTTCTTCATCGCCTACAAGTACGCCGACATCTATACCGCGACCGGCGTCGCGATCGCGGCGACGTTCGTGCAGATCGGCTGGCTCAAGCTGCGCGGCCGGCGGGTCGAGACGATGCAGTGGCTCGGGCTCGGCGTGATCGTCGTGTTCGGCGGCCTGACGCTGCTGCTGCACGACGAGACCTTCATCAAGTGGAAGCCGACCATTCTCTACTGGCTGTTCGGCACGGGCCTGGTGATTGCCCGGCTGACCGGTCGCAACCTGATGAAGACACTGATGGGCTCGCAACTGGTGCTGCCCGAGCCGGTCTGGGACCGCCTGAACCAGCTCTGGATCGGATATTTCGCGGTGATGGGTGCGCTCAACCTGTGGGTCGCCTATTCGTTCGAGACCGATACCTGGGTCAATTTCAAGCTGTTCGGCACGCTCGGGCTGACCCTGGTGTTCGTGCTGCTGCAAGGCCTCTATCTCGGCCGGCACATCAAGGAGCCCGACGCCGAGCAGTCGCCGGCCGACGGACCGGTAAACCGGTGAAACCGACGCTCGAGCAGCTGCGCGAACGGCTGGCCGCCGCCTTTCCGCAAGCCCGGATCGCGCTGGCCGACGACAGCGACCGCCATGCCGGCCATGCCGGCGCGGCCGGCGGCGCCGGCCATTTCAGCGCGACCATCGTCTCCGACCGCTTCGCCGGGCTCGGCCGGGTGGCGCGGCACCGGCTGGTGTATGATTGCATCGCCGACTGGATGCCGCACCGGATCCACGCCCTGGCAGTCAAAGCGTACTCCTTCGCCGAATCGGCGGAAGGGTCGACCACCGGATCGGCCGATGCTGCGGCCGCATCGCCGCGCCCCCGCCCCAACCATGGAAACTGAAATGGACAGTATCGCGTTGAATCGCGCTCCAATTCGCGTCCCGAGTCGCGTCCGCGGTCGCCTTCCGCTGTCGCTGGCCGCGGCGGCCTTGTGTGCGTCGCTGCTGGCGGCGCCGGCATTCGCGCAGAACGCGGCGATCGTCAATGGCAAGCCGATCCCGATGGCCAAGGTCGACGAGTTCGTGCAGGCGCTGGCGCAGCAGGGCCGGCCGGATACGCCGCAGACCCGCGAGCTGGTCCGCGACGAGCTGATCGCCCGCGAGATCTTCACGCAGGAAGCCGAGAAACGCGGCCTGGCGTCCAGCGCCGAGGTGGTCCGCCAGATCGACGCGACCCGGCAGGACATCCTGATCCGCGCGCTGATCCGCGATTACCTGGTCAAGAACCCGGTTACCGACGCCGAGGTCCAGGCCGAGTACGACAAGTTCGCCAAGGAAGCGACTGCGGGTGGCAAGGAATACAAGGCGCGGCACATCCTGGTCGAGAAGGAAGACGAAGCCAAGAAGATCCTGGCGGACCTGAAGAAAGGCGCCAAGTTCGAGACGCTGGCGAAGCAGTCGAAGGACCCCGGCTCGGGTGCCAACGGCGGCGACCTCGGCTGGAACACCGCCGAGACCTTCGTCAAGGAGTTCTCGGAGGCGATGGTCGCGCTCGAGAAAGGCAAGACCGTCGCGGCGCCGGTCAAGACCCAGTTCGGCTGGCATGTGATCCACCTCGAGGACATCCGCGACGCGGCGCCGCCGCCGCTCGATCAGGTCAAGCCGCAGATCCAGCAGCAGCTCGAACGCGCCCGGATCCAGAAGCTGCAGCAGGACCTGCGCGCCGCCGCCAAGGTCGAATAGCGGCCGGCTTCGGATAGCCGCCGCGGGGTCCTTGCGGCCGCCAGCCGATCGGTTGTCCGGCTGGCGGCCGTCTAGCGATCCAGTCGCGACCGCGCGCGTCGTCCGGCGAAGAATTCGCTGAGCAGCCGGCCGCAGTCGTCGGCAAGCAGCCCGCCGTGAACCTGGGTATGGTGATTGAGCCGCGGCTCGCCGAGCAGGTCGACGACGCTGCCGCAGGCGCCGGTCTTCGGATCGCGCGCGCCGAAGTACAGCCGTCCGAGCCGCGCGTGCATGATCGCGCCGCAGCACATCGCGCACGGCTCCAGCGTCACGTACAGCGAGCAGTCGATCAGCCGATAGTTGCCGCGCAGCTCGGCGGCGGCGCGGATCGCCCGGATCTCGGCATGGGCGGTCGGGTCGTGCAGGCCGATCGGATGGTTGTAGCCGGTCGCGATGATCCGGCGTTCGTGCACCACCACCGCGCCGACCGGGACTTCGCCGACCGTCGCTGCGTTCAGCGCCTGGTCGATCGCGAGCCGCATCATCGCGAGATCGAACGGGTCGGCGCTCATCGCCGCGGCGGAAGTTCACCCATCGCGCTATTGTGCCCTGCCTCTGCGGCCGCCGGGCCGGGCGCGATCCACTATCATCGCCGCACCGGATCGGCGCGAAGAGTCGTTGGTGAGCCCGCCCCCTGAGCAAGCGCCCGGTCGCCCGTCTGGACTCTGGCAGCGCCGCTGGGTCCGCTACCCGGCGATCGCGGCCGCGGTTTATCTGATCGGCTGCGGCCTGCTCGCGCTCGCGGTACCACTGCTGCTCGACCGGGTCGCGCTGCCACGTGCCGGCGAACTGCTCGGCCGATCGCTGACCATCGACAGGATCCGGTTCGACCCGTTCCGGCTGGCGCTGACCACCGAGGGCCTGCGGCTCGCCGAGCGCGACGGCAGCGACTTCGTGACGATCGAGCGGTTCGATGCCGACCTGTCGGTTCGCAGCCTCCGCCAGCTGGCGCCGGTGCTCGAATCGCTCCGGATCGCGTCGCCACGCGTCCGCCTGCAGCGCGCGGCCGACGGACGCTTCAACTTCAGCGACATCGTCGATCGGATCGCGGCGCTGCCGCCGTCACCACCGTCACCGCCGGATGCCGAACCGCAGCGATTCGCGCTCTACAACATCGATCTTTCCGGCGGCGAGATCACGCTCGACGACCGGATGCTCGACCAGCGCCACGAGGTCGAACAGATCGCGCTCGGCATTCCGTTCGTCTCGAACCTGCCCGACGATCTCGCCGTCTTCGTCGAACCGCTGCTGGCCGCGGTCGTCGACGGCAGCCCGCTGCGGCTCGACGGCCGCGCGACGCCGTTCCAGGATTCACGCCGGACCGAATTGCGCATCGATCTGCGCGATCTGGTGCTGGCGCCGTACCTGAAGTGGTCGCCGGTGCCGCTGGCGTTCCGCATCGAGGACGGCAAGCTGACCACCGCCTTGACCGTCCGGTTCGAACAGCACGCGGCCGGGCCCAGCCTCGCAGTCGATGGCCGGGCGCGGATCGACGGCCTGAAGACCGTCGCCGCGGACGGCGCGCCGCTGGCGGCGCTGCGGCAGCTCGAGGTCGGAATCGACCGGATCGAGCCGCTCGCCGGACGCTACGCGATCGGCGAACTGAGCCTCGACGGCGCCGAGGTCGTGGTCGACCGCGCGCCCGACGGCTCGCTGATGCTGACGCGCGCCTTCACCCCGGGGCCGGCGGCGAAACCGGCGCTGCCGGCGACGGCGCAGCCGCCGGCCCCGGCGGCACAGCCATCGGCTCCGGCGACGGCGCGATCATTGCAGCCGGCAGCCGGCGCGGCAGCACCGGCGGCCGAGCGGTTCTGGAAGGTCCGCCGGACGACGGTTCGCGATGGCCGGGTCCGCTTCACCGACCGCACCGTGACGCCGGCGGTCGAACTCGATCACCGCCAGATCGCGATGACACTCGGCGAGATCGGGGACCACCAGGTGGCGCCGGCGCCGGCCAAGCTGTCGTTGCGGCAGAACGATGCGTCGCGGCTCGGTTTCGATGGCCGGCTCGATCTGGCCAGATCGCAGGCCGGCGGCCGAGTCACCGCCGAGGTCGCCGGTATCGTTCCCTATCTGCCCTACCTGGCCGGTGCGGTCACGGCACGCATCGGCACCGGGACGATCAGCGCCGAGACCGACTTCGAGGCGGGCTGGGCGGACGCGTTCACGCTGGCGCTGGCCGACGGCAAGGCCGGCATCGAGGCGCTTCGGATCGGCCAGGCAACTCGGGCCGGTCAGACGCCTCGGTCCGGTCAGGCGCCCGCCGCTCCCCGGGGCAGTGCCGGCAGCGATCCGCCGATCAAGGTCGACAGGATCGCGGTCGAGGGCGTTCGGCTGGCGCTCGCCGAGCAGCGCGTGGACATCGAACGGGCGCTGGTCGCCGGTGCCGACGTACTGGCGATCCGCGATGCCCGCGGCGAGCTGAACCTGACGCAGCTGTTCGCGGCGCCGGCGGATGCGAAGCCGGCTGATGCGAAGCCGGCGGATGCCGCCGCCGCTGCGGCGCCGGCGGTGCCCGGATGGCAGGTCGCGGTCGCGCGGGTCGACCTCGAAGGCAGCGGAGTCGCCTGGCAGGATGCCGCCGGCGGCCAGCGGGTGACCGTGCCGCTCAGCCGGATCAGCGGCCGGATCGAACGCGTCGGCACCGAGCGCTCGGCGCCGTCGCAACTCGATCTGCGTGCCAGCGTCGGCCGCGGCGGTCAGATCTCGGCGCGCGGCAGCTTCGTCGTCGAACCGCTGTCGTTGCAGCTGGCGCTGCAGTTGCAGCGGATCGCGCTCGCCCCGTTCACCCCCTATCTGGCCGAGCGGCTGGCGCTGTCGCTCGACGCGGGCATGCTGAGCGCCAGCGGCCAGTTGCGCTACGGCGGTGACCGGATCCGCTATGGCGGTCGTGCCGGTGTCGCCGGCCTGCGCACGCGCGAGCGCCCCGGTGGCGCCGAATTGCTGCGCTGGGAGTCCCTGGCGCTCGACGACATCGACGTCGATCTGCGGCTCTCGGGCAACGACAGCAGCGGTGGTACTGGCGCTAGCGACCGGATCGCGATCGGCGCGATCGCGCTCAGCGACTTCTTCGCCAAGGTCGAACTCGACCAGCAGGGTCGCTTCAATCTGCAGGATCTGGTCCGTCCCGCTCCGGCAGCGGTATCAGCGGCGGCATCAGAAGCGGCACCGGCGAAGGGAGCGTCCGCGACCGGACCGACCCTGAAGATCGGCGGCATCCGGCTCGAGCGCGGCCGCTCGAACTTCACCGACCGCTTCGTGAAGCCGAACTACACGGTCGACCTGACCGATCTCGCGGGCACGGTATCGGCAATGGCGTCGAACGACCCGGCGCCGGCCGACGTCGACGTCCGCGCCCGGATCGACGGCAATGCCCCGGTCGAGATCAGCGGCCAGCTCGGTCCGCTCGGCCCGACCCTCTTCACCGACCTCCGGGCCAACGCCAAGGGCATCGACCTGCCGGCGTTGACGCCTTACTCGGGCAAGTACGCCGGCTACGCGATCGAGCAGGGCAAGCTGTCGATCGACGTCCACTACCGGATCGAGAATGAAAAGCTGGAGGCGCAGAACCGGATGTTCCTCGACCAGCTGACGTTCGGCGAGAAGGTTGACAGCCCGGACGCGCTCGACCTGCCGATTCAGTTCGCGATCGACTTGCTGAAGAACAGTCGCGGCGAGATCGATGTCAGCCTGCCGCTGTCGGGTACGCTGAACGACCCGCAGTTCTCGATCGGCGGGCTGGTCTGGCAGGCGGTCAAGAACCTGCTGACCAAGATCGTCACGGCCCCGTTCAGCGCGCTGGCCGCGGCCTTCGGCGGTAGCGGCGAGGAACTGTCGTTCGTCGCGTTCGCGCCGGGCACCGCCGAGCTCGCCGGCGATTCCGCGAAGCGCCTCGAACTGATCGCCAAGGCATTGCAGGACCGGCCGGCTTTGAAGCTCGAGATCGCCGGCCGCGTCGACCCGAAGGCCGAGGCCGATGCGTTCGGCCGGGCTCGCCTCGAGCAGCGGCTGCGCGCGCTCAGGGCGGGCGGCGACGCCAAGGCGGCGGCCGCCCCGCCGTCGATCCCGCCCGACGAGTACCCGGCGCTGCTCAAGCGGCTGTTCGACCAGACCGCGATGCCGGACAAGCCGCAGGGCAGCATCGGCAAGCCGGTGCCGCCGGAGCAGATGGAACGCAGCCTGCTGCAACTGCTGGCCGCCGATGCCGATGCACGCCGCGAGCTCGGCACGCGGCGCGCGCAAGCCGCGCGCGACTGGCTGACGCAACACGGCCGGATCGCCGGCGACCGGATCTTCCTGCTGGCGCCGCGGATCGGTGCCGACGGCACCGGCGCGAATCCGTCGCAGCCGCAGTGCACGGCGAGCTGCGCCGAGTTCTCGCTGCGCTGAGGGCGCGTGAATCCTCGCCGCCCGTCAGTCGCATCCTCGCCGGTCAGTCGCAGCGTGCGCTGCCGGTCGTCTGCAGCGCGACCAGTTGGCGCGCGATCCGGTCGGCGGCCTGCCCGACGATCCGGCGCATCGCCTGCACCAGCGCGTCGTAGTCGGGTCCGTCGCGCCGGCTGCTGCCGGCCGCCGGCGTGCCGACGCCCGCGGCGGCCGGCGCCGCGATCGCTTCGCCGTGGCTCGATTCGCAGGAACTGCCGCGGCCGTCGTCGAGCCGGGTCAGCGTCCAGCCGAACGCCGCGTCGACCCGCTGATTGACCACGGCGTCGAAGCGGCGCAGCTGCAGCGATACCCGGTAGACCGGCTGCCCCGGCAGCCGTCCGCCGCGGGTCACGTCGACGCCGCCGGTGCGCGCCGCCAGCGCGGCGCCGAAGGCGTCGCGCAGCTCGCTGTCGAACGACGATGACCAGCGGGTCTGGTCGAGCACGTCGATGCGTGCGGTCGCCGGATCGCCGGCATGGCGGACCACCAGCTGCGGCCGCGCCAGCCGCTCCGGCACCGCGACCGTCGCGACGTCGATCTGGATCGTTCCGGGCCTCGACCGCTCGGCCGGCGACGACGCGGGCGCTGCGCGCCCGCCGGCCGTGGTGCCAGTGTCGGCGAGGGCTTCGGGAACGGCGAGCGTGTAGTAGCGGATCGTCACCGGGGTCGCGCAGCCGCCGAGCAGCGCGAGGCCGAACACCGCACCGGCGAACCGCCGGCGCAACCGCGCCGCGGCCGTCCGCGGGCGGGCAGCGACCGGGTGCGGCGGAATCGGTCGATCGGGTATTGCAGTCATCTGGCGTCCGGTGGCTTGCCGCGGAGCAATGATTCGGGGTGGCGCTCGAGATAGTCGGTCAGCACCCGCACCGATACTGCCGAGCGCGCGACTTCGCGCAGCGCCTGCCGCAGGTCCTCCTGCAGCGGCGAGTCGTCGCGCAGCGTCCGCTGCACGCTGTCGAGCGTCTTGCGGGCATCCCGCATCGCCGCGGTGATCTCGGGCGCGACGTCGTTGCGCAGGCTGCGCACGGTCTGCTCGGCGCTCGCCAGCGTCCGGTTCAGCGAGGCCAGCGATTTCTGCAGATCGCCGCCGATCTGCTCGAACGGCACCTGGTTGAGCTTGCGCGCGATGTCGGCGATCTGCGTCTGCAGTTCGTCGAGCGAATTCGGCACCGTCGGCAACTCGATCGGATCGCCCGCCGCCAGTTCACCCTCGACCGCCGATGCCGACGGGAAGAAATCGAGCGCGACATAGAGCTGACCGGTCAGCAGGTTGCCGGTGCGCAACTGGGCGCGCAGCCCGCGGCTGACCAGGAAGCGCAGCTGATCGCGCTGCGCCTCGGGCGATCCGGCGGCCGCACCGGCGGCCCCGTTGCCGGTGTCGTCGCCACGGCCGCGGATCCGGCGGCCGAGCCGCTCCGGGTAGATCTGCAGCAGCACGGGCATCCGGAACTCCCGTTCGCGCGGATCGAACTCGATGCCGATCGACTTGACCTCGCCGATCACGACACCGCGAAAGTCGACCGCTGCGCCCGGCGACAGTCCGCGCAGCGACTGGTTGAAGTACAGCAGGATCGACTGCGGCGGGCCATCCTTCGGCGCCAGCGCGGCGGCTTCGTCGCTGGCCAGCGCGAACACGGTGTTCTCGCCGGCACGCGGCCCGGTCACCCCGTCGGGCGACTGGAACGCGATTCCGCCGAGGATCACGGTCGCGAGCGCCTGCGAGCGCAGCTTGAGACCGCCGGCATCGAACTGGACGTCGACGCCGCTGGCGTGCCAGAAGCGCGTGTTGACACCGACGAAGCGGTCGTACGGCGCGTTGACGAAGACCCGCAGCGTGACGCCGCGACCATCCGGATCGAGCGAATACGCGGCGACCTGCCCGACCTTGACGCGGCGGAAATAGACCGGCGCGCCGATGTCGAGCGAGCCGATGTCCGCCGAGCGCAGCGTGTACTGCCGCCCGGACGCGTCGCGGGTCACGATCGGCGGGGCCTCGAGTCCGATGAAACTGTTCGACGTCGTCGTCGCGACGCCGGCGTCGACGCCGATGTAGGCACCCGACAGCAGCGTCCCGAGCCCCGAGATGCCGGAGAAATCGGCGCGCGGCCGGATCACCCAGAAGCTGGTGTCCGAGGCGGTGAAGCCGCGCGCCTCCTTGAGCAGCTGGACGGTGACCACCACATTGGTCCGGTCGGCCGCCAGACTGATCGCCCGGACGGTGCCGATGTCGACGTCCTTGTATTTGATCCGGGTCTTGCCGGCCTCGAGCCCTTCGGCGGTCTGGAACGAGATCGTGATCACGGGCCCGCGCTCGAGCAGCACCCGCGCGACCAGCGTGATGCCGACCAGCGCGGCGACGATCGGAATCAGCCAGATCAGCGACGGCAGCCAGCGCCGGTGGCGGGCCCGGTGCGGCGGCGGAATCCGGCTGCCGCTGCGTTCGCCGCCATCGCCGCGCGGCGCAACCGCAGCGGCTGATCCGCGATCGGCCCGGCCGGCGCCGGCGTCCGGCCCGGCCGGATCGCTCGCGCGGTCGTCAGTGCCGGTCAACTTCGCCCCTCGATACCGGCATCGTCCCAGGCGAGCCTGGGATCGAAATTCAGCGAGGCCAGCATCGTCAATACCACCACGGCGCCGAAGGCGGCGATGCCGAAGCCCGGGACGATCTCGGCAAAGCCCTGGACCCGCACCAGGCCGGCCAGTACCGCGACGACGAAGACGTCGAGCATGGACCAGCGGCCGATCAGTTCGACGATCCGATAGAGCCGGGTCCGCTCGACGCGTGCCCAGTCGCTGCGCAGCTGTGCGGTTACCGCCATCAGCAGCAGCGCACAGAGTTTGAACAGCGGCACCAGGAAGCTCGCGATGAAGATGATCGCGGCGATCGGCCAGTCGCCGGTGATCCAGAAGTAGATGACGCCGGACAGGATCGTGTCCTCCTGGGTGCCGAACAGCGTACGGGTCGACATCACCGGCAGCAGGTTGGCCGGCACGTACAGGATCGCCGCGGCGATCAGCAACGCCCAGGTCCGCTCGAGACTGTGCGGACGACGCGAATGCAGCGACGCGCCGCAGCGCCGGCAGCGTTCGCCATCGGCGGCGCCGCGCCACAGCGTACTGCACTGCAGGCACGATACCAGGCCGGCCGCTGCGGCGGTCCGGAACCGCCGCTCCTGGCCGTACCGGGTCGTGCCGTCCTCCGAGGGGGATGCGATCCCGGCATCGGTCGGCCGTGGGCTCGGACTCATCGCCGGGCTTCCTGCGGGTGGCCTTCGCGCTCGGCCGGAAGCCATAGAGCGCGCGGATCGAAACCGACCACGATCGTCAGCAGCACGGTCAGACCGACGTAGGCCCAGATCGCGACGCCCGGGATCACGGTCGCCATGTCGCCGAGCTTCACGATCGCGATCAGCACGCCGAGCAGGAACACTTCGATCATGCCCCACGGTCGTGCCGAACGAATGCCGCGCAGCAGCCAGGCCGCATGTGGACGGCTCGGGTCCGGTGCGAACGGCAGCAGCAGATAGAACAGGCCCGTGATCACCACCAGCGGCACCAGCAGTGTCGTCGTGAGCACCAGCATCGCGACCGGCACCATGCCTTCGCCGCTCAGCACCAGCGCGGCGCCGAGCAGCGTGGTCTGGCTGTGCAGCCCCTGCACCTCGATCTCGACGATCGGAAAGACGTTGGCGAGCACGAACAGGATCAGCGCCGCGAGCGTCAGCGGCAACATCCGGTCGGTGCCGGGGCTCGGCAGCCGTTCGAGTTCGTTGCCGCATCGACGGCAGCGGGCGATCTCACCGGCGGCCAGCGGCGCACGCTGGTGGAGCGCGTCGCAGCATTCACAGGCGATCAGATCGGGAACTTCATGCATCGTCGGACCACCCGCGACCGGGTGCGGCGCCCCACGCGCGACCGGGTCGGGCAAGGCCGCGGATGGGTCGTCCGATGGTAAGGTCGTCGTCGGCAGCGGACAACTCCGCGATGCTCGGCGAACACACGATAACAACAGGGGGCGCCGGTCAGGGCAGGAGCCGCGCGAAGCCGGCGTCGTAGCCATCGATCACGAGCGCATCGGCGGCCGGCGGTCGGCCCGGGGCGCCGGGCAGCGCCGCCAGCCGCTGCCCGGCCGGCGAAAAGCGCACCGGCGCGGCGCCGAAGTTGCAGACGCAGAGCAGCGCCGCGGCCCTCGCCTGGCCGGGCGGTTCGGCGGGGTCGCCCTCGCGGACCAGGGCGAGCACCGGCGGCGGCGCGGCCAGGAACCGGATCGCGCCGAGCCGCAGCGCCGGTTCGGCCCGGCGCAACGCCAGCATCTTCCGGTACAGCGCCCGCAGCGATGCAGCGCCTTCGGCATCGCTGCGATCGACGGCCAGCGCCCGATGCGCAGCCGGCAGCGGCAGCCATGGCACGCCGTCGCTGAAGCCGCCGGCCGGCGCATCGGACTGCCACGGCATCGGCGTCCGGCAGCCGTCGCGGCCCGGGTACTCCGGCCAGAACTCGATTCCGTACGGATCGACCAGCTGTTCGCGCTGCAGCTCGGCCTCCGGCAGCCCGAGCTCCTCGCCCTGGTATAGACAGATGGTTCCCCGCAGCGACAGCAGCAGCTGCGCCGCCAGCCGCGCCAGCCGGTCACGGTCCGGCACCGCGTCGAGCCAGCGCGTCGCCTGGCGGACCGAGTCGTGGTTGGAGAATGCCCAACATGGCCACCCGTCGCCGGCACCGACCTCGAACCGCGTCAGCGTCGTGCGGAAATAGCCGGGCTCGAACCGGCCGCGCAGGAAGTCGGTGGCATAGCAGGTGTCGAGCTTGTCGCCGCCGCCGGTGTAGGCCGCCATCAGCTCGAGCGAGCGTGCGCCGTCACCGATCTCGCCGAGGGTCATGATCGACGGATAGCGGTCGAACAGCCTGCGCAACTGCTGCAGGAACGGCAACAGCTCCGGCTGACTCTTGTCGTGGAGATGACGCTGCAGCGCATAGGGATTGACTGCCGGCTGTTCGGAGTCGCCGGGGTCGCGCGCCGGCGGGTTGTCGCGCAACTGCGGATCGTGGAAGTAGTAGTTGACCGCATCGAGCCGGAAGCCGTCGACGCCGCGGTCGAGCCAGAAGCGGATCGACTCGATCACCGCGGCACGCACCGCCTCGCAATGGAAATTGAGATCCGGCTGCGATGCGAGGAAGTTGTGCAGGAAGTACTGCCGCCGGCGCGGTTCCCAGTGCCAGGCGACACCGCCGAATACCGACAGCCAGTTGTTCGGCGGCGAGCCATCGCGCCTCGGATCGGCCCAGACGTACCAGTCGGCCTTCGGATTGTCGCGGGATGCGCGACTCTCGACGAACCAGGCGTGCCGGTCCGACGTGTGATTCAGCACCTGGTCGATGACGACCCGCAACCCGAGCCGGTGCGCCTTCGCGATCAGCGCGTCGAAGTCGGCGAGCGTGCCGAAGATCGGGTCGACCGCGCAGTGATCCGAGACGTCGTAGCCGAAATCCTTCATCGGCGACCGGAAGAACGGCGAGATCCAGACCGCGTCGACCCCGAGATCGGCGACGTAGTCGAGCCGGCGCAGGATGCCCGGCAGATCGCCGATGCCGTCGCCGTTGCTGTCCTGGAACGACCGCGGATAGATCTGGTAGATCGTCGCGCCGCGCCACCACGGCACGTCGCCGGCGGGCGGCGGTGTCATCGGAGCGGATCGTGTTTCATCGAGCCGATCGTATCAGCCTGCGGTAGCGCCGCTCGGGACATGAGGTCGGTTCGAACCAGCGGCCCCGCTCTCGCGGCGGCATCCGGCGCATGAGCAGGCCCCCGGCCTGCTAACCCTGTTGTGGCGGCAGTGCCGGCAACCGGTCCCGCGAACGCGCGATCGCGGCATCGATCGCACGGACGGCGGTCGAATCATGTACCGAGAGTGCCGACGCGAGCCGCGCATACGGCAGGTTGACATGCTCGAGGCAGACGCTGCGCCAGAACCACGGCAGCGTCTCGTCATCGGCAGTGCGCAGCAGTGTCTGCAGCGTCCGCAGGTGGACCGCCACGCCGCCGTCATCGGCCGAGCGGGTCAGCCGCAGCGCGCACTGGACATAGAGCCGGATCCGGCTGGCGTCGCCCGGGTACAGCGCACAGCGGACATGGTCGCCGAGCCGCTGCCAGCGGGCGTGCAGCCAGGTGTCTTGGGTCGTCGGTCGGTTCAAGGCGGAGCGCTCTCGGCGAGTCGGTGATTGCGAGGTACCGGGCGGCGGCTCGGCACCGCGGCTCGGCACCCGGGACGATCGCCCGGATCCGATTATATACGATCGATTCTCATTCTCAATCGATCGTTGGCCGATCACGGACCATCGGCGACCGGCGCCACCAGTGGATCGTGTGAGCGCCCGCGCGTCAGGTCGCGTAGCGCTGGTCGAGCGCGTCGTACTCGGGCTTGCGGACCAGCGCCTGCCGCTCGGCGAAGGTCGCGACCAGCTTCGGATCTTCCGGCAGCTCCCCGCGCTGCTGCAACTCGGTCAGTGCATTGACCATGCCGCGCACCGCGCCCTGCAGCGCGGCGTTGGCGTAGAGCACCATCGCGAAGCCCATCGCGCCGAACTCGGCAGCCGGCAGCGCCGGCGTCTTGCCGCCGATCACCACGTTGACGACCTGCGGGCACGGCAGCGAGCTCGCGATCCGGCGCAGTTCGTCGATGCTGGTCGGCGCCTCGACGAAGGTGACGTCGGCGCCGGCCTCGGCAAACGCGGCAGCGCGTGCCAGCGCATCGTCGAGGCCGTGGACGGCGCGCGCGTCGGTCCGCGCGATGATCAGGAAGTCACCGTGCTGCCGCGCATCGACCGCGGACTTGATCTTGGCGACCATCTCGGACTGTTCGATCACCGCCTTGCCGGCGAAATGGCCGCACTTCTTCGGCATCACCTGGTCTTCGAGCTGGATCGCGTTGGCGCCGGCCCGTTCCAGCGTGCGGACGGTATGGCGCACGTTCAGCGCGTTGCCGAAGCCGGTGTCGGCATCGACGATCAGCGGCAACGGCACCGAATCGCGGATCGCCGCGGTATGCTGCGCGATTTCCGACAGGCCGACGAACCCGAGGTCGGGAATGCCGTAGAAGCTGTTGGTCAGCCCGGCGCCGCTCAAGTAGACGGCCTCGTAGCCGAGGGTTTCGATGACCCGCGCGGCGAGCGCATTGCCCGCGCCGGGAACCAGCAGGCCACGGCGTGCCTCGAGCAGTCGCCGCAGGACGGTACCAGGATGTTGTGCCATTGGATAATCACCTCCAGGCAGAAGACTAACAGGCTGCCGCGACCAGCGCCCCGCCCTGCCCTGCACGGCGGGCCGATGCGATGATGGTCGAGACGCTGCAGCCGGGCCGGCCGTTGCCGCCGTCGTTGTGGGCCGCGACCGCGCCGCCGGCACCGGCGTGCCCGGCGCTCGACCAGTCGACCACGGCCGACGTGCTGGTGATCGGGGCCGGCTACACCGGCCTGTCGACCGCCTTGCACCTGGCCGAGGCCGGTGCCGCGGTGGTCGTGGTCGACGCCCAGCAGCCCGGCTGGGGTGCCTCCGGCCGCAACGGCGGCCAGGTCAACCCGACGCTGAAGCATGATCCGGACGAACTGGTCCGCCGCTACGGCGGCGCGGTCGCCGAGCCGTTGATCGATGCGGTCGGCCGCTCCGCCGACCGGGTGTTCGACCTGATCGAACGGCACCGGATCGGCTGCGACCCGGTGCGCAACGGCTGGCTGCAGGTCGGCTACAGCGAGCAGGCGGTCGCGGCGATGCACGCCCGGGCCGCGCAATGGGCGGCGCGCGGCGCACCGGCGGATCCGCTCGACCGGGCCGAAGTCGCACGCCGGCTCGGCACGCCGGCCTTCGCCGGCGGTTGGCTCGACCGGCGCGCCGGGGCGATCCAGCCGCTCGCCTACGCCCACGGCCTCGCGGCGGCGCTGCAGCGGGCCGGCGGCCGGCTCCACGGCGCGACCCAGATCACATCGCTGGACCGTCATGGCCGGCGCTGGCGTGGCCAGACCCCGTCAGGCGCGCAGATCGACGCCGAGCAGGTGGTGATCGCGACCAACGGCTATACCGGTGCGCTGTGGCCGGGCCTCGCGCAGACGGTGCTCGCGGCCAACAGCTTCATCGTCGCGACCGAGCCGCTCGCCGGCGACGCGGCTCGGACGATCCTGCCCGGCGGTGAGACCGCGTCGACCTCGCAGCGGCTGCTGCTCTATTTCCGTCGCGATACCGCCGGCCGCCTGCTGCTCGGCGGGCGCGGCCGCTTCGCCGAGCCGTCCGCGCCGAGCGACTTCGGCCACCTGGAACGGGCGCTGGCGCTGCTGTACCCGCAGCTCGGTCCGCTGCGGATCGACTATCGCTGGGCCGGACGAATCGCCGTCACGCTCGACGCCATGCCGCACGTTCACCAGCCGGCGCCCGGCGTGCTGATCGCGCTCGGCTACAACGGCCGCGGCGTCGCGCTCGCGACCAGCGTCGGCTACCACCTGGCGCAGCGCCTGCTGCGCGCCGACGCGCCGCTGCCGTTTCCGGCCAGTCCGATCGCGCCGATCCCGCTGCATCGGCTGCAGCGGCTCTACATCGCCGCCGGGGTCGCCTGGTACAGCGTGCTCGACCGCGTCGTGCGGCGCTGAGCCGGTGACCACGAGCCGGCAACGACGAGCCGGCAACCGCCTCGCCGGGCGCGAAGTCGGGCGTTCAGCGGCCGGCGTTCAGCGAAATCGGGCGTTCAGCTCGCCGCCCGGCGCGGCGCTGCCGAAGCCGTCGAAGCGCCCTTCGGCCAGACGTGCCGCGGCGCTCAGGAAGCCGCCCCACGCCGCGCGCGCGAGCGCGCCGCCGACGCTGACGCGGCGCACGCCGAGATCGGTCAGCTGCTCGAGCGTCAGTTCGCTCTGCCAGCCGATCAGCACGTTGACCGGCTTCGGCGCGACCGCGGCGACGACGGCGCGAACCTGCGCCGCGGTCTTGATGCCGGGCGCATAGAGGCAGTCGGCGCCGGCCTCGGCGTAGGCCTGCAGCCGCCGGATCGCGTCGTCGAGATCGGGATTGCCGTGCAGCAGCCCGTCGGCGCGGCCGACCAGCAGCGTCTCGCCGCCGCTGTGATCGATCGCGGTCCGCGCGACGCGCAGCCGCGCCACCGCCTCGTCGAGCGTGAACATCGGCTGCGCCGCGTCGCCGGTCGCGTCCTCGATCGACAGGCCGGCGACACCGGCTGCGACGGCGAGCGCGACGCTCTCGGCGACGCCGTCGCGGTCGGCGGCGAAACCGCTCTCGAAGTCGGCGTTGACCGGCAGGCCGGTCGCCGCGACCAGCGTGCGCAGATGGTCGAGCACCTGCGCCCGGGTCAGGCCGCCGTCGGGCCGCGCCTGCGACCAGGCGAATCCGGAGCTGGTCGAGGCCAGCGCCTTGAAGCCCATCTGCTCGAGCGCGCGGGCGCTGCCCGCATCCCACGGATTCGGCAGCACGAAGCAGCCGGAATCGTGCAGGCGGCGAAACGCGCGGCGCCGCTCCGAGATCGCGGACGGTGTCGGGAATCCGGTCATGGGGCCTCCTCGCCGATTGCGCCGATTGCGCCGGCTACGCCGATGGCGCATGTCGCCGGCATCCGCCGATCCTAGCATCGCGGCCGGGTGCAGCAGCGCCACGGGCCACCGCGTCCGCGTCCGGCGATGCTCGGCCTCGGTTGACCGGGCCGCGGCCGCCGATACCCTGCAGCGACATTGCCGCACGCCTCGGCATTATTGCAAATGATTATCATTTGCGATTAAATTGGAGATCGTCGCGATCCGCGAACCGTTTGCCGATCCGCGAACCGTCCTGCCGATGAACACTGCCGACCGTACCCGGACTTCCGCTGCCTTCCGCCGGCCGACGCCGGCCGGCCTGCGGCGCCTCGTCGGTTGGCTGATCGTGGTCACCGGCGGCATTGTGCTGCTGCAGGACCTCTGGTCAGGCTGGCGAGCCATCGCCGACGATCCGATCGGTCTGGCACTCTGGGGCGGCTCGGTCGCGGCGCTGGCAACCGCGCTCGGCGCATTGCCGATGCTGAGCACGCGGCGCCAGAGCGACCGGACGCTCGACACGCTGCTCGGCTTCGGCGCCGGCGTGATGCTCGCGGCCTGCGCGTTCTCGCTGGTGGTGCCCGGCCTCGCCGTCGCCGGCCGGCTCGGCCTGGACCGCCTGCAATCGGCCGCGCTGGTCGGCACGGGGATCCTGATCGGCGGGCTGCTGATGCTCGCGATCGACCGCTGGCTGCCGCATGAGCATTTCATCAAGGGCGTCGAGGGCGGGCACGGCCAGCGGCTGCGGCGGGTCTGGCTGTTCGTCTTCGCGATCTGTCTGCACAACCTGCCGGAGGGCCTGGCGATCGGCGTCGCGTTCGCGGGCGACGATCCGGCCGGCGGCGCGGCACTGGCGACCGGCATCGCGATCCAGGACGTTCCCGAAGGGCTGGTGGTGGCGCTCGCGCTGCGCGCCGTCGGCTATGGCCGGGCCGCGGCCGTCGGCATCGCCGTCGCATCGGGGCTGATCGAGCCGGTCGGGGCGGTCGCGGGCGCGGCCATCGTCGGCTTGTCTGCGACCCTGTTGCCCTGGGGGCTCGCGTTCGCCGCCGGCGCGATGCTGTTCGTCATCAGCCACGAGATCATCCCGGAGTCGCATCGCAAGGGGCACGAGCGATTCGCGACCGCCGGGCTGGTGGTCGGCTTCGTCGCGATGATGGTGCTCGATACCGCGCTCGGGTGACGGCCCGACCCCTTCCCGTACTCCGACAGGCTCCCACGCCGCGGCGGGCGCCGGGGCCGCTATTGCAGCGTCAGCACCCGGTCACCGGCTTCGGCGTGGCAGCCTTCGGCGATCGGCGTCCAGCCGTGCCGGAGCACGGCCCGCCCGCCGGCATGGCAAAGCTCGATCCGGCGCGCCGCCGGGTGCTGCTGGCGGACGAAGGCCTCGATCGCGGCCGGCAGGCTGGTCCTGAACTGCAGGCCGTAGCGCTCGTCCGGCGGATGGTCGGTCAGATGGATCAGCGGCACGAACGGGGCGGCGAACTTGAGCCAGTGCGAATCGAGCGAGACCGGCTCCGGCGCATAGCCGTGCCCGGCGAGCCAGGCCTGCGCGCGTGCCCGCAAGTCGCGACCGTCGGCGAGATCGCCCCAGGCCGCGGCGAGCAGCTCGACCACCCATTGATTGCAGTTCTGGTAGTCGGTGCTGAACGGATAGGCGTTGGCGCTGTAGCGCGCGGCCAGCAACCGCAACACGCGGGCCCAGTCGCGCCCGGCCTCGCGTAGCTGCGCGGCCGCGGCCGGCGGCAACAGCACGATCGACACGTGACCGCGATCGGGCTCGTCGGTGTTGAACAGGAAGCCGGCGACGCCCTGGTCGTAGAGCCGCGGCCGGCCCTCGTCGCAGGCGAAGTACAGCTGCCGGACAGCCCATGACAGTTCGGCCTCGTCCTTCAGCGCGACGCCGGCGTGCGAGAAGCGGATGCCGAAGCGTTGCAGGTCGAGGCCGGTCCGCGAGATCAGCGCGACCGCTTCACCACTTCGGTCGAGCTCGGCGCGGACCAGCGCGGCGAAACGCAGCATCAGGTCCTGCTGGCGGGCGTCATGAATCTTCGGGCGATCGCAGAACTGCGCCGACGACAGCGCCGCGAAGTCCGGCGCGGCGCGCGCCGGCGGCGATCCCGATGGTGGAGCCGCGATCGCCGCACAGCCGGCAAGCATTCCGACCGCGCAGGCCAGTACCCCCGCCCGGCACGACCGGCGCAATGCCGGCAACCTCGGCGTCAACGGCAGCGTCGCCGGCAGTTTTCGAGGGGGATCAGTTGGCGACGACCCGGGTCTCGAGGTCGCGGTGCCAATCGTCGGCGAGCACCAGGAAGAACGCTTCGCGGGTATCGCGGCGCGCGAACTCGAGCCCGTACGGCCGATGCAGCGCGCTGATTACGTCGCCGGCGGCGATGCCGCGAGGGCCGAGCGCGCGCTCCGGCAGGTCGAGCCGGAAGCCGCCGGCGCCATCGGTGCCGGCGACCGGTGCCAGCGTCAGCCGCAGCATCCCGGGCCGATCGGCGAGGGTTGCGATCGCGGCGACCCGATAGTCGCCCTCGGCGACCCTTTCGTTGTTACGCGAACTGTCGCTCGAGCTGCTGATCGAATCCGACGAGCCGCGCAGCGACGCCGACCCGGCGCTCGATGCCGACGAGCCGGCACTCGACGCCGAGGTCGCGAGGCTTTCGGACAGTGCCGGTCCCGCTGCGAGGCAGGAAAGGACCAGCAGCGTCGAACGGAACGCGGCAGACTTCATGCGGGAGCTCCTTCTGGAATGGCGCACAACCGTAAGGATAGCGCGACGCGCCGCAGCCGGCCGCGATGATCCCGATCGATCCCGATGCACTACTCGATGCACTACGGATCGGCGCGATAATCAGGGGGCCCTTGATCCGCAACGGCCGGTGCGGCAAGATCGGCCATTGCCGCCTCGGCCGCTTTCGCGGTGCCATCGTGACTCATCCGCTGCTCGGTGCCGTATTGATCGGCTTGCTGGCAACTTCCCTGCCGCTCGCAGCGCCGGGCCAGCCGGCGTCGGCCCAGCCGCCCTACGGTGGCGGCGATCCGCTGACGCGCCATGAGCGCGAGGATTTCGGCGTGGCGCCGGCGAGCCGGCTGCATGCCGGACCGATGCACGGGCCGACGCCGGCCAGCATTCCCGGCGGCCAGGTGATCACGACCCAGGGGCTGACGGCGCTGATGCAGCAGCGCCAGGTACCGTTCGTCGTCGTCGACGTGCTCGGTCAGCCGATGATGCTGCCCGGTGCGGTCGCCGCGCCGTGGCTGTCGCAGCCCGGGTCGTTCGACGACGCGGTCCAGGCGCAGGCGGGCAGCTGGCTCGGCCAGCTGACGCAAGGACGGAAGGATGTCGCGCTGGTGTTCTACTGCCAGTCACGCGAATGCTGGATGTCCTACAACGCGGCGCTGAGAGCGATCCGCGCCGGCCACTCGAACGTGCTCTGGTACCGCGGCGGCATCGAGGCATGGGCCCATGCCGGGCTGCCGACCCAAGGCGGGGCCGCCGGGGGCTTCAATGCGGGGCCGTCTGCGGCGGCTCAGCCGGGCGTGCCGCAGTCAGGCATGCAGCAACAGCCGGGTATGCAACAGCCAAGTATGCAACAGCCAGGTATGGCGTACCCGGGTACTTCGCAGCCGGGCATGGGTCAGCCGGGCATGGCGTATCCGGGCGGGTCACAGCCGGGCATGGCTCAGCAAGGGATGCCGCAACCGGGCATGGGGTATCCGGGCATGTCGCAGCCTGGTGTGATGCATCCGGGCCTGGCGCAGCAAGGCATGCCGCGGCCGGGTTCGGCTCAAGCCGGGATGACGCAATGGCCCCCGTCAGCGGCGGCCGGCCGGAACCCGAGCTTCACCGACGTCGAAGCCGCCGCGGGCGGCGGCCCGCAGCCGCAGTACGCCCAGCCGCGGGCTGCCGCGCCCGCCGCCGGCGGGCTGTCGATCCAGCGCGGCCGCTTCTTCGCGTTCGCGCTGCCCGACGGCTGGCGGGTCGGCGAGGAAGGCCAGTACGCGGTCGTGCTGCAGGCACCCGACAATCGGGCGATGACGGTGGTGGTCGGCAACTCCGGTCTGCCGATCAACTATCCGCCGGCACGCTACGTCCAGGACAAGCTCGCCGCGATGCGGGTGCAGAACCTCAGCATCGGCCAGCCGCGGGCGGTGCAGCCGGCGTCGGGCCTCGAGCAGGCGTTCGAGTTCGACATTTCCTACGTCAGCGGCGCCGGCCTGCCGGTGCAAGGCGTCGCCAAGCTGTCGCAGAGCGGCGCCTACGATTCCAAGACCATGGTCGTGACCGCCGCGTTCGCGTCGGCCGACCAATGGCCGCAGTACGGCCGCTGGCTGCCGCTGGTCGCCGAGCAGATTTCGGCGACCGACGGCGCGGCCTTCGGCCGGCGCGGCGTGATGGCGCAGAACCTGAACAACTCGGTCGCGTTCGGCAATGCCGCCCGCGAGTACCGCGAATGGTCGCAACGCAACTGGCAGCAGGTGACCGACGGCCGCAATGCCAGCGTCGACCGCCGCAACTTCGAGTTTCGCGAGAATCTCGGCGCGGTCCGGACCTACAGCAACCCGTTCGGCGGCACGCCGCCGATCGAGTTGCCGACCCGGAATTCGTACTACTGGATGGATCGGCAGGGCCGGACGTTCGGCACCGACGATCCGGGTGTCGATCCGAACGTCGGCGGGACCGGCGAATGGCGGCGGATGGAGATGACGCCGCGCTAGGCGACGCGGGCGGTGCGGGCGGCGCGGCAGAAAGACCGCCGCGCACCGTGCCAGGCGGCTGGCGCAGCGGGAATGGCCCGCGGCCGCCGAATCAGGCGAACCGGCGTGCGAACGCGACGCAGATCACGACCACCCCGGTCGCGGCGATCATGGTCCAGGCGACCGGCTCGCGCAGCAGCAGGCCGGCCAGCGCGAGACCGAGAAACGGCTGCAGCAGCTGCAGCTGCCCGACGCTGGCGATGCCGCCGATCGCCAGACCCCGATACCAGAAGACGAAGCCGACCAGCATGCTGAAGATCGACACGTAGGCCAGTCCGATCCAGGCCGGGGCGTCGATGCCGCTCAGCGTCGCCGGCAGCGTCGCGATCGCGACGGGCAGCATCAGCGGTGCCGCCAGCACCAGCGCCCACGAAATGACCTGCCAGCCGCCGAGCCGGCGCGACAATCGCGCGCCTTCGGCGTAGCCGAGGCCGCAGACGACGATCGCGGCGACCATCAGGCCGTCGCCGATCAGTGAGGCATTGCCGTCGTTGGCCAGCGCGAACCCGGCGACCGTCGCGCTGCCGAGGCCCGAGAACACCCAGAACAGCGGCTTCGGCCGCTCGCCGCCGCGCAGCACCGCGAAGATCGCGGTCGCGAGCGGCAGCAGCCCGATGAAGACGATCGAATGCGCCGACGTGACGTGCTGCAGCGCCAGCGCGGTCAGCAGCGGAAAGCCGACGACGACGCCGAGCGCGACGATCGCGAGCGAAGCGAGATCGCCGCGCGCCGGCCGCGCCTGCCGCAGCAGTGCGAGCAGTATCACACCGAGCAGCGCCGCGATGACGGCACGGGCGCAGGTCAGGAACAACGGCGAGAAACCGCCGACCGCGACCCGCGTCGCCGGCAGCGACGCGCTGAAGATGATCACGCCGATCAGGCCGCTGCCCCACCCCCCGATCGATGCCTTGACGTCGCCCATCGCCCCTCCGGCCCGCGAGCATAGTCAATCGGGGCTGGTCAAGGTAGCGACAGATCGATACAGTTCCGCCAAACTGTATCGATCAAGGTATGAGTACACCGCTCTCGCGAACCGCCAGCGTGATGCAGGCGATCCGGACCCGGATCGCGAGCCGCGCACTCGGCGCCGGCGACCGGCTGCCGTCGATCCGGAGCATCGCCGCGACACTGGCGGTCTCACCGGCGACGGTCGTCGAAGCCTACGACCGGCTGGTCGCCGAAGGCCTGATCCGGGCGCGGCGCGGCTCCGGCTTCTATGTCTCGGCCGCCGCGCTGCCGCCGCTGGCGCTGGCGGCGGGCCAGCCGCCGGCGGACCGCGCGGTCGACCCGTTCTGGGTTTCGCGCCAGTCGCTCGACGCCGACCCGGCCGCGGCGCTGCCGGGCTGCGGCTGGTTGCCGTCGGAGTGGCTGCCGGGCGACGCCCTGCGCCGCGCGATGCGGGCGCTGGCGCGCGGCAACGCCGCGGTGCTCTCCGACTACGGCAGCACCCGCGGCTCGCTCGCGCTGCGCCGGCAGCTGCTGGCGCGCTGCGTGGCCGACGGCATCGACGCGTCGCCCGAGCAGCTGCTGCTGACGGCTTCCGGCTCGCAGGCGATCGACCTGGTACTCCGGCTGCTGCTGCGCAAGGGCGACACGGTCGTGGTCGACGACCCGTGCTACTTCAATTTCCGGGCGCTGCTGCGTGCGCATCAGGTGAGCGTCGTCGGGGTACCGGTGACGGCGTGGGGCCCCGACCTCGCCGCGTTCGCGCGGGTGCTGGCCGAGCGGCAGCCGCGCCTGTACCTGACCAACTCGGCGGTGCAGAACCCGACCGGCGCGACGCTGTCGGCGCAGACCGCGCACCGGCTGCTGAACCTGGCCGCCGCGCATGACCTGACGATCGTCGAGGACGATATCTTCGCCGACTTCGAGCCCGAGCCTTCGCCGCGGCTGGCGGCGCTCGACGGGCTGCAGCGCGTGATCCGGATCGGCAGCTTCTCGAAGACGCTGTCCGCCTCGATCCGCTGCGGCTATGTCGCCGCACGCCGCGACTGGATCGACGAACTGGTCGATCTGCAGGTCGCGACCAGCTTCGGCGGACCGAGCCCGATCGCGACCGAGGCGATCGCGAGCGTGCTGGCGAGCGGCGGTTATCGCCGGCATCTCGACGAGCTGCGGCGCCGGCTGGCACGAGCGCGCCGCGATGCCGCGGAGAAGCTGGGGCGCGTCGGCATCGAACCGTGGCTGCAGCCGCGCGCCGGCTTCTACCTGTGGTGCCGGCTGCCGGATGGCACCGACTCCGCGGCGGTGGCCCGTGCCGCCCTCGCGGACCGGGTCGTGCTGGCGCCCGGCAACGTGTTCAGCGCCGCGCAGACGGCCGGCGGGTTCATGCGCTTCAACGTCGCCCGCACGACCGACCCGAAGGTGATCGCGACGCTGGCACGGGCGATCGCCACGAGCCGGACACCAGCGGCGGCGACACCGCTTGCCGCGTCCGCCGAGGCGGAAGGCGCGCCGGCCGGGAGTCAGCCGGTGCGACCGGTGCGGCCGGCCTGACCGAAACCCGGCCTGCCCGGCATCAAGCGGTGATGTCGGTGGCGCGACCGGCAGCGCCGGCCAGCGTGGCTGGCGGGATGCGTCCGAAGCGGCCGCCGTTGAAATCGTCGATCGCCGCGCGAATCTCGGCCTCGCTGTTCATTACGAACGGGCCGTAGCCGACCACCGGCTCGTCGATCGGCTCGCCCGACAGCCACAGCAGGGTCGCGTCGCTATTGGCTTCGATCGCCACGTCGCTGCCGGCGCGGTCGAAATGCACGAGCTGCCCTTCGCGCGCGACCGTGTCGCCATTGACCAGCACGGTTCCGCGCAGCACGACCAGCGCCAGCGTGTGGCCGTCCTTCGCCTCGAAGCGGCCGACGCCGCCCTGGTCGATCCGCACGTCCCGGACGTCGATCGGCGTGAAGGTCTGCGCCGGGCCCCGATGCCCGGCGAACTCGCCGGCGATCACCCGCACCCGGCCGACGCCGCGCGGACGTGCCGCCGGCGCGAAGCGGGTCGGCGCCGCATGGTCGAGCAGCAGGAACGGGCTCAGTTGCCGGCCCAGGCCGTCATAGCCGAACATCGAACGGACCGGGAAACCGTCACCGACCCAGTGCGGACGGGGCGCGCTGTAGACACCGAGGATCTGCTTCATACCGACCTCCTTTCGCCGCCAGCTCGATGCTGGCCAATGGCCGAACGATATGGGCGAAACGATGCCCCCGGTAGTCGGTAAGATTCGCCTTCAGAGTCCCATCCGGTGAACAATGAAGCCCGGCGGCAGATGAGAGACCTGAACGATCTCTACTACTACGTGCAGGTGGTCGATCACGGCGGCTTCGCACCGGCTGGACGAGCGCTGGGCATGCCCACGGGCGGCGGCGCTCGCCGGCGTCGGCGTCGTGCAGCTGCCCTCGATGATGGTACGCGAGCAGATCGAGCGCGGCGAGCTGGTGCACGTGATCCCCGGCTGGGCGCCGCGGCGCGAGATCATCCACGCGGTGTTCGCGTCGCGGCGGGGACGGTTGCCGGCGGTGCGGGCGCTGGTGGATTTCCTGGCGCAGCGGTTCGGAGCGCTCGACGAGGATTGATCCGGGATTGATCCGGCCATGCGTGCAGCCCGGCACGAGCGCTTCATGACACCCTACAGCCACCACGTCACGGCGACCAGCCCGGTCACCGTCATCACCACCGTATACGGCAGCGCCATCAGCGTCATGCGCGCATACGACAGCCGGATCAGCGGTGCCAGCGCCGACGTCAGCAGGAACAGGAAGGCCGCCTGCGCGTTCGGCGTCGCGACGCTCGGTATGTTGGTACCGGTGTTGACCGCGACCGCCAGCCGGTCGAACTGGGCACGGTCGATCACGCCGCTCTTCAGTGCGTCGGCCAGCTCGTTGATGAATATGGTTGCGATGAAGACGTTCTCGGTAACGGTCGACAGGATGCCGTTGACGACGTAGAGCGCGGACGGTTGAAGATCGCGCGGCAGCTCGAGCACACGGCTGAAGATCGGTCCCAGCAGGTGCTGGTCATGGATCACCGCCACCACCGCGAAGAACACGACCAGCAGCGCCGTGAACGGCAGCGCCTCGTGGAACGCATGGCCGAGGCGGCGCTCGTCGACGACGCCGAGCAGCGCCGTCGCCAGCACGATCACCGCGACGCCGATGATGCCGACCGCGGTCAGGTGCAGCGCCAGCCCGGCGACCAGGAAGGCGAGCACCGCGGCCTGGGCGAGCAGCGCCGCTCGGTCGCGGGCGTTGCGCCGGCTGCTTTCGGCCCGGTCGTAGGCGACCAGCACCGTCCGCACCGACTCCGGCAGCTCCGCGCCGTAGCCGAACAGGCGAAAGCGCTCGAGCAGCGCGCAGGTGACCAGGCCGGCGATGACCACCGGGATCGAGACCGGCGCCATCCGGACGAAGAACTCCCGGAAATTCCAGCCCGCCAGCGTGCCGATCAGCAGGTTCTGCGGCTCGCCGACCAGCGTCATGACGCCGCCGAGCGCGGTGGCGACGGCGCCGTGCATGACCAGGCTGCGCAGGAAGGCGCGGAACTGCTCGAGGTCCTCGAGCTGGACCAGATCCCATTCGATGGTCGTCGCCAGCAGCAGCGCATGAGCCCGCTCGTGGTCGGTCGGTTGCTGCGCAGCCGGCGCGGCGTC
>JBFWQR010000083.1:0-33040 GCA_050249335.1 Lautropia sp.
TGCCGCGCTGCAGTGCGGACCGTCGCGTCGAGGACGTCGCCGGCCGGCCCCGGACCGGGCTGCAGGTCGCTCGCGAGGTCGAGCCGGACGTCCGGATCGAGCGCGGCCATCGCGACCCCGTCGAGGCCGGCGATCGCGCCCGGCACGAGGCGCAGCCGGTGCCCGGTCCGTTGCCCGGTCGCCTCCAACGCTGCCTGCAGCGCCGGATCGGCGAGCGCGGCCGCACTGACCGACCAGACGTCGGCGTGTTCGAGCAGCCGCACGCCGTGCGTCGCCAGCACCGCCGGCCCGGCGGCCTCGATGATCAGATCGTGGCCGGCTCCGAGGAATGCGTCGATGTCGCCGGTCACGCGGATGCGGCCGAGCGTCCGCGCCGTCCGCGCGAGCACGGCACCGAGCAGCCAGGCGGGCAGCTCGCCGGCTTCCAGCGCGCTGATGATCGGGCGCGCGATCCGGCCGCAGCCGACCACGCCGACTCGCCGGGCGGGCGGTGCCGGCTGGTGCCTCGGCTCGGCTTCGAGCGACGTCTTCATCAGGCATCGATAACGAGGTCGCTGACCGGCACTGCGAGGCAGGCGATGCAGGTCTCGGGAGTGTCCGGCTCGAGGTCGCCGCCGTGCGCGACGGCACCGCTGCGCAGCTCGACGCGGCAGCTCTCGCACTGGCCGACCCGGCAGCCGCTCGGCAGCTCCAGGCCATGCGCGGCGGCAAGATCCAGCAGGCTGCCGTCGGCCGCGGTCCAGGTCAGCGTCACGCCGCTGCGGTCGAAACGGACCTGGAATGGCCCGGATGCCCCGTGCCGTCCGGCGGCGGCGCGGGGCGGCGCCTGGAAGCGTTCCTGGAAGATCGCGAAGCGCGGTACGCCGCGGGCGAGCAGGTCGGCGGTGACCGTTCGCAGCATCGCATCGGGGCCGCACAGGTAGTGGCGCGCGGAGCGGTCGAACCACGCGGGCGGCACCAGGTGCGTGCCGATGTGGGTGCGGTCCGCGATGCCGGTGTCCGGCCGGCTGTACACGTCGACGATGGTCAGGCACGGCAGCCGCTGCGCCAGCACCGCGAGTCGCTGCCGGTACGCATGATGCGCGTGGTCGCGGTTGCCGTACAAGAGCAGGATCGGCGGCTCGTTTGCGTCGGCGGGCCGCTCCGCCAGCGTTTCGAGCATCGCGAGAAACGGCGTGATGCCGATGCCGGCGGCGAACAGCACCACCGGCGTCGCGCGCGCGAGCGGCAGCGTGAAGCCGCCGCGCGGCGTCTGCAGCGACAGCTCGATCGGCGGCGCGGCAGCATCGGCCGGCGGTGATGCGCCGGGCACATGATCGAGCGTGAGATCGAGCGCGTGATCGAGCGTCCGATCGAGCGCGCGATGCAACGCATCGGACAGGCCGTCGCCGAGCGGGCTGTGCCGGACCGCGATTCGATAGTGGCGATGCCCGCCGGCGCGCGCCGCGCCGATCAGCGAGTAGTGCCGTTCGAAGCGCCGGCCGCCGGACTCGAACGCGACCTGAATCGACTGTCCGGGCCGGTAGGACGGCAGCATCGAACCGTCGCGCAGCGCCAGTTCGAGCTCGACGACGTCGACCGCCGGCCGCGACACCAGCCGCGCGTCGCACGCCTTCCAGCCGCTCCAGCCGCGGCCGGTCACGGTCGGGTCCGGGCCGATGTCGCACGGGAATGCGCGCAGCGGGATCGAGCCCGACAGCGGATCGAGCCGCTCGGAGTCGATCACCGCATTGAGATGGCTGGCGTCGGGCGCGAGCGGATCGACCGCCGGCCAGCCGAGATCGTCGCAGGCCTGCCACCAGCCGAAGCTCGCCTGCACCAGCGTCGGCTCGAGCGCATCGTCGAGCCGGGCGCGGAAGCGGACGGTGCCGCGGCGGGTCCGGACCACGAACCAGTCGCCGGCGCCGATGCCGCGGGCGGCGGCGAGCGCCGGGTGCAAGCGGGCGAACGGCTCCGGTTCGCGCCGGCGCAGCGATGCGAGCGCACGGTGCTGGCTCTGGCAGTAGTAGCCGCTCTTGGCGCAGGCGAGCGTCAGCGGAAACGACGCGGATTCGGCCGCGGTCAGCGCAACCGCCGTGCGCGGTTCGGTCGCGCGCGGCAGCGGCGGGTAGCCGTGCGCGGCGAGCTGCGGCGAGTAGAGCTCGACGCGCCGGCTCGGCGTCGCGAAGCCGCGCACCCGGCCGGAGGCGTCTTCGGCCGCGTAACCGCGCGGGCGCTGCGCGACCGGCCGCCGGATGCCGGCCGGCTCGGCGCGCAGTTGCCGCGTCGTCAGGCCGAGCGGCGCCAGCATATGGTCCCAGCCCGCTTCGATGCAGCCGCCGAAGAAGTGGTCGCCGAGGCCGAGCCGCGTCGCCAGGCCGAACACGATCTCGAGATCGGAGCGCGCATGGTTGCCGGCGGCCTGGGCGACGATCGGCTGGCGCAGCTGCACCAGCGCGTCGGCGTCGGCGTCGATCTCGAACCCGACCCGCAGCGCCTCGCGCTCCCATGGCGTGTTGACCGGCAGCAGGTAGTCGGCGTGACGCCCGGTCGGCGTCTCGAACAGGTCGCAATGCACCTGGAACTCGAGCGCTTGCAGCGCAGCGCGGGCGCGCGCGGTATCGGCCTGCGACATCAGCAGGTTGGCGCCGAAGCCGACCAGCGCGCGGACCTGGTACGGCCGGCCGGCCAGCACCGCCTCGTGGAAATCGCGGCCGAGCGTCCAGCCGTGCGCCGGCGGACCGAGCGGCCGCTCGGCCAGGCCCAGCGCGCGGCGGCGCTGTGCCTGCGGCAGCAGCGCGCGGTCGTTCGCCGGGTTGACCGGCTGGCGCGCCAGATGGCGGTTGCCGCCGGGCGCGTCGACGCAGCCGGTCAGCGCATAGAGCAGCGCGATCGCACGATCGGCCTGCGTCGCGTCGACGTGCTGGCTGATGCCGGTCCATGTGAAGTAGCTGATCCGGCGCGCGCCGGCGAGCAGCCGTGCGGCGGCCTCGAAGTCGGCGGCGGCGATACCGGTCAGCGCCGCGACGCGATCGGCGGTGTAGTCGGCACAGGCCTCGGCATAGCGCTCGAACGCCGGCCGGCAATGGACCCGGCCGGCTGCGGTCGCGACCTCGAAGCGGCCGTGCAGTGCGAGCGCCGGTGCGACCGCGTCGGGCAGTGCCTGCTCGGTTACGAGCGCGAGCGTGGACCCGGTGGCCAGGCTCCAGCCGAGCGGCCGGTCGCTTGCGCGCGCGGGATCGAGGTCGCGTTCGGTCAACGGCGCGCCGGTATCGTCGCGGATCAGGAACGGCCCGTTGCTCCAGCGGCGGACGAAGTCCTCGTCGTAGGCGTGATGCCGGATCAGCCAGTGCGCCAGGCCGAGCGCCAGCGCGGCGTCGCTGCCCGGCCGCACGCGCAGCCAGCGGTCGGCGTCGCGCGCATGACGGGTGCCGGCCGGATCGATCACCAGCAGCTTCGCGCCGCGGGCGCGCGCATCGGCGATCGCATGGGCCTGCGCCAGCCAGACGTTGGCCGGGTTGAAGCCCCACAGGATGATCAGCTCCGCCTGCGCATAGTCGGGCACGCCGATGCTGGTGCCGAAGGTGAACGCATGGCCGTAGTCGCGGTGCCAGTTGCAGATCTCGACGTTGGTCAGGAAGTTCGGACTGCCGAACGCGAAGATCAGCCGCTGGATCCAGTCGAGGCTGTCCGACAGCGCGCTCGCGCCGGGCGAGGCGCTCGAGAACGCGACCGCCTCGGCGCCGCTCTCGCGCTTGATCCGGTCGAGCCGTGCCGCGATGTCGTCGAGCGCGTTGTCCCAGCTGGTCTCGACCCAGCCCGGATCGGGATCGTCGCGCGGCCGGGTCCGCGCGAGCGGCCGGGTCAGCCGCCGCGGGTGATAGAGCAGCTCCGGCGCGGCGCGTCCCTTCGCGCACAGCGAGCCGCCGGTCGGATGCTCGGGCCACGGCTCGACGCCGACCAGCCGGCCGTCATCGGACACCAGGTACTGCGCGCCGCAACGCGAGCGGCACAGCGCACAGAAGCCGGCCTTGCGTTCCATTTCAGTTTTCCGCCGCGCTGCGCCCTCGGCCTCTGGCCGAGGGCTCCCGCCGAAGGCGCAACGGGGGCGTCCTCAATTCTTCTGCCCGAGCGGCACGACGCTGAAATCGCCGTGATGCAGCGCGCGCTGGTCGAGCCGGGTGATCCGGAAGCGTGCGCCGCAGGCCGGGTCGGTGCTGGCGATCAGGCAGTCGGACGTCATCCAGTCGTTCGGGTGGGTCGGGCGCTGCTTGGCCGGGATGAACGGCAGCACCGCGAGCAGCCCGTACAGCGAGAACGACGGGTTGTCGGCCGGCAGCACGACGCGGCCGCCGATCACGTCGAAGTAGTCGCCTTTCTTCACGTGCATGACGAACGGCCGCTCGGATTCGACGACCTCGACCCGCAGGTCGTACAGTTGGAAGGTGTCGTCGGTGGCCGCGTCGTCGGGCGCCGCGGTCTTAGGGGGCTCGTTCATCGGGTGCTCCTTGCGCCGATCTCGATCTTCGGCGACATGTCGATGTGCGCCGGCGCGCCGTGGGTGTTCTGGTTCATGTGCATGATCCGCGCATGGATGCTGTCCTTGTCGCGCTCGAGGTCGTAGCAATCGCCGCGCGGGCCGGGTGCCGCGGCGGTCAGCCGCGCGAGCGCGGCGCGGTCGGCGTCGTCGAGCGCGAGCCGGAAGATCGCCAGCGTCTCGTCGAGGTGGCGGGCGTCCTTCGCGCCGACCAGCGCGGTCGCGACCTGCGGCTTGTCGAGCACGTAGCGGGCGGCCACCGCGGCGATGTTGCTGCGGTGGCGGTTCGCGATCGCGGCCAGCGTGCGCAGCAGCGCCTGGTACGCGTCCCAGCCGCCGAACTCCTCGATGATCAGCCGGTATTTGATCAGCGAGCGATTGGCGAACGGCGGCTGCGGGTCCGGCTGGCCGAGCCAGCGGTCCGACAGGAAGCCGCCGGCGATCGTGCCGTAGCAGAACAGCCGGATGCCGTGCTGCCGGCAGAACTCGATCATGCCGTTCTCCGGCCGCAGGTCGAGCAGCGAGTACTGCAGCTGGTTGGTCAGCAGCGTGACGCCGCCTTCGACGATCGCGCGCAGCTGCGGCACGTTGAAGTTGGTGGTGCCGAGGTGCGCGATCTTGCCGGCCCGCTGGAGTTCCTGCAGCCACTGCATCGCCTGCACGCAACCCGGCACTTCGTAGTCCCACCAGTGGAACTGCACCAGGTCGAGCCGCTCGACGCCGAGCCGCGCCAGCGAGGTGTCGACCGCGCGTTCGACGTCGCGGCGCGTCAGCCGCGGAATCAGGTCGATGTCCGGCGTGTACTTGGTCGAGACGCGCAGCTGCCGCGCCAGCGCCGGATAGCGCTGGCGGAATACGCCGATCGTGTCCTCGACGCCGACGTAGTGGTCGGCGCAGTCGAACGCATTGATGCCGGCTTCGACGAAGCGGCGCATGTCCTCGACCGCATCGTCCTGCGCGTACGGCGCCGAGTGCTTGGCGGCGAGCTGCCAGTTGCCCTTGGCGACCCGCGAGATCGTGTAGCCGGGCGCGAGCGTGACGGTCTCGATCGTCGTGGGGGCATCCTTCATCGCGGCGGTCTCGGGCGCGGCCATCAGAACGCCACCTTCTGCTCGAGCGCGTTCATCTCGTCGAGCGAGATGTTCTTCTCGGTGACGATCTCGCCATTGACGATCTTCCAGATCAGCATCGGGCCGGTGACGTCGCCGTTCTTGTCGAAGCGGAACGAGCCGGTGGCGCCGACGTAGCGGATCTTCTGGCCGGCCTTGAGGGCGTCGAGGCCTTTCTTCAAGCCCTCGACGCCGGGCCCGACCTCGATGCCGGCCGGGTCCTGCACCGCGCGCAGCGCATCGCGGATCGCCGGGCCGTCGAGCGTCGGTGCCGCCTGCATCGCCAGCAGCGTGACCGCCGCGGCGTCGTACATCGTGTGCAGGCCGGGGCCGACCGCCGGGCGGTTGTAGGCGGCGCTGAAGTCGCGGTTGAACGCATCGGCGGTCGGGCCGGTCGCCTGGCCGTTGTCGATGCCGACCGCCTTGGTGAGGAACTTCTCGCCGATGCCCTTGATCACGTCGAGCGAGCGCAGCGTGTTGTGCAGCACCACGTTCTGCGTGCCGCCGAGCGAGAACCATTCGCGCAGCACCACGGTCGCATCCTGCGACAGGCCGACCAGCACCAGCGAATCCGGCTCCAGCGCGAGCGCCTTGGTCACGTCGGAGCGATACGACGACTGGTTCTCGTTGTACGCGATCATGCCGGCGACGTTGCCGCCGAGCTTCTCGATCGCCTTCTTGGCATCCGGCGCGACGCCGGTGCCGAAGTCGTTGTTGATGTACATGATCACGGTCTTCTTGTAGCCCTTGTCCGCGATCGCCTGGGCATGCGCCAGCGCGGTGGTGCGCGCGGTCGGGATGGTCCGGAAGAAGTAGCCGCCGGTCTTGCCGTCCTCGGCCATCCGGGTCAGCGTCGGCGTGACCGCGCAGCAGGCGATGGTCGGCACCTTGTTCGGCACCGATACCGAGTTGACCACCGACAGCGCGGTGCCGCTGCCGACCAGCCCGACGATCGCGTTGACCTTCTGCACGTCGACCAGGTAGCGCGCCGCATCGAGGCCGACCGACGGCTGGCTGGTATCGTCGCGTACGACGAACTCGACCTGGCAGCCCTTGACGCCGCCGGCCTTGTTGACCTGGTCGACCGCGAGCCGGCCGGCATCGCTGATCACCTTGCCGATCGCGCCCTGAGCGCCGGTCAGCGCGAGCACGCCGCCGAGCTTCGGGCAATTCTGCTGCGCCCACGCCTGCGACGCGGCGAGCAGGGCGCAGGCCGCAAGGCCGTTCGCGATCCATCTGAGTCCGGTCATGTTCAGCTCCTTGTCGGGTTCGGTCGGTGAAGAGTGGGACGGATTTGCACGGGACGAATCTGTACGGGACGAGTTTGCACGGAACGGCTTTGCCATGGGATTGTTCGGCGCCGGCGGCTTCAGCCGGATCGCGGACCCAGGATACCGCGCGGCCTGAGCAGCAGCGTCAGTACCAGCAGGGCGCCGATCAGGATCGCCTGGACCGCGCCGCCTTGCGCCTGGTAGACGGGCGGCAGCACCGACACGATGACGATGCCGGAAAAAGTCCACAGGCCCCAGACGACGAAGCTGCCGGCGATCGCGCCGAGGTTGCTGCCGCTGCCGCCGACGATCAGCATCGCCCAGATCTGGAAGGTCAGGATCGGCAGGAATTCGCTGGGACTGGTGGTGCCGACGAAGCCGGCGTAGAGCGCGCCGGACAGCCCCATCAGCATCGCACCGAGCACGAACGCGGTCAGCCGGAAGCGCACGACGTTCTTGCCGAGCGCGGCGCAGACCGTCTCGTCCTCGCGCAGCGCGCGCTGGACCCGCCCCCACGGCGACGCGAGCAGCGCCTGCAGGCCGGCGTAGACGATGCCGAGGATCGCCAGCACCATCGCCAGGTAGGCGAGCGCGAAGCCGCGCGGACCGAGCGCCTCGAACGGCCGCGGGATCCCGACCAGGCCGCGTGAGCCGCCGGTCAGCGGTTCCAGGTTGTTGGCGAGCAGCTGGATCGAGGTCGCGATGCCGAAGGTCGCGATCGCCAGATAGTCGGCGCGCAGCCGCAGCGTCGCGAGCCCGACCACCAGCGCGACCAGTGCGCCGACCACCAGGCTGCCGGCGAGCCCGGCGGCGAACGGCAGGCTCGGATTGACCAGCAGCTGGCTGCCGGCCGGCATCGTCAGGATCGCGAGGCCGTAGCCGCCGACCGCGATGAAGCCGACCACGCCGGCGTTGAACTGGCCCGAGACGCCCCATTGCAGGTTCAGGCCGAGCGTCGCGATCGACAGGATCGCGGCAACGGTGGCGAAGAAGATCAGGTACGACAGCATGGCAGCCGGCCCCGGCCATGGTGGCCGCGGATGCGAACGTCGCTCACGGGCGGCCTCCCTTCGGCGCGAACAATCCCTGCGGCCGGAAGTACAGCACCAGCAGCAGCAACCCGAACGCGATCATCGGCTTGTAGGTGCCGGGGATCACCAGCGTGAACAGGTTCTCGCACAGGCTGATCAGCAGCGCGCCGAGCACCGCGCCGGCGACGCTGCCGACGCCGCCGAGGATCGCCGCGGTGAACAGCGGCAGCAGCAGGTTGATGCCCATCTCCGGCCGGACCTGGACCGTGACGCCGTAGAACACGCCGGCGAGCGCGGCGAGCGCGGCCGACACGATCCAGGTCAGCCGGATCGTCCGCGCGATGTCGATGCCGGCGATCGAGGACAGCGTCGGGTTCTCGGCGACCGCGCGCATCGCGATGCCGTTGCGGGTGCGCTGCAGGAACAGCCACAGCGCCGCGAGCACCACCAGCGTCACGGCGAACACCAGGATCTGGTCCGGCATCACCAGCACCGGCCCCGGCAGCCGCAGCGCCATCTGGATCTCGCTGCTGTAGTTGTAGGGGTCCGGGCCGAACAGCAACAGCAGCAGGTTGCGCAGCACCAGCGCCAGGCCGAACGACGCGAACACCAGCGTCAGCGGATCGGCGCTGCGCCGGCGCAGCCGGCGGTAGACCCAGCGGTCGAGCGCCAGCGACACGCCGATCGCGACCAGCATACCGAAGCCGATCGCGAGCGGCAGCGCCCAGCCGAACGAGAACGGGCCGATCGGCGCGGCGAGCGCGCCGGCTGCGCCGCCGGCGGACGCACCGCCGGCGCTGGCAGCGACCATCAGCAGCACGAACAGCGCCGAGTACGCGCCGACCGACAGCAGGTCGCCGTGCGAGAAGTTCGCGAAGCGCAGGATCGCGAGGCTGAACGTGACGCCGATCGCGCCGAGCGCGATGATCGCGCCGCTGAGCAGGCCGTCGACCAGCGCCTGCGCGATCATGGTGCGGCCCCGGCCCCGGCGGCAGTGTCCGCTGCCGCATGCGTGCCGAGATAGAGCTGCGCGACCAGCGGATCGTCGCGCAGCGCGGCGGCCGGCCCGCTGTGCGCGGCGCGGCCGTTGACCAGGATCAGGCCGCGATCGGCGATCCGCAGACCGGCCTTGACGTTCTGTTCGACCATCAGCACCGCGATGCCGCTGTCGGCGATCTGCCGCACCTGGCCGAACACCTCGCTGACCATCAGCGGCGACAGGCCGGCACTCGGCTCGTCGAGCAGCAGCAGGCGGGGCGCGGTCATCAGCGCCCGCGCGATCGCGAGCATCTGCCGCTGGCCGCCGGACAGCGCATGGCCGGCGTGGCGGCGCCGCTCGGCGAGGTCGGGAAAGCGCGCGTAGGCAGCGTCGAGCCGCTCGCGCAGCTCGTGCCGCAGCAGGTGGCCGCCGACGCGCAGGTTCTCGTCGACCGACAGCGACGTGAAGACATTGCCGGTCTGCGGCACGAAGCCGACGCCGCGCGCCGCGAGCGCGTGTGCCGGTACCGCGGTGATGTCGGCGCCGGCGAGCCGCACCGTACCGGCGAACATCGGCACGACGCCGGCCAGCGCCTTGACCAGCGTCGACTTGCCGGCGCCGTTCGGACCGAGGATCACCAGGATCTCGCCGGCCGCGACGCCCAGGCTCACGCCATGCACGATCGGCAGGTCGCGCACATAGCCGGCGACGATCGAGTCGGCTTCCAGCAACCGGGCGAGGGCGCTTGCCGGAGCGGGCATCGCTGGCGGCGCCGGCGGCGTCATGGCTGATCGCCGAGGTACGCGTCGATCACGCGCCGATCGCGGCGCACCGCGTCCGGCGTGCCCTGCATGACGACCTTGCCCTGTGCCATCACGATGACCGGGTCGCAGAGCGCCATCACCATGTCCATGTTGTGCTCGATCAGCAGGAACGTGATGCCGCGGCGATGCAGCGCGCGGATCCGGTCGACCAGGCTTTCGAGCAGCACCGGATTGACGCCGGCCGCCGGTTCGTCGAGCAGGATGATCGCCGGATCGACCATCAGGATCCGCGCCAGTTCGAGCAGCTTCTGCTGGCCGCCCGACAGCACGCGCGCCGGTTGGTCGGCGAGCCGCGTCAGGCCGACGAATTCGATCACTTCGCGCGCCTTCTCGCGGTGGACCGCTTCCTCGGCGCGGATCCGGCCGCGGCGCAGCCAGGTGTTCCAGAACCGCTCGCCCGATTGCCGGACCGGCGCGAGCAGCAGATTCTCGAGCACGGTCAGCGTACCGAGCGGCCGCGGGATCTGGAACGTTCGGCCGAGGCCACGGTGAAAGATCTGGTCCGGCCGCAGTCCGTCGATACGCGTGCCGTCGAGCGTGATCCGGCCGGCGTCCGGCGCATGGTTGCCGGCGACGGTGTTGAACAGCGTCGTCTTGCCGGCGCCGTTCGGTCCGATCAGCCCGGTGATGCTCGCCTTGCCGACCGCCAGGGTCACGCCGTCGACGGCGCGCAGGGCGCCGAAGCTGCGAACCACGCCGTCGAGCTGGAGCATCGTTTCAATCATCCAGAAAACGACCGAATTCAGTATATTTCTATACCAATCGGCGGCACAAGCGAATTCGGCGGCCGCCGCTCCCATGGCTCATTTCGTGGCGAGCATCCTCCGCCGAAGCCGCCGCCCGGTGGCGTGCTCCCATGCATCCTCGAGCAGGCCGATCCGGTCGAGCGTCGCGCGCTCGATCGCGGCCGGGTCGCCGCTCTCGATCGCTTCGAGCGTGTTGCGCAGCGTCTGCGACGAGACCGCGCTGTCGGCCAGCTCGCGCAGCGCCAGCAGCCGGACCGGTTCCATCCGGCGCAGGATGATCTCCATGATCTGCACCATCACGCTGTTCTGGGTCGCGCGCGCCACCGCGATGTTGAAGCGGGTGCTCGCGATCGTCATCAGCTCGGCGCCGGCCTCGTCGATCCGCTTGCGGCGAAACGGCGCGCCGGCGCGTTCGCTGAGCTCGACGGCGTCGCGCATCGCCTGCAGGTCCGCCGGCGTGCCGTAGGCCGCCGCCATCTTCGCGACATGCGGCTCGATCAGACGGCGTGCCTCGAGCACGCCGGCGATGTCACCCATCGGCAGCTCCGGCAGCGGCATGCCGCACAGTTCCTGCGGTACCGCGCGGCTGACGACGAAGGTGCCGCCCGACGAGCCGGGCCGGACGACCACCACCCCGGCGCGCACCATCAGCTTGACCGCCTCGCGCAGTGTCGGCCGGCTGACGCCGAGCTGCGCCGACAGATCCTGCTCGGACGGCAGCCGGTCGCCGACCTCGACGTCGCCGGCCCGGATCGCCTCGGCGATCCGGTACGCGACCATCTCGGCCGGCCGGACCAGCTGGACCGGCTGGAACACGAAGGCGGTGGGTTTGGTGCGGGCCACGGTTATAGCTTCCGGCGGGAATGGTAGTCCCACGCCGGTGCCCGGCTCGGCGTCACCGGGCTCCGTGATGCGGAGCCGGCGCGCCGTCGGTCAGACCGGCCGTTGCGGTGCCCGCCGGGAGCTTGGTGCCGTTGCTGTCGATCCGGGTCCGCGTCGTGAACCCGCGTCGTGATTCAGCGCGCGCCGCCGCTGCGCGCCGTCGCGCCGTTGCCCGAGCGGTGGCCGGAGCGCTGGCCGTCGCTGCGGCCCGAGCCGCTCCAGCCGCCTGGCCCGGGTCGCTTGGCGCCGGCCCAGCGGCCGCCGCCCGGTCCGCCCGGACGCTTGCCGTCGCGGAACCCGCCCTTCGGCCGCGGCTTGCGCGCCACCGGCTTGAAGCGTGCCTCGAGCCCCTCGAACTCGCTGACCTGCACGGTGCGGCCGATGAAGTGCTCGATCCGCCGCATCGCGAACACGTCCTCGGCGCCGACGAACGACAACGCCTGACCGCTCGCGCCGGCACGGCCGGTGCGGCCGATCCGATGGACGTAATCTTCGGCGACCTTCGGCAGCGCATAGTTGATCACATGGGTGATCGTCGCGACGTCGAGGCCGCGCGCGGCGACGTCGGTCGCAACCAGCACCTTGCATTCGCCGCGGCGCAGCTTGTTCAGCGCGCGGATCCGGTCGCGCTGGCTCAGGTCTCCGTGCAGCGCCTGGGTCGGGATGCCGCTGCGGAACAA
Source organism: Lautropia sp. (assembly GCA_050249335.1). Taxonomy (GTDB): domain Bacteria; phylum Pseudomonadota; class Gammaproteobacteria; order Burkholderiales; family Burkholderiaceae_E; genus Lautropia. The sequence continues at coordinate 12,039 of JBFWQR010000083.1, forward strand.
CTCGCCGGCAAGCTCCTCGGCGTGGCGCTTGGTCGCGGTGAAGACGATCGCCTGGCCCATGCCGTCGCTCTTCAGGCACGCTTCGAGCAGGCGGCTGCGATGCTCGGGGCCGTCGACGTAGATCACATGGTCGTCGATCGCCGCCTCGGGCGTGACTTCGCGTTCGACCTGCAGCCACTCGGGCTCGCGCAGCAGCCGGCTCGCGAGATTGCGGACGGCATGCGACAGCGTCGCGGTGAAGCACACGGTCTGGCGCTCGGCCGGCACGCCGTCGGCGATCGCGACGACATCGTCGGCGAAGCCCATGTCGAGCATCCGGTCGGCTTCGTCGAGTACCAGCAGATCGACGCGCGCGAGGTCGATCTTGCCGGCGCGCCACTGGTCGATCAGCCGGCCAGGCGTTGCGACCAGCACTTCGTAGGGGGCCGCCAGTGCCTTGTTCTGCAGGAAGTACGATTCGCCGCCGGTCACGCAGACCGTCGTGAGCCGCTGCGAGGTCCGCGACAGCGTCTGCGTCGCGCGGGCCACCTGCTGCGCCAGCTCGCGCGTCGGCGTCAGCACCAGCACGCGCGGGCCGCGGCCGCGGCGGCCTTCGGTGGTGGTGATCCGCTGCAGTGCCGGCAGCATGAAAGCCGCGGTCTTGCCGGTGCCGGTCGGCGCCGTCGCGATCAGGTCGTGGCCCGCGAGCAGCAGCGGAATCGCCTGTGCCTGGATCGGCGTCGGCACGGTGATCGAAAGCCGCGCGAGCGCGTCGAGCAGCGGGGCGGCGAGGCCCAGGTCGGTGAACGAAGCAGTGGTCGACATCATGAGTCCAGTCGCGCACGCGCAGCGGCGCCCGCCTGCCGGATCGCGGGGCCTGGTCTGCGTTCGATGCGCAATGAGCGGGCAGGGGCCCGGGTTGGCGGATCGCAACAGCATCGACGCCAACCGGATTGGTCGCCGCCGCGAGCGGCGGCAGGACCTGGGGGCTAGGGCGATGAAGCCGGCGGCAGCGCCGGACGTCGGTCTGGCGCCGCACGGCCGGTCGGCAGTGCAGCCCGCGATTATGGCATGCTGCGGTGCATCAGTCCAGCACCGGCGCTGCCCCGCTGTCTGCGCCTGCGCCGGCCGCAGCTCCGCCGGCGGCATCTTCGCCGGCTGCGTGCTGCGGTGTGGCCGCCGGGCGGGGGCGCCCTCGGCGCCCCGTCGCGGTCACTTGATCACCTTGCTCCACTTCGCGACTTCGTCGTCGACGAATTTGGCGAGCTCCTGCGGCGAGCTGCCGACCGGATCGGTGCCGGCGCCGGTCAGCCGCGCCTGGATGTCCGGCGAGGCGATCGCCGCCTTGATCTCGCGATTGAGCCGCTCGACGATCGGCGCCGGCAGGTCCTTCGGACCGATCATCGCGTACCAGAGCATCAGCTGGAACGTCGGATAGCCCGATTCGGCGATCGTCGGCAGGTTCGGGTCGACGTTGGAGCGCTTCAGCGACGACACCGCGAGCGGCGTCAGCTTGCCGTTCTTGAAGTTGCCGGCGGAGCCCTGGAAGCTCAGCAGCACCGAGTCGACCTGGCCGGCGAGCAGATCGGTCAGCGCCGGGCCCATGCCCTTGTAGGGCACGTGATTCAGCCGGATGCCGGCTTCGCTGGCGAGCAGCTCCATGCCGAGGTGGACCGCGCTGCCTTCGCCCGACGAGGCGAAGGTGACGGTGCCCGGCGCCGCCTTCGCGCGCGCGACGAACTGGGCCAGCGTCGTGACCGGCAGATGCTTGCCGACCGCGAGCACGACCGGTTGCGTGCCGATCAGCGTGATCGGCGTGAAGTCCTTGGCCGGATCGGGCGACTTCTCCTGCAGCAGCTTGACGGTCGAATCGCTGGTGTTGAGCAGCAGCGTGTAGCCGTCCGGCGCGGACTGCGCGACCTGGCGCGCGCCGATCGAGCCGCTCGCGCCCGGCCGGTTGTCGACGATGACGGGCTGGCCCATGCTCTTGGTCATCTTTTCGGCGAGCAGCCGGCCGAGCACGTCGGTGAAGCCGCCGGCGGCCCACGGCACGACGATCCGGATCGTGCGCTCCGGGTAGTTGTCCGGCGACGCCGCGAGCGCCGCTTGCGCGAGCAGACACGAAGCCGTGGCCACGAAGAGCTGATGCAGGACTTTCATCGAAATCTCCCGGTTGAACGTTGCAGAGGGCGGAATCCGGTCCGGAGAACGGGGGCGGGCGCGCTCATTGGACGGCCCTCTGCCCGCGAAGCGCGGGCATCTCCCCGAGGGAGAGGAGCGCGCCCTTCGGACGGCCGGGCGGGCGCGCTCATCGCGCCGCCGGCCGGCGCAGCGAGACGATCCGCAGCGCCTGCGCATCGACGCAGACGCCGTAATCGCGCTCGGCCGCCGCCGGCGTCACCAGGCCGGCGCGGACGTCGGCGAGCACCGCCTGCGGATCGCGGGTCAGCGGATCGCCGTAGCCGCCGCCGCCCGGCGTGTAGTGCGATACCGTGTCGCCGCGCGCGAGCGGCTCGATGTCGCCGAGCGCATGGTCGAGCCGGCGCTCGCCGGGCAGCCCTTCGTTGATGACCCAGCGGCCTCCGTCGCCGGGCCGGCCGCCGCCGACGCCTTGCGGCAGCGACACCGATTTCTGCGACGTGTGCTGCAGGCCCGGCTCGTCGCCGAGGATCTTGTAGGTCAGCACCTGGCCGACGCCGCCACGGTAGCGGCCGGGGCCGGCCGAGTCGGTGCGCAGCTCGCGCCGCAGGTAGAGCACCGGCGCCTCGATCTCGATCGCCTCGGTCGGCGGGATGTGGCAGTTGGTGACGTGGCACGCGACCACCTCGATGCCGTCGGCCTGCGCGGTCGCGCCGATGCCGCCCGGGACCACCTCGCCGAACACCTGGCGCCGGCCGGTCGCCGGGTTGGTCGCGATCGTGTAGTTGTACAGGCAGCCGCAGGAATCGGCCATCACCTTGTCCGGGATCGCCTGCGCGAACGCGCCCATCACCAGGTCGACGATCGTGTGGCAGACGATCATCCGCTGATAGCAGGCCGCCGGCGAGCGCGAATTGACCAGCGTGCCCGGCGGCGCGATCACGCGGATCGGCCGCTTGCAGCCTTCGGTTGCCGGGATCGATGCATCGGTGATGCAGCGCATCGCGTAATAGACCGCGGCCAGCGTGGTCGCGAGCGGGCTGTTGATCGGCCCCTTGATCTGCGCGTCGGTGCCGGTGAAGTCGAGCTCGACGTCGCTGCCGCGCTTGCTGATCGCGACCCGCAGCCAGTACGGGCCGCCCTTGGCGCCGTCGTCGAGGATCGGCTCCTCGTGGCGGTAGACGCCGTCCGGGATGGCCGCGAGCACGTCGCGGGTACGGCGCTCGGAATAGTCGATCAGCTCGGCGAAGCAGGCCTTCATCGTCGCGCCGCCGTACTTGCGGAACAGCTCGCCGACGTCTTCGGCGGCGACCACGACGCTCGAGATCTGCGAGATCAGATCGTTCTCGAGGATCTCGCGGGTCCGGGTGTTGGTCAGGATGATCTCCATGACCTTGGCGTCGGTGCGGCCGCCCTCGACGACCTTCAGCGGCGGGATCCGCAGCCCCTCCTGGTAGATCTCGGTGCCCCAGCCGCGAGTGCCCATGTTCATGCCGCCGATGTCCAGGTGATGGACCATCAGGCCGGAGAACGCGACCAGCTCGCCGTCGTGGAACAGCGGATGGAACGCCAGGTAGTCGTTGGTGTGGGTCGCCGCCATCGACTCGCCGGCGACGTACGGGTCGTTGGTGATCACGACATCGCCGGGCTGCCAGGCCGACGGCGGGAGGTGGTGCGCCAGGATGGTCTTCAGGCAGACGCCGACGGTATTGAGCTGGATCGGCGGGCCGGCCTCCTCGGCGAGCAGCTGGCCGCTCGCGTCGAGGATCGACGCCGAGCAGTCCTCCATCTCCTTGACGATGAACGAGTTGGCCGAACGGATCATCCGGCGTGTGATCCGCTGCGCGACCGCCTTCAGGCCGTTGCGGACGATTTCGAGCGTGACCGGGTCGACGGCGCGCCGGACCGGTTCGGGGCGGATCTGCTCGGGGGCGTTCATATCGCGATCTCCTGCGCGTCGGTTCGGGCGGCTGCGGCAGCGGTTGCCGCCGGGTCGCTCGCCGCGACCGTGACGCGCGTCAACCGGATGTTGGTCCAGGCGTCGAGCACGCCGTGCCAGCCCGGCGGTACGAACAGCGTGCCGCCGGCGTATTCGACGATCGCCGGCGCGGCGATCCGGTGGCCGGGGCGCAGCCGTTCGAAGCGGTAGACGGTGGCGTCGGCGCGGCTGTCGGCATCGATCACCACGGACCGCCGGCCGGCGGGCTCGGCGGCGTCGGCCGCGGCCGCGAGCTCCGGCCATTCGGCATGGACGACCGCGCCGGTGGCGGTCACCCGCAGGTTGACCAGCTGCAGGCCGCGGCCGTGCAGCCGGTAGCCGTAGATCCGCTGATGCAGCTCGCCGAAGCGCTGCGCCCAGCCGACGAAGCCGTTGCTGCCGCTGCCGTCACTGCCACCGCTACTGCCACCGCCACTGCCACCCTCGGCGCCGCCGGCGACGATCTCGTCGCGCGTGATCGGCACCGTCAGCTCGTAGTTCTGCCCTTCGTAGCGCAGGTCGGCCGAAAGCGTGAAGCTGCGCTGCGGCGGCGCGACCTGATCGGCGGCGAGCGCCGCGTCGGCCTCGGCCATCAGCTCGTCGACCGCCGCCAGCAGGCGCGGCGCGAGCGCCGGCGCCGGCCGTGCGAACACGGTGCGCGTCAGGTCGTGCCGGACGTCGGCGCACAGCAGCCCCATCGCCGACAGGTTGCCCGGCGCCGGCGGGATCAGAACCGCGCCGATCGACAGCGCCTCGGCGAGCCGGATCGCATGCAGCGCGCCGGCACCGCCGAACGCGACCAGCGTGAATTCGCGCGGATCGAGCCCGCGCTCGACCGACACCAGCCGGATCGCGTTGGCCATGTGCGCCTCGGCGATCGCCAGGATGCCGAGCGCCGCTGCCTCGACCGACAGGCCGAGCGGCGCGGCGATCCGTGACTCGATCGCCTGATGCGCCAGCGCCGGATCGAGCCGGCGCGCGCCGCCGAGGAAGTAGTCCGGGCTCAGCCGTCCGGTGACGATGTTGGCATCGGTGACCGTGGGGTCGCGCCCGCCCTGGCCATAGCTCGCCGGCCCCGGCTGCGAACCGGCGCTGTGCGGGCCGACCCGCAGCGCCGCGCCGCTCTCGAGCCAGGCGATCGAGCCGCCGCCGGCGCCGATGGTCACCATGTCCAGCGTCGGCACCAGCAGCGGATGGGCGCCGATGCTGCTGCGGTTGGTCAGCACCGGCCGGTTGCCGGCGATCAGCGCGACATCGGCGCTGGTGCCGCCCATGTCGAGCGTGATCAGGTTGGCGATGCCGCAGCGCGCTGCCAGCGCATTGGCGCCGACGATGCCGCCCATCACGCCGGAATGCGTGACCGCGGTCGGCGCCTGCGCCGCCGAATCGAAGGTCGAGACGCCGCCGTTGCCGCGCATCATGAACGGCACCGCCGGCATGCCTTCGGCGGCGAGATCGCGGCGCAGCCGCTCGAGATGCCGGGTGATCGGCTGCTTGATGAAGGCGTTGACGCAGGTCGTGCTGGTCCGCTCGTATTCGCGGAACTCGCGGATCACCTCCGACGACAGCGAGACGTCGATGCCCGGGCAGACGCTGGCGGCGAGCTCGCCGATGCGCCGCTCGTGCGCCGGATTGCGATAGGCATGCAGCAGACAGACCGCGATGCTGCCGACGCCGGCCGCGGCGAGCTGCGCCAGCGCGGCCCGGACCTCGCGCTCGTCGAGCGGGGTCACGACCTCGCCCTTGTGGTCGATCCGTTCGGTGACACCGAAGCGCAGATGCCGCGGCACCAGCGGCCGGGCCGGCCGCCAGTGGATGTCGTAGACATCCGGCTTGCGGGAGGCGCGGCCGATCTGCAGCACGTCGCGGAAGCCGCCGGTCGTGATCAGCCCGACCGGCGCCTGCTTGCCCTCGATGAACAGGTTGGTGACGAACGTGCTGGCATAGACGAAGCGCGTCACTGCCGACATCGGTACGCCGGCTTGCGCGACGATGCGGCGGACGCCGTCGACGATCCCGACCGACAGGTCGTCGGTCGTGCTCGGCACCTTCAGCGTGACCAGCCGGCCGGCGCCGGCGAGCACCAGGTCGGTATGGGTGCCGCCGGTATCGACGCCGATCGCGATCGGGTCCGCCGGCGTGCGGGTCGGGCTGGTCATCGTCTGGGATCTCCTCGATCAGAACCGGTCGAGCCGGTACGGGGTGCGGTCGAGCGGCGCCTTGCGGCCGCCGAGCAGTTCGGTCACGATCGCCGCGGTCATCGGCGCGCCGGTCAGCCCGCTATGGCCGTGCCCGAACGCGTAGACGACGTTGCCGGCGCGGCGGGCACGATCGATCACCGGCAGCGAGTCGGGCGTCGACGGCCGCGATCCCATCCAGCTGGTCGCGCCGGTCACGTCGAGCCGCGGGTACATCCGTTTCGCCTGCGTCAGCAGCGCCTGCGCGCGGCGTTCATCGGGCGGCGTACCCGGCGACGCGAACTCGACGGTGCCGGCGATCCGGACACCGTTTTCCATCGGCGTCAGGCCGAACATGTGGTCGCGGTTGCTGATCTTGACCACCGGCCGCACGCCCGGGTTCGGCAGCATCATGTGGTAGCCGCGCTCGGCTTCGAGCGGCACCCGGTCGCCGAGCGCGGACGCGAGCCGCGTGCCGTCGATGCCGGTCGCGACCACGTAGTGCTGCGCGGCGATCCGGCGGCCGTCGCGGCAGACGGCGCTGCCGATGCCGCTGCCGGCCGGCTCGAGCGCGGTGACCTCGGCACGCTCGACGCGGCCGCCGTCGCGGCGGAACTGCTCGATCAACGTCTGCACCAGCCGCAGCGGATTGACCGTGTGACCATTGTCGGGAAAGAACAGCCCCATCCGGAAGCCGGGTGCGAGCTCCGGGTCGATCGCCCGGATCGCCGCCTCGTCGAGCGTGCGCGTCTCGACGCCGTGCCGCTCGCGCAGCGCGCGCGCCAGCAGCTCGGTCGGACTGGCCTGGTCGCTGCGCCAGACGTACAGCTGGCCGGTGGTCTCGATCAGCCGGGCGCCGTCGCTGCCGAGGATCTCGTGATAAGCGCGCAGGCTCGGCGCATGCAGCGCGCGCAGCGCGGCGGCCGCGCGCTCGACCCGCGCCGGATCGCTGGCGCGGACCCAGCGCAGCAGCCATGGCAGCACCGCCGGCAATCGCCGCCAGCGGATCACCAGCGGTCCGAGCGGGTCGCCGAGCCAGCGCGGCACGCGCTTGATCAGGCCGGGCAACGCCGACGGCACGCACAGATCCGGGCTGATCGCGCCGCCGTTGCCGTACGAGCAGCCCATGCCGGGCTCGCCGCGATCGAGGAGCACGACCGCGAACCCCTGCCGCTGCAGATCGAGCGCCGCGGTGGCGCCGATGATGCCGGCGCCGATCACCGCGACGGTCGGACGATCGCCGGCGCCGTGCCCGGCGTCCGGGCGGTCGGCCGACGATGCCGGAGCAGAAGACCGGGAGCCGGCCGTGTTCGAGGAGTCCGCCGTGCTCATTGCGGAATCGCCTCGCCGATCTCGGCGGCGGCGGCGACGGTGGCCGCGACGATCGCGTCGGGTTGCAGCTCGAAACGATGGGTCGGCGCGATCACCGCGAGGCCGGCCACCACCCGGTCGCCGCGCCGGATCGGCGCGGCGACGCCGGACGTGCCCATCACGTGGCTGTCGGCCATCCGTGCGTAGCCGAGCTTGCGGGCGCGGCGGATCATCCGGCGCAGCGCATCCGGATCGGCGATGGTGCGGGGCGTGACCGCGACCAGCTCGCAGCTGCCGAGATAGGCGTTGCAAGCCTCGTCGCTCATGCCGGCCAGCATGACGATGCCGCACGAGATGGAGTACGCCGGCCTGATCAGCGACAGGTCGACGTCATAGCGCAGCGGGTTCTGGCTGACGGCCTTGTGGAGATAGCGGACCTCGTTGCCGCGAGTCAGCACGCCGAGGAACGACGACTCGCCGGTCGCGGCGGTCAGACGCTGCATTGCCGGTTGTGCGGCCCGCAGCAGCAGGGCCTGCGTGCCGCCGATCCAGCCGCCCTCGCGATACGCCTCGGCGAGCCGGTAGCCGTCGGCTGCCAACTTCAGATAGCCGCGCCCTTCGAGCGTCGCGACCAGCGCCGATGCGCTGCTGTTCGGCATCGCCAGCCGGCGGGCCAGCGCGTTGACGCCGATGCCTTCGCGCAGCGTGCTGACGAGCTCCAGCAGGTCGAGCACGCGGGCCGCCGATTTGACCGAGACTGTGCGCATATGTGCACGGTGTGTTTGTACATGAACAGTTTAGCGAGCGCGCGGGTGGGTCGTCAATGCGCGGGATGGTGCGGCGCGGGGGGGGGCGGGCGCGCCGCGCTGGTGCGTCAGCGGGCCGGACACAGCCGATCGGTGCCGTGCATCACGTCCGGCGCTGCTCGGTACGCCTCCGATCCGCGACTGCCGCGGTACGAGATCCGCGGCATCTCGTCACCGGATCTTCCGATAACCCGCCAAGTCGGGAAACGGCGGCGGCCGATCGGCCTGCAGGTCGACCTCGGCGCTGTTCAGGCACATCTGCAGCATCGACCAGTAGCCGATCGAGCCGATCAGGTCGACCAGCGCTTCGTTGCCGAACATCGCCTGCGCCTCGGCGAAGGTCTCGTCGGAGACGAAGTGCTGCTCGAGCAGCTCGGTTGCGAAGTCGTAGTAGATGCGTTCGTCCTCGGCGGTGAAGGACGGGCGCCGGCCGGCGGCGAGGTCGTGAACGACCGCCTCGGGTACGCCGGCGGCGATCGCCTTGTCGACGTGCGCATTCCACGAATACTGCGCATCCCAATGGCGCGCGGTGACGAGAATGCCGAACTCGCGCAGCCTGACCGGCAGGTGGCAGTCGAAGCGAAGGTAGTTCGCCATCGCCGAGACCTTCTCCATCATCTGCGGGCTGTGCAGCCAGACGTAGTACGGGCCCCGCACCACGTCGCGGCGCTCGGCATGCTTGTCGTAAGCCGCCTTCTGCCGTTCGTCGAGTTGCTCGTAGGTCAGCTTGGGTAATCTCATGGCCGGCTCCTCGTCGGGGCGCTGCGTGATCCCAGCCGCTCGGCTGCGAGCTTGCGGATCGCAGCTGCGGCCAGGCAGGCGACGCGGCCTCCCATGCAGAAACCGACGATCCCGATCACGCCTGGTCGGATCGACATCGGCAGCCTGGCGATGGTAAAGGTCTGGGGCTGCCGACGATCCTCGCAAATGTCTGCTGAGCGGATGTTTTGCCTTCGAATCGCCGATCCTGCCTGAAAGAATCGGACGCGCTGATTTGGCGAGGCATCGACGAGACGAACGGCTCTGCCGAAGGTCCGGGCAGCGCAACGAGCGGGGGAGAAAAGGATGAAGATTCACAAGTGGATGAGCGCGGCCGCAATCGCGGTCGTGGTCGCGATCGGGACGCTGACGGCGCCGGTGTCCGTCAGGGCGAACTCGTATCCGGCGAAGGCGGTCAAGATCATCGTTCCCTATTCCGCCGGCGGTATCGCGGATATCCTGGCGCGCAGGGTCGGCGTTCAATTCGAGCGCAACTTCACCCAGCCTTTCGTCGTCGAGAACCGGACCGGCGCGAACGGCACGATCGCGCAGCAAGCCGTCGCTCAATCGACGCCGGACGGCTATACCTTGCTGCTCGGCAATATCGGGACGCAGGTCGTGAACCGATTCACGTTCAGCAAGCTTGCCTTCGATATCGAGAAGTCGTTCCAGCCGATCGGCCTGATCGGGTCGTCCCCGATGCTGCTGGTTACCGCAGCCGACAGCCCGATCAACACGGTCGCGGATCTGCTGAACGCCGCGAAGGGCCGGGCATCGGCGTTGACGATGGGTACCGCGGGCAACGCCTCGGCCGCTCACCTGTGCATGGCCCTGCTGACGAAGCTTTCGGGTACGCCATTCACGGCGGTACCGTACCGTGGTGCCTCGCAGATCATCCCCGACCTGATCGCCGGACGCGTCGTTGCTTTCTTCGACACGCCGATGACCGCGATGCCGCTGATCCAGGGCGGCAAGATCAAGCCGATCGCGGTGACCGGCACCAAGCGCTTGTCGGTGATGCCGGACGTGCCGACGGTCGCGGAGACCGTGTCGGGCTTCGAGTACACGACCTGGCTGGGGTTGTTCGCGCCCAGAGGAACGCCAGCCGACCGGGTCGACACGCTGAACTCGGCGCTCGCGGTCGCGCTGGAGAATCCGGAAATGCGCAGTTTCCTGATCGGAACCGGCAGCGAGATCGTGCCGATGACACCGAATCAGTTCGACCTGTTCATCGAGAACGAGTCGGTACGGATCGGCGCGTTGATCCGGAGCAGCGACATCCGGCTGGAAGACTAGGAGCCGGTCGGACTATGGGAAAGCCCGGTGGCCCGGCCTGATGCGCCGTTCGCCGTGAACGATGTGCTGTCAACGCTTCAGAGCCACCGGAGCGATCGCGAATTCCTGACCGATCCGGTCGGGGAGCGGCAGCTCGAACAGATTCTGGACTGCGGGCGCCGAGCGGCGAACTGGCACAACGGCCAGCAGGTGACCGCGATCGTCGTCCGTGATCCGCAGCGCAAGGCTCGGCTGGCGAAGTTGTGTGCCGGACAGCAGAAGATCGAGCAGGCGCCGCTGTTCATCGTGCTGATCGCAGACTTCCATCGCACGGCGCAGGCGGCGGTCATGCGTCAACGCGAGCAGCGGATCCAGCGGAACATGAACGGCGTGCTGATCGGGGCGGTCGATACCGGCATCGTCATGGGAGCGATGATGGCTGCGGCGCGCAGCCTGGGCCTGGGTGTCTGTCCGATCGGTGCCATTCGACGGGCGCCGCGTGACGTCTGCCGATTGCTGGCGCTGCCGGCGCTGACGTTCCCGATGGCCGGCCTCTGCATCGGCCACGTCGCGCGTCGCGAAGGCCCGCTCAAGCCGCGGATCGATCGGGCGTCGTTCGCGCACATGGAGTCCTACGCCCACCAGCATGCGGCTGGAGCGGTCGCGGACCTGGATCGCGCCTATCGCGACTATTCGCAGGCGATGGGCTACGGCGAAGCGAAGCTCTGGAGCGAGGAGATCTCGAGACGCTACGCGGACGACAGCAGCTATGCGGACGTCGCGGCGGTACTGCGCGAGCAGGGGTTCGATTTCAACTGACGCCTTTCGGGCGCAGCTTCGCGAGCGTTTCGCGAATGGTCGTGACGACGAAATTCTGCCGGCCCTTCGCCGTCATCCGCTCGAGCGGCGCCGCGACGCTGATCGCGGCAATCGGCGTACCGCCGGGTGCCGGCACGGTGAGCCCGATCGCGAGCGTGCCGGGCACCGTGCCGACGATTGCCCAGCCGCGCTCGCGGGTCGATTTCATCAGCGAGCTCAGGCGTTCGGTCGACATCGCGTGAAAACGGCCGAGCGCCGTGCGGTTGGCGGCGATGGTGGCCGCCGCTTCATGCTTCGGCAGTGCCGCCAGCAGTGCGAGGCCGGCCGAACCGACGCCGAGCGGGACCCGGTCGCCGACCTGGCGCGTCAGCACCTGGACCGGATAGGTACCGATCTCGCGAGCGATGCAATGCGCCTGCGAGCCGTCGCGGACGATCGCGAACGACGTATCCTGCGTCAGCTGACTGATCCGCTGCAGGACGGGCTGCAGCCGCGACGAGACATCGTCGGCCGGCACGATCAGCGGCAGGCCCTCGAGACGTGGGCCGGGAACATAGCGGAACCGGTCCCTGCGGGCAACGTAGCCGGTGCTGATCAGCGTTGCCAGGAACCGATAGGTGGCGGCGCGCTCGAGATCGCACAGGCGCATCAGGTCGACCACGCGGACACCGTCACTGCGATGCGACCAGATGCAGTCCAGGACCATCAGGCCGCGTTCCAGCGATCGATTGCCTTCCTCGGATGTCACCGCCTCGATGCCGCCCCGTGGATGGTTCAGGAATGTCCGCCTGCCGGATGTTACGGCTTCCTCTGCGGGTGGCGCAATACGACACTGACCGGCGATGAACATTCCATTCGCAGCCGGGCAGGGCGCGACCCTGGGCGACGTGATCGCGACCGCGATCGCCCGCTATCCGGATCGGATCGCGTTCGTGAACGACGAGGCGACTGTCGGCTACCGCGAGCTGGGCGCGCAGATCAGCCAGGTCCAGCAATACTTCGCCGAGCTCGGTTTGCGACCCGGCGATGCGGTGGCACAACTCGGCGTCAATCGCTACGAGGTCTTCGTCGTCATCGCCGCCGCTTATCTGAGCGGTCTGCGCTCCGTCACCTTGCATGCACTCGGCAGTCGTGCCGATCACGACTTCATCATTCGCGATTGCGATGCGCGCGTCGTGATCGTGGACGAGTACTACCGGGCGCGCGGCGATCAGCTTCGGGAAAGTTGTGGCGACGGCCGGGTGTGGCTGTCGTTCGGCCGGCTCGACGGCTGCCTGGAGCTCGCGGAGCGAGCCGGCCGTCATGCGCCGAAGCCGCTGACCGTGTACGGGGACGCCGAGCACATCATCCGGGTCGCCTACACCGGCGGCACCACGGGCCGGTCCAAGGGCGTGATGCAATCGAACCGTGCGCTGCTGACCAATCTGCTGCTGGATCTGGCCGCAAAGCCGTGGCCGGCCGACGTGCGGTATCTGTGCGCCGGTCCGATCTCGCACGGTGCCGGCTCGCTGGTGATCCCGACGCTGGCCCGCGGCGGTCGCATCACGCTGCTACGCAGCTTCTCGGCGGATCGGTTGGTCGACACGATCCGCCAGCATGCCTGCAATGTCACCTGGCTGGTTCCGACGATGCTGTATGCGCTGCTGGATTCTCCAAGGGTCGGCGACGTGGACTGGTCGGACTTCCATTCGATCGTGTACAGCGCCGCGCCGGCCGCACCGACTCGAATCCGGGAGGCGCTGAACCTGCTCGGACCGATCCTGGTGCAGAGCTACGGTCAGACCGAATGTCCGAACGACGTGCTGCTGCTCGATCAGGCCGACCATGCGAGGCTTTCCGATGCGCAGCTGGCCGCGGCCGGCCGACCGTATCCGACGGTGCGGGTCGCATTGCTGGACGAGCGCGGTATCGAGGTGCCGACGGGCAGCCCCGGCGAACTGTGCGTCCGCGGGCCCCTGCTGATGTCCGGCTACCTGAACAACCCGGAAGAGACCGCCCGCGTCTTCGAAGGCGGTTGGCTGCATACCGGCGATATCGCCTGCCGCGCGGACGACGGCCTCTACTACCTCGTCGATCGCAAGAAGGACATGATCGTGTCCGGCGGCTTCAACGTCTATCCGAAGGAGGTCGAGGACATCATCTGCGCGCATCCCGGGGTAGCCGCGGCCGCCGTGGTCGGAGTCCCGGATCCGAAGTGGGGCGAAATGGTGATGGCGTACGTGCAGCGCCGCGAGGGCCCGGCCGTTGGCGAGGACGAGCTGCGGGCATTCGTCCGCGAGCGGGGAAGCAGCATCGTGGCGCCGAAGCGGGTGGCCTTCGTGGATGCGTTGCCGCTGACTGCGCTCGGGAAGGTCGACAAGAAGGCGTTGCGGGCACCGCATTGGTCTGCCGGCGCCCGAGCGGTGAACTGAGCGAGTCGATGGACAGCCTGCGCGACGCCTACATCTGCGGTGCCTACGAGCATCCGACCCGGCATGCGCCGGACCGGTCGGTCGCACAGCTGCATGCGGACTGCGCGCAGGGCGCGCTCGCCGATGCCGGTCTGTCCTTCGATGATGTCGACGGATACTGCTGCGCCGGCGAGGCGCCGGGCAGCACGCCGCTGGTGATGGCCGACTACCTGAATCTGCGGCGGCTGACCTGGGTCGACGGTACCGAGCTCGGCGGCTGCTCCTACATCGCGCTGGTCGGTCATGCCGCCGCCGCGATCGCGGCCGGCAAGTGCTCGGTCGCGCTGATCACGATGGCCGGCCGGCCGCGCAGCAAGGGACAGTCGGTGGGTACCAAGCCCGGCGTCCTCAGCAACGAGCGTCCGGAGGTGGCGTGGGATAGCGCGAGCCAGTGGACGATCGCCACGATCTACGGCATGGCTGCACAGCGGCATATGCACGAGTTCGGCACGACGTCCGCGCAACTGGCCTGGGTCAAGGTCGCGGCCTCGCGCCATGCCCAGCACAATCCGCATGCGCTGCTGCGCAAACCGGTCACCGTCGATGATGTGCTGAATTCCGAAGTCATCGCCGATCCGCTGCACAAGCTCGATTGCTGCGTGATCACCGACGGCGGCGGCGCGCTGGTCGTTGCCGACCGGGCGGTCGCACGCTCTCTGCCGCGGCCGCCGGTCCGGGTGCTGGGCACGGGCGAAAGCATCAATACCAATGACGGCGGCATGCTCGATCTGGTCCGAACCGGAGCCGCGGAATCCGGTCGGCTCGCCTACCGGATGGCCGGCGTGACGCCGAAGGAAATCCAGTACGCATCGATCTACGACAACTTCACGATCATGGTGATCATGCAGCTCGAGGACCTCGGGTTCTGCGAGAAAGGGCAAGGCGGTCCGTTCGTTGCCGATGGCAACCTGATCTCGGGTATCGGCCGGCTGCCGTGGAACACCGATGGCGGCGGACTCTGCAGCAACCATCCGCAGAACCGCGGCGGTGTCACCAAGGTGATCGAGGCAGTCCGGCAGCTGCGCGGCGAGGCGCACCCGAGCGTTCAGGTGCCCGACTGCGCGATCGCGATGGCCTCCGGCCCGGGGCTGGTCCTCGGGGCCGGCCACGCGCATTCGACACTGATCCTGGAGCGGGACTGACATGTCCGGCTCGAACGATCTCCTTGCGGATCCGTACGTCCAGGCCCAGCCGGAGAGCCTGCCGTTCTGGCAGGCGGCTGCGCGCGGTCAGCTCGTCTCCCGCCGCTGCCTGAGCTGCGCGCGCGTCCACTGGTATCCGCGCGCGATATGCCCGTTCTGCCACGGTGCGACCGAATGGGTGCCGCTCAGCGGTCGCGGCACGCTGTATGCGTTCTCGACGCTGCAGCGCGCTCGACCGCCATATACCGTCGCCTACGTCACCTTGGCCGAAGGGCCGACGATGATGACCAATCTGGTCGATCTCGGAGCGTCGGCTCCGACGCTCGGCATGCCGCTCAGGGTCGTGTTCCGCGCGACCGAGGAGGGGCGAGCGGTGCCGAAGTTCACGGCACTTTGAAGTCCACCGCGGCTGGAGACCCATGATGTCCGGACCTCGCTTCCCGATCCTCGAGCACGAACAGATGACAGAGCGGCAGCGGGAGGTCGCGGACAAGATCGCCGGCGGGCCGCGCGGTGGGCTGCGCGGCCCGTTCCTGGCGCTGATCCATCATCCGGAGCTGGCGGACGTGGTGCAGAGAGTCGGTGAGCACCTGCGCTACAAGTCGGCGCTTCCGCTGCCGTTGATCGAGCTGGCGATTCTCATCGTTGCGCGGCATTGGACCTGTCAGTTCGAATGGTTCGTCCATGCGCGGCTGGCGCGCACCAATACCGACTTGCCGGAAGAGCTGATCCAGGCGGTGCAGCGCGCCGCGATTCCGCCGGTGCTGACCGACGAACAGCGGATAGTCCACGACTTCGCGATCGGAATCCTCAGGAACGGAACGCCGAGCGATGCGGTGTACCGCGAGGCCGAGGATCGCTTCGGGCGCCAGGGCGTGCTGGATCTGATCGCGACCTGCGGCTACTACGGCTTCATTGCGATGCTGCTGAACACCGCGCAGATTCCGCTGCCGGCGGGCGAGACGAGCCCGCTGCGCGAGATGCCCTGAGCCGTATCGAATCAACCACCGAGGGCCGACCATGGCAAAGATCCGCCACCTGGCGATCGCCACCCAAGATCCCGACAAGCTGCGCCACTTTTACGAGACGGCGTTCGGTTTCGAGACGCTCAGGTTCCACGAAAGCGAGCGCGCGGTCGGTTACATGATGACCGACGGCGCGATCAATATCGCGGTCCTGAAGTTCAAGACCGATCAGCTCGGCAAGGGGATCGACTATGTCGGGCTCCATCACATCGGCATCTACACGACGGAGGCCGAGGCGTGCGTCCAGCGGGTGCTGGCGCTCGGAGCCGAGGTCTATCAGGACGAGATGGAGCTGACGGCGCTGGCCGATGGGCGGGCCAAGAGGCCCGACAAGTTCCGCGGCATGGAAGGGATGGTCTTCGATGTCTGCGAGTTGCCGTGGCCCGGTACCAGTTCGGCCGATTAGCAGCGTATCTTCCATTGGAGCGGAAATCTTGGCTACCAGAACCATCTTTCGGACTTTGCTCGGTGCCGCCTGCGCTGCGGTCATCGGCGCCGTATTCGTCCATGGCGCCAGCTTCGCGGCGTATCCCGACCGCGCGATCAGGATCATCGTGCCGTTCGGTCCCGGCTCAGCCACCGATGTCACGGCAAGGGAGTTCGGCGCGGCTCTCGGCAAGATCACCGGCCAGCCGATCGTGGTCGACAATCGGCCCGGTGCCGAGGGTCTGATCGGGGTCAAGGCGCTGATGAGCGAGCCGGCCGACGGCTACACGCTGATGCTCGCCACCAGCTCGATCACCGTCCTCGACCCGTTGCTGAAGGCGAACCCGACGGTCGATCCGCTTCGCGACTTCGCACCGGTCTGTTCGTTGATGAGCACGCCGATGGTGGCCTTCATCACCGGCGCGCTGCCGTTCGGGAGCCTGGCCGAATTCGTCGAGTCGGCGCGCGCCAACCCGGAGAAATACACCTACGGCTACGCATCGTCGAACTTGCGGCTGTCGGCGGAGATCTTTCAGCAGCAGCACGGCATCAAGCTTCGCGGGGTTCCCTACAAGACCAGTGGTCAGTCGATCCAGGGCGTCGCAGCCGGTGAGGTCGATTTCATGATGAACGATGCGATCGGGATCGCGGCGCTGGCGAAGGCCGGGAAGCTGAGGCCGCTGGTGGTTGCAGCGGACCGGCGATCCGCGATCCTGCCGGAGGTACCGGCCGCGCCGGATCTGGGCAAGCAGGATCTGAAGATCAACGTCTGGTATGCGCTCTACGTGAACAAGGACACGCCGGCCGAGACCCGTTCGAAGCTGATGGAGATCGTTCAGCGCGCGTCCAGGGATCCGGACTATCTGCGTTCCAGCATGAATGCAGCTCGTGAGGAACTGCTCATGTGCGGCGACGCGGTGACCCGATTCCAGGCGAGCGAGATGACCCGGTTCAAGGCAGTCATAGAGCGGGCGGCGATTGCCAAGGAATAGCGGGGCGTCTTCCGCTCTCCGCGCCGTTCGAGTGATGCACGACGCCGCGGCCCGACTTCGCGAAAGCGGCTACCGTCAGCCGGCCGGCCACAGCCAGGCCGCGCCGCGTACCCCGGACGAATCGCCGTGGGCGGCGCGCCGGACCGGCGTGTCGGCACGATCGGAGAAGACGTAGGCCGGCAGCCGCAGCGGCAGTTCGTCATAGAGCCGGTCGATATTGGACAGGCCGCCGCCGAGCACGATCACGTCGGGATCGAGCAGGTTGACGACCGTGCCGAGCGCCCGCGCGAGCCGGTCGAGGTAGCGTGCGAGCGCTGCCGCGGCAGCCGGGTCGCCGGCTTCGGCGCGCTCCAGGATCGTGGTAGCGGTCGCTGCCGCCGCGCCGCTGCCGGCCGCGGACTCGCCGGCGTGACCGGCGATGCGCAGGAATTCGGCGGTGAAGCCGGGGCCCGACAGCCAGGTTTCGATGCAGCCATGCCGTCCGCACCAACAGCGCGGCCCCGGCGATTCGTCGCGGCGTGGCGGCTGTGCCGGCGGCAATGGGTTGTGGCCCCATTCGCCGGCGATCGCCTGGCGGCCGGTCAGCGGCTGGCCGCCGATGCAGATCCCGGCGCCGACGCCGGTGCCCAGGATCGCCGCGAACACGCAATGCGCGCCGGCCGCGGCGCCGTCGACCGCCTCGGATACCGCGAGGCAATTCGCGTCGTTCTGTACGCGGACCGGGCGACGCAGAGCGGCTTCGAGATCCTGCCGCAACGGCCGGCCGTTGAGCCAGGTCGAGTTGGCGTTCTTGACCAGCCCGCTGGCCGGCGAGATCGCCCCGGGAATGCCGACACCGACGCTGCCCGGCCGGCCGAGCTCCGCTTCGGCCGCGGCGACCAGCGCGGCGATCGCGGCGACCGTCGCCGGATAGTCGTCGCGTGGCGTCGCGACCCGGCGGCGCAGCCGGATCGCGCCGCCGGCATCGAGCGCGGCGATCTCGATCTTGGTGCCGCCGAGATCGACGCCGATGCGGGGGCGGTCGTCCGAAGCGGTAAAATTTGCGACGTTCGCCATCTCGGAAGGCTCCACGCGCCTGCCGGATGCTCGCGAGGAGGCTGGCAGGTCCATTGTCGAATCTCCCGGGCGAGGCGGTCAACGACCGAAGGTCGCACCAGGGGGACTCTCGGGCGGCATGGATCTTGCCGCCCCCTCACCCGTTTCCGCGGAAATGCCCGACCCAGCGCTCAGGTTTTCCCGTATATGCGGCGCATCATGCCGTTGCCCATAATCGACTGACTTCCTGGCCCCAGGCACGTATGGCCAACAGCGATTTCATTCTCGAGACATCCGGGCTGGTCAAGGAATTCAAGGGTTTCCGAGCCGTCAACGGCGTCAGTCTGAAGGTGCGGCGCGGCCAGATCCATGCGCTGATCGGGCCGAACGGGGCCGGCAAGACGACTGTCTTCAACCTGCTGACCAAGTTTCTGATCCCGACCGCGGGCCGGATCCTGTACAACGGCATCGACATCACGGCCGAGCGGCCGGCGCAGGTAGCCCGGCGCGGCATCGTCCGTTCGTTCCAGATCTCGGCGACCTTTCCGAACCTGACGGTGCTCGAGAACGTCCGGATCGGCTTGCAGCGCGCCACCGGCACGTCATACCACTTCTGGAAGTCGGGCCGCTCGCTGGATGCGCTGAACGACCGCGCGCTGGCGCTGCTCGATACCGTCGGGCTGACCCGCTTCGCCAACACCACCACCGCCGAGCTCGCCTATGGCCGCAAGCGCGCGCTCGAGATCGCGACGACGCTGGCGACCGAGCCCGAGCTGATGCTGCTCGACGAGCCGACTCAGGGCATGGGCCACGAGGACGTCGATCGCGTCACCCAGCTGATCAAACGGGTGGCGGCCAACCGGACGGTGCTGATGGTCGAGCACAACATGAGCGTGGTCGCCAAGATCGCCGACACGATCAGCGTGCTGCAGCGCGGCCAGGTGATCGCCGAAGGGCCGTACGAGGTCGTCTCGAAGAATCCGCAGGTGCTCGAAGCCTACATGGGCAGCGCCGACGAAGCCTTGGCGGGTCACTGATGGCCGACGAGCTGCTGCGCCTGTCGGGCGTCCACGCCTATTACGGCGAATCCCACATCCTGCACGGCGTCGATCTGACGGTGCGCCGCGGCGAGGTGGTAACGCTGCTCGGCCGCAACGGCGCCGGGCGCACGACGACGCTGAAGTCCATCCTCGGCCTGGTCGGGCGCCGGACCGGATCGATCATGATCGGCGGCGTCGAAGCGGCCCGCCTGCCGCCGCACCGGATCGCCCGGCTCGGCATCGGCTATTGCCCGGAAGAGCGCGGCATCTTCGCTAGCCTGTCGTGCGAGGAGAATCTGCAGCTGCCGCCGCAACTGGTCGAAGGCGGCATGTCGCTCGCCGAGATCTACGAGATCTTTCCGAATCTCTACGAACGGCGCGCGAGCCCCGGCACCCGGCTGTCGGGCGGCGAGCAGCAGATGCTGGCGGTGGCGCGGATCCTGCGCACCGGTGCGCGGCTGCTGCTGCTCGACGAGATCTCGGAAGGGCTCGCGCCGGTGATCGTGCAAACGCTCGCGAAGACGGTGCGGCTGCTGCGCGAAAAGGGCTTCACGATCGTGATGGTCGAGCAGAATTTCCGTTTCGCGGCGCCGCTGGCCGACCAGTTCTATGTCATGGAGCACGGGCGCATCGTCGAGCAGTTCCGCGCCGCCGAGCTCGGATCCAAGATGGACATGCTGCATGAATTTCTCGGGGTGTGAGGGGCTGGCTGGCCTCGATCCGCCGTCATGGCGTCCCGCGGATGAAACCCAACGAAGGACCTACTGGAGGATTTCAATGAAACGCAAGCTTTCCGCATGGCTGGTCTCGGCAGCGCTCGGCACTCTCGCCGTCGCCGGCGCGGCGCAGGCGCAGATCTCGGGCAACGTCGTCAAGATCGGCGTGCTGACCGACATGTCGAGCCTCTACGCCGACCTCGCCGGACCCGGCTCGGTGCTGGCCGCGCGGATGGCGGTCGAGGACTTCGGCGCCGCGGCCAAGGGAATCAAGGTCGAGATCGTCTCGGCCGACCATCAGAACAAGCCCGATGTCGGCTCCAGCATCGCGCGGCAGTGGTTCGATACCGATGGCGTCGACGCGATCGTCGATACGCCGACCTCGTCGGTCGCGCTGGCGGTCAACCAGGTCGCCAAGGACAAGGGCAAGGCGTTCCTGAACTCCGGCGCCGCGTCGTCCGACCTGACCGGCAAGGCGTGCTCGCCGAACACGGTGCACTGGACCTACGATACCTGGATGCTCGCCAACGGCACCGGCAGCGCGATCGTCAAGACCGGCGGCGACAGCTGGTTCTTCATGACTGCCGATTACGCGTTCGGTCACGCGCTCGAGCGCGACACCGAGGCGGTCGTCGTCAAGGGCGGCGGCAAGGTCGTCGGCCGGGTGCGCACGCCGCTCAACACGCAGGACTTCTCGTCGTTCCTGCTGCAGGCGCAGTCGTCGAAGGCCAAGATCATCGGTCTCGCCAATGCCGGCGGCGACACCATCAACTCGATCAAGCAGGCGTCCGAGTTCGGCATCACCAAGGGCGGTCAGAGCCTCGCGGGCCTCCTGGTGTTCCTGTCCGACGTGCACGGCCTGGGCCTGAGCACCGCGCAGGGGCTGATCCTGACCGAGACCTTCTACTGGGACCTGAACGACGGCACGCGGGC
>JBFWQR010000084.1:0-31596 GCA_050249335.1 Lautropia sp.
CATAGCGGCGGATACTACGATCCGCCCGGCTTCGCCCGTCGAACACCCGGCACGGCCCGGCTGCGCCCGACGACGCACGGCGCAGCGGCACGCTGGATAGAATCGGCGCAACACCCCGACCATCCGAAACCGTGAGTACCGACACCACGCTCCAGCGCTTCCAGGCCGACGTCATCGAGGCGTCGATGCAGATTCCCGTTCTGGTCGACTTCTGGGCCGAATGGTGCGGACCGTGCAAGGCCCTGACCCCCGTGCTCGAAAAGCTCGAGCAGAGCTACGCCGGCCGCTTCAAGCTGGTCAAGGTCGATACCGAGAAGGAGCAGCAGCTCGCCCAGCACTTCCGGATCCGGTCGATCCCGACGGTCTATGCGTTCGTCCAGGGCAAGCCGGTCGACACCTTCCAGGGCGCACTGCCCGAGAGCAAGCTGCGCGAATTCATCGACCGGCTGATGCCGAACCCGTCCGACGTCGAGTTCGAGCAGGCGACGGCGGCGTTGCAGCGCGGCGACCAGGCGGCCGCCGCGGCGCATGCGCGCAAGGCGATCGAGCTCGACGCCGGCAACGACGATGCACGGCTGCTCTATGCCCAGTTGCTGCTCGCGGGCGGCGATGCGAAGGCGGCGCAGGGCGTGCTCGACGCGGCGAGCGCGGCCGCGCGGCAGGACCCGCAGGTGGCGCAGCTGGCGCAGCGGATCGCCGCCGCGGTCGAAGCGGCGCGCGCCCCGGTGCCGGCCGAGCTGATCCGCAAGGTCGACGCGAATCCGGCCGATCTCGCGGCCCGGATGGAGCTGGCCGAGTACTGGATCAAGTACAAGGAATGGGAGCCGGCGCTCGAGCAGCTGCTCGAAGTCGTCACGCGCGACCGCGCGTTCGGCGACGACGCCGGCCGCAAGCGGATGGTCGAGGTCTTCGCGCTCGCGAGCACCCAGCCACAGCTCGTCGCGCAATGGCGGCGGCGGCTCGGCGGCGTCCTGAACGTGCGCTGAGCGCGCCCGGCGCGCCGGCGATTCGGCAGCGGCGCACGATCTTCCGGTCGATGTGACGGCGTCGGGGCCGGGGGCCGGGTGGGCGCCGACCGGTCACGCCGTCTTCGAGACCTCCGCCCGCAGGTGCTCCGCGAACCGGCTGGCCGCGCGCGATCGCGGCCGGTCCTTCGGATGGATCAGCGCGAGCTTCAGCGCGACATGCGGCTTGAAGCGCACGAAAACGAGCTCCGGAAACTTGTCCGACACCGCGGTGGCGCGGTCCACCAGCGCGACGCCGACGCCGGCGCTCGCCATCAGGCACGCGGTGAACGATGAATTGGCCTCGATCGCGATGACCGGGGGCGTCAGGCCGGCGGCGCGACAGCGCTCCTCGATGAACGTGCCGATCCGGGTCGAGCTGCCGGTCGAGATCACCGGCACGTCCTCGAGATCGCTGCTGGCGATCACGCGCTTGCCGGCCAGGTGCGAATCGGCGCGGACGGCGCAGGCGACCTCGGAGGTCGCGATCTCCTCGGCGACGACGCCCGGGTCCGCGACCGGCGCGTAGATCACGCCGATATCGGCCTCGCGCCGCGCGATCCGCTCGATCGCGATCGAGGTCGGCAGCGCCTGCACGATGAACTGCATCGCGGCGCCCGGCTGCTGCATCCGCGCGAGCGCCCGCGGCAGGAACGCGTTGACCAGCGTCGGCGACGCGACGATCGCGAGCCGGCCGTAGCGGCCTTCGCGCATCTCGTCGACGGTCCGGTTCAGGGTGCCGATCCGGCCGAAGATCTCCTGCACGTCCGGCAGCAGGTCGAGCGCCTCCGGCGTCGGTTGCAGCCGGCCGGCGATCCGCTCGAACAGCTTGAAGCGCAGCTGCTGCTCGGCATGGCGCAGCACGTTGCTGATCGCCGGCTGCGTGACATTGAGCGAGCGCGCGGCGCCGGTGACCGAGCCGGTTCGCATGATCGCGAAGAACACTTCGAGCTGGCGCAGGTTCATGCGGCTAGGGTATCACCGTGGCTTATGGGTAACTATAGAAAAGTCATTGGCCAAGAATGATCGATCGCCACAGAATCGGCTCGATTGGTGGCCCGGTGGAATGGAGACATGGCAGCAACCACCCGCGAGGCAATGGTCGTCCGGCCGCTGACCCGGTTCGGTCTCGGCGCCGAGGTCACCGGCATCGACCTGAGCCTGCCGCAAGGCGAGGCGGTCCGGCAAGCGCTGCGCGCGGCCTGGACCGAGCATGCGGTGCTGGCGATCCGGAACCAGAAGCTCGAGCCGCAGGCGTTCGTCGCGGCGGCGCAGATCTTCGGCGAGATCCTGGAGCAGCAGGTCAAGAAATTCTCGCTGCCCGGACATCCGCTGATCGGCACGGTATCGAACCGCGACCTGCCTGCCGTCGACGGCAGGCAGCACGTCCGCGGCGAGAACTTCCACACCGATCATTCGAATTTCCCGGCGCCTCCGAAAGCGACCTTGCTGCACGCGGTGAACCTGCCTCGCAGCGGCGGCGACACCCAGTTCGTCGACGTCCGCGCCGCGTTCGACGATCTCGATCCCGGGCTGCGCCGCCGGATCGTCGCGCTGCGCTCGCCGCACGTCTACGAGAGCAGCCAGAGCCCGCGCCGGATGGCCGAGCTGCCGCCCGAGGAGCGGGCCCGCATTCCGCAGACCAGCCAGCCGCTGGTGATCCGGCACCCGGACAGCGGGCGCAGCGCGCTCTACCTGAACACCGGCCGGATGGAAGGCATCGAGGGGATGCCGACCGAGGCGGGATTCCGGCTGATCGGGCAGCTCTATGCGCATGCGACCCAGCCGAAGTACGAGTACCGGCACCGCTGGCGCGACGGCGATCTGGTGATCTGGGACAACCGCAGCGTGATGCACCAGGCGAACGCCGACGTCGACCCGTCGGACTATCGCTACCTGTACCGGTTGATGCTGAAGGGGGCGCCGTTGCAGGCGGCGGTGGCATGAGCGTTGCCACCCGGCCGTCCACGCGCCTGCGGATCGGCGCCGGCGCCAGCTTCGCCGACGACCGGATCGCGCCGGCGGTCGAGCTGGCCGAGCACGGCGAGCTCGACTACTTGGTGTTCGAGTGCCTCGCCGAGCGCACCGTCGCCCGCGAGAATCTGACGCGGCTCAAGGATCCGGCGCTCGGCTACACGCCGCGGCTGGTCGAGCGGATGCGCGAGGTGCTGCCGGTCTGCCTGCGCAACCGCGTCCGGATCGTCACCAACATGGGCGCGGCCAATCCGGTCGGCGCGGCCGGCGCGGTCCGCCGGCTGGCCGGCGAGCTCGGGCTCGGCGAGGTCCGCTCGGCGGTCGTGCTCGGCGACGACGTGTCGGCGCTGGTCCGCGCGCATCCCGAGCTGCCGATCATGGAGAGCGGCGAGCCGGTCGAGTCGCTGCTGCCGCGGATGGTGTCGGCCAATGCCTACCTCGGCGCCGACGTGATTCTCCGCGCGCTCGCGACCGGCGCGCCGGTCGTGCTGACCGGCCGGGTCGCCGACCCGTCGCTGTTCCTCGGGGCGGCGATGCATCACTACGGCTGGCGCTACGACGACTGGCCGCGGATCGCCGCCGGCACGGCGGCCGGCCATCTGCTCGAATGCTGCGCACAGGTCAGCGGCGGCTGCTTCGCCGCACCCGGCCGCAAGGCGGTGCCCGATCTCGCCCGGCTCGGCTTCCCGTTCGCCGATTTCACGCCGGACGGCGGGTTCTCGATCGGCAAGCTCGACGGCACCGGCGGCCGCGTCGACCTCGCGACCTGCAAGGAACAGCTGCTCTACGAAGTCCACGATCCGGCCGAGTACATCACGCCCGACTGCGTGCTCGACATCACCGGCCTCGAGCTGCGGCAGATCGGTCCCGACCGGGTCGCAGTGACGGGCGCGGCCGCCCGGCCGCGGACCGCGACCTACAAGGTCACGGTCGGCTATCAGGACGGCTTCATCGGCGAAGGCCAGATCTCGTATGCCGGCGCCGACGCGGTGGCGCGGGCGCGGCTCGCCGCCGAGGTCGTGCAGCAGCGGCTCGCGGAGCGCGGCTTTCGCTACAGCGAGACCCGCGTCGACCTGATCGGGATGAGCAGCCTGCACGGCGCGCTGCCGACGCAGCCGGAGCCGTACGAGGTGCGGCTGCGGCTCGCGATGCGCACGACCGACCGCAAGGCCGCCGCCGCGGTCGGCTTCGAGACGCGGGCGCTGCACGTCAACGGCCCGGGCGGCGGTGGCGGCGGTTCGGATCCGGTCGTGCGCGAGGTCCTGGCGGTGCAGTCGGTGCTGCTGCCCCGCCATCTGGTCGATCCGCAGGTCGAAATCCGGGAGGTCGCCTGATGATCCGCGTCAACGACATCGCGCACGGCCGCGCCGGCGACAAGGGCGACACCTCGAACATCTCGGTGATCGCGTTCAGCGATGCCGACTGGCCGATCCTGCGCGACCAGCTGACCGAGGCGGTGGTCGCGAAGGCATTCGCGCACATCACGCGCGGGCCGGTCCGCCGCTACGAGCTGCCGCGGCTGCAGGCGCTGAACTTCGTGATCGCGGGCGCGCTCGGCGGCGGCGTGACACGCTCGCTGGCACAGGACGCGCACGGCAAGTCGCTGTCGAGCCTGATGATGAACATCGAGCTGCCGGGCGGCGGGGGCAGTCGTTGAGCGCCGGACAACCGGCGCATGCGTCGAAGCCCGTGGCCGCCTGTCCGTGAGCAAAGACGCCTTGCGAGGAGACACCGTGCGAGTCGTGGCCGAAGACCTGTGGTTTCCCGAAGGCCCCGTCTGGGTCGGCGACGGCACGCTGCTGGTGGTCGAGATCCGGCGCAAGACGCTGACGCGGATCTGGCCCGACGGCCGCAAGAAGATCGTCGCCGAGCTCGGCGGCGGGCCGAACGGCGCGGCGATGGGGCCGGACGGCTACTGCTATGTCGCGAACAACGGCGGCTTCTCGTTCCGCCAGCGTGCCGACGGCGTCTGGGTCACCAGCGGCACGCCGGACGACTACCGGACCGGCCGGATCGAGCGGGTCGACATCGACAGCGGCCGCGTCGAGGT
This sequence comes from Lautropia sp., assembly GCA_050249335.1. GTDB lineage: Bacteria > Pseudomonadota > Gammaproteobacteria > Burkholderiales > Burkholderiaceae_E > Lautropia. The sequence continues at coordinate 5,029 of JBFWQR010000084.1, forward strand.
GCTCTACGACAAGGTCGACGGCCGGAACATCCGCGGCCCCAACGACCTGGTCATCGACTCGGCCGGCGGCATCTGGTTCACCGACCCCGGCAAGACCCGCCATCGCGACTGGGACCGCGGCAGCGTCTGCTACGCGAAGCTCGACGGTTCCCACATCAGCGAGCCGATCTTCCCGATCCACAAGCCGAACGGCATCGGCCTTGCGCCCGATGGCCGGACGCTCTACGTCGCCGAGACCGAAAGCGCGCGGCTGTGGGCCTGGGATCTCGCCGCGCCGGGCCGGCTGGCCCGGCCGGCGACCGCGTCGCCGGCGTCACCGCACGGCAGCCGGCTGGTCTACGCATCGCCGGTCTACCAGCGCTTCGACTCGCTGGCGATGCAGGCCGACGGCGCGATCTGCGTCGGCACGCTCGACCGCGGCGGCATCACGGTGATCCCGCCGGCCGGCGGCGAAACGGCGTTCGTGCCGGTTCCCGGCGACACGCACGTCACCAACCTGTGCTTCGGCGGACCGGACCGGCGCAAGGCTTACGTCACGCAGTCGTATGCCGGCCGGCTGGTCGAGATCGACTGGCCGAAGCCGGGACTCGCGCTGCACGAACGGCAATGAACCGAAGGATGGAGGAAGACCGATGAAAACCGCACTGTTTCGCTTCGCCTGCGTGGCCGCCTGCACGATCGCACCGCTGGTCTCGCAGGCACAGGACAACTATCCGTCGAGGCCGGTCAAGATCCTGGTCGGCTATTCGGCCGGCGGCGCGACCGACGTGCATGCCCGCACCATGGCCGAAGGGTTGACCAAGCGGCTCGGCCAGAGCTTCATCGTCGAGAACCGGCCAGGGGCCGCCGGCATGCTCGCGGCCCAGACGCTGGCGAACTCGCCGGCCGACGGCTACCTGCTGATGATGGCGACCAGCGGCGCGATGGCGATCCCGCAGAACTTCGGCAAGCTGCCGTACGACCCGGCCAGGGACTTCGTGCCGGTCGCCCAGACCACGACCAACGACCTGGTCATGGTCGTCAACAACAAGTCCCCGGTGACCAACTTCGCCGAGTTCGTCAAGTCGGTGAAAGCCGAGCCGGGCAAGTACAGCTACGGCGTGTCGGGCCGCGGCTCGATCACCCATATCGCCGGCGAGCGGCTGAAGCACGAGCTCGGGCTCGACCTGACGCTGGTGCCGTATCGCGGCGACTCGGCCGCGATGGCGGATACGTTGGGCGGCTCGCTGCCGTACTCGTTCGTCGCGCTGTCGTCGATCGGTTCGTCGGTCCAGGCCGGCTCGGTCCGGCCGTTGTTCGTGACCGGTTCGAAACGGCTGCGGCACTTCCCGAACATCCCGACGCTGACCGAGCTCGGCCAGCGCGACTTCGTGATGAGCTCGTGGATCGCGCTGTTCGCGCCGGCCAGCACGCCGCAGCCGATCGTGCAGAAGCTCGCCGACAACATCCGCCAGGTGATGGCCGATCCGGAAGTGATCGAGCGGCTCGAGAAGACCGGCGCCCGCGTCGAATACCGGAACTCGGAGGAGCTGAAGGCGTTCGTCGGCGTCGAGATCAAGCGCTTCGCCGAGATCATCAAGGCTGCCGACATCCGCGCCGAATGAAGCCCCGGCGCAGAATGAAGCCCCGGCGCATGGTGAGTACCGCAGGAGCATCCGGATGAGCGGGATCGACGCCGACCGCAAGGCGTTCTACGAGGAAAACGGCTACGTCGTCGTGCCGGATCTGCTCGATCCGGCACGGGTCGCGCGGCTCGGCGCCATCGTCGACGAGCTGCTGCAGTCCGCCGGCCGGCTGTCGAAATCGGACTCGCACTACGATCTCGAGCCGTCGCATACGCCGGCATCGCCGCGGGTCCGGCGGTTGAAGGACGTCCGCAAGCTGCATGTCGCGTTCGACGAGCTGGCGCGCTCGCCCGAGGTACTCGACGCGGTCGCGACGCTGATCGGGCCCGACATCCGCCTTTCGCACCCGAACGTCAAGATCAACATCAAGGCCGCCGAATACGGCTCGCCGGTCGAATGGCATCAGGATTGGGCCGGCTATCCGCATACCAACGACGACCTGCTGTCGGTCGGCGTGCCGCTCGACGACTGCGCGATCGAGAACGGTCCGTTGCTGGTGCTGCCGGGCTCGCATCGCGGGCCGGTCTACAGCCACCACAACGGCGCCGGCTACTATTGCTCGACGATCGACCCGACACGGAACACGCTGCCGTTCGACCAGGCCGTGCCGCTGGTCGGCCGGCGCGGCATGGCGACCTTCCACCATGCGCGGATCGTCCACGGCTCGGCGCTCAACCGCTCGAACCGGCCGCGGCGCCTGCTGATCTACCAGTACGCGGCGGTCGATGCCTGGCCGGTGCTCGGCGTGCCTGATCTCGCGGCGTTCGACGCGGCGATCGTGCGCGGCAAGTCAACGCTCGAGCCACGCGCGGTCGCAGTGCCGATGCGGATCCCGCGCCCGCTCGCGCCGGACTTCGACGGGCTCTACACGAGCCAGGCGCATGCGGAGCACCGCTACTTCGAGACCTTCAAGGCCTGAGCAGCGATGCCCGCGACGGAACGGCGCGCGTTCGACGGCGCGCGGGCGCTGATCACCGGCGGCGCGAGCGGCATCGGGCTCGCGACCGCGGAACGGCTCGCTGCCGCCGGCGCCACGGTGCTGATCCTCGATCGCGACGAAGCCGGCAGCCAGCGGGCTGCGCAACGGCTGCGCGACCGCGGCGGCATCTGCGAGGCGCATCGGATCGATCTCGCTGATGCGGCGGCGACCGAACGGCTGCTCGAGCAGCTCGGTGCCGCCGGCGGGCTCGACATCGTCGTCAACGCGGCCGGCCGCGCGCAACGGATGCCGCTGGCCGAAACCGGCCGCGCCGACTGGGGCGCGATCCTCGACGTCAACCTGACCGCACCGTTCCTGGTCTGCCGCGCCGCCGCCCGCTCGATGACCGGGCCGGCCGGCCGGATCGTCAACGTCGCGTCGCATTCGGCGCTGTTCGGCAGCGCCGGCCGCGGTGCCTATGCGGCGGCCAAGGGCGGGCTGGTCGCGATGACCCGGGTGCTCGCGGTCGAACTGGCCGGGCGCGGCATCACCGTCAATGCGGTCGCGCCCGGGCCGATCGATACGCCGATGACGGTGAAGCACGACGACCGGCAACGTGCCGCGTGGCTCGATGCGCTGCCGATCCGCCGCTACGGCACCGCCGACGAGGTCGCGGCCGCGGTCGTCTTCCTCGCATCCCGCGACGCGGGCTATATCACCGGCCAGGTGGTCTGCGTCGATGGCGGCTTCTCGGCCGCCGGGCTGTTGGCTTGAGTCCGCAACGATCGGCGATCGCACGCCGAAGCAACGGAGACCTCGCGATGGATGCATCGAACCCACGCCCGATCGACCGGCCGGATCGGGGCAACGGCGACCATGGCGGCGGCCGCGGCAACGGCACCCACAGCAACGGCAACGGCGGCAGCCGCGGCAGCGACACGGTCCGGCGTCGGGTCGTCGCGGCCACCGCGGCGGCCGCGGCGCTCGTCGTGCCGGCCCTGGCTCGTGCCCAGGCGGACCCCCGCAACGACGCGGAGAACTATCCGTCGCGATCGCTGCGCGTCATCGTGCCGTTTCCACCGGGCGGCACCAACGACATCGTCGGCCGGATGTTCGCCGAGCGGCTCGGCAACGCGATCGGACAGTCGGTGATCGTCGAGAACCGCGGCGGCGCCGGCGGTCTGATCGGCACACAGCTCGCCGCCCAGGCCAAGCCCGACGGCTATACGCTGCTGCTCGGCAACGCCGGCGCGCTCGCCGCCGGCCTCGGACTGCATTCGAAGACGCCGTACAGCGTGCTCGAGGACTTCATCCCGATCTCGCTGATCGGCGACATCACGATCGTGCTGGTAACGCCGGCCGAATTGCCGGTCGCATCGGTCAAGGAGCTGGTCGAGCTCGCGCGGGCGAAGCCCGGCACGCTGAACGCCGCGATCCCCGGCACCAACTCGATCCAGCAGTTGCTGACCGGCATGTTCCGCGAGCGTGCCGGCATCGACTTCGTCGACATCCCGTACAACGGCGGCGGGCCGGCGCTGATCGAGCTGCTGGCCGGCCGCAACCAATTGTCGTTCGTGAACCTGCCGACCGTGCACAAGCATATCCAGGCCAAGCAGCTCAGGCCGCTGGCGGTCGCCGGCGCACGCCGCTCGGACGTGCTGCCGGACGTGCCGACGCTCGAGGAGTCCGGCTATCCGGGCCTGACCGCCAGCGCCTGGAATGCACTGCTGATCCCGGCCGGCACGCCGGAGCCGATCGTCGCGCGGCTCGCCCGCGAGGTCGAGCGGGTGATGCGTTCGCCGGAGACCCGCGACTTCATGACCCGGCAAGGCGGCAGCCCGGTCTCGTCGACACCCGACGCCACCCGCGACTTCATCCGCGAGGAGAGCGCGAAGTGGCTGAAGGTGATCCAGAGCATGAGCCCCGGCCAGCCACGCTGACGCCGGCCTACTGCACCGACGCCGGCCGACTCGCTGACCCGACTCGCTGACCCCCACTCGCTGACCCCGGACAAAACGCTGACACACGGCGATGCCGATCTACCGGACCACACCGGCCGCCGATATCCACTATCGGGTCGACGATTTCACCGCACCGTGGAGCAGCCCGGAGACGATCCTGCTGCTGCACGGCAATGCCGAGAGCCACGCCGCGTGGTATGCCTGGATCCCCGAGCTGGCCGGCGAGTTCCGGATCGTCCGGCCCGACCTGCGCGGGCACGGCGACTCGACGCCGATGCCGCGCGATTTTCCATGGACGCTCGACATCCTGATCGGCGATCTGGCCGGCCTGCTCGACAGCCTGGGGATCGAGCGCTGCCACGTCGTCGGCGCCAAGCTCGGCGGGACGATCGCCCGCGCGTTCGCGGCGCGCCGCGCCGACCGCGTCGCGACGCTGACCGTGCTCGGCTCGCCGCCCCCATGGCGCGAAGGCGCGGCGGCGCGGATCCCGGCCTGGACCGAGGAGTTCGAACGCCAGGGGCTGGCCGACTGGGCGCGCCGCGGCCAGGCGGCCCGGCTCGGAGCGGACTTCCCGCCCGCAGGCGCCGACTGGTGGACCCGCTTCATGGCCCGGACGCCGGTGTCGACGCAGATCGGCTGGATCGCGACGATCGCCTGCGCGGACATCCGCGACGACCTGCCGCGGATCGCCTGCCCGACGCTGGTCGTGACCACCGATCGCAGCGGACTGTCGTCGGTCGAGGAGACGCGGGCCTGGCAACGGACCATCCCGCAATCGACGCTGCTGGTGCTGCCGGGCGATTCGTACCACGTCGCGGTCAGCGACGCGGCGCGCTGCGCCGACGCGGTCCGGACCTTCATACGCCGGCAGCCGCGCTAGGACCCGTCGACACTGCAGACGCTGCCATCGCGCGCGACCGAGCGAACGATGCTGCCGAACTGCCTGACCACCGACGACGGATCGTGGGCCCGGCGCGCGAGGCTCAAGGTCGCCTTCGGATGATCAAGCGCCCGAAGCGGACGATAGACGACGCCTTCCAGGTTCATGCGCTGCAGCGACGCCGGCACGAACGTGATGCCGAGCCCGGCCGCGACCAGGCTCAGCGTCGAGCCGATCCGCGGCGCCTGTTGGGTCGAAGCGCCGAGGTTGCCAATTCGCGGGCTGAAGCCCGCCGTATGGCATGCGGCGATGGTCGCGTCGTACATGCCGGTGCCGGGCGGTCCGTAGAGGATGAAGACCTCGTTGGCGAGCGCGGCGAACGCGACGGCTTCGCTGCCGCGGGACTTCGCCAGTTCGTGCGAAGCCGGTAGCGCGACGACCATCGGCTCCTCGAGCAGCAGGTCGACGGCGAGCGTCTCCTGGTCGCTCGGCGACGTGCGGATGAATGCGACGTCGAGCTGACCGTTCTGCAGCCGCTCGACCGATTCGTTGCTCAGGCATTCCTCGATGACCAACGATACCATCGGACAGGCCTCGCGGAACGCGCGGATCGCACGCGGAACCAGCGGATTGAACGGCGCCGTCGAGGTGACGCCGACGCACAGGCGCCCTTCCTCGCCGCGGGCGGCGCGGCGCGCCGTGTCCTTCGCGCGTTCCAGCTGTGACAGGATCGCCTTGGCCTCCTGGAAGAATGCCAGGCCGGCATCAGTCAGCTCGACGCCACGCGCGCGCCGGTGGAAGAGTCGCAGATCGAGCTCGTGCTCGATCGCCCGGATCTGCTGGCTCAGCGGCGGCTGCTGCATCCCGAGCCTTTCGGCAGCCCGCGTGATGTGACCCTCCTCGGCCACCGCGACGAAGTAACGGATCTGCCGGATCTCCACCGTCATATCCTGTACGTATGGATTTCGACGCGCGCATATTATGGCTCGCATCCCTGGCAGGCGATACAGTGCACCGACCGGTTCGATCCGGTCGCGACCGCGCCAACCCGGTCCCGTCGCACAGGAGCCCGCCGTGCCGCCAGCCGACAGTCTCGATCTGATCGCGATCGCATTCGGCGCGTTCAACGTACTGCGGATCGTCTCGTACGGGCCGCAGATCGCGGCGGTCGCTCGCGATCGGCATGGCGCCCGCGCGATCTCGTTCTCCTGCTGGAGCATCTGGGTCGGCGCCAACGCGTCGACCGCCGCCTATGCTTGGGTACGGCTCGGCGATCCGGGCCTCACGCTGATCAGTCTCTTCAACGCGACTTGCTGCCTGACCGTGCTGGCGATCGCCGGCTACAAGCGCATGCTCGCCACCCGCGGCGCTGCCAGCGCTGTGATCGTCCGCTGACGCGGTCGTCCGATTCGTCCGGTGGAGTCATCCGATGAACGTTTCACGTCGACGCCTTCTGTCTTCCGGTGCCGCCGCGCTGGCTTCGCTCCCGATGCGGCCTTCCTCGGCACAGTCCTATCCCGAGCGACCGGTGCGGGTGATCGTGCCGTTCGCCGCCGGCGGACCGAACGACCTCGCGGCGCGGATCATCGCGCAGGGCCTGTCGGAACGGCTCGGCAGATCGTTCTACGTCGAGAACCTCGGCGGCGCCGGCGGCAACGTCGGCACCGGGCAGGCCGCGAAGGCAGCGGCCGACGGCTACACCCTGCTGATCGTCGCGCCGAGCTATGCCGCGAACCCGACGCTGTTCGATGCGGTTCCGTACGATCCGGTCAAGAGCTTCGACGCAGTCACGCTCGCAGCGACGGCGCCGACGCTGCTGACGGTCAACCCATCGGTCGCCGCGGCCACGGTCGACGAGCTGGTCGCGCTGGTTCGCGCGAACCCGGGCCGCTATGCCTATGCATCACCGGGCACCGGGACGCCGCCGCATCTGCTCGGCGAGTTGTTCCGCCTGTCGTTCCGGCTCGACCTGGCCCACGTGCCGTTCGGCAGCGGCGGCCAGGCGATCGTCTCGACCGTCGGCGGCCACACACCGATCTCGTTCGGCGCGCTGCCGCCCGCGGTTCCGCTCGTCAAGGAGGGCAAGCTGAAAGCGCTCGCGGTGACCAGCCGACAGCGATCGAACGCACTGCCCGGTGTCCCGTCCATCGTCGATGCCGGTCATCCGGACCTGGCCGCCGACATCTGGACCGCGGTGCTCGTTCCCGCCGGCACGCCACGGACCATCACGCTGCGGCTGCAGACGGAGATCGCGTCGCTGCTCGCCCGGCCGGACGTCAGGGAGCGGATGGCGGGTCTCGGCTACGTGCCGGTCGGGAACGCACCGGACGAATGCGCGGCCCATATCGCGGCCGAAACCGCCAAGTGGGGCAAGGTCATCCGGGAGGCGGGCCTGAAGGCGTCGTGAGGCAATGAACCGACAAGACGATCCGCACGATGCCGCGCCCGCGACAGTCGCCGGCCACTATCGGCGCGCCGACCTCGTGACCGCGATCGAGGCGGCGATCGCCGCCGCCGGCAAGACGACCGGGACGATCACCGCCGCTGAACTGGCGCCGCTCGACGAGTTCCACATCGGCGGCCGAGCCGCTACCGCGGAACTGCTCCGCGCGCTCGCGCCCGCACCCGACGACCACGTCCTCGATGTCGGCTGCGGACTCGGCGGCGCTGCGCGCTTCGCCGCGTCGTCATACCGCTGCCGCGTGACCGGGATCGATCTGACCGACGACTATGTCGCGGCGGGCAGCGCGATCTCGCGCTGGCTCGGGGTCGACGAGCGCGTGAAGCTGCTGCAGGCCGACGCGCTCGATCTGCCTTTCGGCGATGCGACGTTCGACGGCGCCTGCCTGCTCCATGCGGGCATGAACATTCGCGACAAGACCCGCCTGTTTGCCGAAGTCGCCCGCGTGCTGCGACCGGGCGCGCGATTGGCCGTCTACGACGTGATGCGCACCCAGGACGGCGAGCTGCAGTATCCGCTGCCGTGGGCGGATACGCCGGTGCAGTCGGCGTTGGCGACACCGGAGCAGTACCGGGCCGCGCTCGCCGCGGCCGGATTGGACCCGATCGCCGAGTCCGACCGGCGCGGCCTTGCACTCGAACACTTCGCCCGGCAGCGTGCGGCGGCGCGGCAGGGCGGCGAACGTCCCCCGATCGGCCTGCACGTGCTGATGGGCGCACGACGCGACGCGCAGGTCGGGAACATGTCGGCAGCGATCGAGCACGGCCGCGTGGCGCCGTACCTGATGATCGCGCGCAAGGCGCCGGCGGGGCGCCAAGCATTCCGCCAATCCCGGGAATCCCTGTTGTGACAGAATTCATGGAGAGCCGCGGCCGATACGATCCCGAGCACGAATCGCTTCGCCGGATGAACGACACCACCATGAACGACATCACTGCCACCGCACGCCGGCCCGGCCGCCGCAAGGTCATGATCACCTGCGCGGTGACCGGCGCGATCCATACGCCGACGATGTCGCCGCATCTGCCGATCACGCCGGAGCAGATCGCCGAGGCGGCGATCGCGGCGGCCGAGGCCGGCGCCGCGCTGGTCCATCTGCATGCGCGCAATCCGGTCGACGGCCGACCCGATCAGTCGCCGGCCGCGTTCGAGCCGTTCCTGAAGGAAATCAAGCGGCGCACGCCGGCAGTGATCAACATCACCACCGGCGGCGCGCCGACGATGTCGGTCGAGGAACGGCTCGGCCCGTGTGCGCATTTCAAGCCCGAGGTCGCGTCGCTGAACATGGGCTCGATGAACTTCGGCCTGTACCCGATGCTCGATCGTTTCAAGACCTTCAAGTTCGACTGGGAGCGACCGTACCTGGCCGGCTCGGATGACCGGATCTTCAAGAACACGTTCCGCGACATCGAGCACATCCTGACCACCTGCGCCGCCAACGAGACGCGCTTCGAGATCGAGTGCTACGACATCGGCCACCTGTACACGTTGCGGCACTTCGCCGATCGCGAGCTGGTCAAGCCGCCATTCTTCATCCAGTCGGTGTTCGGCATCCTCGGCGGCATCGGGCCGCATCCGGAGGACGTCGCCCACATGAAGCGGACCGCCGACCGGCTGTTCGGCACCGACTACCAGTGGAGCGTGCTCGGCGCCGGCCGCAACCAGCTGCCGATCGCGGCGCTGTCGGTCGCGATGGGCGGCAACGTCCGAGTCGGGCTCGAGGACTCGCTGTGGATCGGCCCCGGCCAGCTCGCCGAGAGCAATGCCCAGCAGGTCCGGGCCGCGCGGACCCTCATCGAGCAGCTCGGCTGCGAAGTCGCGACGCCGGCCGATGCGCGCCGGATGCTGGCGCTCAAGGGCTCCGATCTCGTCGGCTTCTGAGCCCCCAGGGCCGGGCTGCGCCCAGCCCTCAGCCCTCGTCCGGAGGCCGAGGGCGCTCCGCAGGCACGATCGGTCCGCAGGGACCGATCGTGTCCGGCTCCGCCCCCGAGGGGGTCAAGGAAACTTGGGGGTGAGCCCGGACACGGACAGTCCCGGCGGACTGTCCGTGCCTGGCGAACGCCACCGGTCTCTGGCCGGTGGCAGGCCCGGCGTTTCCTTGAGACCGCCCTCAAGAAAAGCGCCGGATCGCTCCGGCGCAAGCCGACTGGAGTCGGCAATAGGAGATTGATCTCGTTCTTATCCAGGGCTCGGGGTCGCCTCAGAAGATGTGCCGGAGCCCGAGGGCGATGCTGCGCGGCTTGGTATCGCTGCCCGTCGCCTGCTCGACCGTGTTGTAGCCGAGCGAGGCGTAGAGGAAGGTGCGCTTCGACAGACCGTGCGCGTACGTCAGCCCGAAGCCGGTGTTGTCGAGGTCGGTCCCCTGGTCGTCCTGCTTGAGCGTCAGGTACGCGGTGCCTGCGCCCAGGCCCAGACTCAGGCTGCCGAAGTAGGCTCTGCGCTTGACGTCGTTCGCCTCGCGCTGCGTAGCGGCGACGCCGATGCCGAAGCGGCCGAACGCCGCCCGGACCGAGATACCGATTTCGGTCGTGTCGTCGACGTTCGCGGTACGGCCGGCGTCGATCCGCTGATAGCCCAGGCCGATCTGCGCGGGGCCGAACGACCCGACGCCCGAGACGGCGATCGCGTCGCCCAGCTTGTTGTCGGCCGGCGTGGCGGTGCTCTCGCCGGCCGCGTATGCCGCGTGGATCACCAAGCCGCCGAGCGACGGTGACTGGTACGACAGGTCGTTGTTGAACCGAGTCGTGATGCCGCCGAGGCCGTCGCCGTTGTTGTACCAGCTGTGCCCGGTGACGTCGCCGGGCTCGAGCGCGCGCCGCAGCGGCGTGTACTGCCGGCCCAGGCGGATCGTGCCGAAGCCACCCTGCAGGCCGACCCAGGCCTGGCCCGCCCAGAAGGTCGCGCCCGAGGTCACCGTGCCGGTGTCCGGCGACAGGCGGTGCTCGATGTTGAACAGTCCTCTGAGGCCGCCGCCGAGATCCTCGGTGCCGACGATCGCGACACGCGAGCCGGCCCAGATGCCGTTGGTGACTTTCAGATCGCTGATGCCGCCATTGGCGTCGGCGTTCACCGACTCGACCGCCATGTCGAGGCTGCCGGTCAGTTGGACGTTGGTCTGGGCGACGGCCGTCGACGACATCGCCGCAACGGTCGCCAGTGCCATGAGAGATCGCTTCATCGGTGTTCCGGAGGTGGAGGGGTGAGGGTCACCGGCTGGACCGCATGCAGATGCACACGCTCCGCCGACGGAGCCGCATGAGAACACCGCAAGGTTGCAGATCCGTGAATGCGCTGCGCCGAAACGCCGCGATGCGATCAGTCACGCGCCCGGCTTCGCGCCCCGGCCCCGTGAGACGGCCGCGCGCGTTCGCGCATCGGCCTGTCACGCCAGTTTCCTGTCACGCCAGTTTCATTTGCATCGACGAGACTCGTCGCTCGATGCCCACCGGAGAGGTCCTCAGATGAGACATATTCAGCCCCTGGCGCTGGCCGTGGCGGTGTCGCTCGCCGCCTGCAGCAGCGGGAGCGACCAGACGCCGGCCGGCGCGGTCAGCGCCGCGACCGCGACGTCGCAGGTCGTCGAGTCGTCACGCGCCGGATCGGCGCCGAGGAAGAACGTGCTGTTCTTCCTCGGCGACGGGATGGGCATCACGACGCTGACGGCGATGCGGATCTATTCGGTCGGGGAGGACGGCGACCTGACGATCGACCGGCTGCCCGAGAGCGCTTTCGTCCGCACCTACTCGGAAGACGGCCAGGTCACCGACAGCGCGCCGTCGATGGCCGCCTACATGACCGGCGTGAAGATGCGCAACGAGGTGATCTCGATGAGCACCGGGACCGTCGCCTACGCGCCGGACGGCGCGCAGTACATCGACGCCGACGCCAACTCGACCTGCCCGGCGGGCAACGGCGAGCCGGTCGCGACGCTGCTCGAGCTGATGAAGCGCCAGGGCTACGGCACCGGCGTGGTCAGCACCACGCGGATCACGCATGCGACGCCGGCGACGACCTACGCGCACCTCTGCAACCGCAACGGCGAAAACACGATCGCGGCGCAGCTGGTGCCCGGCGGTGCCGGTTACAACGCCGCGCTCGGCGACGGCGTCGACGTCGTGCTGGGCGGCGGCCGCCGCCACCTGCTGCCGAAGTCCGAGCCCGGCGGCTTCCGGACCGACGGCCGCAACCTGATCACGGAGATGCAGGCCCAGGGCTACCGCTACGTGTCGGACACGGCCGGCCTGCTCGAGACGCCGGCCGACGCCGGCCGGCTGTTCGGCATCTTCGCGGCCAGCGACATGAGCTACGACATCGACCGCGATCCGCTGAAGGAGCCCAGCCTGGAGCAGATGACACGCAAGGCCATCGAGGTGCTGGCCGGCCGCGACAGCGGGTTCTTCCTGATGGTCGAAGGCGGCCGGATCGACCATGCGCTGCACGCGGCCAACGCCAAGCGCGCGCTGACCGACGGCATGGCCTTCGATCGCGCGATCGCGGCGGCCATCGACGAGATGAACGTCCGCGATCCGGGGCTGGCGAACACGCTGATCGTCGTCACGGCCGACCACGACCACACGCTGGTTATCAACGGCTACGCGAAGCGCACCGGCATGACCACCGAGACCAACCCGGGCGTGCTCGGCTTCGTGCGCCGGTACGCGAACGGGCCGACCGACGGCGAGCCCGCGCCCGATGCCAACGGCCTGCCGTTCACCATTCTCGGTTTCGGCAACGGCCCGAACCGCCCGGCGATCCGCACCCTGCTCGACGAGACCACGACCGCGGGCAAGGACTACCTGCAGGAATCGGTGATCCAGCTCGCCAGCGAGACCCACGGCGGCGGCGACGTCTACCTCGGCGCCGCCGGCCTCGGCGCCGAGCACTTCCACGGCGTGATCGACAACACCGAGGTCTTCGACCGGATCCGGCGCGCGCTGGACCTGCAGTGACCCGACATCGCGGAGTAGAGAACATGCACCGTCCGAAGAACATGCACCGCCCGAACATGCACCGCCCGAACCTATACCGCCCGAACCTGTACCGTCCCGACACCGTCGCCACCAGGACCGCCGCCCGGGTCGCCACCGTGATCGCGCTGGCCGCCGCGGCGCTGCTGCCCGCGCCGGCCGGCGCGACCGACACGACGCCGCCGGCGGTACGCAGCGGCAAGGCGAAGAACCTGATCTTCTTCCTCGGCGACGGCATGGGGCCGGTCACCGTGACGGCCGCGCGGATCTACGGCGGCGAGAAGGCCGGCCTGGCGATCCCCGAGAAGCACAAGCTGACCATGGAGCAGCTCGCCCGCTCGGCGAAGATCCGCACCTACTCGCAGGACGCGCAGACGACCGACAGCGCGCCCGGCATGTCGAGCTACATCACCGGCGTCAAGTCGCGCAACGAGGTGATCTCGATGTCTCCCGACACGCTGCCGAACGACCCGAGCGGCAAGCAGTACCAGGTCGACGGCGACAGCACCTGCCCGGCGACCGGCAACGGCCATGCGGTCGAGACGCTGCTCGAGACGATGAAGGCGCGGGGCTACGGCACCGGCGTGGTCAGCACCACCCGGATCACGCATGCGACGCCGGCGACCACCTATGCCCACGTCTGCAACCGCAACGCCGAGAACACGATCGCCGCGCAAATGGTGCCCGGCGGCGCGAGCTACAACTGGCGGCTCGGCGCCGACGGCCTGGACGTGGTGCTCGGCGGCGGCCGCCGCCACTTCCTGCCCGCGACCGGCGGCGGCACGCGCACCGACAGCCGCAACCTGATCGACGAGATGCGTGCCGCCGGCTATCAGTACGTCGCCTCCGGCACGGAGTTGTCGAACGTCGATCCGGCCAGCACCCGCAAGCTGCTGGGCCTGTTCCACGCGAGCGACATGAGCTACGAGCTCGACCGGGTGAAGAACCGCGTCGACGAGCCGAGCCTGGCCGAGATGACCGCCAAGGCGATCCACCTGCTGTCGCGGGCCGAGCAGGGCTACTTCCTGCTCGTCGAAGGCGGGCGGATCGATCATGCGCTGCACGGCACCAACGCGAAGCGGGCGCTCGAGGATACGCTGGCTTTCGACGCCGCGATCGCGGTGGCGCTGTCGAAGGTCGACCTGAACGAGACGCTGGTGGTCGTCACCGCCGACCACGACCACACGATGGCGTTCAACGGCTACTCGAAGATCGGCAATCCGATCCTCGGGCTGCTGCGCGACTACCAGAGCGGGGAGCTGGCCAAGGACGCCCAGGGCAAGCCGTTCACGACGCTGGTCTTCGGCAACGGCGGCGGGCCGCGCAACGACGTCCGCGACGACCTGACCCAGGTCGACACCCAGGCCGACGACTACCTGCAGGAAGTCGCCGTGCCGCTGGGTGCGCCGGGCAGCGAGACCCATGGCGGCGGCGACGTGATGCTGTTCGCCGACGGGCCGGGCGCGTACCGGCTGCGGGGCACGATGGACAACGTCGACGTCTACCCGCGGCTGCGCACCGCGCTGGGACTGTGGTGAGCCGCGCCAGCACGCACCGCGCAGCGGCTCGCGTGCGCTTCGCGGCGGCCCGCACGCGCCGCGCCGTGGCCGGCGCCGCGCTCGGCGCCGGCCTGGCGCTCGGGCTGGCCGCGCTGGCGCCGAACGCGGCCGCCGCGGAGCTGAACGACGACCTGCGGGTGTCGTACACGTCCTGGCGGCTCGGCGTCGATGGCGTGCGCCAGGAGTCGACCCATGCCGAGCGCCTCCACCGCCGGCCCGGCGCGATCTGGATCGCGCGGGAGATCCCGCCGGCGGTGGAGCGGCTGCACGACACGCACCGGCACGCGCACAACGGACCCGGCCATTCGCATGCCGAGGTCGCCGGCGCGCCGTTGTGGATCCGTCGTGACGTCGGTGGCGCGCTCGACGTGCGCCTGGTCGACGCGCACGAACGCCGCCTGATCCGCATCGATCCGCCGCACTACGGCAACGTCGGCTTCAGCGGCGACTGGATGGAGGCGCGCCACCTGGTCGATCCCGCCCTGCTGTCGAAGCTGCAGGCGGTCGGCGAGCCGGTCGACGGCGTGCAGCGCTACCAGACGACCCGCGGCCACCGCACGATCCGGATCCGCTGGGACGTGGCCGGCCGCTTCGCACGCGAGATCGACGTGCGCGACGACCGCGGCCTCGGCGGCCAGTCGGTCCGCGCCGAGCCGATCCCGGCGCCGCAACCGTCGCCGTTCGAACAGACCGAGGGCTATCGCGACCGCGACTACTCCGATCTGCTCGACTGATCCGGCCCCGTCACCGCGGCAGCGTGCTCGCCCCCATCAGCGACAGGTCGACCGCCCGCGCCGCCTGCCGTCCTTCACGGATGGCCCACACCACCAGCGACTGGCCGCGCCGCATGTCGCCGGCAGCGAACACGCGATCGCGATTGGTCTGGTAGCTCGCGTCGCCGTCGGTGGCTGCGCGGGCATTGCCGCGCGCGTCGCGCTCGACGCCGAACGCTTCCAGCACCGAGCCGGCCGGCGCCACGAAGCCCATCGCGAACAACACCAGATCGGCCTTGATCTCGAACTCCGAGCCGTCGATCTCGACCATCTTCATCTGGCCCGAGGCCGGATCCTTCTGCCATTCGACGCGGGCGCAGGTCAGCGACGCGACCCGGCCGTCGGCGCCGCCGTTGAAGCGCTTGGTGGTCACCGCCCAGTCGCGCGCGACACCCTCCTCGTGCGAGCTCGAGGTGCGCAGCTTGATCGGCCAGTACGGCCAGGTCATCGGCTTGTTCTCGGTCACCGGCGGCTGCGGCAGCAATTCGAATTGGGTGACCGCGGCGGCCCCCTGCCGGTTCGAGGTGCCGACGCAGTCCGAGCCGGTATCGCCGCCGCCGATCACGACGACATGCTTGCCGGCTGCCAGGATCTGATCGGGCACGGTGTCGCCGGCGACGACCTTGTTCTGCAGCGGCAGGAACTCCATCGCGAAGTGGATGCCGCCGAGCTCGCGGCCCGCGATCGGCAGGTCGCGCGGGGTCTCGGCGCCGCCGGCCAGCACGACCGCGTCGAACGCCGACAGCAGCTGGTCGGGCGTGACCGATTCGCGACTGAAATCGTTGATCATCGCCGGCAGCCCGTCGGTGACCCGCACCCCGGGCCGGAACTCGACGCCTTCGGCCTGCATCTGCTCGATCCGGCGATCGATCAGGTGCTTCTCCATCTTGAAGTCGGGGATGCCGTAGCGCAGCAGCCCGCCGATCCGGTCGTTCTTCTCGAACACCGTGACCGCATGCCCGGCGCGCGCCAGCTGCTGCGCGCAGGCGAGCCCGGCCGGCCCGGAACCGACCACCGCGACCTTCTTGCCGGTCTTCACCGCCGGCACCTGCGGCACCACCCAGCCGTGCTCCCAAGCGTGATCGATGATCGCGTGCTCGATCGACTTGATGCCGACCGGGTCGCTGTTGATGTTCAGCGTACAGGCGGCCTCGCACGGCGCCGGGCAGACGCGGCCGGTGAACTCGGGGAAGTTGTTGGTCGAGTGCAGCGTGTCGATCGCGGTCCGCCAGTCGCCGCGATAGACCAGGTCGTTCCAGTCCGGAATGATGTTGTTGACCGGGCAGCCGCTCTGACAGAACGGAATGCCGCAGTCCATGCAGCGCGCCCCCTGCCGCGACGCCTGGTCGTCGGCGAGGGCCATCACGAACTCGCGATAGTGCTTGAGCCGCGATCCGACCGCTTCGCTCGGCTCCGACAGCCGTTCGAGTTCGAGGAATCCAGTAACCTTGCCCATACCTGATCCGTCAGTTGTCGGTCGGCGGTCAGCGCTGGCGCCCGGCCGGCACCTTGCCCGAAGAGCCGCCGGCCGCAACGCCACGCCGGCCGGGCTTCTCGCCGGACTTGCCGCCGAGCGTCTTCTCGGTCGCCATCCGGTCGTCGCCGCCGGGCAGCGCCGCTGCCCCCTCGCCGCCGGCCGCCTGCTCCGCGGCGGTCGCGTTTGTCGCCGCAGCCGCGTTCGCCGTGGTCGCAGCGGTCGCCGCCGTCTTCGCGGCAGCCGCCCTGGCCCGCGCCGCCGCCATCTCGCCGAGCGCCCGCCGGTACTCGTGCGGGAACACCTTGACGAACTTGCCGCGCAGTGTCGGCCAGGCCGCCAGGATCTCGCGCGCCCGGAAGCTGCCGGTATTGCGGAAGTGCGATTCGACCAGCCGCCGCAGGATCGTCTCGTCGGCCTCCACCGCCAGGCCCGGCTGCACGCTGTGCCACAGCGCGCGGTCGAGGCTCGCAGCCTGCTCGGCAGCGGTCGGCACCGGCTCGAGCGCGACCATCGCGGTATTGCAGCGCGACGCGAACAGGCCCTCGGGATCGTAGACGTAGGCGACGCCGCCCGACATGCCGGCGGCGAAGTTGCGGCCGGTATGGCCGAGCACGACCACCGTGCCGCCGGTCATGTATTCGCAACAGTGGTCGCCGGTGCCTTCGACGACTGCTGCGGCGCCCGAGTTGCGGACCGCGAAGCGCTCGCCGGCGACGCCGTTGAAGTACGCCTCGCCTTCGATCGCGCCGTACAGCACGGTATTGCCGGCGATGATGTGGTCGGGGCCGAAGCCGCGGAAATCGTTCGGCGAACGGACGATGATGCGGCCGCCCGACAAGCCCTTGCCGACGTAGTCGTTGGCATCGCCGACCAGGTCGAGCGTGACGCCGCGCGCGAGGAACGCGCCGAACGACTGGCCGGCGATGCCGTTGAACTGGATGTGGATCGTGTCGTCCGGCAGCCCGGCATGCGTGTACTTGCGCGCGACCAGGCCGGACAGCATGGTGCCGACCGTGCGGTTGACGTTGCGGATGGCGGTGATGAAGCTGACCTTCTCGCCGCGCTCGAGCGCCGGTTTTGCTTTCTCGATCAGCTGGTGATCGAGCGCGTGTTCGATCCGGTGATCCTGCGTCGTGACCTGGTGGCGCGCGACGTCGGCCGGCATCGCCGGCGAATGAAAGATCCGCGTGAAGTCGAGCCCCTGCGCCTTCCAGTGGTCGATGCCCTTCCTCATGTCGAGCAGCCGGGTCTGGCCGATCAGCTCGTCGAACCGGCGCACACCGAGCTGCGCCATCAGCTGGCGGACCTCCTCGGCAACGAAGAAGAAGAAGTTGACGACGTACTCGGGCTTGCCGGTGAAGCGCTTGCGCAGCACCGGGTCCTGGGTCGCGACGCCGACCGGGCAGGTATTCAGATGGCACTTGCGCATCATGATGCAGCCTTCGGCGACCAGCGGCGCGGTCGCGAAGCCGAATTCGTCGGCGCCGAGGATGCCGCCGATCACGACGTCGCGGCCGGTCTTCATCTGGCCGTCGGCCTGGATCCGGACCCGGTCCCGTAGCCGGTTCAGCACCAGCGTCTGCTGCGTCTCCGACAGGCCGAGCTCCCACGGCGTGCCGGCATGCTTCAGCGAAGACAGCGGGCTCGCGCCGGTGCCGCCGTCGTGACCGGCGATCGTGATGTGGTCGGCCTTGGCCTTGGCGACGCCGGCGGCGACGGTGCCGACGCCGACCTCGGAGACCAGCTTGACCGACACCGACGCCTTCGTGTTGGCGTTCTTCAGGTCATGGATCAGCTGCGCCAGATCCTCGATCGAGTAGATGTCGTGGTGCGGCGGCGGCGAGATCAGCCCGACCCCCGGCACCGAGCAGCGCAGCCGCGCGATGTAGTCGGTGACCTTGTGACCCGGCAGCTGGCCGCCTTCGCCGGGCTTGGCGCCCTGCGCCATCTTGATCTGGATCTGGTCGGCCGACGACAGGTACTCGGCGGTGACGCCGAAGCGGCCGGACGCGACCTGCTTGATCCGCGAGCGCAGCGAATCGCCGGCGGCGAGCGGCGTGTCGATCTCGACCACGTCGGCGCCGAGCACGCCGGCGAGCGTGTCGCCGGCCTTGATCGGAATGCCCTTCAACTCCTGGCGGTAGCGCGCCTGGTCCTCGCCGCCCTCGCCGGTGTTCGACTTGCCGCCGATCCGGTTCATCGCGATCGCCAGCGTCGTGTGCGCCTCGGTCGAGATCGAGCCGAGCGACATCGCGCCGGTCGAGAACCGCTTGACGATCTCGGCCGCCGGCTCGACTTCCTCGAGCGGGACCGCGCGGGCCGGATCGAAGCGGAACTCGAACAGGCCGCGCAGCGTCATGTAGCGCCGGCTCTGGTCGTTGATCAGCTGGGCGTACTCCTTGTAGGTCTGGTAGTTGTTCGACTTGGTCGAATGCTGCAGCTTGGCGACCGAGTCCGGCGTCCACATATGCTCTTCGCCGCGGGTCCGGTACGCGTACTCGCCGCCGGCCTCGAGCGCGTCGGCGAGCACCGGGTCGTTGCCGTAGGCCTTCCGGTGCGCGCGCAGCGCCTCCTCGCCGACGCCGAAAATGTCCAACCCTTCGACATTCGACGCGGTGCCGGTGAAGTAGCGGTCGACCAGCTCGCGGTTGAGCCCGACCGCCTCGAAGATCTGCGCGCCGGTGTACGACATGTAGGTCGAGATGCCCATCTTGGACATCACTTTCTGCAGGCCCTTGCCGATCGCCTTGATGTAATTCTTGATCGCCTTTTCCGGCGACAGCTCGGCCGGCAGCTCGCGGTGCATCGCCTCGATCGTCTCCATCGCGAGATACGGATGGATCGCCTCGGCGCCGTAGCCGGCCAGCACCGCGAAGTGATGGACCTCGCGCGCCGAGCCGGTCTCGACAACCAGGCCGGCGTTGGTCCGGAGCCCCTTGTCGATCAGGTGCTGGTGGATCGCCGACATCGCGAGCAGCGCCGGGATCGCGACCCGTTCGCGGTCCATCCGCCGGTCGGTGACGATCAGGATGTTGTAGCCCGACTTGATCGCGTCGACCGCGGTCGCGCACAGCGACGCGATCCGCGCCTCGATGCCGGCCTTGCCCCAGGCGACCGGGTAACAGATGTCGAGCTCGAAGCTCTTGAACTTGCCGCGGGTATAGCGCTCGATATGGCGGATCTTGGCCATGTCTTCGCGCGTCAGCACCGGCTGCTCGACCTCGAGCCGCAGCGGCGGGTTGATGTTGTTGATGTCGAGCAGGTTCGGCTTCGGCCCGATGAACGACACCAGCGACATCACCATCTGCTCGCGGATCGGGTCGATCGGCGGATTGGTGACCTGCGCGAACAGCTGCTTGAAGTAATGGTAGAGCGGCTTGGTATGGTTCGACAGCACCGCGAGCGGCGTGTCGGTGCCCATCGAGCCGACCGCCTCCTCGCCGGTCACCGCCATCGGCGCCATCAGGAACTTCAGGTCCTCCTGCGAATAGCCGAACGCCTGCTGGCGATCGAGCAATGCCTCCGACGACGCCGGCTCGGCGGCGATATCGGCCTCGGTCGCGGCGACCTCGTCGAGCTTGATCCGGATGTGATCGATCCACTGCCGGTACGGCTTGGCGCCGGCCAGCTGGTCCTTGAGCTCCTTGTCGTCGATGATCCGGCCCTGCTCGAGATCGATCAGGAACATCTTGCCGGGCTGCAGCCGCCATTTCTTCAGGATCCGCGATTCCGGGATGTCCGGCAGCACGCCGGCCTCCGACGCCATCACGACGATGTCGTCCTCGGTGACCAGATAGCGCGCCGGCCGCAGGCCGTTGCGGTCGAGCGTCGCGCCGATCTGGCGGCCGTCGGTGAACGCCAGCGCGGCCGGACCGTCCCACGGCTCCATCATCGCCGCGTGATATTCGTAGAACGCGCGCCGGTTGGCGTCCATCAGCGTGTGCTGCTCCCACGCCTCCGGGATCATCATCATGATCGCGTGCGCCAGCGAATAGCCCGACATCGTCAGCAGCTCGAGCACGTTGTCGAAGCAGGCGGTGTCGGACTGGCCGGGAAAGATCAGCGGATAGAGCTTCTGCAGGTCGGCGCCGAGCACGGCCGACTGCATCGTGCCCTCGCGGGCGCGGGTCCAGTTGTAGTTGCCCTTGACGGTATTGATCTCGCCGTTGTGCGCGACCATCCGGTACGGGTGCGCCAGCTCCCAGGCCGGGAACGTGTTGGTCGAGAAGCGCTGGTGCACCAGCGCCAGCGCCGACTTGCAGCGCGGGTCGGCCAGGTCCTTGTAATAGCGGCCGACCTGGCCGGCGAGCAGCAGGCCCTTGTAGACGACGGTGCGGGTCGACATCGACGGCACGAAGTACTCGGTGCCGTGCTTCAGCATCAGGTTGCGGATCCGGTGCGCGGCGAGCTTGCGAATCAGGTAGAGCCGGCGCTCGAGCGCGTCCTGCACCATCACGTCCGGGCCGCGGCCGATGAACAGCTGCCGGATCACCGGCTCGCTGGCGCGCACCAGCGGCGACATCGGCATCTCGCGGTCGACCGGCACGTCGCGCCAGCCGAGCACCACCTGACCCTCGGCGCGGACCGTCCGCTCCAGCTCCTGCTCACAGGCACGCCGCGACGCATGCTCCTTCGGCAGGAACACCATGCCGACGCCGTACTCGCCGGGCGGCGGCAGCCCGATGCCCTTGGCCGCCAGTTCGTCGCGGAACAGCTCGTCCGGAATCTGCAGCAGGATGCCGGCGCCGTCGCCGAACAGCTCGTCGGCGCCGGTGGCGCCGCGGTGATCGAGGTTCAGCAGGATCCGCAGGCCGTTCTGCACGATCTCGTGACTCTTGATCCCCTTGATCTGCGCGACGAAGCCGACGCCGCACGCGTCCTTCTCGTTGACGGGGTCGTAGAGGCCCTGCGCAGCGGGTCGCATCATGTCGTTCTCCGGGGTTCTCTCGAAGCATAGGTCCCCGCAGCGCAACAATCAACGAAATTAAAGGGGTCGGAGCAATTTAATCCGATGCCCTATTCTGGCGCAGAATTAAATGGGGTCAGAACAAAATCGCGCAGGAAACCATGCCCCTCACCGCTCGACCTTACGCGGCCGGCCGACCGGACGGGGCTCGAGCGCCAGTCCGGTGGCGCGCTCGAGCCGTTCCAGAAAGCACCGGTCGGCCAGCGGTTTACCGGCGAGCAGGGCCTGGGTCAGCGTCGGATCATCGATCGGCGCGATCGTGTCGAACAACGCGCGATATGACGCCTCGCGATCGAACGGCGTGTTGCCGAGCGCCCAATAGAGCGGGTGAGGACTCACCAACGAATCGTTCTCGACGCCCAGATGGTGACGATGGCTCGACCAGCGGAAATCCTGCGGATGCGCGACCAGGCCCGCCCGCACCGGATTCATCTCGATATAGCGCTGGCAGGCCAGCAGATACCGGTCATTCTGAATAATCGATGCCCGGTAGCGACCTTCCCAGAGTGTGCCGGTGCGGTGATGCCGCCGGTTGAAGTGCCGGACGTACTGGCGGCCGACCGCCTGCATCAGCCGGCCGAGCGCCGTCGGGTCGGGCGGGGTTGCGATCAGATGTACATGATTCGTCATCAGGACGTAGGCATGCACCGCGACGCCGAGTTCGGTCGACGCCGATTGCAGGACCGCCTTGTAATCATGGCGATCGAGATCGTCAACGAAGGTCGCCTGCCGGTTGTTGCCGCGCGCGATCAGGTGATACGGATAGCCGGCGACGACGTTGCGGGCGGGACGTGCCACTGCGGCCTCCGGTTCGGCCTGCGCCGGCGCCCGCCGCGGCTGCCCGCCACCCGCTGCCGCGCGGCCGCGTCAGCGTGCCGCGCCGGCTGCCCGCGGCGAGCGGGCCGACCGGTTCGGTGCCGCGCCCCCCGACACCGGGCCGGCATTGGCCGCCTGATCGACATGAGCCGCAATCGCGGCCGCGACCAGGCCCGCCTCGGCAGCCTGCATCCGAGCGCGCCCGAGCGCCTCCAGCACAATGAATTTCGGCGTCCCGCGCTCGGCTTTCTTGTCGATGCTCATGAATTCAAGATAACGCTCGGCCGGCCAGTCCGGCCCGCGCAGCGGCAATCCGGCCTCGCCGATCAGCACCCGCAGCCGCTCGAGCGCCGGCCGATCGATCAGACCGAGCCGGACCGACAGCTCGGCCGCCATCACCATCCCGGCCGCGACCGCCTCACCATGCAGCCACTGGCCATAGCCGGCGCCGGTTTCGATCGCGTGGCCGAAGGTATGGCCGAAGTTCAGCAACGCCCGGGCACCGCCCGACTCGCGCTCGTCGCGACCGACCACCTCGGCCTTGATCCGGATCGAGTCGACCACCGCTTCAGCGAGCGCCGCCGGATCGCGGCCGAGCAGCGCCGGCAGCGCGGCCGCGACCCGCTCGAGATAGGCCCGGTCGGCGATCGCCCCGTGCTTGATCACCTCGGCGAGGCCGGCCGCCAGCTCGCGCGGCGGCAGCGTCGCCAGCGTGCCGGTATCGGCGACGACCAGCCGCGGCTGATGGAAGGCACCGACCATGTTCTTGCCGCGGGCATGATTGATCGCGGTCTTGCCGCCGACCGACGAATCGACCTGAGCCAGCAGCGTGGTCGGAACCTGCACGAAATCGATGCCGCGCTGATAGGTCGCGGCGGCGAACCCGGCGAGGTCGCCGACGACGCCGCCGCCGACCGCGACCAGCAGGCTCCTGCGATCGAACCGCGCCTCCAGCAGCCGGTCATGGACCCGATCGAGCTCGGCCCAGCACTTGGTCGCCTCGCCGGCCGGCACGACGATCCGGATCGCCTGCGCGGCCGCACCGGCGACCAGCCGCTCGACCCGGTCGCCATAAAGCGGATCGACCCGGTCATCGGCGACGATCGCGACCGACCGGCCGGCCGCCAGCGCCGCCAGCGCAGGATTGTCGTCCAGCAGCCCGTGACCGACCTGCACCGGGTAGCTGCGTTCACCGAGTTCGACGATTAGTTCAGGCATGGAGTCTTTTGCGAAAGGCGCGCCGTGCATTCGGGCCGATCGAGCCAGCCGACGATCGATTCGACCGTCTGTTCGACCGGCTGCCGCCCGGTGGCGACAACATGATCGGCGATCTCGAGATAGAGCGGATCGCGCTCGGCGACCAGGCTCTGCACCCGCTGCCGCGGATCGGGCGACCGCAAGAGCGGCCGGTGCTTGTCGCGCTTGAGCCGGCTCCACAGGTCGGCCGGACTCGCGCGCAGGTAGACGACCAGGCCGCGCGCCGCCAGCGCCGCGCGGTTCTCCGGCAGCAGCACCGCGCCGCCGCCGGTGGCGAGCACGAGGCCGGACCGCGCGGTCAGCTCGGCGATCAGCTGCGCCTCGCGGCGGCGGAACCCGCCCTCGCCTTCGAGATCGAACACCGTCGGGATGTCGACGCCGAGCCGCGCTTCGAGCTCGCGATCGACGTCGAGGAAGTCACGATCGAGGCGGCGCGCCAGCCGGGCCCCGACCGTCGACTTTCCTGCCCCCATCATGCCGACCAGAAAAATGGAAAGGGCGGCTGTCATGGCCGCCCTAAGGTATCAGATCGGCGCCGCCGGCCGGCGGCGCGGCGCGATCAGTTGCAGGTCGGCGAGACGCTCTGCCACGGGAACGGGCTGCCGGGCACGACCGTATCCAGCGTTATGCCGGCATTGATCTCGGCGACGGTCAGCGGGAAGGTCAAGCCCGCGCCTTGCGGCGCCGACAGGCTGCCGCGGCTGCGCGAGATGCTCGGCGGCGGCGGCGTGCCGGTGACGTCTTCGGCCAGGATCGGCAACGGAATCAGCAGCGAGTTCTTGCCCTCGGTGCCACCGACCGTCGCGGTGACCTCGAGCTCCATATCGACCCACATCGCGAAGCTCTTCGGATAGGTGATGTTGATCACCGCCAGGCCGTTGGCGTCGGTCTGGCTCGTCACGGTATAGGCCGCCGTATTGCCCGGGGTCAGCACGCCGTCGCCGTTGTAGTCCTCGCCCGTATTGCAATTGCCGAAGTCGCTGGTGTCCTCGCTCTGCTGGCCGGCCGGATTCAGCCGGACCTGCGACCAGCCGGGGGCCCAGTAGCCGACGTAGTAACGCTTGGCGCGCAAGGTCGCGAGCACCGAGGAGTTCTGCTTCGGAATGCCGGCGTTGTCGGTGATGATCGCGACGTACCGCTTGCGATACGACAGCAGGTCCGTCAGGTTCTCGAGCAGATTGTCGGTGCCGAGCCGCACCGTCAGTTCGCCGCGGCTGTTGTTGGCGATGCCGCCGGAGACGGCGGTACCGACCTTGAGCGCCAGCTCGCCCGGCGTCTTCTGGTCGACCGAGGCGAGCACGCGGAAATCGCGCGGCGTCGGATCGCCGTTCAGGAACACCCGCGCGGTCGCGACGCCGCTGGCATCGGTCTTGGCCTGGGTAACTTCGAGCCGCAGGCCGGCGGCCGGATTCAGCACGAATTCGACCGTCTTGTCCTGCACCGCGACGCCGGTCGCGGCATCGGTGACGACCGCGGTCAGATCGATCGGTGCCGAGCCATCGGCCGGCAGCGTGGTCGAGCTCGCGTACAGCGAGATCTTGATGTCCTGGGCGGTCACGGCTTCCTCGGCCGCCGCGGCGCCCAGCACTGGAGCGCCGCCGCCGGCACCGGCCCCGGTACCGCCGCAGCCGGCGAGCCCGGCCGCGAGCGCCAGGGTCAGGGCAACCGAGCGCAACGGCCCGAACTTGCGAGAAGTCTTCACTCGAGAGCTCCGTTGGATCTGATTCTTGGCGAGGCGGCGTCGGCGTCCGACGGCTGCCTAGCGCTGCACCACCGCGTCGCTGACCACGCGCGGCGTCAGGAACACCAGCAGTTCGGTCCGATCGTTGGTCCGCGTCGTGCTCTTGAACAGGTAGCCGAGGATCGGGATGTCGCCGAGCAGCGGCACCTTGGCGGTCCGGTTGCGCTCGAACTGCTCGTAGATGCCGCCGATCACGACCGTGCCGCCGTTCTCGACCAGCACCTGGGTCTTGACATGGCGGGTGTCGATCGCGAAACCGGCCGGCGTCAGCTGGCCGACCGCGTCGCGGTTGATGTCGACGTCGAGAATCACGTTGCCTTCCGGCGTGATCTGCGGCGTGACTTCCAGCTTCAGGTTGGCCTTGCGGAACGACACCGCGGTCGCGCCGCTCGAGGTCGCCGATTGGTACGGCAGTTCGGTACCTTGCTCGATCAGCGCCTTCGACTGGTTCGCGGTCAGCACCCGCGGACTCGAGACCACCTTGCCGCGCTGGTCGGCTTCGAGCGCCGACAGCTCGAGGTTGATGAAGCGGGTCAGGCTCGAGCCGAACAGGCTGATCGCGAACGAGGCCGGCTGGCTGCCGGAGATCGCCGCTGCCGGCAGGTTGACGAAGTTCGAGTTCTCGAGCGCGGTCGCGGTGCCGAGCCCCGGCGCGGCGTTCTGGATGTCCGATCCGAGCTGCGACGACAGCTGCGCCGCGCCGGTCAGGTTGCCCGAGATCACGCCGTAGCCGACGCCGGTCGAGCTGCCGGTGCCATAGGATGGCACGTTATAGGCGACGTTCTGACCGGTCACCGGATCGACGCGCGTCTGGGTCGTGTAGGTCAGGCTGCGGCGGTCGTAGTAGCCGAGCTTGGAACCGAGATTGCGCGAGAAGCGGTCGTCGGCCTCGACGATCCGCGCCTCGATCAGCACCTGGCGCACCGGGATGTCGACCTGCTGGACCAGCCGCCGGACTTCGTCGAGCCGGGCCGGCGTATCCTGCACGAACAGCTTGTTGGTGCGGGCGTCGACCAGCGCGCTGCCGCGCTTGGACAGTACCCGCTGCTTTTCGTCGGACAGCAGCGCGCCGACCGCGTCGGCCTTCTGGTAGTTCAGTGTGAAGGTCTCGGTGCGCAGCTGCTCGATGTCGGCGATCTGCTGCTTGGCCTCGAGGTCGAGCTTCT
>JBFWQR010000085.1:0-31568 GCA_050249335.1 Lautropia sp.
GTTGCAGAACCGTTGGAAAAAGGAAATCTGGGATAGACTTATCCACAGCCGCAGCAATGACACGCGGCAAAAATGCCTGGTCAAAATTCAACCGGTATCCCTGCTCAAAATTCAGACGGTACGAACACTAACGACTCTTCATAGAACATGCCCCACCACAGCTCCGAAAGAACTCGCCATGAATGCCAATCAGCCAGCATCGCCGGAAGGCGCGCCTAGTATTGCTTCTTTCTTCATCGTCATTGCAACCGATCATCCTGGCATGTCTGAAGTGCGTGCGCGGGTACGGCCGTCGCATCGCATTTGGCTGCGCGAGCATCCGGGCCACGCGATCAATGTTGTCCATGGGGGGCCGTTGCTGGACACGCAAGGCGCCATGGATGGCACGCTTCTCGTTGTGCAGGCGGCGCATATCGACGACGTGCACGCCTTCGTGGCCCACGACCCCTACGTACAGGCAGGTCTGTTTGCCGAGCTGTCGGTTCGCACATGGGAATGGACCTTGGGGCGGGGAACCTCATAAATCCTGGGTACAGGCCTCCTACCCGCCGCTCAAGGAACGGACATCCGGACGCGGAGGCGAAAAACCTTACCGGGAGGAATTGCAGTCGGTCTTGGCCGTCTGGTTGATCAGTTCGTTGCAATAGCCGCCCACGACGGGATTTAACGCACTCCTAGCGTCTAGGTAAACACGCGTTGCGGCACGCCGTTGGCGTCGAAGTCCTGGCTCGTCAGCACGGCGCTTCTTCGAGCGCATTCACGTGGCGTTGCAACTGGCGAACGAACTCGGAGAACTGGGGTGTCTCGTCTGTACTGGAGCGCTCGAACTCCTTATAGGGCGTGACGGCTTGCAATACTTTGCCCACGTTGGTCGGTGTGACGACATCGATGGCTGCACGGTTTCCGAGGTTGGAATGGGGCTTGGTCAACAGACGATACAGCGCCCAAGAATCTACATGCGGGCATTGGTTCATGAGCGCTTGGGCCAGCCGGCGCTTGAGCGGCACCAGTTGCCAGTCGGGAACGCGCTGCCCCCGGTTGCCCAAGCTGATGGACAGTAGCTTGCCTGCCTTCAGCTCGCGGTTGATCTGGTCTTTGGACTTCCCAGCCAGCTTCCCGAACAGCGCGACCGGCAGATTGTTCGGCGACTCGTACATGGCCAGCATTTCCTCACGCTCGCGCTGGATGGCAGAGACCTCCGACTCAGGAGCATGCGCCGGAGGCGGCGGCACCTGCGACAGGCGCTGGAACGTGATTCCGCCGCTGTTGGGGGTCACGACGATGGGCGTGGCCGCCACGGGCGGTGAGCCGGAGACACCGGGCTCGGCGACCGTCGGGGCCACGTCCACCGCTTCCTCCACTTCCGCCATCGCTGGCACCCCGTCGATACGGATGGTCAGGTGCGCGCTCGCAGCTTGCACTTCGCCCTGTTCGAGCAGGTCCAGGCGATCGGCCCAGTCCTGCATCATGCGGCGACGCGGCTCCACGTACTTGGCGTGGTTGTAGGCCGAACTCACCTTGTTGGGGTCGGAGTGCGAAAGCTGCGCGTCCACCCAAATCTTCGGGTAGCCGATCTCGTTGAGTGCCGTCGAGATGGTGCCGCGGATGCCGTGCCCGGTCAGGCGCCCCTCGTAGCCCATGAGCTGCACGGCCTTGTTGAGGGTGTTCTCGCTGATGCGTTTCTTGAGTTCGCTGCGGTGCGACAGCAGGTACTTCTGCGCCGGCCGCATCACGCCCAGGAGATAGCGCACGATCTCGATGGCCTGCAGGGACAGGGGCACGATGTAGGGCGGCACGTCCTGCGGCCGCTTGCCGGCCTTGCGCATTTCGTCCTGGAGTTGCTTGACGACCTCCGGCGGGATGATCCAAAAGCCCCGGTCGAGGTCGAACTGCTCGGGTTCGGCCAACCGCAGCTCGCCCGTGCGCACCCCCGTCAGGAACAGTAGCCGCACGCCAAGCTGGGTCTGCCAGCCCCGGGGGTTGTAGCGTCGCAGCTTCTGAAGGAACTCGGGCAGTTCGGGCAGGTGCAGATAGGGGTTGTGGGCCACCGGGGGCTTGGGCTCGGCCACCACGTCCAGGTCCGCAGCCGGGTTGACTTCCAGCCCCTCGGCGATGACCAAGGCATAGCGGAACATCTGGTTGAACCAGGTGCGGACCTTCTCGGCCGTGGTGAACGCCTTGCGCTTCTCGATCGCCGCCAGGACGCCCAGGAGCTGGGGCCGGCGAATGTCATAGATGGACATCTTCCCTAGGGTGGGCAGCACGTCCTTGTTGAAGATGCGCAGGATCTGCGAAAGCGTACTCTGGCGGCCTTCCTTGAGTTCCTTGCGGCGATGCTCGACCCAGGCATCGAAGACGTTCTTGAAGGTGTATTCGCCGGCCAGCTTGGCCGCGTGCCGACGCTGATCGCGTTCGATTTGGGGATCGATCCCCCTGGCGATCAGGGCCTGGGCCTTGTCCCGCTCGGCGCGGGCCTCGCGCAGGCTGAGGGCAGGATAGCCGCCCAGGGCCATGCGCTTTTGCTTGCCCAGCCAGGAGTAGCGGAACATCCAAGACTTGCCGCCTGCGGCAGAGACCATCAGGCTCAGGCAGTCGTTGTCGTAGAGGGTGTAGCGTTTGCCGGTGGTCTTGGCCTGCCGGACGATCAGATCAGAGAGTGCCATTTCGAGGCTCCTAAGTAATGACTTAGGCCCTATGCTCGTCATGGTTCCCGCTCAGCCCCAGCAACTATCCGGAAGCCGCCTCACCCGTATTCCTGTGCCTAGATTGGCGCCTAAAAAAGGCTGGCTGTGGGTGGATTTCCGTGGCGCTCGCTGGAATGAAAAAAGGGGCCGAAGCCCCTCTTTTCAACGACTTACAGACGTCAGTAGAAGTCTGTAGATCATAACTTGGAGCGGGAGACGAGTCTCGAACTCGCGACCTCAACCTTGGCAAGGTTGCGCTCTACCAACTGAGCTACTCCCGCGATCGCGTCAAGCAATAGAGTATAGCCAATTCCGCGAAGGTCTGGCAAACCAGGCCGTCGCGCCGGCGCTCCGCGGCGGGCGGCCGGCGTGATCTATGTCCTCGCATCGGCCGATCGCACGGCGATAGGATGAGCGTATTGGAGGGCCGGCCGATGCTGACGCCGCTCGTCGAACCCCGCGATCTGAAAACCACCCGGCTGCAATGCATCTGCGGCTGGGCCGGCCGTGCCTCGGAAACACTGCTCGGCGAAACATCGGTCGGCGGCGGCGAGCGGCTCTGCCCGCGTTGTACCGACCGGCTGGTGGCGCTGGTGCCGCACCATGCACCGCTCAGCGCGCGCAACGGCACGCCGCTGCTCTGACGGCCGTCCGGGTCGAGGGATCGAATCGTCGGTCTAGGATAAACAGCCTGCTAGACGCCCAGATATCGCAACTGCGTGGGTCGATCGCCGCTCAGCATGGCTGCCGTGCCGTGCCAGACGGTCCGTCCCTTCTCGACGATGTACGCGCGGTCGACGAAGCGCAGCAGCACCTCGAGGTTCTTGTCCACGACCAGGATCGACTGTCCGGCCGCGCGGATCCGCGCGAGCACCCGCCAGATCTCCGCGCGAATCAGCGGTGCCAGTCCTTCGGTCGCCTCGTCCAGCACGAGCAGCCGCGGCCGCGTCATCAGCGCGCGCCCGATCGCGAGCATCTGCTGCTCTCCGCCGGACAGTTGATTGCCCATGTTCTCGCGCCGCTCCCACAGCCGCGGAAACAGCTCGACCACGCGCCCGACATCCCAGCCGTCGGGATCGTTCCGGCTGGGCTCGACCACTTCCAGGTTCTCCAGGACGGTCAGGTTCGGAAAGATCTGCCGACCCTCGGGAACGTAGCCGATCCCCGCTCGTGCGACGCCGTGCGGCTTCAAGCCGAGCAGCGGCTGGTCGCCGAGGCGGATGGTGCCGGCCGAGGGGCGGACGATGCCCATCAACGCCCGCAGCGTCGTGGTCTTGCCCATCCCGTTCCGACCGAGCAGCCCGACCGCTTCTCCCTCGGCAACGTCGATCGAGATGTCGAACAGGACCTGGCTCCTGCCGTAGGCAGCCTGGATCCCGGCCATGTGCAGCATCGGCTAGTGCTCCGGCTCGCCGAGATAGGCGCGCCGTACCTCGGCGTCGGCACGGATTGCCGACGGCGTACCGCTCGCGATGACCCGCCCGTACTCGATCACGGTCACCGAGTCGGCCAGACGAAAGACCGCATCCATGTCGTGCTCGATCAGCAGCATCGTGAGCGAGCCGTGCAGGGCACCGAGCAGCCGCTTCACGCCTTCGGCCTCCTCGGGCCCCATTCCCGCCAGCGGCTCGTCGAGTACCACGACCTTCGGGTCGGCCGCGACCGCGAGCGCGATCTCGACGAGTCGCTGTTCACCATAGGACAGGTGCTGCACCGGGACCTCACGGCGATCGAAGAGTCCGATCCGATCGAGCACCGTGCGAGCCCGGTCGACCGTTTCCTGATCCCGCCGCGCCGCGGCCCAGAAGCGAAACGAGTGGCGCTGCCTTGCCTGCAGCGCCACCATCACGTTCTCCAGCGCCGAGAATTCCGGGAAGACGCTGCTGATCTGGAAGGTTCGCGCCAGCCCGAGATCGGCGCGTGCCGCAACCGAACGCGCGGTGATGTCGGTGCCGCCGAGCTCGATGCGGCCTTCGTCGAGCGTTGTCAGGCCCGTGATCATGGCGGCCAAGGTGGTCTTGCCCGCGCCGTTGGGGCCGATCAACGCGTGGATCTCGCCGGGCGCGACGTCCAGCGATACGGCATCGACGGCGATGAAGCCGCCGTAGCGTCGCGTCGCCCGATGCACCGACAGCAGCGCCGTCATCGCCGATCCCGCGAAAGGGCGGCCAGCGGCGCGAACAAGCCGCGCCGCCACCAGAGCGACGCGACGACCAGCAGCGGCCCGAAGACGACCATCCAGTGGTCGGTGTATGCCGAAAGCACGATCTCGAGAACGATGTAGACGACGGCTCCGAGCACCCCGCCGTAGAGGGTCCCGATACCGCCCAGGACGATCATCAGGATCACCGTCGCAGACACCTTCCAGTCGAGCAGATTGGGGCTGATGTAGGCGTTGAGGTTCGCCATCAAGGAGCCGGCGATCCCGGCAAAGGCCGCGGCGATCACGAACGCGACGATCTGATACCACTGGCTGCGAGCGCCGAGGGTCTGCAGCCGGACGTCGTTCTGCCGGGCGGCGGAGATCATGAACCCGAACCGGGAATGGACGATCCGTTCGCACGCGAACAGGATGCTCCCGAGAAACGCGAGGCAGAAGTAGTAGAAGACGGCCGGGTTCGACAGCGGCAACGCCTCACCGAAGTCGCTTTGCCGTGCCAGACGCATGCCGTCGTCACCGCCGAAGAACCGCATGCTGACCGCGAGATAGAAGATCATCTGCGCGAATGCGAACGTCAGCATGATGAAGTAGATCCCGCGCGCGCGGATCGAGAGGACCCCGACCACGAAGGCGAACAGCGCCGACGCGGATGCAGCGGCGACGAGGTGGAGGTATCCGTTTGCGGCGCCGAGCGCGATCAGGCCGCCGGTCGCGTAGGCGCCGATACCGAAGAACGCGGCGTGCCCGAAGCTGACCAGGCCGCAATAGCCGAGTATCAGGTCGAGACTGACCGCCAGGATGGCATAGATCGCGATGCGCGAGGCGACGATCAGCGTGTACTCGCTCGCCCACCAGGGCAGGCTCGCGGTCAGCGCGAGGATCGCCAGCCACAGCGACCAACGTCGCACCGGAGCCGAGCGAGGCGCCGCCGCAAGGCCGCGGCCGGTCATTGCGCGCGGACCAGGCCGCCCGGACGAACCAGCAGCACGAGCGCCATGAACAGGTAGATGAACATGGCCGCGAGCGGGGGGCCCACGGTATACCCGAGCAGCATCGGCAGCAATGCCCGGCCGAACGTATCGATCAGGCCGACCAGCAGCGCCGCGATGAATGCTCCCCTGATCGATCCGAGCCCGCCGATCGCGATGATGACGAAGCACAGGACCGTAGCGGTGTCACCCATGCTGGTGTCGACGGCGATCAGCGGTGCCATCATGATTCCGGCCAGGGCGGCGAGCGCGGCCCCGGCCAGGAAGACCATCAGGAACACGCGATCGACGTCCACGCCGACGGCGGAAACCATCGTCTGATTGCTCGCGCAGGCGCGGATCCGCATCCCGACACGGGTGTGCTGGATGACGTAGTACATCCCGGCCGACGCCGCCACGGCGATCGCCATCACGATCAGCCGATACAGCGGATAGTGCAGGCCCGGCAGAAGTTCGACGGTCAGCCCGAGCGCCGGCGGCGACTCGATCATCTGCGCGCCGGTTCCCCAGACGATCCGGGACAGCTCGGTCAGGAACAGCAGCAGCCCGAACGTGCCGAGCAGCTGATCGAGGTGGCTGCGCGAGTAGAGGTGACGGATCACGGCCCGCTCGGCCAGCAGCGCGATCGCGGCGACGGCGGCGACCGCTGCGACGGCCGCCAGCAGGAAGGAGCCGGTGGCCGTGTAGCTGCTGGCGCCGACATACGCGCCGAGCGTATAGAACGCCCCGTGCGTCAGGTTCAGCATGTTCATGATGCCCAGCACCAGCGTCAGTCCCGCCGAGACGAGAAAGATCAGCAGACCGAACTGGAGGCCGTTCAGGGTCTGCTCGGCGAGCAGCGAGGCGGTCATGCCGGGCGGCCTGCGCTCGCGCCCGGAGCCGGCCGTCTACGCACGTTGCGCCGCTGCCGGGGCTGGCCGTGCCTCCGCGGCCAGCATCTGCGAAACCAGCTTGCGCATCTGGAGCGTGGGTGCGTCGCTGTCGATCGACACCACCGGCGCGTTCGGCCGCGCATCGATGCTGCGCTGCTGATGCTCGATGACCCAGACATCCTCGTCGATCACGGTGTCGAAGAAGCGATGCGTCTCCGACGAGATCGGCAATGCGAACGCGTTCACCTGGAAATAGTGGAGCGAGCGCTCCGATTCGGGGGTGATCAGATGGTGCGACGTGAAAGTGTAGCGGCCCGAGCCGACCGGCTGCCGGCTTTGCGGCCCGCCGGTCCCGACCTCGGCGGCGCCCGGGCTGACGGCGAAGAACGACGGCGCCTGGAAATCGACGATGTGCCAACGGTCGACGTTGCCGCGAAATGTCGCCAGCCGGGCATAGGCGGCCGGAGGAGGGATGTCGTGCGTCTGCCGGATGAAGTGATACCCGAAGCCGTTGATCTTCATCTCCGATCGGGCGTCGGCCATCTCGACATTGCCCGCCGTCGTGCCGTGCAGGAACGCGACATGCATCAGGTCGGCGAGATTGTCGTTGAGCAGCAGATAGTTCGCCGCCGCGTGGCGGTAGAGCCTGACCTGATTCAGGCCGCTGTCCTGCAGCGCCGGACACGGGAAGATCAGGTCCGGGTCTGCTTGCCCCGGGTCTCCCATCCAGAGCCAAACCAGGCCGTAACGCTCCTCGGCCGGATAGGCTCGCAGGCACTTGGTGATGCCCTTCGATTGCCCGGGTACGACGACGCATTCGCCGCGCGCGTTGTACTCGAGCCCGTGATAGGGACAGACGAGCGTATCGGCGGCGGTCACCTTGCCGAGCGAGATCGGCATGCGCCGGTGCAGGCAGCGGTCGTCCATCGCGGCGACGCGGCCGTCGGAGGTCCGGAAGCAGACGATCGACTCGCCGATCACGGTTCGGGCGAACGGCCTGCCAGGCCCGATCTCGTCGGAGAACGCGACCACGTACCAGGTATTGCGGACGAACATTGCGGCCCCCTTCGCTACTTCATCGAGCACTTGGCGGTGTAGCTGTCGCCGTGATTCCTGGAGATCGTTTCGCGGTACTGGATCCGCATCGCACCTTGATCCTTGACGACCTGCGCCAGGTAGATATCGTTGACGGCGACATTGTTGGGGCCGATCAGGACCGGACCCCGAGCCAGCTGATACTGGCTGCGGCGGATCGCGTTCCGGAACTCGTCCTTGCGCGACAGGTCGCCGTTCACCGCGGCGATCGCGCGATCGAGCAGGACCGCGGTGTCATAGCCGAACGCCGCGAAGAACGACGGCCGCTTCTTGTACTTCTCGACATAGGCCTTGACGAATCGCTCGTTCTCGGCTCCCTTCAGGTCGTCGACGTAAGGCGCGATCGAGTAGGCGCCGCTGGCCGCTTCGCCCATCCCGTGGATGGTGGTTTCGTCCATGCTCATGCTGGAATAGATCGGAATTCCGAGCTTGGCGGCACTGACCTGCCGCATGAACGTGATCGCCGCCGGCCCGGAGTACTGGAAGAACAGCGCGTCCGGCTTGGCCGCGCGGATCTGCGAGATCTCTGCCGAGTAGTCGGGCTGGCCGAACCGGCTGTAGATCTCGCCGGCGATCTCGCCCTTGTAGAAGCGCTTGAAGCCGGCCAGCGCGTCCTTGCCGCCCGGCGTATTGGCGGCCATCATGAAGATCCGCTTGGCCCCGACCCGCTCGGTGACGTAGCGGCCGGCGGCTTCGTACGGCGTGTCGATCTGGAAGCCGGTCAGAAACAGGTTCGGGTGGCAGAGCTCGCCGGCCAGATTGGAAGGGCCGGCGAAACCGGACAGGAAGATCGTTCCGGCGTCGACCACCGAGCGATAGGCCGCCAGCGTGACGTTCGCGAAGATCACGCCGGTCACGATGTCGACCCGATCGGAGGTGACGAAGCGGCGCGCCACCTCGACCGCGGTTTCGGGGTTCAGCTTGTCATCGGCAGTCTTCAGATCGACGGGGACGCCGCCGAGCTTGTTGCCGCGCAGTTCCAGCGCGAGCTGGAACCCCTCGAGGTGAGTCCTGCCGATCTCCGCCGAGGGCCCGGACAGGGTGCTCAGGAACCCGATCGACACCTTGTCGCTCGCCGCCGACGCGCTCGAGATCGAGGCGAGGACGGCGATCGAGGCCAGTATCGATCTCAGATTTCGCAGGAACCGCAGGCTCATGAATGTCTCCTCTCCCGGTGGTCTCTCGATCATTGTCAGCGCAGTCTCGGATCGGCTGCCGAAGAAGCCATCTCCAGTATTTCCGGTGCAGCCCAGTTCCGCGCGTCGAAATCCTGCTTGACGTACCCGCGCTGATGGAGGAACGTCTTCATCACATCGAGCGCGGCGAACATCGGCGGATCGAGTCGCGGCACCAGCTTGTCGGTGAAGTCGGAGCCGAAGCTGGCAACGAAATCGTCGGGCTGGATCGACAGCTCTTCGGCCAGGACGCGCTGCGCGTCGACCGGATGCTGTCGAGCCCAGTGTGCCGCCTTGATCAACGTACCGACGTAGCGGGCAACCGCCTCCGGATGATCGTTCACCAGCGACTCGGAGACCGTCAGCAGCCGCGGAGTCGAATTGTTGACCCGGTCTTCCATGCTCGGCGCCGCGCGCAGATCGTAGAGGCGTCTGATCGCCCCGCGAGCCTCGCGCTCCAGCGTCGCCGTTTCGCCGCCCTTGGCGAAGATCACGTCGACGTCGCCATTGATCAGCGCCTGCAACTGAGTGTGATAGTAGGATCGGCCGCCGCGCGCGGCCATCACGGCCGGATCCGGATTGATGAAGTCATGCGGATCGTCGGCTTCGAACACGTCGACGAACTGAACGTCGTTCTCGCTCAAGCCGTGAACGCGCAGAGCGGAGTGGAATCCCTTCTCGGCGGCGAAGCGGTAGAAATTGAAGATCAGCTTCGGCCAGACCGGCAGCGCAAACCGGCGGCCGGCCAGCGCGGACACCGAGTCGGCCGGATCGTCGGCACGGACATAGAGGCCGAGCACTTCGTCCATGAAGGTGATCCCCAGCAGACGGGTCGGCGCGCCGGACGCGCGGGCCCAGACGGGCGGCGAACCTCCGCCTTCGCGAAACGAGGAATCCTGCGAATGGCTGAAGTGGGTATCCCAGTCGTCGCGGTCGAGCTCCTTGATGTTCCTGACCCGATAGGCCGTGCCTTCGAACATCTCGTCGAAGAGGCCGAGCCGGAAGGCGATGCCCGACGCCGTCGGTACCGGGCAGCGGGTGTACCAGAGTGTTGTTTTCATCGGGAGGCCGGTTGATCCGTTCGCGGGCCGTCGAGCATTGGCGGCAGAGCATCGCATGCCCGTGCTATGCAGGTCCAATCGCAATTTCTTGTGAAAATCATGCGTTCTACGTATAGTTCTCCGGATGGATCTGCGAAGCCTCCGGTACTTTGCTGAAGTCGCGGTCACGCAAAATCTCTCCCGTGCCGCGGCAAAGCTTCATCGCAGCCAGCCGGCGCTGTCGCGTTGCATTCAGGAGCTGGAAGCCGAGCTCGGGCTCGACCTTTTCGAACGGGTCGGCAGGGGGCTCGTGCTGACATCGAACGGACGAGCGCTGCGCGAGCGCGTCCATGCGCTGCTGGCGGATGCGGACGCGCTGGTCGAGCAGGCGCGTCTGCTGGCTTCCGGAAAGACGGCGGTCCTCAGGATCGGCGGGCCGCTGAACTTCATCGAGTGTGTTCTACCCGACGTTCTGCGCGCCTATCGGGCGGACCATCCCGAAGTGGAGATCTCGCTGGCTCCGGAGGGCGGCACGGCGACGCTCGCCGCGCTCGAGCGCGGCGAGATCGATGTCGCGGTGACGCGCTACGTCGATCGACCGTTTCTCGAGGCCCGGCTGGGCTTTCCGGTATACGTGTTCGCTGCGATCCCGGCCACGCACCGGCTGGCCGGTGTCGATCGGCTCGTGGTCGAGCAGCTCCAGTCCGAGCGGCTGCTGGTCGCACCCGAGACCGCCACCAGCCGCATGCTGTTCGAGTCGGCCTGCCAGGATGTCGGAATGCGGCCTCGTTTCGGGCTGGAGAGTCACGACTACAACGGATTGGTCGCACTGGCGGCGGCCGAGCAGGGGATCGCGATCATCCCTTCGACGGTTCGGACTTCGGTGCGGGGGATCTTCGTCCGGCCGATTTTCCACCGCGCCAACCCGCTCGCGACCTGGGCCGCGATCGTCTGGAACCGCCGACGCGCCAGCCCGCCTCACCTGCAAGGGTTCATCGACTGCGCCTCCGGCCGGCTGAAAGCCGGCTTCCCCGGAAGCGGCCTCGGCCTGCCGCCACCGCAGCTGGAGGCCTTCGGGGACGTCAGGGCCTGAGTCACGCGCAGCGCGCCGACAACGCGTGGAGCGCTATCTTGAGGGAAGGGCCGGGAGCCGACGTCAGTTCAACTGAATATTGGCCGACTGGACGACCTTGCCCCACTTGTCCGATTCGGCATTGATGTAGTTCAGAAACTCGTCGGCTGTGCCGCCCACGACTTCGCCGCCGTATTGCGCCAGCAGCTTGCGGAACGACTCGGTTCTCAGGACGGCGTTGATGTCGGTGTTGAGCCTGTCGATGATCTCCGGCGGCGTGCCCTTACGCGTGGCGATGCCGAACCAGCCGACGGCCTCGTAGCCGGGCAATCCGGCCTCCGAGATGGACGGGACCTCCGGAGCCAGCGGCGCGCGCTTCGTGGTCGTCACCCCCAGGGCACGCAGCCTTCCGCTTTGCACGGAGGGCAGGGCGCCGGTCAGGTTCATGACCATCGCCTGCACCCGGTTGTTCACCAGATCGAGTTCGGCCTGCGTCGTGCCTTGGTACGGTACATGGGTCAGCTTGATGTCGGCCATGCTGGTCAGCAGCTCGGTGAAAAGATGCGGTGCTGCGCCTGCGCCCGTGGAGGCATAGTTCAGTTGCCCGGGCTTGGACTTGGCCAAGGCGATGAACTGCTGGAGATCGCGGGCAGGGACCTCGGGGTTCACCACGAGCAAGTTCGGGATGCGCGTCATCAGCACCACCGGCGCGATATCCCGATCCACGTTGTAAGGCAGACTCTTGTACAGCAGGCGGTTCAAGGACAGCGTGTTGCTGCCGAGCAGGAGCGTGTAGCCGTCCGGCGCCGCCTTGGCCACCGCATCGATGCCGATGATGCTGGCCGCGCCGGGCCTGTTTTCCACCACTACGGGCTGGCCCCATTTTTCCGACAGCTGTTGGCCGAGACCGCGCGCGATCAGGTCGGTTGCGCCGGCGGGCGGAAAGGGAACGATGATGCGGACCGGCCGGCCGGGATATCCGGTCTGTGCCCAGGCAGCAGCCGGAGCGATGGCTGCCGCCAGCAGCATGGCCGTACCGAGTAGGGCGGTTCTTCGTCGTGTGGTCATGTCGTCTCCTTTCAGGTCTCGATCGAATATCGGGCGGCACGGCCGTCAGGCCGCCGCCGCCAGGATGTTCATCACATCGTCCGCGTTCGCCTTGCGCGGATTGGCATGAAGCCAGGGATCGGTCATGGTGTGCGCCGCGATCGCCGGAAAGCGCTCGGATCGCACGCCGACCTCGGCCAGGCTGGTGGGCAGCCCCAAGCCCGCGACGAATGCCGCGATCACATCGGCGGCATCCTCGCCGGAGTGGCCCATGGCATCCGCGATGAGGCGGTGGCGCTCTGCCACCATGGCGCGATTGAAATGCATGGCGTGCGGCATCATGACGCACGAGGTGTAGCCGTGCGGAACGCCGCAGCCGGCGCCGAGGGCGTGGCCGATGGCATGGCTGATACCCAGCGGAACATTGCCCTGGCGGCCCAGCAGCGAGAGCGAAGCCCCATACTGGCAGTCCAGCCGTGCGGCCAGATCGTGCGGATCGCGATGGACCGCGGGCAAGCCGCGCGCGAGCATCCGAATCGCCTGGAGCGAGCTGGCGTCGCCATGCGGATTGTGGCGTGGCGCGCAGATCAGCTCGATTGCATGATCCAGCGCGCGGATGCCGGTGGACAGCCACATCCACATCGGCGTATGAACCGTGGCTGCCGGGTCGTAGATGAGGCAGCGCGGCACCAGCAAGGGATGCAGATAGCTGTGCTTGGTGCGCGTCGCGGGGTTGAGCGAACCCGTGCGCGAACCGGTTTCGCCGGCGGACAGCGTGGTGGGAATGGCGACCGTGCGTACTCGCGGACCTTCGTAAGCGGGCAGCACCAGCGTGCCGGCGTCGTCGAGGCGAATGCGATACGGAAACAGTTGCTCGACCGTCTTGAAGCCGTGATGCAGGCACAGCGCAACGATCTTGCCGGCATCGACCAGCGAGCCGCCGCCGAACGTGACGATGAGATCGGCATCGATATCCTGCGCCAGATGCGTGGCGGCCATGACTTGTTCCTGCGGCGCGAACTGGCCGAGGCCGTCGAACGTCGCGGCGCAGCGGTTTCCGAGCGCCGCTTCGAGCTGCGTCACCTCGTCGGTATTCCGGCGCAGGCTGCTGCTTGCCATCAACAGCACGCGGCGCGCCTCCACCCGTTCAGCCTCTTGCAGCAACGTCGTGGCAGCGCGCCGGCCATAGTGGATCTGCTCGATGGGCAGAAGGCTGATGTGAGCGGATTGCATGAGGACTCGTGCAGCTGGGGGTTATTGCGGCGCGAGACCCAGATGGGCACGCAGCCGGTTCTTGATGAATACGGCGTCGCGCACCGGCAGGGAGCGTGCCGGCATCTCGAGACCGGTATCGAGCGCATAGAAGCACGGTCCGTCGGCCGGCTGCGACAGGGTCCTGGCCAGCTCGGCGACCTCGGCGAGGCTCGAGATGCGTCGCGCCTCGGCAAAGCCGCATGCCGCCGCTACCCCTTCCATGCTCACGCCGGCACCGCTGTGGCTGCGCTGCATGCCGGTCTCGGCATAGTGGCCGTTGTCCAGAATGACGACTTTTAGATTGCGCGGTCTGGCCACGCCGATGGTGGCCAGTCCTCCCAGCCCCATGAGCTGCTCGCCGTCACCCGTGACCACCACCACGCAGCGGTCGGGCCGCGCCTGCGCGAGCCCCAGGCCGACCAGGGCCGCGCCGCCCATGGCGCCCCAGAGGTAATAGTTGCCGTGATGGTCGCCTGCGGCATGGACGTCATAGGACGGCGATCCGAGCCCCGTCACCACCAGCGCGTCGCCACGTTCCTGCAGCAATGCGGCGACCGCGGCCCGACGCTCCATGCCCGGCCTGCTCCGCGCGGCGTTCACCATTTCTTCGCTCCCAGGAGACGTTGGCCGATGAGCACGGCGATCTGCTGGTCCGCTTCGTACGCCATCGTCGCGGCCGAACGGACGGTGTCCACCATGTCCTCTTCGCGCTCGACCCGCATGACGCGCATGCCCACGGCCTCGAGTGAAGGCTGCGTACCCCGGCTCATGGGAACCTGCCAAGGATTGAACTCGGCCCATTCGCCACGCATGGTCACCAGGATCAGCAACGGAAAGCGCGCTATGGCCGCGAGCGACAGCATGTTGATGCAGTTGCCCACGCCGCTGGACTGCATCAGCAGAACGCTGCGCTGCCCGCCCAGCCAGGCACCCGCGGCCACGGCAATCCCTTCCTGTTCGGAGGTCAGGACGTTGCAGGTCATGGACGCGTCGTCGTGGAACAGGCTGATCAGCCGCGAATGCCCGGCGTCGGGCACGTAGGTCATGTGTCGGACGCCGGCGGTCTTGATCTCTCGAAAGACCTGGTCGGGCCAGGCCGACGCGGCGGCGGAAGCAGGGGCATCGGCCGCAGCGCTGGCCGGCTCGGCGACGGTGAGGGCGGCGGGGGACATGCGGTCTCCGGATAAAGCGACTCGTGCGACGCAACGGCCGATGCTCACGCCGTCTCGCGTCTTTGGCCCATGCGCAGACCGTGGCGTCGAACGGCCCACGCGACGCATTCTAAAAGCGCATGGCCGGGTTCCGGCATGCGCATCCTGCGCTAGCACTTAGCGCGGATTTGCAGGTTCGAGCGCGTTCGCCCGCCGCTATGCTTGCCGGTGCTTCCGGTGCCTGGCAGGAACCGGTAGAAAGAAGTGCGGACTTCCCGGAGGAGATGGACGCCCGCGGTGTCGCCGAATGGCTCCAGTAGGAACGTAATCATGTCCGCCATACGCATCGTCAAGCCACCTCGACCCTTGGGGGCACGCATCGAAGGTCTCGACGTCAACCGCGACATCGACGAGATCGAGTTGCTGTTGATCGAACAGGTGCTGTACCACAATAGTTTCGTTGCGATCGGCGGCCAGCAGTTGGATGCGGCCGGCATGGCTCGCTTCTGTGCGCGCCTGGGGAAGCTGCATCGCAACACCACGTCACCGTTCTGCACGCCAGAATTGCCGGAAGTCATGGTGCTGTCCAACATGCGTGATGACGAAGGCAGGCAGCTGGGCGCGATGGATGCGGGCCAGGACTGGCATACCGACATGTCGTACAACGCGGTTCCCGGCCGGCTCACCGCGCTGCATGCGCATCGCGTTCCGGTGCGCGACGGGATCGCATTGGGCGATACGCAGTTCGTCGATCTCTATGCGGTCTATGAGTCTCTGCCCACCGATCTCCGTGCGCGCCTCGACGATGCGGTGGCCGTACACGATTTCCACAAGTACTACGATGCGGCGCTGAAGGCAGGCTCCAGCAGACCGCCGTTGACCGCCGAGCAGCGCGCGATGCGGCCGCCGGTGCGGCATCCCATGGTCGGCCGCCATCCGGTCACGGGTCGCAAGTTCCTTTATGCCAATCCGGGCTACGCAACCGAAATCGTGGGTATGGATCCGCAGGAAAGCCAGGCGGTGCTGCAGCAGCTGTTCGCGTTGCAGACCGAGCCGCGCTTCACGTACTGCCATAGCTGGCGCTGCGGCGACATCCTGATCTGGGACAACTGGTCGACGATCCACAAGGCCACCGGCGACTATCGGCCCGACGAGCACCGCTACATGTTGCGTGCGCAAATCACCAGCGAAGGGCTACGATTCGGGTCGGATCAGCAGACCACCGATTCTCATGGAGCATCCGTATGAACGCCGCCGCTAACCCGGCATCGACCCCGGGTGGGACCGATACGGCGGAGCTGGCCCCGGCCGACGCCCAGGCCTGCATCGCCGTCGTGACCCGTTTTTTCGCGAACCTCGATGCCAGCGATTACCAGGGCATCCAGGATCTCATGCTGCCGGACGCCGAATGGCACCGCCAGGGCAAGGTCCTCAAGCCGGGCCCCGGTCTTCTGGACGAACTGGGAAAACGCTCGCTCACGCGCACCGTGATCCATGTGCTGACCAATCTGGACGCCCGCTACACCGGCCCGGACGGCGCGCTCGTGACCGGTTACATGACCGCATACGCGTACGACAACGGCAAGGCAATCGAGGCGCCCGCGCCGCTGGAAGGGCCATCGTCGATCGGCGGCGTGCATGTCGACCTGCGTCGCGCCGGCGGGACGTGGCGCATCGCGAAGTCCCGGTCCCGGCCCATCTTCAAACGTTCCTGAGCGCGACGATGCGTTGGATACGATACGAGCAGAGCGGCAAAGTGCGCCATGGCATACTCGACGAGGCCGGCGACCGGGTCGCCGAAGTGCAGGGCGGCCTGTTCGATGGCGGCACGCCCACCGGTCAGCGTCACGCGTTCGCCGACGTGAAGCTGCTGCCGCCGGTGATTCCGCCGACCTTCTACGCGGCGGGTCTCAACTACATGACTCACATCCGGCGCATTCCGGGCCGTTCGCCGCCGCCGAACGCCGACATCGGCTATCGTGCGAACAACGCCCTGATCGCGTCGGGTGAGGACATCGTGGTGCCCGGAGAATCGGCCGGCGTGCTGCAGGCCGAGGGGGAACTGGTGCTGGTGGTCGGCAAGAAGGTGAAGCACGTCTCCGAGGACGAGGCCATGGGCTGCGTGTTCGGCTACTCCATCGGCAATGACGTCAGCGAACGCGTCTGGCAGAAAAGCGATCGCACTCTCTGGCGCGCCAAGAACAGCGATACCTTCAAGCCGATGGGGCCGTGGATCGAGACGGAGGGCGAGATCGACAAGATGTATACGCGCATCCGTATCAACGGCAAGGAGGTGGCCAGCTTTCCCACCAACGACATGGTGTTCTCGGCCTCACAGTTCATCGCTTCGATGACCCGCGTTCTCACGCTCTATCCCGGCGACGTCATCTGGATGGGCACCGACGAGCCCACTCCGGACATGCGCGCCGGCGATCTGTGCGAAGTGGAGATCACCGGCGTGGGCACGCTTTCCAACCGGTTGGTCGCGGAACGATGAACGGCGCCGCCGGCATCGGCGATGCGAACTGCGCGGTCATCCGCGTTATCGGTGACGGGTCACGGTTCAGTGCTCGCAGGCAGCAGCACCGGCCGGGGCGGCCTTGGTCTCGGCCGGCCGAGGGGCACTCTGCGTCGCCGGGTACATCAGCTGGGCATCCCAGAGCCGTTCGCGCACCATGCTGCCGATCTCGTCCTTGAGCAGGCTCACGACGCGCTGCGTCGCCGGACTCGGCATGACGCCCGAGGGAAGTCCCAGCATGATCTGTCGCATGACCGTGGGATTGGCCAGCGGCGCGAAGCGCAGCCGGCCTTCCTTCACCTGACGCGGAATCGAGGACAACGGCAGGATCGTGTAGCCGAGCTCGGTTTCGACGAGATCCAGCAGCACGTGGAACGAATCGGCTTCGAAGCGCACCGCCAACGCCACCTTGGCCTTGGCGGCTGCCTTCTCGATGATGTTGCGCAAGCCATGCGGCTGACTCGGAAGGACCAGGGCATGAGCGGCCGCCTCGACGAAATCGACCGGACGGTCGGCCCGCAGTCCGCTGCCTGGAGGCCCCACCAGAACCAGACGTTCGTAGAACAGCTCCTCGGCCTGCATGTGGTACGCCGTGGCGGGCCCGTACACTACCGCGATGTCGATCTGGCCACGCTGCAGCCAGTCGATCTGATGGCCGGTGTAGCCTTCGACGATCCGAAAGGATACGTCGGGCAGATCGTTTGCCACGCGCCTGGCCAGCCGGCCGGCCAGAACGGCGCTGATGGTGGGGGTGACGCCCAGAGCGACCTCGCCCGCGATACTGCCCGAGGCATTGCGCACGTCGTCGAGCGCTTCGTCGAGCTGTTTGACCAGATGGCCGATGCGGGCGAGCAGCATATCCCCGGCCGGGGTCAAGGCCATGCCGCGGTGATGGCGCGCGAACAGCTCGGCACCGATCTCGTGCTCCAGGAGCTGGATCTGACGCGACAACGCCGTCTGCGCGATGTGCAGGCGGTCGGATGCCTGGCTGACCGAGCCCAGTTCGGCGATAGCCATGAACGCCTTCAGACGGCGGAGGTCCATGACTTCTTCATCCCGGCACGCCGATTCTCGCCACGTCGTTCCGCACAGCCTCGTCTGCTTCTCCGCCGGAGCTCCGCCGATGCACCGCCCATCGACGTCCGTCTCGATTTCCGATCGATTCTAGCCCAGCCGAGGTCCTGACCATCATGCGCCTTGCCGACGCCAGCAACATCGAAGACCTCCGCCGGATGGCGAAGGCACGTCTACCCCGGTTGTTCTTCGAATTCATCGACCGCGGTACCGAGGACGAGATTGCGCTGCGCAACAATCGCTCGGCCTTCGATACCATCAAGTTGCGCCCACAAGTGCTGGTGGACGTGCAGCAGCGC
Organism: Lautropia sp.; assembly: GCA_050249335.1. GTDB lineage: Bacteria > Pseudomonadota > Gammaproteobacteria > Burkholderiales > Burkholderiaceae_E > Lautropia. Next base: position 18,432 of record JBFWQR010000085.1, read on the forward strand.
AGCACGGCCATCGAGTTGTTCGGCAAGCCGCAGTCGATGCCGGTATGCATCACCCCCACCGGAATCGCGGGCTTGCTCTGGCATGAGGGCGAGATCGCGCTGGCCAAGGCAGCGGCGAAGGCCGGCATCCCGTTTTCGCTGGCCACTACATCGGTGACGCCGATGGAAGAAGTCGCGGAGAAAGCCGGAGGCCGGCTCTGGTACCAGCTGTACATGTGGCCCGAGCGACGCATGTCCTATGAAATGGTGTTGCGCGCCGAAAAAGCCGGATTCGAGGCCCTGATCCTTACCCTCGACACCGTGGTCACGCCGAACCGCGAGTACAACCGGCGCAACGGTTACACCTCGCCCTTCAAGTTCACGCCGCGCAACGTCAGCGACGTGTGCATGCATCCGCGCTGGCTGTTCCGGACCTTGATGCCCTACCTGATGTCCGGCGGAATGCCGCAGTTCCAGAACTATCCCGCGGAACTGGTCCGCAAGATCACCGAGGGTGCGGTGGACAAGAAGGATCTGAAAAACGAATCCCTCACCTGGGACGATCTGAAGGCTCTGCGCGACATGTGGCCGCGCATCTTGATCGCCAAGGGCATTCTGCGTCCCGACGACGCCGATCGCGCCGTGGAATGCGGCGCCGACGCCATCCTGGTGTCCAATCACGGTGGGCGCAATCTGGACAGCACCATGGCGCCGATCGATGCGCTGCCCGAGATCGTGGCGGCGATACGGGGCCGCGTTCCGGTGCTGGTGGACAGCGGCTTCCGTCGCGGCAGCGACGTGGTCAAGGCGCTGGCGCTGGGCGCGAGCGCGGTGGCCCTGGGTCGCGGCACCTTGTATGGCACGGCGGCAGCCGGGCAACCGGGGGCGGAGCGGGCGCTGGCGATCTTCAAGGAAGAGATCAGCCGGGTGATGGCGTTCGTCGGCAGCCCGAGGATCGCGGATCTGAACCGGGATCTGCTGCGGGTCAAGCGCGATAGCTTCATGGCGGATTCGCTGGCGCGCGCCGACGCGATGCGTGCGCTGGGGCCGATCGCGGCGCCGCCTGCGCGGGAGGCCACCGCCCGCTCCGATGCCGAACCGGACTACGAAGCGGCGTCGTAACGCGACCGCGCGGCCGGGATCCGCGTTGCGCGGTCCCGCGAACCGCTCACCGCCGCCGGGCAGGAGCAAGGAAACCGCCTCTGCGTGAACAGAGGCAGAGGCGGCTTGCGAATTGGTGCCCGAGGCCGGAATCGAACCGGCACGCCTTTCGGCGAGGGATTTTCTTGCCACTTCGGCTTTCGCCGCCAGCGCGCACATACGCTGTTCGTGGTCTGGAGCACGCCTTCACCATAGCCTTGCGGCCGTAGGTGCCCGCCGTCTGCTCTCTACACCTTCCCAGCCGTGGAGCTTGGGCTTGGCTCGGCGTTGGCTCGGCTGCCGAAGCATCCAGGGCTTTCGCCGACTTTGACGGGCTTCACTTCGGAAGTTTCCATCCGAAGGCTCAAATCGTTCAAGTCCCTTGTGTCTACCAATTTCACCACTCGGGCGTGGCGCCGATGCGCCGGCAATGCATCGTCACAGCAGCGGCTCCAGCACCGGCCAGACATTATCCAGCATCCGCGGCTGTGCCTTCGCGGCCGGGTGGATCCGGTCGGGCTGGAACCAGTCGGTGTCGTCGCCGAAGCCCTCCAGCAGGAACGGCACCAGCGCGATCCGCTCGGCATCGGCGATCCGGCGATACAGGTCGCTGAACTGCTTCGCGTAGGCGGCCCCGTAGTTGGGCGGCATCTGCATGCCGATCAACATCGGCCTCGAGCCGGCATCGCGCGCCAGCGCGACCATCTTGCGGAGGTTGGCGTCGGTCGCCGTCAGCGACAGGCCGCGCAGCGCGTCGTTGCCGCCGAGCTCGATGATCGTGATCGCCGGCTTGTGGCGTTCGAGCAGGCCGGGCAGCCGCGACAGCCCGCCCGAGGTCGTGTCGCCGCTGATGCTGGCATTGACCAGCGACCAACCCTTGCCGGCCGGCGTCGTCTTCAGGCGCTCGCCGAGCAGAGCGACCCAGCCCTGGCCGCGGGCCAGGCCGTATTCGGCCGACAGGCTGTCGCCGACCACCAGCAGCTGCCGTTCGGCCGCCCGCAACGGTGCCGGCATGGCTGTCGCGGTCGCCGCAGCGGCCGCGGCGGCGAAGCCCACCCGGGACGACGGCCCGGCGAGCCCGGCACCGAACGGCAGCGTCGCGACCTGCAGCAGCCGGCGCCGCGCCCGGCGGCCGGGCGACTGCGCCGGCCGGACGCCGGCCGCGCGGTCCGGCCATTGCCGATGCGCCGCGAGAGCGGCGGCTAGAATCTGGCGGCCGTCACGCCGACCGTCGAACGAGAACCATCGCATGCCAGTCATCCGAGCCCAGAAGCTGACCAAGAGCGTACCAGACGCCGGAAAGCTGCTGACGATCCTGGACGCCGTGTCGTTCGAGATCGCGGCCGGCGAGACGGTCGCGATCACCGGCGCATCCGGCTCGGGCAAGTCGACGCTGCTCGGCCTGCTCGCCGGGCTCGACCTGCCGAGCAGCGGCACGCTGCTGGTCGACGGCCAGGATCTGTTCGCCTGGGACGAGGACCGGCGCGCGCAATGGCGCGGCGCGCAGCTCGGTTTCGTGTTCCAGTCGTTCCAGCTGTTGCCGCAGATGACCGCGCTGGAGAACGTGATGCTGCCGCTCGAGCTGTCGGGGCATCGCGCGCCGGCGGGGCGGGCGCGCGAGCTGCTCGGCCGGGTCGGGCTCGGCGACCGGCTCGGCCACTATCCGCGGACGCTGTCGGGCGGCGAGCAGCAGCGGGTCGCGCTGGCGCGCGCCTTCGCGCCGCAGCCGGCGCTGCTGTTCGCCGACGAGCCGACCGGCAGCCTCGATCACGCGACCGGCGAACGGATCATCGAGCTGCTGTTCGCGCTGAACGCGGAGTCCGGCGCGACGCTGGTGCTGGTCACGCATGACCCGATGCTCGCCGATCGCTGCCAGCGGATCCTGACGCTGGCGAGCGGCAAGCTGGTCGGCGATCGCGCGAGAGCCGATGCGCGCGAGGTGTTGCGCGCCTGATCTCGGCCGGATCCGCTTCCCTTTCGGTCGGCAATTAGTTTAGACTTAAACTAATTGCCGACGCCGGGTGGCGAATCGCATCCGGCGCAGGAGGCCTCGATGCATTCGATCACAGTGCCAATCGCCCGCAGTCGCTATCGCGACGATCCGGCCGCGTTGCGGGCGCTGGTCCGCGACGATGCGGTCCATCGCGACGTGTATACCGACCCCGAGATCTATGCGCTCGAGATGGAGCGGCTGTGGTCGCGGACCTGGATCTACGTCGGCCACGACAGCCAGGTGCCGAAGCCCGGCGACTATGCGACATCCGATCTCGCCGGCCAGCCGGTGATCATGTTGCGCGGCGAGGACGGCACGGTCCGCGTGCTGATGAACCGCTGCGCCCACAAGGGCGCGCGGCTGGTCGCCGACGGCTGCGGCAACACCGGCAAGTTCCTGCGCTGTCCGTACCACGCCTGGGCCTACAACCTCGACGGCTCGATCCGCGCGATCCCGCTGCGCAATGCCTACGAAGGCACGCGGATGCAGGAATGCGAGGCCGGCCGCGGCCTGGTGGTGGTCCGCAACACGGTCAACTACCGCGGCTTCGTGTTCTCGCGGCTGTCCGAGCAGGGTATCGACTTCGACGCGTACTTCGGCGCGTCGCTGACCTCGATCGACAACATGGTCGAGCGCTCGCCGGAGGGCCGGCTCGAAGTCGCCGGCGGCGTGCTGCGCTACCTGCACGACTGCAACTGGAAGATGTTCGTCGAGAACCTCAACGACGCGATGCATCCGATGATCGCGCACGAGTCGTCGGCCGGCACCGCCAGGAAGCTCTGGCAGGGCAAGCCGGCGGACCTGCCCAAGCCGATGGCGGTCGAGCAGTTCGTGCCGTTCGTCTCGGGCTACGATTTCTTCGACAAGATGGGCGTGCGGGTGTTCGCCAACGGCCACAGCTACACCGGCGTGCACGGCTCGATCCACTCGGCGTATTCGGCGATCCCCGAATACGACGCGGCGATGACCGCCGCCTACGGCGCCGAACGCGCGCACGCGATCCTGGGCGAAGTGCGGCACAACACCGTCTACTATCCGAGCCTGACGATCAAGGGCGCGATCCAGGCGATCCGCGTCGCGCGGCCGCTCGCACCGGACCGCACGGTGATCGAGTCATGGACCTTCCGGCTGGTCGGCGCGCCCGACGCGCTGCTGAAGCGGACGATGATGTACTCGCGGCTGATCAATTCGCCGATGTCGGTGGTCGGCCACGATGACCTGCACTGTTACCGTGCGATCCAGCTCGGGCTGCAGAGCAGCGGCAACGACTGGGTCAGCCTGCACCGCGATTTCGACCCGGCCGAGATCGGTGCCGCCGACCGCGTCGTCAACGGGACCTCGGAGATCTCGATGCGCAATCAGTTCCGCGCCTGGGCGCAGTTCATGACCGACGGCGATGTGGCAGCCGCGACGGCGGGGACAAGATGACTCCGAGCGCAGAGCCGATCGATGCCGCGGCGGCGATCGGGCTGGTCTACCTCGAAGCCCGGCTGATCGACGAACGCCGATTCGACGAGTGGTATGCGCTCTACAGCGACGACGCCTACTACTGGGTGCCGCTCGCGCCGGGCCAGCCCGACGGCGAGAACCATACCTCGCTGATGTACGAGGACAAGCTGCTGCTGAAGCTGCGGATCGAGCGGTTCTCGAATCCGCGCTCGTATTCGCTGCACCCGCAGGTGCGCTGCCTGCACGTGCTGCAACAGCCCGAGGTCGAGTCGCGGGCACCGGATGGCAGCTGCGTCGTCCGCAGCAACCTGATCTACGTCGAGACGCAGGGCGACAGCCAGCAGGTCTATGCGGCGGTCGCGCGCCATACGCTGGTGTGCGACGGCGATGCGCTGCGGATCCGGCTGAAGCGCGTCGATCTGCTGAACTGCGACGCCGCGCTGCCGTCGATCCAGCTGTTTCTCTGACCGTCCGATGAACTGACCGCCCGATGAATGCAGCCGCCGACGCCGCTACGGTCTACCGCGCGCTGCAGCGCAGTGCCGCCCGCTATCCGGAGCGACCGTTCCTGACGATCCTGCCGGCGGTCGCCGCGCGCTACGGCATCGCACCGGCGACGCTCAGCTACCGCGACACGCTCGCCGCGGTCGATGCGCTGGCCGCGCGCTGGCGCGCCGCCGGTTACGGCCATGGCCATCGCGCCGGGCTGCTGCTCGAGAATCGGCCGGCGTTCTTCGTCTGCTGGTTCGCGCTCAATGCACTCGGCGTCTCGGTGGTACCGATCAACGGCGAGTTGCGCGCGGCCGAGCTCGATTACCTGTTCGAGCACAGTGAACTCTGCGTCGCGGTGACGCTCGCCGCACGTGCCGACGATCTGCGTGCGGCTGCCGGGCGGGTCGGGCGCGCGGTCGCGATCGTCACCGACGCCGAGATCGTTGCCGGAACGGTTGCCGGTGCGGCCGCGCCCGCCGCGGCGTTGCCGACCGCAGCGCTTGCCGCCGCGACGATCCCGGCGCCGCTCGCCGGCGCGCCGGGCCGCGACAGCGAATGCGCGTTGCTGTACACGTCCGGAACCACCGGCCGGCCGAAAGGTTGCGTACTGACCAACGACTATTTCCTGCTCGCCGGCGACTGGTACTGTGGCCGCGGCGAGCCGATCGCGATCCGGCCCGGGGCCGACCGGCTGCTGACGCCGCTGCCGATGACGCACATGAACGCGATGGCGTATTCGACGATGGCGATGCTGATGTCGGGCGGCTGCGTCGTGCCGCTCGACCGTTTCCATCCGAGCAGCTGGTGGGACGACGTCCGCGATTCGGGCGCGACCATCGTCCACTATCTGGGCGTGATGCCGGCGATGCTGATCGGTGCGGCGCCGGCGGCCGGCGACCGTGCTCACGCGGTCCGCTTCGGCTTCGGTGCCGGCGTCGACCGGCGGCACCATGCGGCGTTCGAGCAGCGCTTCGGCTTTCCGCTGATCGAGGCCTGGGCGATGACCGAGACCGGCGCCGGCGGCGTCGTGATCGCCGACCGCGAGCCGCGGCTGGTCGGCACCTCGTGCATCGGCCGGCCCGATCCGGCGGTGGCGATCCGGCTGGTCGACGAGGCTGGCGCCGACGTCGGCGACGTCCCCGGCGAGCTGCTGGTCCGCGCCGCCGGCGCCGATCCGCGCCGCGGCTTCTTCCGCGAGTATCTGAAGGATCCGCAGGCGACCGCCGAGGCCTGGGCCGGGGGCTGGTTCCATACCGGCGACGTGGTCCGGCGCGATGCCGACGGTTATCTGTACTTCGTCGACCGCCGCAAGAACGTGATCCGGCGCAGCGGCGAGAACATCGCCGCGGTCGAGGTCGAATCGGTGCTGCGGCGGCATCCGCAGGTCCGCGAGGTCGCGGTCGCCGCGACGCCCGACGCGGTGCGCGGCGACGAGGTGCTCGCCTGCGTCGTGCCCCATGCGCCGCTGACCGCGGCCGAGCAGGCGGCGCTCGCCGAATCGCTGGTTGCGCTGGCGCTCGACCAGCTCGCCTACTACAAGGCGCCCGGTTGGGTCGCGTTCGTCGACGCGTTGCCGGTCACCGCGACCCAGAAGGTCCAGCGCGGCGAGCTGAAGGCGCTGGCGGCGCGGCTGCCGGGCAGCGCCGGCTGCATCGATGTGCGTGGTCTGAAGAGGCGGCCGAAGGCCGCCGGACATTGACGGCCGCGAGCCGGGGAGGGGACCGATGAGCGAAGTCGGCGAACGCACTGCGATCGTCACCGGGGGCAACATCGGCATCGGCCGGGCGATCTGCCAGCAGCTGCTCGATGCCGGCTGGCGGGTCGTCTCGCTGTCGCGCCGGGCCTCGGACCTGGCGCATCCGCGCGCTGAATCGGTGACCGTCGATCTCGGCGATGTCGCCGCCACGCGGCAGGCCGCGCAGGCGATCTGCGCCCGCCATCCGGTCGGCGCGGTGATTCACAACGCCGGCACGATGCGGCCGGCGCTGCTCGCCGATGTCAAGGTCGAGGACCTCGATGCCTTGGTGGCGCTGCATCTGTCGGCGGCGCTGGTGCTGGTGCAGGCGGCGCTGCCCGGCATGCGGCAGCGGCGTCACGGCCGGATCGTGCTGGTCTCGTCGCGTGCCGCGCTCGGCCTGGAGACCCGGACCGCCTATTCGGCGACCAAGTCCGGCATGTTCGGCATGGCGCGCACCTGGGCGCTCGAGCTCGCCGGCGACGGCATCACCGTCAACGTCGTCGCGCCGGGGCCCGTTCGCACCGACATGTTTCACGAGGTGATCCCGCGCGACGCCGAAGCGATCGCCGCGACCGCCGCCAAGGTGCCGGTCGGCCGCGTCGGCGAGCCCGACGACGTCGCCCGCGCCGTGCTGTTTTTCGTCTCACCCGAGAACGGCTTCGTCACCGGCCAGTCGATGTTCGTCTGCGGCGGCACCAGCATCGGCAGCATCAGCTACTGATGCGACGAGGTGATCGCGGTCGGTTGATCGGGGCCACCATTCCGGCTCGATGTTGGCGCACCGTGCGATCGGAGCCGGAGCCGCGGTCGGATCGGCTCGTACGGTGCACGCCGGAACTCATCCATTGTTACGTGAGCCCGTCATCCTCCATGTCCCGCAGCGCCGCGTTCGTCACACTTACCGTCCTCAGGCCCGCGAACGTAGCGATGCGGAATGCGTGCCTGTAGCCGCCCCTTCTCTGTCAGCCTCAGGACCGGGTCAGCGATTCGTCCAGCGCGCATATTCCGCCGCTATTGCGGCTGGATGTTGGCGCGCCGCGCGATCTCGGTATAGGCGTCGATCTCGCGGACGATCAGCGCCCGCAGCTCTTCGGCGGTACTGGTCGCCGGTTCGATGCCGAGCTCGACGAGCTTCTGTTGCGTGTCGGGCTGCGCTGCGATCGCGGCGAGCTCGGCCTGCAAGCGTGCGACGGCGGCGCGGTCGATCGACGCCGGACCGAACAGCCCGGCCCAGACCGAGGCGTCGTAGCCCGGTACGCCTTCGGCGGCGAGCGTCGGTACGCCTGGCATGGTCCGCGTCGGTGCCGCCGTGGTGACGCCGAGCGCCCGCAGCCGCCCCGCCTTGACCAGCGAATTCACGGTGGCGACATCGGCGATCGCCATCGGGACCTCGTTGGCAGCCACCGCCTGGATCGCCGGCGCGCTGCCCTTGTACGGCACGTGCAGCAGCTGGATGCCGGCGGCCTGCGCGAACATCTCGGTCGCGAGCTGATACGACGTCGACGCCGCGGCGTAGGCGATCCGGCCGGGCTCGGCGCGCGCCTGGTCGATCAGCTCCCGTACCGACCGGGCCGGATTCGACGGATGCACGACCAGCACCAGCGGGAACCGGCCGAGCAGGCCGATCGAGGCCAGGTCGCGGCGCGGGTCGTACGACAGGTTGCGCATCAGCACCGGGTTGACGGTCATGCTGCTGCTCGGCGCGACCAGCAGCGTGTGACCGTCGGCGCCGGCCTGCCGGACCGCTTCGACCGCGAGCACGCCGCTCGCGCCGGGCCGGTTCTCGACCAGCACGCTCTGGCCGAGCCGGTCGGTCAGCCGCAGCGCGACCTGCCGCGCCAGGATGTCATTGCCGCCGCCCGGCGCGAAGCCGACCAGCAGCCGGACCGCGCGCGCCGGATAGGCGTCGGCGGCATTCGCCGGCCGTGGCCGCAGTGCCGCGACGATGCCGGCGCCGAGCGCGGCGACGGCCAGCGAGCGCCGTGCCGGATCGGCAGGAGCGCGCGGTTCGATTGCCTCGTCGGCGGCGGTCTTGGTTCGATTCATCTTCCCCTCGTTCAGCGTGATTTCGATCTCGTTCAGCGTCGCCCGACCGTGTCCGGCAGGGACCGGTCACTTTCGGCGGCACCGGTCACTTCGGCGCCATCAGCGTACGCAGCTTCGGCCCATGGGTCGGGCTGACCTTGACGATCCCGTCCCAGGCCGAATCGTAGGCGCTCTTCAGGAACGCCTTCGCCTGCGCATCGTCGAGCTTCACCACCTGGATGCCGGCGTCCTGCTGCTTCTTGATCTCCGCGATCGAATCGTGCTTCGCCTGCTCGAGGTTCTGCGCCTCCAGCCAGGCCGCCTGCTTCTCGAGGAATGCACGTTGCGCCGGCGTCAGCTTTTTCCAGCTCGCTGCGCTGAACTGGATGCCGAGCTCGACCGCGAAGAAGCCCGGCTCGAGCCGGAATTTGGTCTTCTCATGCCAGCCGAGGTCGAAGATGCCAAGCAGCGGCCAGCCGTAGCCGTCGACCACGCCGCGGTCGAGCCCGGTATAGACCTCGCCCGGCGCCATCTGCACGATCGTCGCCCCCTGCTTCTGGAAGAAGTCCCGGTAGATCGGTGCGATCCGCAGCTTGAGACCGGTCAGGTCGGCCTTGTCGATCCTCTTGTTCGAATAGATGTAGTACTGGATGCCTTCGCCGGTCCGGGCGAAGAAGTAGAGCCCTTTCTCGAGGAAGATCGAATTCAGGTACTCCATCGTGCCGTTCTTGCGCAGCTCGGCGGTGGACAGGTCGGTGTAGTTCAGCGCCAGCCCTTCGGGGATGATCGACGCGGTGAACGAGGTCGTGGTGTTGGCCAGGTCGACGACGCCGCTGCGCAGCGCGTTGCCCTGTTCGAAGGTCGGGATCGCCTTGGGGCCGCCGATGTAGTTGATCCGGACGATGCCCTTGCCCTCGTCGTTGACCTTCTTGACGAAGCTCTCGAAGTTGCGCGCGAAGTAGGTGCCTTCCTGGAACGCGTTGACCGCGCGCAGCGTCACCTCCTGTGCCGATGCCGCGGCCGGCGCGAGCAGCGCGGCGATCGCGGCGCCGGCCACCGCGATCGAAGCGCCGGCCGTGGCGAATCGTGCGCCTGCGGTACGGCGCCGCGTCGGGGCAGGTGAGCGGGGCGGCAGCGGGTCGACGGGTCGGTTCATGCGGATGCCCCTGACGGTGGTGTGGCGGTGGCGATGCGCAGCGGCGCTTCAGGCGTCGCCGTCACCGCTGTCATGCAGCCGTTCGCGCAGCTGGTCGGGCGCGGCGAGCCCGAACGCTTCCAACGTCCGCTCGCTGCGGCGCAGGTCGCGGCCGAGGATCGCGCCGGACAGGTCAGCGGCGGCGGCGTAGCCGCCGTGGCCGCCGCCGAGGATTGCGATTTTCATCGGGTTAGTTTAGGGTTGAAAAATTTAGCGATCAAGCAATGATCGAAGACCCCGGAACCGGGAAGCACGGAATCGAACGACGCGCGGTCGGTGAACATCCCATCGACGGGCGCAGGATCGAAGCGGGCGGGATCGAAGAGCGCGCCATCGACGAGCATGACGTCGAGGACGGCGCGCGCAGCCATGAAGCGGCGATCGCGGCGGCGGTGATCGCGCGCGTCCGCGACGATGCGGTGCATCGCGATCTCTACCTCGATCCCGCGCTGTTCGCGCTCGAGCGCGAGCGGCTCTGGGCGCGCAGCTGGATCTACGCCGGCCACGACAGTCAGCTCGATGGTGGCGGCGAGGTCCGCTTCGATCTGGCGGGCCGCAGTGCCGTGCTGCGACGCGGTCGCGACGGCGTGCCGCGCGTCGACGCGCCGGGCACCGTCATGGTCGCCGCCCATCGCGGCTTCGTGTTCGCCCGCCTGAGTCCGCACGGCCTGTCGCTCGCCGACTGGGCCGGGCCGATGCTCTCGGTGCTCGACGACCTCGCCGACCGCTCGCCGTCGGGCCGGTTGCGCGTCGCCGGTGCGCCGATCCGCTCGCTGGTCGCGGCCAACTGGAAGATGTACCTCGAGAACATCAACGACACGGTGCATCCGGTCAGCACCCACGAATCGGTGTCGGTCAGCGCCCGCGACGTCTGGGACGCGGCCGGTGGCGGCGGGGAGCCGCCGCCGGCGCTGCAGCAACTGCTGCCGTTCGGCTCCGGCTACGCGTTCTACGAGCAGATGGGCGGACGAGTGCTGCCGCATGGCCATAGCATCCTCGGCATCCGCGCCAGCCTGCACAGCGGCCACGGCGTTCCCGCCGACTACCACGCGGCGCTGGTCGCGGCGCACGGCAGCGCACGGGCCGAGCAGGTGCTATCGTTCGCGCCGCAGAACGCGGTGCTCTATCCGTCGCTATCGGTCAAGGCTTCGCCGACCGCGATCCGGGTGATCCGGCCGCTAGCGGTCGACCGGACGCTGATCGAGGCGTGGGCCTTCCTGCCGGTCGACGCGCCGGCCGATCTCGCGCGGCGCGCGCAGACCTACAACCGGCTGGTGTTCTCGCCGATGTCGGTGCTGGCGCACGACGATCTGCATGTGTTCGCGTCGATCCAGGCGGCGTTGCGCGCGTCGGGCAACGAATGGGTAAGCCTGCACCGCGGGCATCTGCGCGGCAGCGACGAGTCGGGCAGCGCCGACGTCGGCGGAACCGACGAGCGGCTGCTGCGCAATCAGTTCCGGGCGTGGCGGGAGGCGCTGCTGCAGGCCGGATAGCTGGAGCCTAGACATTCTTTTTCCCCGCCGCGCATCGCGCCATCGACTGGAAGCGTCCCTACAGGTTCCTCGACAAGGAGTTGCGCGGCATCTGGCGCAAGGCAGCTACCGGCGACCGCTACGCCGACCAGCTGGTACAGGTGTACCGCCGTCGCGGCGGCACGGAGCTGGTCTACGTCCACATCGAGGTCCAGGCCAGCCGCGCAAGTGATTTCCTCCGCCGGATGTTCACTGATAGCTACCGGCTGTTCGACCGCTACGGCCGGCCGGTCGCGAGCCTGGCGATCCTCGCCGACGACCGCCGCGGCTGGCGGCCTGACGGCTACGGCTTCGCGCTGTTCGGCTGCCGCCACTGGCTGACGTTTCCGGTGGTCAAGCTGCTGGACTACGCCGATGATCTCGACGGATCTCGACGCGCTGCTGGTCGATCCGAACCCGTTCGCGCTGGTCACGGCGGCGCACCTGCTGACGCGCAGCACCCGCGGTGCGCCCCCGCGGCGGCTGGCGGCCAAGCGCCGGCTGGTGCGGCTGCTCTACGAGCGCGGTTGGGGCCGCGAGCGAATCGTCGATCTGTTCGCCGTGATCGACTGGATGCTGGCGCTGCCGGATGCGCTCAATGATGTGGTATGGCACGATATCGAAACTATCGAAGGAACCAGCAAAGTGCGCTACATCACCAGCGTCGAGCGGATCGGACTGCGCAAGGGATTCGAGAAGGGCATTGAAAAAGGGATCGAGAAGGGTATCGAGAAGGGTATCGAACAGGGCATCAACAAAGGAATCGAAAAGGGCCGTGGCCAGATCCTGTTCGAACAGCTGACCCACCGTTTCGGCCCGCTGCCCAAGCCCGTGATCGCCCGCATCGAGTCCGGCTCGCCGGCCGATGTCGGCCGCTGGGCGCGCAGGATCCTCGATGCACGTGCGCTCGATGACGTGTTCGCGGACGACTGACCATGCGCCGCGGCGCAGTCGCAGTGCGACGCGCCGGCCGCCACCGTCACTCCCGCGCTTGCTTGGGCGCCTTTGCCGGCAGCGTCGAGACGAAGTCCTTGCAGCGCTGGAGCCAGAAGGAGAGTTGATCCTCGGTCGCGATGCCGGCCGGCTCCACGTAGACGTAGCCCTGCATCGGCCTGCCGGTGAAGTCCATCTCCCGGACGTGCTCGCGCGCCAGCGAATCGGCGTAGCGATCTCTGCCGACGCGGGCCATCAGCTTGCTGCCCGATACGCCCACGAACATCAGTCCGCGGTGGAGGAACGCGATGCCTCCGAACATCTTCTTCTCGGAGACCGACGCATCTGCCGCCAGGAGCATCCGAATGCGGCGGGCAAGCGCTTCGCTATGCGCCATGGCAGTCGATCAGGATCGAAGCGTTCGGTATCAAGGTCGTGGAAGCGGACAGTGTAGCCAACGGCGGCCGGAACGTCAGCCGCCGCGGCAGCGGTCGTGTTCCAGGAGGGTACAGCAGAAGGACAGCCCCGCGTCCTCCTAGTATTCCGTTCCGCATGTAACTTTAACTATTGAGATGAACGAAGCGGTATCCTCGAGCAGGAGGTATCGCGACATGGGTAGGCCAGCGAAGGAACTGATCGTCAGTGCCGAGGATCGAATGCAACTGGAATCGATGGTGCGTTC
>JBFWQR010000086.1:0-31239 GCA_050249335.1 Lautropia sp.
TCCGATCAAAGAATGACGCGCGTCGGGCGATCAGAGCGACGGCGGAATCGACGTGGCGATGTCGTCGAACAGCGGACGAAGCTCGCGTCGCAGCACCTTGTTCAGCGGACTGCGCGGCAGCGCGTCGATGGCGACGAGCGCTTCGGGCAGCTTGTAGACGGCGACGCCGGCATCGCGCAGCCACGTGGTGATGTCGGCCAGGATCACGGTTTCGCCGGCACGCGGTACGACGACCACCCCGACCTTCTCGCCCAGGATCGCATCGCGGTAGCCGCAGCAGGCCGCCTCGCGCAGCTTGGGATGCCCGATCAGCAGCCGGTCGAGCTCCTCCGGCGAGATCTTCATGCCGCCGCGCACGATGATGTCCTTGTAGCGGCCGAGAAAACGGTAGTACGACCGCCGGGTCGCGGCGTCGCGCTCCAGCTGGAACATGTCGCCGGTCAGAAAGAAGCCGTCGGCCGTGAAGGCAGCCGCATTGCGCTCCGGCGCGGAGTAGTAGCCGGAGAACACCATCGGCCCCCGGACCGCCAGCTCTCCGATGCTGCCGTCCGCGCCGACCGGCCGGCCGGTCTCGCGATCGATCAGCCGGGTGACGACCTGGTCCGGCTGGCCGAGACCCGGTGTGCCGTCGTCATGGCCGGTCGCCGGAAACAGCACCGCGCGACGAACCGGATCGGGAACCTCGTCCGGTCCGGCAGCCAGCCCGACGCCTTCGTTCGAGCCGTAGAAATTGACGATCTCGATCCGGTAGCGATCGCGAAATGCCGCGATCGTCCACGGATCGATCGGACCGGAGCCCGAACCGATCACCCGCAGCGTCGACAGGTCGGCGGCCTTCATCAGGCCCGGTTCGAGCAGCAATCGGTTCAGCAGCGCCGGGGCGATGCAGACGTAGTGCGCACCTTCCTCGCCGATCTGGCGCAGCAGCACATCGAGATCGCTCGGCTGATGCAGCACCAGCCGGCCGCCCAGCACGAGCCACGGCGTCAGCACCGTCAGGCCGGCGACGGCGACCAGCGGAAACGGGTTCAGCAGCACATCGTCGGGTCTCAGGCCGGCGCTGCGGATGATCCGCCGTGCCACCGCGGTCCAGTTGTTATGACTGCGCGGCACGCCCTTCGGATCGCCCTCGGTGCCGGAGGTCCAGCAGATCGTATGGATATCGTTCGCCGTCACCGGATGGCGCGCGGCCGCCTCGCGCAATGCCGCTTCGACCGTGTCGTCGCCAGCGCCCTCGCCGTCTCCGAGCAGATCTTCCAGCCAGAGCACCGCCAGCGCGCAGCCGTCATCGCGCAGCGAGCGGACCAACGCCTGTTGATCGGACTTGCCGATCCGCCGCAGCGTGACGAACGCCTTCGCCTGCGCGATCGAGCTGCAGCGGAGCAGCTCGTACCGGCGTTGCTGCACATGGAGCGGCGACAGCACGATGCCGAGCCGGGCGCACGCCAGGTGCAGCAGCGCGAACTCCGCGATGTTGGGCAGCTGCGCCAGCAACACGTCGTCGCGTCGCAAGCCGGCGCGATCCAGCGCGAAGGCGAGGCGCGCCACCGCCTGCAGGACGCCGGACCACGGCAACCGCCGGACCGGCAGGTCGGTCCAGACACGCTTGTTCGGCGGATCGACCAACGCCAGCGCGGCGGGTGCCTCCCGGGCCCGTGCGCGCAGCAGGTCGTGCAGGGTCTCGCCGGTCCATGCACCGGACGCGGTATAGCGTTCGATCGTCTCCGGCCGGTGCAGGATCATCGGTCTGCCCGCTCAGTTCGCCGCGGCGCCGCCGCGCAGCACATGCTCGGCCGATTGCAGCGCGTCGGAGAACCGTCGCGGTGCGTCGAGCGCACGGATCGCTTCGATCTGTGCGGCGACCTGCTGCAGCGTCGGCGCCGCCTCGATGGCAGGCAGCCGGATGCCGGTGCCCTCGACCATCGCGGCGGCCCCGAAGTAGCCGCCGGCCGCCGTCAGGATCTCGCCGCCGAACGTGCACGCCGGGCTCGCCAGAAACGCTGCGGCCGGCGCCGCACGGTCGGGCGCGTAGCGCGGGCTCGGATCGCGATCCATCGAACCGCCGCGCGTCATCCGGGTCGCACCGAACGGCGCCAGGGCGTTGACCCGGACACCACGCCGCGCCACCTCGAGATCGAGCGAACGCATGAAGCCGATGACGCCGGCCTTGGCGGCCGCGTAGTTGGTCTGCCCGAAGTTGCCGTGCAATCCGGCCGCCGATATACAGCAGACGATCCGGCCGAAGCGCCGTTCGAGCATGCCGGGCAGCACGGCGCGAGCGCAGTAGACCGTGCCGAGCAGATGCACGCCGAGCACCGCCAGGAAATCGTCGAGCGCCATCTTGACGAAGGTCTTGTCGCGGGTGAATCCGGCGTTGCAGATCAACCCGTCGATCCGGCCCCAGCGATCGAGCGCCGTGGCCGCCAGCGACTGCGCGCCCGCCTCGGTCGCGATGTCGGCGTGGTTCGCCTCGGCATCGCCGCCCGCGGCCCGGATCTCGTCGACGACCGCGTCGGCCGACGACGGTGCCTCTTCGCGCCGGCGGTTGTTGACCAGCACCTTCGCGCCGAGCCGGCCGAGCAGCAACGCATAGGCGCGGCCGAGGCCGCCGCCGGCGCCGGTGACCGCGATGACGCGCCCCTCGAGCCCGCCGGTCGCGTCCATACCGGCTGCTCCATCGCTGCCGGCCGGGTTCACGACGGCTGCTCCGTCAGCGCCGGCTGCTCCGTCACCGCCGGCCGCCGCGACTGCGCGATCCGGAACCGGCCGGCGACGAACGCCGGGTCGGTCAGGCTCGCGTTGCCGGCCGGATTGAGGCCGGTCACGTGGTAGTCACTGTAGGCTGCCGCGAAGTTCAGCGGCATCGGTCCGGTCAGGTTGATCGTCAGCTGCGCGCCGGCACGCGCATAGGCGGCCTCGGCGCGCGCGACGAACGCCGGATCGGTCGAGTAGACGAACGCGGTCAGCCCGCCCGCCTCGCGGACGTCGCGGGTCGCCTGCGCCAGCGCGTCGTTCGCATCGTCGCAGCGGATCACGAAGCCGATCGGGCCGAACCGTTCCTCGCGATACAGGTCGCGCGCCGACGGGTCGACCGCGAGCAGCAGTGGCGTCGAGGTCCGCGCCTGCGGGAACGCCGGATGCGGATACGGGGCCGGCGCGAGCAGCACGGTGCCGCGCCGCGCGCCTTCCGCCGTCAGCTGCTCGAGCAGCGCCAGCGTCTCGCGCGACTGGATCGCCGCCAGGATCATCGCCGCCTTCTTCGGCTCGCCGGTCAGCGCCGCGATCGCGGCGGCCAGGCGCCGGCCGACCTCGTCGGCGCCGACCCGGCCCTGCGGCGTCGCGACGCCGCCGGCCGGCAGGTAGAGGTTCTGCGGGCTGGTGCACATCTGCGCGCTGAACAGGCACATCGTGGTCGCGAGGCTGCGGATCACCGCGTCGAGATCGTCGGCCGATTCGAGCACGACGGTGTTGCAGCCGGCGGTCTCGGTGAAGCACAGCGCCGGATGCGCGTTCTGCTCGACCCAGGCGCCGAAGCGCGCGCTGCCGGTGAAATCGACGATCGCGGTCTTCGGATGCGCGACCAGCCGCTTGCCGAGCGGCTCCGCGAAGGTATCGAGCGCCAGCGTCACCAGGTTCGGATCGAAGCCGGCGGCCGCGATCACCGCGCGGAACACCCGGACCGTGATCGCCATCGGCAGCACCGTCGCCGGATGCGGCTTGACGATCACCGGATTGCCGGTGGCCAGGCTCGCCATCATCGACGGCCAGGCGTTCCAGGTCGGAAAGCTCGCGCAGGCGAAGCAGACCGCGACGCCGCGCGGCACCAGCCGGTACGACTTGTCGAGCACGATCCGCGCGGCGCCGAAGCGGCGCTCCCAGCGCGCCTGCGGCGTGATCGCGCGCATCGCCTGTTCGGCGTAGACCAGCGCCTCGATCGCGCGATCGAGCGCGTTGACGCCGGAACCGGCGTAGGCCATGTTCGGACTCTGGCCGGCAGTGTGCACGACCGCCTCGACGATCTCGAACAGATGGTCGCGGTAGAGCACGTCGACGACTTCCAGCAGCACGCCGATCCGCGTCTCGATCGCCGCGTCGGCCCAGGCCGGCAGCGCCGCCTCGGCGGCGTCGAACAGCACGTCGATGTCGGCGACCGGGTAGCGGATGCCGAGCGGCTGCTGCGTGTACGGCGAGACCTCCTCGCCCGCTTCGCCGGTCTCGCCCGGCTGCGCCAGCGCGAACCGCTGGCCGAGCTGGCGCTGCAACGCCGCTGCGCCGGCGGCGCGCGCTGCGGCAGCTTCCGGATACAGGTCCGGCATCTCCGGGAACGGGCTCCAGCAATGCCGCTCGCGACAGGCGAGCGCGGCGCGCTCGAAACGTTCGCGATGACGCGCGTACAGCGGATGGACGCCGGAGCGGGTCAGGTTCGGCTCGACCGGGTCGGCACGCAGGCTCGCGGGATCGGTTCGCATGGTGCGCTCAGCCGCCACGGGCGTCGCCCGCCCGCGTCCAGATCAGCCGGTGATGCCGGCTGATCGACGTCCCCGGCACGGTGTCGCTGCCCGACAGCGTCAGCCGGCCGTCGCCGTCGAATGCGACGTCGCGGATCTGCTCGCTGCCGACGAAGTTCGGATTCAACGCCTGCCGTACCGCATGAACGACCTGCACGACCCGGCCGGCCTCGCGGCGCAGCGTATAGCGGCCGGCGTACTGGAAGAAACTCTCGAATGCCGCGAGCCGCTCCGCCTCGGGCGCGCTGCGCACGCTCTCGCTCGACAGCCGCGGCCGGCCGCCGCGGCCGATGCAGGCATTCATCCAGCCGTCGTCGCTGTAGACGATCAGCCCGCTCGCCGCATCGCCGTACGGCAGCGTCGACGGCCGGCCGTCGCCGTAGCTGATCTCCCAGCGCGCGAGCTGCCAGGTACCGACGAGCGGGTTGTCGGCTGCCCCCGGCTCCGCGCGGGTCGCCAGCGCCGCCGTTCGTGCCCACGCCTGCCGGTACTGGTCGACGAGCCGGTCGACCACCGTCGCGACCGGCTCGATCGCCCGGATCGTGCCGAGCCCCTGCCCGGCTGCCCAGATGTCGACCCAGCGGCGCGTGGGGACCTCTCTGTTGCTGTCGTAGGAACGGGCCGGCGCTGCCGGCATGTTGTCGGGATCGATGCCCTGTGCCTGCAGCGACGGCCTCAGCCAGCTCGCCGGCGTGCCGGTCAGCCCGGCGCTGACGATCAGGTCGTCGACCGTGCAGTCGACCACCATCTGCTTGAACCCGGGCACCGCCATGCTCTCGACGGTCGGGATGAAGCGCGTGCCCATATAGACGAAATCGGCACCGCTCGCGATCGCGCCGGCGACGCCGTAACCGTCGCTGATGCCGCCGCCGACGATCACGTAGCCGTCGAAGAAATCGCGGACCGCACTGACGAACGCATACGGCGACAGCGAGCCGGTATGACCGCCCGCCCCCACCGACACGCAGGCGAGGCCGTCGGCGCCGGCGGCGACCGCCTTCCTCGCGAGCGTCAGGTTGACGACGTCGGCGAACACCAGCCCGCCGTAGCGGTGAACGACCTCGATCACCGGCTTGGGGCTGCCGAGCGCGGTCACGACGACCGGCGGCCGGTACTTCGCGACCAGCTCCAGATCCTCGGCGAGCCGGGTATTGGACGAGTGCGTGACCAGATTGGCGCACCACGGGCCGATCGTCGCCGCCGGCTGCGCATCGCGCGCGCGGGCGAGCCCTTCGGTGATTTCCTTCATCCAGGCGTCGAGCACGCCGATCGGCCGCGCATTCGGCGTCGGGAACGCGCCGATGATGCCGGACCGACAGGCGGCCAGCACCAGCTCGGGCCCGGAGATCAGGAACATCGGCGCCGCGAACACCGGCAGCCGCAGGTCGAAAGGCGGTCGTCGAAGGGTCATCGATTCACTCGGCCGTGGTCATCGCGTCGTCGATCGGCGCACGGGTCGCCGCCGGCGCATGGGTCACCGCCGGGGTACCGGTTACCGCCGGCGTACCGGTTACCGCCGGCGCAGCGATCGCCGCCGGCACGCCGGTCACCGCATGCGGCAGCTACTCGGCACGGCAGGCGGAGCAGACGACGCGGGCATGCAGCCGGGCGCCGCAACTGCGGTGATGGCGGATCATCGGCGGGCCGTTCGCTGCCGGCAGCCAGCGGTCGGCCCATTGGACCAATGCGATCGACACCGAGAACACGTCGCGGCCGCGCGGCGTGAGCCCGTAGTCGAACCGCCGGCCGTCGCTCGCCGACCGGCGCTTGACCAGGAAGCCGGCGTCGACCAGCAGCGCCAGCCGCTGCGCCAGGATATTGGTCGCGAAGCCGGTTTCGCGGGCCAGCCGGTCATAGGTGCGGCAGCCGAGGAAGATCGCACTGAGGATCAGATGGGTGCGGCGATCGGCGGTGACGAACGCGACGTACTGGCCGGCCTGCGCCGGATCGACGACGGCGCGGTTGCCGGTCCAGTGCCGGCGGCGGGCCGGCTGCGCCGTCGCCGGCGATCCGGCACCGGGCGCGGACTGCGCCGCCGCACCGGCGCCGGCCAGGGGCGCCGGCCGATAGTCGACATCACGCAGCGTGACCTCGGCGAGACACGCGCTGCAGGCGAATACCGGCGTCATCACGCAGCCGCAGTCACGATGCAGCAACCCTTCCGGATGCCGGCTGCAACTGCCCCAATCGCGGGTCCAGCGCCACATCATCAGCGCCCACGGATACAACGCCAGGCCTGCCGGCGCGAGCCGGTAGCCGTCGCCGGAATCGTCCAGGATCCGGTGCGCGACCAGGTGCTTGAGGCGCAGGCTCAGCGTCTGGCGCGGGATGCCGAGATGCTGCTGCAGCTTCTCGAAATGGCGGACGCCGAGGAACGATTCGCGCAGGATCCGTTGCGACCACCAGTCGCCGACGACCTCGAGCGCGCGGTTCAGCGACGTGCCGCGCAGATAGTGCCCGACGTCCTCGGCGCGGTGCGCGACCTCCTCATGGCGCAACCGGCCGTCGATGGCCGATTCGGCCACCGCTGTCTCCCCCGGCATTTTCACTTGCAACATCAGACGGGAGTTTGCCAACGTTCGTTCGATAATGCAAGTATCTTCCGCCGCCGGGCCGCGTCCCCCTCAAAGCAACCGGCCGATCCCGGCCGCGATCAGCGACAGCAGCACGGTCGATGCGATCGGCAGCGAGACGTCGTGGCCACGGATCTTGAAGCGCAGGTCG
The DNA here is from genome assembly GCA_050249335.1 of Lautropia sp. Taxonomy (GTDB): domain Bacteria; phylum Pseudomonadota; class Gammaproteobacteria; order Burkholderiales; family Burkholderiaceae_E; genus Lautropia. Next base: position 7,233 of record JBFWQR010000086.1, read on the forward strand.
CCAGGGAGCCGGCCGATCCCGGCGCGGCGCAGCAACGGCCGCAGGCCGGCGAAGACCACCAGCGCGAGCAGCACGGTCAGCAGCCACTTGATCAATCAGCGCTCCGCAAGGCGGTCAGCGACGGCCAGCAGCCGGGGGCGCATCGCAGGGCGCGCCATCAGCGGGTGCGCCATCAGCGGGTGCGCCATCAGGGGCGAGCCATCAGCGCGCGTGGCCATCAGCAGGAAGCGCCCTCAAAGCGTCGCCAGCCGGTCGCGCGTGCCGAAACCCGGCGCGGCGGCGGCATCGGACAACCCCTTGCCGAACGCGATCGCCTTGAACAGCTCGCCCATCTCGGCCTCGGAGACCAGTTGCTGCACCGCCTGCGCTTGCGAGAACCAGAACTTCGACTCGTCGCGCGGCAGCGCCTCGAGCTCCTCGAGCAGGCCGCAGTTCAGCAGGAAGCGCGCCTGCGACTGGTAGCCGAGCGTCGTCAGGCCGGCCGCACCGGCGGCGGCATGCAGCCGGCTGAAGTCGACGTGCGCGGTGATGTCGGACAGCCCGGGCCAGACGAACGGATCGACATGCGAGCGATGCCGGTAGTGACCCATCAAGGTGCCGCCGACACGTTGCGGATGGTAGTACTCGGCGGCCGGAAAGCCGTAGTCGAACAGCAGCACGGCGCCGGCGTCGAGCATGGCGGCAACGGTGGCGAGCCAGGCGGATTGCTGCAGACAGACTTCCGAGCGGTACGGCAGATGCCAGGCGCCGCGCTCGACGCCGAATCCGTCGAGCCCGGCGACCGCCTCGGCGAGCGCCGCATCGGCCGGCCGCATCGCCCAGCCGAAGCCGTCGCCGGCGCGCGCGACGCCGGCCTCGTGCAGCGCGGCGCCGTCCCATTCGAATGCGCGCACCGGCATCGCGTCGAGCACCTCGTTGCCGATCACGACGCCGGTGAACCGGGCCGGCAGCGCGTCGAGCCACTCGACCCGGTCGAGCAGCGCCGGCCAGCGCGCTTCGATGGTCTTCCTCTGCAATTGCCGCAGATCGGCCGACAGCTCGACGATCCGATAGCGGGCGCCGCCGTGACCGAGCCGGTCGAGCGCGTTGAGCAGATGGCTCGCGAGCAGACCGCTGCCGGCGCCGAATTCGACGATCGCCGGCCCGGCGGCGGCCAGCGCCGGATCCTCGAGCCAGTGCGCGACCTGGCGCGCGACGGTGGCGCCGAACAGCGGCGACAGCTCGGGCGCCGTCACGAAATCGCCACCGGCGCCGAATACCGGCCGCCCGTTGCTGTAGTAGCCGAGGCCCGGCTCGTAGAGCGCCAGCGTCATATAGCGGTCGAAGCCGATCCAGCCGCCGGCGGCCTCGATCACCGCGCCGATCCGCGCCGACAACCGCCGGCTCAGCGCCGCGGCGGCCGCATCCGGCCGCGGCAGCCCGGGCACCGGCGAATCGGAGGGCGTCTTCATTTCAACATGCTACAGTGCCCGCCATGCAGGCAAGAGGCAATCCGCGCGTGGCGCTGGTCACCGGCGCCGCCCGCCGGCTCGGCCGGGCGATCGCTCTGGCGCTCGCCCGCGACGGCTGGGACATCGCCGTGCACTACGGCAGTTCCGCGGCAGAGGCGGGCGAGACCGCGGCGCAGATCCGCGGCCTCGGACGCCGGGCCGGCTGCTTCCAGGCCCGGCTCGACGCGGCCGACGCGGCCGTAGGCCTGATCGACCGCGCCGTGGCCGAGCTCGGCCCGATCACCGCGCTGATCAACAACGCATCGCATTTCGTCCACGACGATGCCGCCACCGTCACCGCCGGCTCGCTGAATGCCCATCTGCAGCCGAACCTGGTGGCGCCGATCCTGCTGGCGCAGGGGTTCGCACGGCATCTCGAAGCGGCCGGTGACGGCGAGCGGCGTGGGGTCATCGTCAATCTGCTCGACCAGAAACTGTTCAACCTGAACCCGGACTTCCTGTCGTACACGGTCGCCAAGGCCGGGCTCGCGGCCGCGACGACGATGCTGGCGCAGGCGCTGGCACCGGCAATCCGGATCGTGGGTGTCGCCCCCGGCCTCACGCTGCCGAGCTACCTGCAGGACGAAGCGACGTTTCGCGCCGCGCATGCGCGCTTCTCGCCGCTCGGCGCATCGAGCACCGTGGACGACGTCGCCGCGTCGGTCGTGTTCGCGGTCGCCAACCAATCGATCACCGGCAGCGTGCTGCTGGTCGACGGCGGCCAGCACCTGCTCGGCCTGCCGCGCGATGCCAGCCTGATGCCCGCTGCGGCGCCGGCGACGGCCACGGCGCATTCGCGACCGGGGCGGCAATGATGCGATCCGAAGACGCAATGACGCGCTCCGCCGGCGGGACGGCACGCTCCGCCGACGGAACGATGCGCTGCGGGGACGGAGCGATGCGCCCGGACGATGCGCCCGGCATCCAGACCATCGCGATCGAGTCGATCCGGCGGGCGGTGCCGCGTGCCGGCGCCCGCCAGGACGCCCGCCGCGACGACCGCGAGAACAACAAGCTCGCGAAGCGGCTGTACCGGCTGGCCGGCGAGGCGATCGGCGACTACGGCATGATCGGCGCCGGCGACCGGGTGATGGTCTGCCTGTCCGGCGGCAAGGACAGCTTCGCGATGCTCGACCTGCTGCTCGGCCTGCAGCAGCGCGCACCGGTGCCGTTCTCGCTGGTCGCGGTCAACCTCGACCAGCGGCAGCCCGGTTTCCCGGCGCATGTGCTGCCGGACTATCTCGCGCAGCGCGGTGTCGAGTTCCACATCGAGACCCAGGACACCTACAGCACGGTCAAGCGCGTGATCCCCGAGGGCGGCACGATGTGCTCGCTGTGCTCGAGGCTGCGCCGCGGCATCCTCTATCGCGTCGCGGACGAGCTCGGCGCAACCCGGATCGCGCTCGGCCACCACCGCGACGACATTCTCGAAACCTTCTTCATGAACCTGTTCTACGGCGGTCAGCTGAAGACGATGCCGCCGAAGCTGGTATCCGACGACGGGCGTCATGTGGTGATCCGGCCGCTCGCCTACGTCGAGGAAGCCGACCTGATCCGCTGGGCCGCGCTGCGGCAGTATCCGATCATCCCGTGCAACCTGTGCGGCTCGCAGTCGGACCTGAAGCGCAACGAGACCAAGGCGCTGATGCGCGACTGGGAACGGCGCTTCCCCGGACGGCTCGATCACATCTTCGCGGCGCTGGGCAGAGTGCGGCCATCGCACTTGCTGGACCGCGGGCTGCACGACTTCGCGACCGCCGGAGCGGCTCCGGGCGAGCCGCTCCGCCGCTGACCCTCCCTCCCCCCTCGTATTCGTCGCCGCCAAGGCGCACGCGGCCAGCCGCGACCGGTGCCGCCGGCCCCCTCTCAGGGTTTTCCTGAAGTTGTTTTTACAACCTCAACCGCTATGCTGGCCGGCCGATCACGACGAGGAGACAGGCTTGGCATCCGATCCGGCCGACTTCACCATCCGCCCTTCCGGCGGCTCGCTCGGCGCCGACATCCAGGACATCGATCTCGGCCGGCCGCTGTCGGATCGCGCGATCCGACGTCTGAAGGACGCGTGGTACCAGCACCTCGTCCTGCGCTTCCGCGGCCAGTCGCTCGACGATCACCAGCTCGTCGCCTTCACCCGCCAGCTGGGCACGATCGACGCGGCGCCGAAACGCTCGGCCACGACCCGTTTCGACACGCCGGAAAGCGACTACGTGCTGACCATCTCGAACGTGCTCGAGAACGGCCAGCCGATCGGCGAGCTCGGCAACGCCGAGGCGTACTGGCACCAGGACATGACCTACCATCCGCAGCCGCCGGTCGGCGCGATCCTCTACGCGCTGGAGATCCCGCCGGCCGGCGGGGACACGTCATTCTGCGATCTGTACGGCGTCCATGACGCGCTGCCGGCTTCGCTGCGCACGCGGATCGAGTCGCTGAGCTGCATTCACGATATCAGCCTGGACAGTTCCGGGCGCCCGCGCAAGGGATACGCCGCGACGACCGATCCACGCCAGGCCCAGGGGCCGACCCATCCGCTCGTGCGACACCATCCGCGCAGCGGCCGCAAGCATCTCTATCTCGGCCGGCGTCCGTTCGCCTACATTCCCGGCCTGTCGCTGGACGACAGCGAAGCGCTGCTGGACGAGCTTTGGGCGAACGCGAATCAGTCGCCGCACCGCTGGACGCAGACCTGGGAGGTCGGCGACCTGATCCTCTGGGACAACCGCTGCACCATGCATCGACGGGACGCCTTCGATCCGTCCTCGCGACGGGTCATGCATCGCACGCAGCTGGCGGAGGACTGACCATGGCAGCACCATCCAGGCACATTCGACGGCAACTGATGCTGGGCTCCGCCGGCGCGGCCACGCTCGCCTTCGCCGCCCGTCCGCAGGCCGCGGAACTGTCTCCGCTGCACCTCGTGCTCGGCTTCGCGGTGGGCGGCGGCGCCGACATCATCGCCCGCATCGCATCGACGGAGATCGCGGCAATCGCGAACCGGAACGTACTGGTGGAGAACCGTGCCGGCGCGGGCGGCCGGATCGCGATCAACGTCATCAAGGCGGCACCTGCGGACGGCAGCCGCCTCTTCTTCGGCAGTACGTCCGTGCTGACGCTGTTCCCGTACGTCTTCGACAAGCTGCCCTACAGCCTCGAGGAGGACTTCACGCCGGTGTCGACGCTGTGTGCGTTCGCCTATGCCATCGTGGTGTCGCCGACGATCGGCGTGCGCACGCTCGCCGAGCTGCTGGACTGGGCCCGGCGCCACCCGGATCGGGCGACGTTCGGCACGCCCGGCATCGGTACGCCGCAGCACCTGATCGGGACGCTGCTCGGGAAGCTCGGCGGCGCGCCGTTCACCCACGTGCCGTTCAAGAGCGGCAGCGAGGCGAACCAGCAGCTGCTCGGCGGTCAGATCCCGATGATCATCGCAACGACCGGCCAGTTCATCGAAATGCACCATACCGGCCGGATCCGGATCATCGCGACGACCGACGACGTGCGGTCCAGGATCATCCCCGACGTCCCGACCTGCGCCGAGAGCGGCTTCCCGAAGCTGGTCTTCAAGGACTCGTTCGGCTTCATCGGACCCGCCGGCCTGGCGGCGCCGATCGTGGCGGATCTGTCCGGGCAGATCGCCGCCGCCACCCGATCCGACAAGCTCCGGCAGGGGCTGGACCGGCAGGCGCTGGATCCGCTGCTCATCCACGGCCAAGCGTACGAACACTACCTCAAGCTCGAGAAGCAGCGGTGGCAGGAGACCGTCAGGACCATCGGGTTCTCGCCGATGTCCGGCTGAGCCCGGCCGCCAGCGGGTTCAGGCCCGCGCCATGACGACGAGCTGCTCCAGCAGCTTGTCGAGCAGCGCGTCGAACGCTGCCCGCTCGTCGGGCGTCAGCACGCTCAGCAGCTGGCGCTCGCGTTCGCGGGCGATCGGGTTCAGGCGCGCGAACAGTGCGTCGCCGGCGTTCGTCAGTTCCAGCCGGCGCTGCCGCAAGGCGCCCGGCGTCGCCGACCGGCGCACCAGGCCCTGCGCCGTCAGTGCCGAGATCGACCGGCTGACGTTACCCTTGTCGGCCTCGATCAGCTGCGCGATCTCGGCCGCGGTCGCCGGCCCTTCGTGCCGCAGCGCGACGATGATGCGCCAGTCCAGCAGTTTCAGCCCGAGGTCCGCGAAATGGAGCCTCGCCGTGTTCTCGCTGAGGCCGTTGGAGACCTTCGCGAGCTTGTAGGATGTCATGTCGCGCAGCATGAGACCGGCCGGATCGATGGACCGCGCAGTATAGGCAATGCACCGGGCCCCGCGCCACGCCATGCGGCCGGCAGCCCATGGCCGGCCGGACCATCCCGATCGTCCATAATGGGGCCCGCCTCACCCGCCGAGAGCCCGCCGCGTTGTCCACCCCGGTTGCCCTGCTGCTGCGCGCCCGCCGCCTGCTTCGGATCCTCTGGACGATCCGGCGATTCGGCCTCGACGAGCTGGCGGTCAGCGGCGCGGCGACCAGCACCGGCTCGGCCGCGCTGCTCGCGGCGACGCGCTGGCTGCGGTTCGCGACGCCGCCCCAGGCGCGCGGTGCCCGGCTGCGGCTCGCGTTCGAGAGCCTCGGCCCGATCTTCGTCAAGTTCGGCCAGGTGCTGTCGACCCGGCGCGACCTGCTGCCGCCCGACATCGCCGACGAACTCGCGCGGCTGCAGGACCGGGTGCCGCCGTTTCCGGCGGCGCTCGCGGTCGCCGAGATCGAGCGCGGCCTCGGCCGCCCGATCTCGGAAGTGTTCGCCGAGTTCGACGAGGTCGCGGTCGCATCGGCTTCGATCGCCCAGGTGCATACCGCACGGCTGCACGACGGCACCAAGGTCGCGGTCAAGGTGCTGCGGCCCGGCATGGCCGACGTCATCGAGCAGGATCTCGATCTGCTGCGCACCGCCGGCTCGTTCGCGGTCCGGGTTTCGGCCGATGCGCGCCGGCTGCGCCCGCTCGAGGTCATCAACGAGTTCGACCATTATCTGCATGACGAGCTCGACCTGATCCGCGAAGCGTCGAACGCGAACCAGCTGCGCCGCAATTTCAGCGACTCGCGGCTGCTGCGGATCCCGCAGATGTTCTGGGACTACTGCCGGCAGAGCGTGCTGGTGATGGAATGGGTCGACGGCATCCCGATCAGCCAGACCGAGCGGATGCGCGAAGCCGGCATCGACCTGCACAAGCTGTCGCGCGACGGCGTCGAGATCTTTTTCACCCAGGTATTCCGGCATGGCTTCTTCCATGCCGACATGCACCCGGGCAACATCCTGGTCGGCGACCAGGGCGACGACTTCAACCGCTACATCGCGCTCGACTTCGGCATCGTCGGCACGCTGTCGGATTTCGACAAGAACTACCTGGCGCAGAACTTCCTGGCGTTCTTCCGGCGCGACTACCGGCGGGTCGCCGACCTGCACGTCGAGTCGGGCTGGGTGCCGCGCACCACCCGCGTCGAGGAGCTCGAAGGCGCGATCCGCGCCTGCTGCGAGCCGGTATTCGACCGGCCGCTCAAGGAGATCTCGCTCGGGCTGGTGCTGATGCGGCTGTTCCAGGCTTCACGGCGGTTCAACGTCGAGATCCAGCCGCAGCTGGTGCTGCTGCAGAAGACGCTGCTCAACATCGAAGGGCTCGGCCGCCAGCTCGATCCCGACCTCGACCTCTGGGTCACCGCCAAGCCGATCCTCGAAGCCTTCATCAGCGAGCAGATCGGCTGGCGCGGCCTGCGCGAGCGGCTCGAGCAGGAGGCGCCGCGCTGGGCGCAGCTGCTGCCGCAGCTGCCGCGACTGGCCCATGCCGCACTCGCGCAGCAGGCGCATCCGCAACCCGATCCGGCGCAGACGCAGCTGCTCGAGCGGCTGATCGGCGAGCAGAAACGGACCCAGCGCTGGGTCCGGCTGTTCGTGCTGCTGCTGCTGGTGGCGCTGCTGGTGCAGTGGTGGCCGCTGTTCGGTTAGCAGCGACTCAGCGCCGCGCCAGCACGACCACGTCCTGGCGATAGCCGTCGACCCGCGCGATCGCCCGCTTCAGCTGCTCGGGTGTCGCCGCGGCGATCAGCTGGGCGGTCAGGCGGTCGCCGACGCCACCGTCGGCGGTGCCGGCGACCGGCTGGAACAGGCTGGCCAGCAGCGGCCGCACCCGCTCGGCCGCGACCTCGACCGGCGGCCGCTCGGCGGACAGCGCCGCCAGCAGGTCGACGACGCTGCGCTGCCGGGCCAGCCGCTGCTGCCACCAGGCGCCGTCGTCGGCCGAGGCGGCCTGCGCGGTTGCGCGAACCAGCCGCTGCTGCTCGGCATTCAGATCGCCGAGGAAACCCTCGGCACGCTCGGTCCAGCGCTTGACCCTGGCGTCGACGCGCTTGACCGGATCGGGCGAACGGAAATCGCGCGCGGCCTTGTCGTTGGCCTTGGCGAGCGCCCTGCGCAGATGATCGATCTGCTCGGTGCGCAGACCGATCGCGATTTCCGCGACCGCCGGCGCCAGACGGTCGGCCAGCGGGGTCCAGGCGGCTAGAATCGACTTGCGCCATCCGGTCACCTGATCAACGGTTACCTCGGACCGCATTTCGTTCTCTACCCGGCTGAGCAAACCGGCATACACTGGCAACTGATCCTGCCGATGCCAGCGCAGCAAGGTATTGGCATGCCGCTTGAGCGCCGCCTCCTGGTCGTCGTCGAGCGCCAGGTAGCTGTCCGCCTGCCACAGGACCAGGGTCGGCAGGCTCTCGTAACCCAGTTTGATCGTGGAACACGCCGTTACCAGCAGCGCGAACACCACCGCCAGCGCCAGCCGCGCCCGCGCGGACGTCGCCGCGCAACCGTCACTCATCTGAAGCCCCATGAATATCGTGATCCTGGCCGCCGGCATGGGCAAGCGAATGCACTCCGACCTGCCGAAGGTTCTGCACCCGCTCGCCGGCAAGCCGTTGCTGGGTCACGTGATCGATACCGCCCGCAGTCTACGTCCCGCGCGACTGGTCGTCGTGTTCGGCCATGGCGGTGACAAGGTTCAGTCGGCATTCGCGACACAGAGCGATCTACGCTGGGCGCTGCAGGCGCCGCAGCTCGGTACCGGCCATGCGGTCAGCCAGGCCGTGCCGCACCTGGACGACGGCTCGCCGACGCTGGTGCTCTATGGCGATGTCCCGCTGGTCTCGGCCGAGACGCTGCAGCGGCTGGTCGCGGCGGCGCGGCCACCGACCGGCGGCGCCGCTGCGGCGGCCAGCGGCAGCGCGGAGACCAGCGGCAACGCAGCGGCCAGCAGCAGCGCGGTGGCCGGTGGCAGCACGCCGACCGGCGGCAGCACGGCGGCCGGCGCCGCCGGCGAGCGCGTCGCGATGCTGACGCAGATCCTGCCGGACCCGACCGGCTACGGCCGGATCGTCCGCGACGGCGCCGGCCGGGTCAGCCGGATCGTCGAGCAGAAGGACGCCGATGCCGAAACTCTGAAGATCCGCGAGATCAACACCGGCATCCTGGTCGCGCCGACCGCGCGGTTGAAACGCTGGCTCGCCGGCCTGTCCAACGACAACGCCCAGCGCGAGTACTACCTGACCGACGTGATCGCCGCGGCGGTCCGCGACGGCGTCGCGGTCGAGACCGTGCAGCCGCGCTTCGACTGGGAGCCGCTCGGCGTCAACAGCAAGACCCAGCTCGCCGAGCTCGAGCGGCGGCACCAGCGCCAGCTCGCCGATGCGCTGACCGACGCCGGCGTCACGCTCGCCGACCCGGCCCGGATCGACATCCGCGGCCGGCTCGACTGCGGCCGCGACGTCGCGATCGACGTCGGCTGCGTCTTCGAAGGCACGGTCACGCTCGGCGACGGCGCCCGCATCGGCCCGAACTGCGTGATCCGCGACTGCGCGATCGCCGCCGGCGCCGAGATCCTGGCGATGTCGCACCTGGACGGCGCCCGCGTCGGCGTCCGCTCGAAGGTCGGCCCGTTCGCCCGGCTGCGCCCCGGCACCGAGCTCGGCGAGGACAACCACGTCGGCAACTTCGTCGAGTTCAAGAACGCGAAGATGGCGACGGGTTCGAAGGCGAACCATCTGTCCTATGTCGGCGACGCGGTCGTCGGCGCCCGTGTCAACATCGGCGCCGGCACGATCACCTGCAACTACGACGGCGCCTACAAGCACCAGACCATCATCGAGGACGACGTCTTCGTCGGCAGCGACACCCAGCTGGTCGCGCCGGTCACCGTGAAGCGCGGCGCCACGCTCGGCGCCGGCACCACGCTGACCCGCGAAGCGCCGGCCGACGCGCTGACGATCTCGCGCGCGCCGCAGAAGACGATCGAAGGCTGGAAGCGGCCAGTCAAGAAGCGCTAGGGCCTGTTCACTCTACGGACGCCGCCGCGTGACTCACCAAACGAGCGCCAGCAAGGCGCAAAGCGCAGACATAGCCGCCGCTATGGCGAGCATTTGCAACGCGGCTGGCGCTCGTTTGGTGAGATCACCCGCAGGGCCGGTGCCTGCCAGCCCGCAGGGCCGCGTTGCGCGCTCGTTGCGTGCGCCCGGCACGCGGCCTCACGCGCGCCTTGCCCTGCGGGCTGGCAGGCACCGGCGCGGCGGCGTCCGTAGAGTGAACAGGCCCTGGATGAATGCCTCCGTCGGCCCCTTTCGGGTCTTTCCTCGACCAATCGCGATGTCGCGATCATCGAGCCGCAGTCCCAACTGAATCAACGGCGAGAACACCATGTGCGGAATCGTTGGCGCGACGGCGCGCCGCAACGTCGTCCCGATCCTGATCGAGGGTCTGAAGAAGCTCGAGTACCGCGGCTACGACTCGGCCGGGATCGCGATCATGAACGGCACGATGACCCGGGTCCGGGCGGTCGGCCGGGTCGCCGAGCTCGACGCGCGCGCCAGGGCTTCTCATGCCGATGCGCCGGTCGGGATCGCGCATACCCGCTGGGCGACCCATGGCGGCGTCACCGAAGGCAATGCCCATCCGCACATCTCGAGCAAGGGCGAGCTCGACATCTCGATCGTCCACAACGGCATCATCGAGAACCATGAGGCGCTGCGCGCCCGGCTGCGCGACCTCGGCTACGAGTTCCAGTCGCAGACCGATACCGAGGTCGTCGCGCACCTGGTCCACTCGCTGGTGCGCAGCGGCGCGTCGCTGTTCGACGCGGTCCGCACCGCGGTCGGCCAGCTCGAGGGCGCCTACGCGCTCGCGGTGATCAGCAGCCGCGAGCCCGACGTCGTGGTCGGCTCGCGCCGCGGCTCGCCGCTGCTGCTCGGCATCGGCGCCGACGGCACCGGCAACGGCGAGAACTTCCTCGCCTCCGACACCTCGGCGCTGCTGCAGGTCACCAAGTACGTCGCCTACCTCGAGGAAGGCGACGTCGTCGAGATCCGCCACAACGGCTACCGGATCGTCGACGCCGACGGCAAGGCCGCCGAACGGCCGATCGTCGAGAGCCAGCTGTCGGCCGACGCGGTCGAGCTCGGCAACTATGCGCACTACATGCAGAAGGAGATCTTCGAGCAGCCCGGCGCCATCGCCAACACGCTCGAGATGGTCCAGCATGCGCGCTCGCTGTCGCCCGGCCTGTTCGGCGCCGACGCCGCCGAGGTCTTCGGCCGGATGAAGCAGGTGCTGATCCTCGCCTGCGGCACCAGCTACCACTCCGGCATGGTCGCCAAGTACTGGATGGAATCGATCGCCGGCGTCCCGGTCGCGGTCGAGATCGCCAGCGAATACCGCTACCGCGAATCGGTGTCGCTGCCGGACACGCTGGTCATCACGATCTCGCAGTCCGGCGAGACCGCCGACACCATCGCCGCGCTCCAGCACGCCAAGAGCCACGGCCTGACCGACACGCTGTCGATCTGCAACGTGCCGGAATCGGCGCTGATCCGGCAGAGCCGGCTGCGCTTCCTGACCCGCGCCGGCCCCGAGATCGGCGTCGCGTCCACCAAGGCGTTCACCACCCAGCTCGCCGCGCTGTTCCTGCTGACGCTGGTCACCGCCAAGCTGCGCGGCCGCCTGTCGCCGGTCCGCGAGGACGAGCTGCTGACCCAGCTGCGCCACCTGCCGGCCGCGATGAACCACGTGCTCGCGATCGAGCCGGCGGTCAAGGCCTGGGCCGAGAAATTCGCGACCAAGCAGCATGCGCTGTTCCTCGGCCGCGGCGTCCACTTCCCGATCGCGATGGAAGGCGCGCTGAAGCTCAAGGAGATCACCTACATCCACGCCGAGGCCTACGCCGCCGGCGAGCTGAAGCACGGCCCGCTCGCGCTGGTCGACGCCGACATGCCGGTGGTCGTAGTCGCGCCGAAAGATGCGCTGATCGAGAAGCTCAAGTCCAACCTGCAGGAAGTCCGCGCCCGCGGCGGCGAACTGTTCGTCTTCGCCGACCGCGACACCCACATCGACGCCGACGACTTCATCCACGTGATCAACCTGGTCGACCACGCCGGCCCGCTGTCGCCGATCCTGCATGTCGTGCCGCTGCAGTTGCTGGCGTATCACGCAGCGCTGGCGAGGGGGACGGATGTGGATAAACCAAGAAACCTCGCCAAGAGCGTTACCGTCGAATGAAATTCGACGGTAACGCTCTTGGCGACCGCGCGTAGCGCGGCGCGCCCGTAGGGCGCGGGTTTCTTGGTTTACGGCGCAGGCTAACTTGTCCGCGTCAGCGACAAGTTAAGGGCCGCGTCCAGCGGCCCGGCCGAAGCCATAAACCGCGCCAGCACGCGACGCCACTTGCAGAACGGTCTTCTGCGCCCCGCCCCGAGCACTCGCATGACAGACGCCGGATTCGCCTCGAACCGCCGACGACTTCTGACCCTCGGCATCGCAGGCTTGACCGCCTGCACGACCCGCTCGCCGAAAGTCGCCGACAAACCGCCACCGTCGAAACTGGTCCTGGCGCCAGTCACACCGTACGGAAAGGTCTACGTCTATCTCCCGTCGAACCCCAACGTCCTGTTCGTCGGAAAGACGCCTTACGTCATCCAGTCGACGCAGGGCTCCGAATCCGCCCTCTCGAGAAAGCTCACCGATCTGCTCGCCCAGCAGAGGCTTGCGGCAGTCGCGCATTTGCACGACGCGCTGATGACCGCGCTCCAGCAGCAAGGCAGCAGCACCGCCCTGCCGAAGGATGCGGTACTGGCGGCGGATGCCGTCAAGCGCTGGAAGTTCGCGGCGCTGCGCCCGGAGGCCGACACCGTCCTGTATGCCGAAGTGCAGGAACTGTCGTTCTGGGTGCTGGATGGCGCCAGGATCTTCCCGCTGATCAAGTCGACGATGACGCTGATCTCGGCGGTCGACGACGATGAACTCGGCGTCGCGCGTTATTCGGTCCGGCCCGATGCCGACCGATCGAATCCGCGCGCGCTGCTGCCTCGGGCCGGTGACCGGTTCGATAACCTCGATCAGCTCTTCGCCGATCCGTCCGGTGCTGCCCGTACCCTGACATCCAGTCTCGAACGCATCGCCCAGGTGATGGCGACCGATGTGCTGAAAGTCCAGCGGCGAGAAACCATCGCGTGGGACTGACCTACTCCGCAAACGCCTCGTTCCGCCGCGCCCGCACCTTCGGCAGCGCCGCCAGCAGCAGCGCGACCAACGACAATCCGAGCATGGTCGCGGTCGCCGGCCGTGACCAGAAGATCGACAGCTCGCCGCCCGAAAGCACCAGCGAACGGCGGAAGTTCTCCTCCAGCATCGGGCCGATGACGAAGCCGAGCAGCAGCGGCGCCGGCTCGAAGCCGAGCCGCATCAGGAAGTAGCCGCCGATCCCGAAGAAGATCACTTCATAGACCTGGAACGGACTGTTGGCGACGCTGAGCACGCCGATGCAGCAGAAGCCGACGATCGCCGGGAACAGCAGCTCGTAGCGGACCTGCAGCAGGCGGACCCAGATCCCGACCAGCGGCAGGTTCAGCACCAGCAGCATCGCGTTGCCGATCCACATCGACGCGATCAGACCCCAGAACAGTTCCGGCTTCTGCAGCATCACGGTCGGGCCCGGCGCGATGCCCTGGACGATCATCGCGCCGATCATCAGCGCCATCACCGGGCTGGCCGGAATGCCGAGCGTCAGCATCGGGATGAACGAAGTCTGCGCCGCCGCGTTGTTGGCGGACTCCGGGCCGGCGACGCCCTCGATCGCACCGTTGCCGAACCGTTCGGGCGTCGCCGACAGCCGCTTCTCCAGCGAGTACGACGCGAACGACGCGAGGATCGCGCCGCCGCCGGGCAACACGCCGAGCGCCGAGCCGAGCAGCGTGCCGCGCGCGACCGGCGCAGCGATCTGGGCGAGCTCGCGCCGCGTCAGCAGCAGGCCGCTGACGCGCTCGGTCGTCGCCTGGCGGCTGCCTTCCCGCTCGAGGTTGCGGACGATCTCGCTGATGCCGAACAGGCCCATCGCGATCGCGACGAACTCGAGCCCGTCGACCAGTTCCGGCGTACCGAAGGTGAACCGCTCGGCGCCGCTGCCCATGTCCTGGCCGATGGTGCCGAACAGCAGCCCGAGCACCAGCATCGCCAGCGCCTTGACGATCGAGCCCTGCGCCAGCGAGATCGACGCGACCAGCCCCATCACCATCAGCGCGAAGTACTCGGGCGAGCCGACGCCGAGCGCGAGCTCGGTCAGCGGCGGTGCCAGCAGCGCGATCAGCACCGTCGCGACGCAGCCGGCGAAGAACGAGCCGAGCGCCGCGGTGGCGAGCGCGGCGCCGGCTCGGCCGTCGCGCGCCATCCGGTGCCCGTCGATCGCGGTGACGATCGACGAGGCCTCGCCGGGCAGGTTGATCAGGATCGCGGTGGTCGAGCCGCCGTACTGGGTGCCGTAGTAGATGCCGGCCATCATGATCAGCGCTGCCGTCGGCGGCATCACGAACGTGATCGGCAGCAGCATCGAGATCGTCGCGACCGGGCCGATGCCCGGCAGCACGCCGACCAGCGTGCCGATGACGACGCCGGTGAAGCAGAACAGCAGGTTCTGCAGCGACAGCGCCGCCATGAATCCGACGCCGAGCGTTTGCGCCAGGTCCATCGGGTCAGCTCAGGATAGCAGCGGCCCGAGCATCCGCACCGGCATCCCGAGCACGCGGATGAAGACGACCCAGCCGAGCAGGACCATCGCGGCCGCGATCGCCACGGTGGACCAGACGCGCCAGCGCCGGCTGGCGACGCTCGACAGCGCGGTCGCGGCCGCCAGCGCCGGCCCGAGCCCGAGCGGCCGCACCATCAGCGCGAACAGCAGCAGCGCGCCGGACAGGCACGCGATGGCGCGCCAGGGGATCGGCAGCGTCGCGGCGTCGCCCGCTGCCGGGGTATCGCCCGCCACCGGGATAGCGCCCGCCGCCCGGAGGTCGCCCGCCGCGGGGATGGGAGCCGCGGGGACGCGAGCCGACGCCGCGAAACCGGCACGCCCGGGGCGCAGCGCGCCGAGCAGCAGGATCAGCCCCAGCACGAACAGCACCCCCGACAGCAGCAGCGGGAAGTAGCCGGGCCCGATCCCTTCGAGTCCGCGCAGCTCGAGGCCGCGACCGGACCAGGCGAAGAAGATCGCCAGCGCGACGACGACGATGCCGGACAGCAGATCGGTGCGCCGCCGGGCGATGCTCACGGCTTCATCGGCGCGATGCCGATCGACTCCGGCGATGCGCGGGTCAGCCCCGCATGGTGCATCATCCAGGCGGATGCAACCACCGTCGGCCAGACCGCGTCTTCGGCCTGCTTGCCGGACAGCACCGTCGCGAGCGCGCCGGAATCCTCGGCCCATTTCTTCAGCGCCGGCGAATTGGCGATCTGCTCGCGCCAGATCCGGTCGACGGTATCGACGACGTTCTGCGGCACGCCTTTCGGGATCAGGATCCCGAACTGGGTCGTGACCGCCGGCATGTTCGGCACCCATTGGCCGATCGACGGAATCGCGCCATGGCCGCTGATCGTCAGCGCCTCCGGGCTCAGCGCCGCCAGCGGCCGCAGCCGCTTGGCGCGGATCATCTCGGCCTGGTCGCTCGCGAGCTCGGCGTTGATGACGGTCTCGCGCGAGACCGTCGCCAGCACGGCCGGCGCGCCGCCCGGGGGGGTGACGGGCCGCTACTTGATGCCGGCCGTCTGCGCCAGCGCCTCCATCGCGAAGTGCCCGCTGGTTGCCGGGCCGGCGGTGCCGACGGTCAGCTGGCCCGGCTTCGCCTTCAGATCCGCCAGCAGCTCCGCGAAGTCCTTGTAGGTGGCCGCCGGCGCGACGCTGATCACCGGGACGTTGGTGATCGCGAGGAACTGGTGGAACTCGCCGAGGTTGACCTTGACATCGCTCATGATCGAATAAGTGCCGACCAGCCGATGCGCGGTGCCGAGCCAGGTGTAGCCGTCCTTCTCGGCGTCGCGCGCCGCGCGCGCGCCGATCGCGCCGGTCGCGCCGGGCTGGTTGAGGATCACGAAGTTCTGCCCGAGGATCTTCTGCATCTCGGTGCCGACCAGGCGCGCGACCTGATCGGCGGTGCCGCCGGGCGGGAACGGCACGATGATCGTCACCGGCCGGGTCGGTTTCCAGTCGGTCTGCGCCAGTGCGATCGACGGGCATTGCGCCGCGAGGCCGGCGATCAATGCGAGGCCGGCGAGCGACTGCCGGCGAAGCGAACGTGTCATCGTTGTCTCCTTCTCGGTTTTTCGGCGTGCGCGTCCACTGCGCGCAGCTCGGTCGGAAGCGGTTCGGTGAATCAGTTCAGCGAATCAGTTCGGCGAATGGGTTCAGCGAGTCAGGTCGGACCGGTAGGCATGCAGATCGTCGTACTGGGCCAGTTCGAGCGCGTTGCCTTCGCTGTCGCGCAAGAAGACCAGCCGAGTGCCCGGACGCGACTGCACCGGCTCGGCGGAGAGCGGCTGGACGCCGGCGGCCCGCAAGCGCTGCAATGCCGCGTCGAGGTCGGCGACGACGAAGGTCAGATAGGCGATGCCGGCGCGCGCCAGCACCGCGCCGCCGGTGGACTGCCCGGCCGGCGCCGGCACGGTCGCGATCAGCTTGATCCGTTCGCCGTAGCCGGTCTGCATCCGGACCATCCGGAACTCGACCCGACCGAACCCGATCCGCTCGGCGCGATCCGGAGCCAGCGTCGCCTCCGAAATCCGCTCGAAGCCGAGCACGCGCTGGTAGAAATCGACGACGCGGTCGAGATCGGCAACGACGATGCCGATCTCGAGCGGGGCCCGAGGGCTGATCGTCATGGCACGGCCGGCTCAGAACGGATTGGTGACGATGCCGCCGTCGGCGCGCAACGCCGCGCCGTTGGTGGCGCTGGAGGCCGGCGAGCAGACGTAGCAGATCAGGTTCGCCACCTCTTCCGGCGACGCGTACCGCTGCAGCAGCGAAGCCGGCCGCCGATCGGTGAACGTCGCCTTGGCGAGCGCGTCGGCGGTGGTGCCGAGCCCCTTGGCCCGCGCCTCGAGCCGCACCGGCGCCATTTCGACCCAGGTCGGTCCCGGCAGCACCGAATTGACCGTGATCCCGGTGCCCTTGGTCTGCTCGGCGGCGCCGCGCGCGATATAGAGCTGCGCCGCCTTCGAGAAGCCGTAGTGCACCATCTCCTTCGGGACGTAGACGCCGGATTCGCTCGACACGAAGACGACACGCCCCCACGACTTGCCGTCGAGCATCCGCTTCAGATAGTGGCGGGTGAGCCGCACGCCGCTCATCACGTTGACCTCGAACATCCGCGACCATTCGTCGTCGCCGATCTCGAAGAACGGCTTCGGCTCGTAGATGCCGAGGTTGTTGACCAGGATGTCGACCTCGGCGACCGCATCGATCAGCCGGCGGCAGCCGGCCGCATCGCCCAGGTCGGCGACCACCGACCGGACCTTGGCGCCGGCGACCGCCGCGGCCAGCCGGCCGGTCGCTTCGGCGACCGCCTCGGCGGTACGGCCGTTGATGACCACCTCCGCGCCCATCCGCGCGAGCCCGATCGCGCTCGCCAGGCCGATGCCGCGGGTCGATCCCGTGACCAGTGCGAGCTTGCCGGAAAGATCCAGATTCATCGATTCGCCCCCCCTGTCGTCATTCGGCGGCAGCACGATCGAGCACGAACTCGAAATCGAGCGCATAGCTGCCGTCGTCTTGCCGCTGCCATTCGGCGATCAGCGTCTGGCGCACGCCGAAGACGGCGTCGGAATCCAGATAGCGGTCGCCGTCGCGGAACACATGCGTCACCAGCGTCCGGAAGCCCGGCGCGCTGATCATGAAATGCAGATGAGCGGGCCGCCACGGATGGCGGCCGAGGCACTCGAGCAGGCGGCCGACCGGGCCGTCGTGCGGGATCGGATAGGCTTCGGCGACGATCGACGTGAAGCCGAACCGTCCGTCCGCGCCGGACCGCAGGCGGCCGCGCGCCCGATGGGCGCCGTGCCGCTCGGCATCCGGATACTGCACGTCGTAGCGCCCGTCGGCATCGGCCTGCCAGACGTCGATCTCGGCGCCGGCGATCGGCTCGCCGCCGAGGTCGACGACACGGCCGGTGACGCGGCAGGCGATCCCCGGCGCGCCGTTCGCGATGTCGGATCCGTTCTCGAACCGCGGCGCGCCGGGCACATGGAACGGGCCGAACACGGTCGCCTCGGTGCAGCCGGCCGGATGCTTCTCGTTCTGAGCGGTGACCAGCATCGACAGGCCGAGCACGTCGGACAGCAGGATGAACTCCTGCCGTTGCGCGGTCGTCATGTGGCCGACCGCGGTCAGGAACTCGATCCCCTGCTGCCATTCCGCAGTGGTCAGCCGGGTCTCGCGGGCGAACTCGTGCAGATGCTGCACCAGGCTGGTCATCAACTCGCGCAGCCGCACGTCGGGCGCGCCCGCATGACTCGCGATCACGGCCTGCGTGATGTTGTCCTCGTCGAGGTTGCGCACCGGTCTCCTCGGTCTTGCCGTTGCAGCGACTCTAATGCATCAGCGGTGGAAACCGAACAGCTCGAATGGAATAGACTTTTTCATCCGGTGCAAAAATCCGAACGACCGGAAGGAGACGCAGCCATGGGCCGATGGTCGGAGCTCGAACTGTTCGTCCAGATCGGCGAACTGGGCAGCCTTTCGCGCGCGGCCGAAGCGCTGCAGGTCTCCAACGCGACGGCGAGCCGGCAGCTCGCGGCGCTCGAGCGGCGGCTCGGCGTCCAGCTGGTGTCACGCAATACCCGCCGCCTGGCACTGACCTCGGCCGGCAACGAATACTTCCGCCACTGCAAGACGATGCTGGCCGACCTGCAGGCGACCGAGGCGGCGATCAATGCGGCAACGCTCAATCCGCAGGGCCAGTTGCGCGTGACCGCCTCGCTGTCGTTCTGCATGAAGCACATCGTGCCGATCCTGCCGCGGTTCCTGAAGCGCTATCCGGCGCTGCGGGTCGAGCTGGTGGTGTCCAACCGCTACTACGACCTGATCGAGAACGGCATCGATGTCGCGATCCGGACCCGCGAATTCGAATCGGACTCGAACATCACGGTCCGCCGTCTCGCCGAGACCCGCCGGATCCTCGCAGCATCGCCGCAGTACCTGCAGCGCCACGGCCGGCCGCTGAAGATCGAAGACCTCGCCCGCCATCCGCTGCTGATCTACACCTATTCCAACCAGCCCGACCGGCTCCGCTTCACCAAGAACGGCCGGACCCAGGTCGTACACGTCAAGGGGCTGCTCGAAGCCAACGACGGCCAGCTGCTGCTGGCGGCGGCCCGCGAGCACATGGGCATCCTGGTCCAGCCGCGCTACATCCTGCACGACGACATCGTCGCCGGCCGGCTGGTGCCGGTGCTCGACGACTGGGATCTGCCGCGCCTGATCGTCAACATCGCGTTCCAGTCCCGCCGTCACCTGCCGGCGCGGGTCCGCTGCTTCGTCGACTTCCTGGTCGAGCACTTCGTGCGCATGGATTACGAACGGAAGTGGACCGTGTGACCGGACGTCTGCCGGTCGGGAAGCCTCGCGCGGGTCATGGAGCCGGCCGTTCGGTCGCCCTGCCGCCGCTCCCGCGCCTGGCCGCGATCGCCGCGATGGCGACCGCGCCGGCGCCGAAGACGGTTGCGAGCGGCCACAGGATCCAGCCGAGATACGGAAGCTGCGCGAGCAGGCACAGTCCGAGCAGCACGACCGCGGCGGCGAGCCAGCGCTGCCAGCCGTTGCCGGCGCCGCGCCGCTCGACGATCGCATCGCCGATCGCGACCGCGGTGACCAGCGCGCCGGTCAGCAGCAAGCCGAGCAGCACCAGCCCGGCGAACAGGCCGAGCGGGATGCCGACGACCGTGATCAGCGCGAGCACCGCGACGACCGGCAGGCCGACCAGCGTCGCGACGCCGGCGAGCGGCGCGGCGACCGGCCGTGCGCGCAGCGACCGGCCCGCCCGACGCGCCGCGCGCGGCACGAGCCAGAGCAACACCGCCGCGGCGAGTAGCGCAGCGGCAACCGTAACCAGCGTCGCGCCGACGCGGCCGCCACTGCGGCCGGGCTCCGGCGCGGCGGCGACGATGCCGCCCGCGATGCGGGCACCGGCCGCCACCTGCGGCGGCGTCCGGACCCGGTGCTCGAGCCGGCCCCGGACGACCGCATCCGGCCCGAGCGACAGCTCGCCGCCGGCGATCAGCAGATCGCCGTCGACGCGGCCGTTGATCTCGGCGCGGCGCGCGCGGATCAGCAGGTCGCGGCCGGCATGGCCATCGAACGCGACGTGGCCGCCGGCGATGGTCACGGCCCCGGCGATCGCGGCTCCGGGTGCAACGGCGACCTCGCCGCCGGCGAGCCGGGCCGACCGGCCGACCGGCCCGGCGATGCGGACAGCGCCGCCGGCGGCATAGAGATCCTGGTCCACCGTCGCGTCGACCGCGACCCGGCCGCCGGCGAGCAGCACATCGCCGCCGACCCGGCCGGTCACGTCGACCCGGCCGCCAGCGGCGACCACGTCGCCCGGGTTGTCGGCATGCAGATCGATGCGGCCGCCGGCGCGATAGACATCGTCGCCGATCCGGGCGGCGGCCTGCGTCGCGGACCCGGCGGCCGGTGTCTGCGACGCCGCCGGGGCGGCGGCGATGGCGGTGGCAGTGATCGCGACAACGCCGGCCGCGCGCAGCAACGCCACTCCGCGGGCCACCACCGACCTACCGCTCGCGGCGCACGAGCAATCCGCCACGAGCCACCTGGTTGCCGGCCACGATCGCGCCCCCGTGCGTGCACCGATTTCGTCGTTCGTCTTCATGCCGATCCGCCGCCGCTTCGGAAGCCTGGACATGCCATCTCGGGGCATGGATGCCGTCCTATGCCATTTCGAGCACCCTGCCATCTCGAGCACGACTCGCGCCCGGCCGGCACTCGGTCGGCACCCGCTTGGCGCCCGGTCGGCACTCGGCCGGCGCCTGGTCAGCGCCCGGCGAACCGGCGCGCCAGCGGATCGAGCAGCAGCCGCTCGCCGGCATAGTAGAGCGCGACGATCGCCAGGCATGCCGCCAATACGGTGACGAGGTCGGCCGAACCCTGCGCGCGCAGCATCAGGTAGCCGAGGCCGGAGGTCGAGCCGAGCAGCTCGGCGACCAGCGCGATCTTCCATGCAACGCCATAGGCGATCCGCAGCGCGCCCGACAGGTACGGCATCAGCAGCGGCAGCGTGACCGAGAACAGCACGCGGCCGCGCCGGCGCGTGAAGCTCTCGGCCATCTCGAGCACCTCGCGATCGATCTGGCGCAGCCCTTCGGCGACGTTGATCAGGCAGAACGGCACCAGGATCGCGACCTGCACGAAGATGATCGACAAGTGGCCGGGCGCAAACCAGATCGCCGCGAGGATCGCCCACGCGATCGACGGGAACGCGTTGAGGAACGGCAGCAGCAGCCCGGAGATCACGCCGTCGAGCAGCGGCAGCGCGCGCGCCAGCAGCGCGAGGCTGCCGCCGATCACGAGCGCGAGCAGCACCGACACCAGCACCCGGACCGTCGAGGCGACGGTATGGACCAGGAAGTCGGCGTCGGTGAACAGCGCGAGCAGCCGGGCCGCCACCGCGCCGGGGCCCGGCAGCACGAACTCCGGCAGCGACCGGGCGCCGATCGCCCAGGCGGCGATGGCGACCACGACCAGCGCATCGGCGAGCCAGACCGCGGCCGGCCGCCGCGCGAATGCCGGCGGCCGGGCAGCAGGTCGGGGCGTCGGCATCTAGCCGCCGAACTGGCGCGCAGTCCGGCGCTCGAGCGGGCCGAAGACGAGCCGGTCCGCGAGCGTCACCGCGACGATGATGAAGCCGATCACCGCGAACAGCGTCGCGGTGTCGTAATCCTGGCGGGCCAGGTTGATGACGTAGCCGAGGCCGCTGCCGCCGCCGAACAGCTCGGCGGTCAGCGCGACCTTCCACGAGACGCCGAACATGATCCGCAGCGTCGCCGCGCAGAACGGCAGCAGCGCCGGCAGCACCAGCAGCCGGAATGCGCGGACCCGGCCGCGGCCGAAGCTCGCGCCCATCTCGAGCAGCTCGCGATCGAGCGCGGCCAGGCCCTCGCGCAGGTTGACCAGCGCGAACGGCAGCAGCACCGCGACGATCGTGAAGATCACGGTGAAGCTCGAGACGCCGAACCAGATCACCGCGAGCAGCGTCCAGCCGATGCCGGAGAACGCCGACAGGAACGGCCCGAGCCGCTGATGGATCGCCGGTGCGCTCCAGCGCGCGTAGTGCGCGGTGAATGCGAGCACGGCGCCGACGACGAACGCGATCGCGATCGCGGCGCCGATGTGGCCGAGGGTCGCGCCCAGATGCACCAGCCGGGCCGGCGTGGCGACCAGCGCCGCCAGCGCGCGGCCGACGTCGGCCGGCGGCGGCAGCAGGTACGGCGCGACGCGGCCGGTCGACCCGACCCACGCGGCGGCGATCAGCAGCAGGAAGCCGACCGCGACCGCGCGCTGCGCCAGCGGTGACGCGCCGGCGGTCACCCCTTCGCGGCTTGATCCCAGGCGACCGCGCGGACGTCGGGCACGCTCTGGATCATGCCGAAGTCGCGGCCGATGGCCCAGGCCTGCGTGACCGCCTTCGCATGCTGCTCGCCGAATACCGCCGGCACGCTGGTGGTCCGGTCGAACCACCAATCGAAGAACTTGCGGTCGATGTTGGCCTGCTTCGCGAGCGCGCCGAAGACCTCGTCGCGGTTCGCCAGCGCGTAGTCGATCGACGCCTTCAGCAGCCGGCCGAACTCGCGGAACGCGTCCGGCCGTGCCGCGAGCTTGTCCGGATACGAGACGTTGACCGCCGAGACCAGCGGGCCATAGAGCTCGTTCAGGATCTGGCCGGTCTCGCAGATGTTGACGAAGTCGCCGGATGCGAGCGAGCGCCACGCCTGGCTGTGGATCAGCGCCGCGGCGTCGGCCTGGCCGGTCGCGAGCGCGGCCGGCAGGTTCGGCGCCTGGACCTCGACCTGGCGGACGTCGCCGCCCTCGAGCGCCATGTTCAGGCCGAACTTGCGGCGGATCGCCTCGCGGACGAACATGTAGCCGGTCGCGCGCAGCCCGTACGACGCGAGCGTCTTCCCCTTCAGGTCAGCCGCGCTCGCGATCGGGCTGCCTTTCTTGACCCAGACGCCGCCGCCTTCGCCGGCCGGGGCGGTCAGCAGCGCAGCGGACAGGATCCGCAGCTCCAGGCCGCGCGCGAGCGCGGCCGGCACGCCGATCACCGCGGTCATCACGACGTCGTACTGTTTGGTGGCGGTCGCCTGCAGCAGTTGCGGGATCACCATGCCGGTCGGCTCGACATCGACCGTGTCCGATCGGACCTTGCCGTTCCGGATCGCCCAGACCACCGCGTCGTAGGCCGGGTCGAGCAGGTGCGCGTAAGTGATTTTCTGCTTCGCCTGGGCGCGGACCGGCACCGTCGCGAGCACGGCGGGTGCCGCGGCGGCGGCGAGAAAGCTGCGGCGCTTCATGCGGGGGACTCCTCTACGGACTGGGGTTCTAGGGCCTGTTCACGCTACGGACGCCGCCGCGTGGACAGGCCCTGGGGAACGGAACAGCTGCTGCAGCCGCTCGCGCAGCGCGGCCAGCGCCGGATCGCGCGCCGGGTCCCGCGGCCGGGCGGCGGTCACCGCGATCGACTCGATAACCTCGGTCGGCTTGCCCGACAGCAGCACGATCCGGTCGGCCAGCGTCAGTGCCTCGTCGATGTCGTGGGTCACGAAGACGACGGTGCGGCCGGTGCGCTGCCAGATCCGTTCGATCTCGGCGCGCAGCCGGTGCCGCGTGTTCGGATCGAGCGCCGAGAACGGCTCGTCCATCAGCACGATCGACGGCTCGACGATCAGCGCGCGTGCGATCGCGACGCGCTGCCGCTCGCCGCCCGACAGCATCGACGGGTACTTGCCGGCGCTGTCCGCCAACCCGACCAGCTCGAGCAGCGCCCGCGCCTGCGCCGCCCGCTCGCGCGCGGCGCGCCGGCCGAACCGGAGCTCGGCGCCGAGCAGCACGTTGGCGAGCGCATCGCGCCATGGTGCGAGCCGCGGCGACTGGAACACGAATGCGACCTCGCTCCAGGCGG
>JBFWQR010000087.1:0-30658 GCA_050249335.1 Lautropia sp.
CAGGCGGTGCGCAACGTCCGCGAAGAAGCCGACGTCGTGCTCTACCTGGTCAACGCCGCCGAGAATCCGGAGGACGCCGGCTACGTCGAATCGGAGATGCAGATCCTCGAATGGGTCGGCAAGCCGATCATCGTGCTGCTCAACCAGATGGGTCCGCCGTCGGGCCCGCAGGACGAAGCGGCCGAGATCGAGCGCTGGCGGGCGCATCTGTCGTATGCGCCGGCGGTCCGGCAGGTGATGGCGCTGGACGCGTTCGCGCGCTGCTGGGTCCAGGAAGGCGCGCTGCTCAAGGAAGTCGCCAAGCTGCTGCCCGACGACAAGTCGGCCGCGTTCGACCGGCTGCATCGCGCCTGGCAGACCCAGCGGCGCGAAGCGTTCGACGGCGCGATGACGGTGCTGGCGCAGCGGCTGGCGCGCGCCGCGCTCGACAAGGAGAAGGTGCCGCACGGCGGGCTCAAGGGCCGGCTGCGTGAAGTCGGCAGCGCACTCGGCGTCACCCGCGAGAAGGAGGATTCGGCCAAGCAGCTGGCGATGCAGGCGCTGGCCGAGCGGCTCAACCTCGATATCCGCGATACCACCAACCGGCTGATCGAGCTGCACGGCCTCGAGGGCAGCGCCGGCGACGACGTGCTGACGCGGCTCGCCGACCACTATGCGGTCACCAAGCATCTGAGCGAAAGCCGGGCCGCGGTCGTCGGCGGGCTGGTCACCGGCGCGCTCGCAGGGCTCAAGGCCGACGTTGTCACCGGTGGCCTGACGCTCGGCGGCGGCATGATCGCCGGCGGCGTGCTCGGTGCACTCGGCGCGGCCGGGCTGGCGCGCGGCTACAACATGGTCCGCGGCACCGAGACCGTCACCGTCACCTGGACCGACGAGGTGATGAACCGGCTGGTCGCGTCGTCGCTGCTCGCCTACCTGGCGGTCGCGCACTACGGCCGCGGCCGCGGCCA
Organism: Lautropia sp.; assembly: GCA_050249335.1. Classification (GTDB taxonomy): domain Bacteria; phylum Pseudomonadota; class Gammaproteobacteria; order Burkholderiales; family Burkholderiaceae_E; genus Lautropia. Next base: position 951 of record JBFWQR010000087.1, read on the forward strand.
GTGGGCGCAGTCGGAGCATCCGGCATTCTGGGAGAGTACGGTCCGCGACGTGCTGGTGCAGCAGGGCCCGAACTTCAACGCGTTCTGGCGCAAGCGCCAGAGCTACAAGTTCGACGCGCTGGTCGCCGCCGTGCAGACCGAGCTGACGCTGGCCGCCGAACGCGTGCTGATCCGCCTCTACCCCGAAGCGGTCTCGGCCGCCGCGATCGGCACCGAGACCGCGCGCCTCTCGGCCTCGGCCCGCGCCGACGCCGAACGCCTGCAGCGCGAACGCGAGGAACAGGCGGCCGATGCATCCGAGCGGGCAGCCGCAGATGCGGCCGCAACCGAACCAGATGTCGCAGACGCGGCCGCAACCGAACCGGCCACCGCGGACGCGGCGGCGATCGCGCCGGCAGACGCTGATGCAGCGGCGTCGTTCGCCTCGGTCCCAGCCGCTGCGGCAGACGCAGCCCCGAAAGCCGATTCGGCGCCCGTGATTCCCGCCGCTGCTTCTCCCGCCGCTGCTTCTCCCGCCGCTGCTTCTCCCGCCGCTGCTTCCCCTGCCACAGCTTCCCCGGCTACCACTCCCCAAACCGCCTCAACGGCGCCGACCGCTGGTGCGGCCCCGGCCGAGAAGCCGGTTGCAGCCACGGCAGCGACCGCTCCGGCCGACCCCGCGGCGGCGCGGGCCACTGCCGAGGGGGCACCCACGGCGGTAGCGACACCGACGCTGGCAAGCGCGCTCGCGAGCTTCGCCGCGCTTCGGGCGGTGCGAGCACCTTCGGCTCAGCTGGTCTCGTCGGCGCCGCTATCGCACGCCGAGACGACCGACGTCTCAGCGGCCGAGCAGGCGTTCGGCGGTGCCGCGATCACCGAATCGGCCGCAGCGGAGCCGACGATCGAAGGTCCGGATTCGGCCGATGAGCCCGATCACGCCGCGGACGGCGAGCGCAACGCGCTGCCGGCCGCGGTCCGCAAGCTCGGCGCGTCGCGCGCCGTCAAGCGGCTCGGCCGCAGCAGCCGCCGCCGGCGCGGACGGACCGGCGGCGATCGCGCGGGCTCGCAAGCGGTGCCGATCGCGCCGCCCGGCAAGATCGCCCGGTCCTGAGGCCCCGGCGATCGCGGCGACCACTGCGAGCCCGTACCCACCGATGCAGTCGCCGACGGGACGATCGTCGCCGCTGCAACCGGTCGATGACGCGGCGCGCCTGCTGGCGCGCCGATTGTTACGCGCAACCCCGCTGGCGACGCTGGCCACGCTTGAACCCGGCAGCGGCTGGCCGCACGCGAGCCTGGTGACGGTCGCGACCACGCCGGAAGGTTCGCCGCTGCTGCTGTTGTCGTCGCTGGCGCTGCATCGGCGGGCGCTTGCTGCCGACCCGCGCTGCTCGCTGCTGTTCGTCGACCCGTCGCGATCCCGTGGTGTTCGCGATCCGCTGACGACGCCACGTCTGACGGTCTACGGCCGTGCCCGACCGGCCGATGACATTGCGGCAGCCCGGCGCCGCTTCCTCGCACGCCATGCCAAGGCGGCGCGTTACGCGGATTTCGCCGACTTCGGCTTCCTGACGGTCGCGATCGAACGCGCGGCGCTGAACGGCGGCTTCGCCCGAGCCTACACGCTCGAGGCAGCGGACCTGGCGACACCGGACGCCGGCACGCAGGCAGCGCTCGCGACGCTGGAAGCCGGCGCCGTCGAACGGATGAACGCCGACCACCTCGAAGCGATCGACCTGATGGCAGCCCGGTTGGCCGGTGGTACCGGCCGCGGCTGGCGAATCAGCGGCATCGATCTCGACGGCTGCGACCTGATTCGCCGGGGCGACTGCTTGCGGCTGCCGTTCACGCCACCGCTCGCGAGCGCCGCGGCGCTGCAGCCACGGCTCCTTGCGCTGATCGCGGCGGCGCGGTCGGCCGAATCCGGCTGACCCGACTTTCTTTCTGACCGATCGGCAAGGCCGGACGGCTCGGAAAGCGCATCGCCGATCGGAGACGTTTCCGCTGAAACGCCGCCCCGATACCAATCAGCGGTCGGGCAGCGCACCGCCCGGCGGCGCGACGATCCGCCGCACCGAATCGACGATGAAGCGCTCCCAATGCGCAATCGCGGCCGGCGCTTCGAGCGGTTCGCCGAGGAACGCGCTCAACGTGAAGCGGTTCGACAGGTAGAAGTACGCCAGCGACGCGATCGTCAGGTAGAGGTCGCGGGCCGCGACATCGGCGCGGACCACGCCTTGCGCGCGCCCGCTCGCCAGCACGCTCGCCAGGATCTCGATCGCCGGCAACGAATACTCCTTGGCCCGCGGCGACTTCGACAGGTGCTTGCCGCGCTGCAGGTTCTCGCTGTTCAGCAGCCGGATGAATTCGGGATGCTTCTGGTAGTAGCGCCACATGAACAGCACCACCGCATCGAGTGCTTCGAGCGGCCGCGCCAGATCGAGTTTGAGGTTCGATTCGGCGTCGTTGAAGCGGCGATAGATCTCCTCGAGCGCGGCGATGAACAGCCCTTCCTTGCTGCCGAAGTAGTAGTAGATCATCCGATCGTACGACTTGGCCGCGCGCGAGATCTGCTCGACGCGGCCACCGGCGAAGCCATGGCTGGCGAAGATCTTGATCGCCGCCTTCAGGATTCCGTCACGGGTCGCCTGCGCCGCGCGATCGCGCGTGCCGGCGCCGCGGACGCCGCGCCCGCCCGCGCCCCTGGCACCCGCGCCCCTGGCGCCGGGGCCGCGCGCGATCGGGCCGCGGGCGTCGGCATTGCGACCGATCCGGCCCGGCGCTGCGATCGGCATCTCGTGCGCCGCGGCGTCGGCGCGCGGCGCGGCATCTTTACTGTTCCGCAAAGGCGCGCTCGATCACGAAGTCGCCGGGCGTCGACGTGTTGCCTTCACGAAAGCCGCGCTGCTCGAGCATTCGCTTCAGGTCCTTCAGCATGCCGGGGCTGCCGCAGATCATGACCCGGTCCTCGGCCGGATTCAGCACCGGCAGCGCCAGATCGGTGAACAGCTTGCCGCTCTCGATCAGGTCCGGAATGCGGCCGCGGTTGCGGTATTCCTCGCGCGTCACCGTCGGGTAGTAGAGCAGCTGGCTCGAGACCATGTCGCCGAGGAATTCATGCGACGGCAGATGGTCGATCAGCAGGTCGTGATAGGCGAGCTCGTCTACCAGCCGTACGCCGTGCACCAGCACCAGCTGTTCGAAGCGCTCGTAGCTTTCCGGATCGCGCACGATGCTCATGAACGGCGCGAGCCCGGTGCCGGTGGCGAGCATGTAGAGCCGCTTGCCGGGCAGCAGATAGTCGGTGACCAGCGTGCCGGTCGGCTTGCGGCCGACGATGACGGTGTCGCCGACCTGGATGTGCTGCAGCCGCGATGTGAGCGGCCCATCGTCGACCTTGATGCTGAGGAACTCGAGATGCTCCTCGTAGTTGGCGCTGGCGATGCTATAGGCACGCAGCAGCGGCTTGTTGTTGACGCGCAGCCCGATCATCGTGAAATGACCGTTGGAGAAGCGCATCGACGCGTCACGCGTGGTCGTGAAGCTGAACAGCCGATCGGTCCAGTGATGGACGCTCAGCACTTTCTCTTCGTTGAAGGCACTCATCGTTACAGCATATCAGGTGACGATCGCCGGCCGGTGCGGCCGCGGGCCCGGGTTCGTTCACGGATATCAGACGTCGATCCCATCGAGCTTGTCCTTCACGTCGCGCCACTGCTCGGCGTCCGGCAGCGGATCCTTGCGGCGCGTGATCACCGGCCAATCCGGCGCCAGCCGCGCGTTGATCGCGATGAACTTCGTCTGCGCCTGCGGGACGTCATCATCGGCATAGATCGCGTTGACCGGGCACTCCGGGATACAGACCGCGCAATCGATGCATTCGTCCGGGTCGATCACCAGGAACAGCGGCCCCTCGTGAAAACAGTCGACCGGACAGACTTCGACGCAGTCCGTGTACTTGCAGCGCAGGCAGCTATCGGTGACGACGTGAGTCATATCAGCAGCTCCGGGCCCCGGCCTCGTTCGCGGCCCGGCTCGCGGTTGCCAGACCGCCGCGAATCCACTACATTCACTCGATGTAGCGCACACAACATTTTCGTGTAGCGAATACTACATCAACAGCACGGCGCCGGACAACCCGGTGCCACCACGCCGGCGGCCCCGCTGCCGGCGTCCCTAACGGGAGCTCATGATGGCCGAACACACCAAGACCGACGGTCTGCCGGGCATCGACGGCGGCGCGCTGCCGGCGGTGCTCGAGCGGTCGCGGCCCCGCAACGAACGGATGGCGTCGGAGAAGATCGAGTGCAACGCCTGCCCGGTACTGTGCCAGATCAGCGCCGGCCGCACCGGCGCCTGCGATCGCTACGCGAACCAGGACGGGCGGCTGATCCGGGTCGATCCGGTAGTGCTGCTGCGCCGGACCTTGCAGCAGGGCGACGGCACCGTGGTTCCGTTCGCCGCCCTCGGCCCGGCCGCCGCGACCGAGGGCCCGGCTGCGGCGGGTACCGCTGCGGGCGCGGGCACGGCCGCCACGGCCTCGGCCGGCCCGGCGGCGGGGACCGCAGCCACGGCTGCTGCGGCCGCGTCGGCCGGCGCCGAGCCCGCGGGTACGCTGCGCGCCGGCCGCGACTGGAGCGGCGATCTGCTGCTCGCCGACGAAGTGTTCGTCACCGGCATCGGCTCCTCGACCACCTACCCCGACTACAAGCCGGCGCCGTTCATCGTCGCGTCGCAGGCCGACGGCGTCGACCTGGTCACGGTCGTCACCGAAGGCATCTTCAGCTACTGCAGCTTCAAGATCAAAATCGACACCGACCGCTACCTCGGCCCCGAGCAGGCCAACGTCCGATGTCGCGGCGAAGTGGTCGGCCATGTCACCACCGCCGAATACGGCTCGCAGATGCTGTCGCTCGGCGGCGTCCACCACTTGACCGGCGGCAGCAAGAAGGAAGGCCGCGTCACCGTCGAGCTGATGGCGGCACTCGGCAACCGCAAGCCGGTCGAAGTGACCATCGACGGCGGTGCGCAGCTGGTCATCGAAGCCGGCAAGGCGCCGATCGTCAACGGCGTCGAGGAGCAGCGGATGCGCGTCGGCTGCGGCTCGGCGACGATCGGCATCTTCGCCCGGCAGCTGTTCGGCAAGGTCGACGAGGTCGTCGTCGTCGACGATCACATCACCGGCGTGCTGACCGAGCACCAGGCCGGTCGCTGCCTCGACATGGCGCCTTCGGGCATCCGGATGCGTGGCCGCAAGTCGACCCCGGGCCGCTATTTCCAGGTCGCCAATCCGGGTACCGGCTGGGGCGGCACCGACCTGTCGGATCCGCTCGCGATCATCGAAGGCTGGGACGCCGGGGTCGCGCGGCCCGGATTGCGGCTCTTGATGACGTCGACCACCGGCGAGCATGCGTCCTGGTACGTGCTCGACGAGGCGCTGGTACCGCGCGAGGCCGAGATGCCGGCCGCCGTCCGCGCGGTGGTCGAGCGGATCGGCGAGAACTGCGAGCCGTCGCTGTCGACCGTGCTGTTCCTCGGCGGTGCCGGCGGCAGCCTGCGCGCCGGCGTCACCGAGAACCCGATCCAGCTGACCCGCTCGATCAAGCAGGCGCTGGTCAACGTCACCTGCGGCGGCGCACCGGCCTACGTCTGGCCCGGCGGCGGCATCACCGTGATGGCCGACGTGATGCGGATGCCGGCCGACAGCTTCGGCACCGTGCCGACGCCGGCGATCGTCGCGCCGATCGAATTCAGCATGCGGCTCGCCGACTTCCAGGCGCTCGGCGGCCACGTCGACCATATCCGGTCGCTCGCCGACGTGCTGCGCAGCGGCGCCTGGCACGACGACGGCGCGCCGACCGCGCTGCGCTGGGCCGGCATCGGGGCGAACAATCCGTGGCCCCTCGGCCGCCCCCCGCTGCTGGGATGAAGGCATGAAGTGCCGTCGCGGTGACGCGATGACCGGGGGTGCGCGATGACGGGAGCAGTGCCGCTGCGGTCCGGGCGGTCGTCGGCGGTGGCGATGCCGCTGCCGGACGGCCGCTGGCATTTCCAGCACGGGCCGATCGATCTGGTGATCGGCGCCGACGGCGAGGCGGCCGCGGTTGCCGCGGCGCACCAGGCGGCGTGGCGGCGCTTCGAGACGGTGCTCGACGAGCTGGTCGCCGAGCTGCCGCGGCTGCGGCGGCCGGTGACGGACGGCCCCTGCCCGCTCGACGGCGCCGTCGCGCGCCGGATGTGGCAGGCCTGCGCGCGGGTCCGCGGCGGCGCGTTCATCACCCCGATGGCGGCGGTCGCCGGCGCGGTCGCCGACGAGCTGATCGCCGCCTATGCGCGCGACGGCGTCGCGCGCGCCTGGGTCAACAACGGCGGCGACATCGCGCTGCAGCTGGCGCCGGGCCGATCGCTGCGGGTCGGCATCTTCGCCGACCTGGCGCGCCTCGATCTGCGCCGGTTGCCGCGCGGGCTCGCACTCGACGGCGCGTTCCGCGTCACGGCCGCTTCGCCGGTACGCGGCATCGCGACCAGCGGCTGGCGCGGCCGCAGCTTTTCGCGCGGGATCGCCGACAGCGCGACCGTGCTGGCCGCCACCGGGGCACTCGCCGACGCGGCCGCAACGATGATCGCCAACGCGGTCGACGTCGACGATCCGCGGATCGTCCGCGCGCCGGCCGACGCGCTGAAGGACGACAGCGATCTCGGCGCGCTGCTGGTCACCACCGCGGTGCCGCCGCTGCCCGCCGACCGTGTCGCCGCCGCGCTCGATGCCGGTGCCACCCGCGCCGGCGAGCTGCAGGCGGCCGGGTTGATCGCCGGCGCCGCGCTGATCTGCCAGCGCGAAGTTCGTGTCGTCGGCGCAGCCGCCGCCATCACCGGCGATGGCGATGGCGGTACGGCCAGCGGCATCGGCCGTCAGGCCGGCCATGCTGGTCAGACCCAGGTTACGCCGGGTCGGGTTGATGCTACGCTCGAATCCGTCGTCGCCGATTGACCGACGCGGGACGACCGACGGGAAGCCGAAATGATCGAAATTCGCCGGGTACTGACGCAAGTCGAAGATATCTTCCACGAGTTCGGACCGCCGCCGGCACGGCCGCTGCGCCGCGGCGCGATCGCGGCGGTGCTGACCAATCCGTTCGCCGGCCGCCACGTCGCCGAGATCCTGCCGTGGATGGAAGAGCTCAACGCGGTCGGCGTCGACATGGCCGAGCGGCTGCGCGCCGCGATGGACGTGCCGGCCGACGCGATCGCGAGCTACGGCAAGGGCGCCATCGTCGGCGCCGCCGGCGAGCTCGAGCACGGCGCGCTGTGGCACGTGCCGGGCGGCTACGCGATGCGCGAGCTGCTCGGCTGGAAGGGCGACCGCAGTGCCTATACGCGCGGCGGCGGCGGCAAGGACGCGCCGGCGGCGTCCGGAGCGCGATCCGGAGCAGCGGCCGGCACGGCGGCGGAGCGTGGCACGCCCGGCGCCGCGCCACTGAAACAGCAGCCCGGCAACGCGCTGGCGATCGTCCCTTCGACCAAGAAGGTCGGCGCTCCCGGCACGATGCTCGACGTGCCGCTGACGCACATCAACGCCAGCTACGTCCGCAGCCACTTCGACGCGATCGAGGTCAAGGTGCCGGGGGCGCCGCGCGCCGACGAGATCGTCTACATCCTCGCGATGACCACCGGTGCCCGGATCCATGCCCGGGTCGGCGGGCTGGCCGCCGAGGCGATCGCGCAATGGGACGGATTGCGGTAACGCCTCCGTTGAACGGATTCGGAATGACAGGAGAAGAGCCATGGCGGCGAAGATCCGCAAGCTGATCGTACAGGTCGACGAAACCCGGATCGAGATGGGCCGGCCGGTGACGCCGCCGGTCCGCAAGGCGCTGGCGATGGCGGTGATCGAGAACCCGTACGCCGGCCGCTACGCGGAGAACCTCGACGAGCTGATCGCGATCGGCGAGGAGCTCGGCGGGCTGCTCGGCAAGCGCTGCGTCGCAGCGCTCGGCATCGAGCCCGGCGCGGCCGAGAGCTACGGCAAGGCGGCGATCGTCGGCGAAGCCGGCGAGCTCGAGCACGCCGCCGCGATCCTGCATCCGAAGCTCGGCGCGCCGCTGCGGCACGCGGTATCGAAGGGCGCGGCGCTGGTACCGTCGTCGAAGAAGCAGGGCACCGTCGGCACCGCGGTCGACGTGCCGCTCGGCCACAAGGACGCCGCGTTCGTGCGCAGCCATTTCGACGCGATGGAAGCCCGCGTCGCCGATGCGCCGCGCGCCAACGAGATCGTCGTCGCGGTCGTCGTCACCGCCGGCGGGCGGCCGCTGCCGCGGGTCGGCGGGCTGCAGGCGCACGAAATCAAGGGCGAAGACGGCCTGCGCTGATTCACGACCACCGCCATCGACGGCGATCGGCGCCGGCGCGGCGCGCGCGTTGATACAGTCACTCATCTCGATCACTCATTTCAAACAGACGGGAGCAAACGGAATGACTGCAGCACGAACCCTGGGATCGGGCGCACGCCGCGGCGCGCTGACGGCGGCCACCGGGCTCGCCGCGCTGGCGCTGCTGCCGGCAGCGGCCGCGCAGGCGCAGGGCGCGATCAAGATCGGCGAGGTCAACAGCTACAAGGCGCAGCCAGCGTTCCTCGACCCGTACAAGAAAGGCATGGAGCTGGCGGTCGAGCAGATCAACGCCGCCGGCGGCATCAACGGCCGCAAGGTCGAGCTGATCACCCGCGACGACAACGGCAACCCCGGCGAGGCGGTCCGCGCCGCCGAGGAACTGCTGTCACGCGAGCAGGTCGACGTGCTGACCGGCACGTTCCTGTCGCACATCGGGTTGGCGATGACCGACTTCGCCAAGCAGAAGAAAGCCTTCTTCCTCGCCGCCGAGCCGCTGACCGACAAGATCACCTGGCAGAACGGCAACCGCTATACGTTCCGGCTGCGGCCATCGACCTACATGCAGGTCGCGATGCTGATCCCGGACACCGCGGCGATGAAGAAGAAGCGCTGGGCGCTGATCTATCCGAACTACGAGTACGGCCAATCGGCGGCGGCGACCTTCAAGGAGCTGCTGAAGAAGGCGCAACCGGACGTCGAGTTCGTCGCCGAGCAGGCGCCGCCGCTCGGCAAGGTCGACGCCGGCAGCGTCGTCCAGGCGGTTGCCGACGCCAAGCCGGATGCGATCTTCAACGTGCTGTTCGGGCCCGACCTGTCGCGCTTCGTCCGCGAAGGCAACACCCGCGGGCTGTTCAAGGGTCGTGAAGTCGTCAGCCTGCTGACCGGCGAACCCGAGTATCTCGATCCGCTGAAGGACGAATCGCCGAACGGCTGGCTGGTGACCGGCTATCCGTGGTACGGCATCAAGACCCCCGAGCACGAGGCGTTCGTCAAGGCCTACGAGGCCAAGTTCAAGGACTATCCGCGGCTCGGCTCGATCGTCGGCTACTGCGCGATCCAGTCGCTCGCCGCCGGACTGAAGAAGGCCGGCTCGACCGACGTCGAGAAGCTGATCACCGCGTTCCGCGGCCTGGTCGTCGATACGCCGGTCGGCAAGATCACGTACCGGCCCGAGGATCACCAGGCGACCATGGGCGGCTACGTCGGTCGCACCAAGAACGAAGGCGGCAAGGGCGTGATGGTCGACTTCCGCTATGTCGACGGGGCGGCGGTGCTGCCGTCGGCGGAAGTCGTCAAGACGCTGCGCCCGGCGGACTGAGCCGCGCATGAAGCGACCGGGCGGCCCGAAGCGCTAGGAGGCTGTCGGTGTCGTCGTTCATCGCGCAGCTGCTGAACGGGCTGGCCGGGGCGTCGTCGCTGTTCCTGGTCGCGGCCGGGCTGTCGTTGATCTTCGGGGTCACCCGGATCGTCAACTTCGCGCACGGCTCGTTCTACATGATCGGGATCTACGTCGCCTATACGCTGGTCGACCGGCTCGGCGGCGCGTTCGGGTTCTGGGCCGGGCTGGTGCTGGCGGCGATCGCGGTCGGCGTGCTCGGCGCGATCGTCGAGATCGTGCTGTTGCGGCGGATCTATCGGGCGCCGGAGCTGTTCCAGCTGCTGGCGACGTTCGCGCTGGTGCTGGTGTTCAAGGATGCGGTGCTTTGGCTGTGGGGTCCGGAAGAGCTGCTCGGGCCGCGTGCGCCCGGGCTCGCCGGCTCGGTGACCATACTCGGCCGGCAGTTCCCGTCCTACGACGTCTTCCTGATCATCGTCGGCCCGGCGGTGCTCGGGCTGCTGTGGCTGCTGCTGACGCGAACCCGCTGGGGCACGCTGATCCGCGCTGCGACCCAGGACCGCGAGATGGTCGCCGCGCTCGGGGTCAACCAGGCATGGCTGTTCACCGGCGTGTTCGCGCTCGGCGCGCTGCTGGCCGGGCTCGGCGGCGCGCTGCAGCTGCCGCGCGAGCCGGCCAACCTCGAGATGGATCTGCACACGATCGGCGCCGCATTCGTCGTGGTCGTCGTCGGCGGCATGGGCTCGATCCCCGGCGCCTATGTCGCCGCGCTGCTGATCGCCGAGCTGAAGGCGATCTGCATCTGGCTCGGGCTGGTGCAGATCGGCGGCGTCTCGATCTCGTTCTCCAAGCTGACGCTGGTGGTCGAGTTCCTGGTGATGGCCGCCGTGCTGGTGGTGCGGCCGTGGGGCCTGCTCGGCCGGCCGCAGGGCGCGAGCCGGCATGCCGGCGCCATCGAAGCGCCGATCGCACCGGCGCCGCCCCTGCTGCTCGCGGTCGCCGCGGCCGTGCTGCTGCTGCTGGCCGCGCTGCCGGCGCTGACCGCGCAGTCGCCGTACACGGTGGTGCTGGTGATCGACCTGCTGATCGCCGCGCTGTTCGCCGCCAGCCTGCACTTCATCATGGGGCCGGCCGGGCTGCATTCGTTCGGCCATGCTGCCTACTTCGGCCTCGGCGCCTATGCCGCGGCGGTCCTGGTCCGGCAGTTGCAGATGCCGATGGAGCTCGCGCTGCTCGCCGCGCCGCTGGTCGCCGCGATCGGCGCTTTCATCGTCGGCTGGTTCAGCGTCCGGCTGTCGGGGGTCTACCTGGCGATGCTGACGCTGGCGTTCGCGCAGATCGCCTGGGCGATCGTGTTCCAGTGGGACGCGTTCACCGGCGGCAGCAACGGGCTCACCGGCGTCTGGCCGGCGGCCTGGCTCGCCGACAAGCGCGCCTACTACTTCCTGACGCTGATCCTGGTCGTCGCCGGCGTGCTGATGCTGCGGCGGCTGCTGTTCTCGCCGTTCGGCTACGCGATGCGCGCCGGCCGCGACTCGCCGCTGCGCGCCGATGCGATCGGCATCGACGTCAAGCGGATCCACTGGGCGGCCTTCGTCGTCGGCGGCCTGTTCGCCGGGCTCGCCGGCGCGCTGTTCGCGTTCTCGAAGGGCAGCATCTCGCCGGAGAGCCTGCATGTCGGCAAGTCGATCGACGGTCTCGTGATGGTGCTGCTCGGCGGCGTGCAGACGCTGGTCGGACCGGTGGTCGGCGCGGTCACCTTCACCTGGCTGCACGACGTAGTCGCGCGCAACACCGAGTACTGGCGCGCGATGCTCGGACTGATCATCCTGGCGCTGGTGCTGCTGTTCCCGCAGGGCATCGCCGGTTTCGTCCGGCAGCTGGTGCCGCATCGCTGGCTGGCGCGGCCGGGGGCGAAACCGTGAGCACGACCGGCGATCCGGCGGGTCCGCCGCTGCTTGAGGTCAGCGGCCTCGGCAAGTCGTTCGGCGGCGTGCGCGCGGTCGACGGCATCGACTTCACGCTGGCCTCCGGCGAGCTGCTCGCGCTGATCGGCCCGAACGGCGCCGGCAAGTCGACCACCTTCAACATGGTCAACGGCCAGCTGCGTCCGGACTCCGGCTCGATCCGGCTGGCCGGCGTCGAGCTGGTCGGCCGCAAGCCGCGCGAGATCTGGCGGATGGGCGTCGGCCGCACCTTCCAGATCGCCGCGACGTTCGCTTCGCTGACCGTCGTCGAGAACGTCCAGATGGCGCTGCTGTCGCACGACAACCGGCTGCATGCGCTGTGGCGGCCGGCCGCGGCGCACCGGCGCGACGACGCGCTGGCGCTGCTCGACCGGGTCGGCATGGCGGCGCAGGCCGACCGGCCCTGCAGCGTGCTCGCCTACGGCGACGTCAAGCGCGTCGAGCTCGCGATCGCGATGGCCAACTCGCCGAAGCTGCTGCTGATGGACGAGCCGACCGCCGGTATGGCGCCGAAGGAGCGCAACGAGCTGATGGCGCTGACCAAGCGCCTGGTGGTCGAGCGCGGCATGGCGGTGCTGTTCACCGAGCACAGCATGGACGTCGTGTTCGCCTACGCCGACCGGATGATCGTGCTCGCCCGCGGCCGGCTGATCGCGAGCGGCAAGCCGCACCAGATCCGCGATGATCCGAAGGTGCAGGCAGTCTATTTCGGCACCGGGAAGACCTTCGAGAAGGAACTGCAGCGCAAGGCCGCGATCGAGGGCTCGGCGTGATGCGGCGGGGCCACGCGATCGGCGCAGCGGGTACCGATCGATCGTCGCGAACCCGCGTGGTGTCGGCGCCGGCCGAGGGCTGTTCGACATGACAGACGCCGCGCTGCTGACGGTTTCGCATCTCTGCGCCTGGTACGGCGCGGCGCAGATCCTGTTCGACGTCGACCTCGAAGTCCGCCGCGGCGAGGTGGTCGCGCTGATGGGTCGCAACGGCGCCGGCAAGTCGACGACGCTGAAAGCGATCATGGGCATGCTCGACCGCCGCCGCGGCGCGCTGTCGTTCATGGGGCGCGACATCGGGCGCGCGGCGCCGCACGAGATTGCGGCGCGCGGCCTCGGCTTCGTGCCCGAGGACCGCCGGATCTTCACCGACCTGACGGTGCTGGAGAATCTCGAGGTCGGGCGCCAGCCGTCGCGGACATGGCCCGACGGCGGTGCCGCGCCGACCTGGACCACCGAGCGGCTGTTCCGGCTGTTCCCGAATCTCGGCGAGATGCCCGACCGGCCCGGCGGCGCGATGAGCGGCGGCGAGCAGCAGATGCTGACCGTCGCGCGCACGCTGATGGGCAATCCGTATCTGGTGCTGCTCGACGAGCCGTCCGAGGGCGTCGCGCCGGTGATCGTCGAGCAGATGGCATTGATGATCATCGAACTGAAGAAGCAGGGCGTCAGTATCCTGCTGTGCGAGCAGAACATGCATTTCGCCGAGCTGGTTTCCGACCGGGCCTACGTGCTCGAGGAAGGCCACCTCCGCTACAGCGGCACGATGGCGGCGCTGGCGGCCGATGACCATGTCAGACGGCAGTACCTGAGTGTATGAAGGAGCAATCACGATGAGCAAAGCAGCGAGCGACCCGTCCAGCTACCAGCTTTCCGAGCAGGTCGGCCATCTGCTGCGGCGGGCGTATCAACGTCACGTCGCGATCTTCCAGCGCATCGTGCCCGATTCGCAGCTGACCGCCGCGCAGTTCGTCGTGCTCTGTGCCATCCGCGATCACGGCCGCTGCGACATCCACGACGTGGTCCGCGCGATCGCGATCGACGAAGCGACGGTCCGCGGCATCGTCGAACGGCTGAAGTGGCGCGAACTGCTGACCGCGAAGCACGAGCCCGGCGATACGCGCCAGATGGAGCTCGCGCTGACGCCGGCCGGCGACAAGCTGGTCGCCGAGACCGTGCCGCACGCGCGCGCGATCACCGATGCGACGTTCGGCGACCTGAACGCGACCGAACGGGCCGACCTGGTCCGGCTGCTGCGCCGGATCAGCGGCATCGACGAGCCGGCGGCTTGACCGGCCAGGCGGCCACCGGCACGCTGCGCCACGTCGAGCTGCGGGTCAACGGCGTCGCGCGGACGCTCGCGCTGACGCCGGCGGCGTCGCTGCTGCACGTGCTGCGCAACGACTTCGCGCTGAACGGGCCGAAGTACGGCTGCGGCCTCGGTGCCTGCGGTGCCTGTACGGTGCTGGTCGACGGCATCGCCGCGCGGGCCTGCGTGATCCCGGCGGCCGGGGTCGCCGGCCGCGCGATCACGACGCTCGAAGGGCTCGCCGGCGGCGACCGGCTGCATCCGGTGCAGCAGGCGTTCATCGCCGAGCAGGCAGCGCAGTGCGGCTATTGCCTGAACGGCATGATCATGACCGTCGCGGCGCTGCTCGCCGAACGGCCCGATGCCGACGAAGCGGCGATCCGCGCCGCGCTTTCGGGCAATCTGTGCCGTTGCGGCACGCACGTCGAGATCCTGCGCGCCGCGCTGCATGCGGCCCGGCTGCTGGCCGGGCGGCGCTGAAATGAGCGACCGCACCGCTGCGGCGATCCCGCGCACCCGGCGCGGCTTCCTCGAAGCCGACGGCGTGCTGCTGGTGACGCGCGCGCCACCCGATCCGGGGCCACCGTCACCGGGTCAGCCGCCGGCGGTCCGCGCCGACCCGACCGAAGGCGACGAGATCCTGCTGGCGATCTGGCACGACGGCCGGATCGTCGCGCTGCACGGCCACGTCGACCTCGGCACCGGCATCCGGACCGCGCTGGCGCAGATCGTCGCCGAGGAGCTCGAGGTGCCGGTCGCGGCGGTCCAGGTCGTGCTCGGCGATACCGCGCGGGTACCGAACCAGGGCCCGACGATCGCGAGCGCGTCGCTGCAGATCCACGGCGAACCGTTGCGCCGTGCGGCGGCGCAGGCGCGCGCCTGGCTGCTGCGCGACGCGACGCGGGCCGACGACGGGGCCGCGGCGGCGATTGGCACGACCGCCGCCGCGGCCGGGCTGGCTGGCCGCCGGATCGTGCTGAAGCTGGACCCGGCGGCGCCGGTCAAGGCGCCGGCCGACTACCGGGTGGTCGGCACGCGGGTCGCGCGGGTCGATATCCCGGCCAAGGCGACCGGCGAACCGGTGTTCGTCCACGACCAGCGGCTGCCGGGAATGCTGCACGGCCGGGTCGTGCGGCCGCCGTACGCCGGCGCCGATCACGGCGACTTCATCGGCAGGACGCTGGAGTCGGTCGACGAAACGTCGATCGCCCATGTGCCGGGCGTGCGCGCGGTGGTCGTGATCGGCGACTTCGTCGGCGTCGTCGCCGAGCGCGAAGAGCATGCCGAGCAGGCCGCTGCCGAGCTCGCGGTGCGCTGGAAGCCGTGGCCCGCGCTGCCGCAGACCGACGACATCGTCGCGGCGCTGCGTGCCAACCCGGCGACGCCGCGGCGGCTGGTCGACGACGGCGATGTCGATGCCGCGCTCGCCAACGCCGGTGAACCGCTCGAGCGGACCTACCTGTGGCCGTATCAGATGCACGCGTCGATCGGCCCTTCGTGCGCGGTTGCGCAGTGGTACGGCGATGGCCAGGACGATGACGATGGCGGGCGCGGCGGCGATGACGGGCGCGGCAGCGATGGCGATCGCCGGGACGATCGCAAAGGCGACGGCGGCCGCACCGACGCACCGTTCCGCCTGACCGTCTGGGCCGGCACGCAGAATCCGCATGCGCTCCGCGCCGATCTGGCGCTGCTGGTCGGCGTCGCGCCGCCGCAGGTCGAAGTGGTGCGGCTCGAGGCGTCCGGCTGCTACGGCCGCAACGGCGCCGACGACGTCGCCGCCGACGCCGCGCTGCTGTCGCGTGCGGTCGGCGCGCCGGTGCGGGTGCAGCTGACGCGGGCGCAGGAGCACCAGTGGGAGCCGAAGGGTGCGGCGCAGACGATGACGGTCCGCGGCGGCGTCGATGCCGACGGCGGCATCGCCGGCTGGGACTTCACGACCGCCTATCCGTCGAACGCGGCGCCGACGCTGGCGCTGCTGCTGACCCGCACCGTCGAACCGCTGGCGCAGGCGTTCGAGATGGGCGACCGGACTGCCCGGCCGCCGTATGCGGTCGCCGATCTGCGGGTCACCGTCAACGACATGCCGCCGATCCTGCGCGCGTCGTGGCTGCGCGGCGTGTCGGCGCTGCCGAACTCGTTCGCGCATGAATCGTTCATCGACGAGCTGGCGACCGCCGCCGGTGCCGATCCGATCGCGTTCCGGCTGCGCCATCTGCCGGATCCGCGCGCCCGCGAGCTGCTGCAGGCGACCGCCGCGCACGCCGGCTGGAAGCCGCACGAGCGGCCGCAGCAGCAATCGGCCGACGGCGACCGGCTGCGCGGCCAGGGCGTCGCCTACGCGCGCTACGTCCACAGCAAGTGGCCGGGCTTCGGCGCGGCCTGGTCGGCCTGGATCGCCGACGTCGAGGTCGACCGCCGCACCGGCGACGTCCATGTCGAGCGGGTCGTCGTCGGCCACGACGCCGGGCTGATGGTCAATCCGGCCGGCATCGAGCACCAGGTCCACGGCAACGTGCTGCAGACCACCAGCCGCGCGCTGAAGGAACGGGTCAGCACCGATCCGGCGAGCCACATCGTGACCAACCGCGAGTGGGGCTCCTACCCGATCCTGAGCTTTCGCGAAGTGCCGGTGATCGAGGTCGTCGCGATGCCGCGGCCGGATCAGCCGCCGCTCGGCGCCGGCGAGTCGTCGTCGGTGCCGGGCACTGCGGCAATCGCCAACGCGATCTTCGATGCGACCGGCGTGCGCTTCCGGCAGCCGCCGTTCACACCCGAAGTGATCCGCGCAGCGCTGAATCCGCTCGCCGGGCCGCCGCGGCGCGACGGTGCCGCCGGTGCCGTCGCGACTGCCGACGCTGCCGCCATCGATGCCGCTGCGACCATGGGCGCCACTGCCGGTGCTGCTGCCACTGCCGGCGTTCCTGCCGCTGCCGGCGCTGCCCGCGCTGCCGCCGCCGATGTCGCCGGCGACGCGGGCGCGGTTGCCGCCGTGCCGGGCCGCATGGCGGCCCGCCCCACCCTGCCCGCCGATGCGCGCTGGCCGCGGCCGCGCCGCTGGTGGCGCCGCGCCGCGGCGCTCGCCGCCGGGGCGCTCGGCGTCGGCGCCGCGCTGTTCGGCTGGCGTCCGACGATCGCGCCGGTGACGCGGCCCGACGCATCGATGTACACGGCCGCGGCGATCGAGCGCGGCGGCCGGCTGGCCGCGGTCGGCAACTGCATCGGCTGCCATACCGCGCCGGGTGGTGCGCCGCTCGCCGGCGGCCGGCCGCTCGAGACGCCGTTCGGCATGGTCTACGCGACCAACCTGACGCCCGACGTCGCGACCGGCATCGGCAGCTGGTCGTTCAGCGCGTTCCAGCGCGCGATGCGCGAAGGGATCGCGCGCGACGGGCGCCATCTCTACCCGGCGTTCCCGTATCCGTCGTTCACGCGGATCACCGACGACGACCTGACCGCGCTCTACGCATGGCTGATGGCGCAGCCGGCGGTCGCGGCGGCGACGCCGCCGACCCGGCTCGCGTTCCCGTTCTCGCTGCGGCCGTTGCTGGCGTTGTGGAACGCGCTGCATCTGACCCCCGGTGCGCAGCCGGTCGCCGACCCGGCGCGCTCGGCGCAATGGAACCGCGGCGCCTACCTGGTCGACGGCGCCGGCCATTGCGGCGCCTGCCACACGCCGCGCGACGCGACCGGCGCCGAGCGCAACGGTCGCGCCTATCTGGCCGGCGCGATCGTCGACGGCTGGGAGGCGCCGGCGCTGACGGCCTTGTCGCGGGCGCCGGTGCCATGGAGCGAGGACGAACTGTTCCGCTACCTGCGGCGCGGCCACGGCGAGCATCACGGCGTTGCCGCCGGACCGATGGCGCAGGTGGTCACCGAGCTCGCGGCGGTCCCCGACGACGATCTGCGCGCGATCGCGCACTACCTGGCGTCGTTCAACCCGCCGCTCGCCGCAGCCGACGCGGCGGCGCAGGCGCAGGCGGCAGTCGCGGCGGCGCAGACGGCGGCGGCGACGCTGCGCGGCCCGGCGCAACGGATGTTCGAGACCGCCTGCAGCGCCTGCCACCACGACGGCGACGGGCCCCGGCTGCTTGGCGCCAACCGGCCGCTGGCGCTCAATTCGGTGCTGCACGCCGACACGCCCGACAGCCTGCTGCAGGTGATCCTGAACGGCGTCCGCGAGCCGGCGACCCGCGAGCTCGGCTTCATGCCGGCGTTTCGCGATGCGCTCGACGACCGTCAGCTCGGCGCGCTGGCGGCCTACCTGCGCAGCCGGTTCGCGCCGCAGCGGCCGCCCTGGACCGACCTCGAGGCCGCGGCGGCACGGGTGCGCGCTGCCGCCATTGCATCAGCCGCGGCGGCAGGGACTACCATCAGCGCTGACGCCCTTGCCCGCTGAGCAACCCCGTTGCCCGCCGAGCGACGCCCTTGCCTACCGAGCGGCCCGGTTCGTCGCCAGTCCTGCCAGCCTCGCAGTCCAACAATCGCACAACGACCCTGAGACCCGAATGAACGACCTCGCTTCGCGCAACGTGCTGGTGACCGGCGGATCCACCGGCATCGGCGCCGCCGCCGCCAGCGCGTTCGGCGCCGCCGGCGCGCGCGTGATGATCCACTACAACGCCAGCAGCGCAGCCGCCGCGGCGGTCGCTGCGCAGATCAACGATGCCGGCGGCAACGCCCGGATCATCGGCGGCGACGTCACCGACCTCGACACCGTCAGCCGGATCGTCGCCGAGACCGCCGACGAATTCGGCGGCATCGACGTGCTGGTGAACAACGTCGGCAGCCTGGTCAAGCGGACGCTGGTATCCGACTACACGGTCGAGCTGCTCGACCAGGTGCTGGACATCAACGTCCGGCAGATGGTCTGGTTCGTGCACGAGGTGGCGCCGATCATGCGTCGCGGCGGCGGCGGCAGCATCATCAACACCACGTCGATCGCGGCCCGCCACGGCGGCGGCCCCGGCTCGGTGCTGTACGCGGCCGCCAAGGGCTTCGTCTCGACCGCGACCCGCGGCTGGGCGCGCGAGCTCGCGCCCGACCGGATCCGCGTCAACGCGATCTCGCCCGGCGTGATCCTGACGCCGTTCCACGAGCGCTATTCGACCGCCGAGCAGCTGCAGGCGATGCAATCGCAGGTACCGATGAACCGGCTCGGTACGCCGGACGAATGCGCGGCGACCTTCCTGCATCTGGCGTCGACCGCGGCAAGCGGCTACATCACCGGCCAGATCATCGAGATCAACGGTGGTCAGCTGATGCCGTGAGGCTCGGCGCTACGCGCGGCGAGCGCTGAACCGGCCCGTTGCAGCAACCGGTGCACGGTCGTCACTCCGGCTTGATATTCGCTTCCTTGATGAGCTTGGCCCAGCGGCTTTGCTCCGAGCGCATGTACGCCGCGAAGTCTGCCGGGCCCTTCGCAATGATCTCGAAGCCCGCGCCACGGATCTTTCCGGCGGTCGCCGGATCCGCAAGCGCCTTCAGCGTCTCCGCGTTGAGCTTGGCGATGACGTCGGAGGGCGTACCCTTCGGCACGACGATGCCGTAGTAGGCCTCCGCCTCGAATCCGGGCAACCCCGTCTCGGCGAGTGTCGGCACGTTCGGCGCCGCATGCGAGCGCTTCGGGCCGCTCACACCCAACGCCTTGGTCTTGCCCGCCTGCACGTGCGGCAATCCCGTCGACACGGCATCGAACATGTAGTGGATGCGCCCGCCCAGCAGGTCCGGATACGCGGACGCCATACCCTTGTAAGGCACGGCGGTGACATCGATGCCGCCCATCGACTTCAGCATCTCACCGGCGAGGTGCGGCGTGCTGCCGGTGGCCATGGCGTAGTTGAGCCTGCCCGGCTGCGACTTCGCCAGAGCGATGAGCTCCTCCACGTTGTTCACCGGCAGAGAGGGCGGAACCACGAGGATCGCCGCCACCGTCGCCGCCAGCGTCACCGCGTCGAAGTCCTTCTGCGGGTCGTAGGGCAACTTGGGATACAACGCCGCGTTGTTGGTGAACGACGGCGAGGCGAGAAGCATCGTGTAACCGTCGGGCGGCGCTTTCGCGGCGATCTCGGTTCCAATCGCCGTTGCCCCGCCGGGCTTGTTGTCGACGATGACCGCCTGGCTCAGGTTCTCGCTCAGCTTCTGCACGATGATCCGCGCGAGGACGTCGGCTCCGCCGCCCGGCGGGTACGGAATGATGAACCGGATCTGCTTCTGCGGCCAGGCCTGCGCGGTGGCCAGCGCAGGCAGGATCGACAGTGCCAGGACGAATGCCCTAATGAGCCATTGCATGAGATCTCCTCCAGTTGCTGATGTGAGAACGACCGCTGCTGATCACTGCCGATCCAGTCATCACGACGCTCGAACGACTTCGTGCGTGAATCAAGGGGACGGCGCGCTGGTTCTGCTGCCGAGCTTCCGGGCAACTTCCCGCCGTATCAACTTCCCGGTTTCCGTGCGCGGGAGCTCGGGCCAATAGAAGAAACGTTCAGGTGTCTTGCTACTGCGCAAACTGGCGCGAGCGAATTCACGTAATTCGCCCTCGCTGACTTCCACTCCGCTCGCAAGTACGACGACGGCCACGATCCTTTCGCCCCACTCCTCGTCGGGGACACCCACCACGGCCGCATCGGTGACCGCTGGATGACGGCATACGACCTCCTCGATCTCGGCCGGTGCGATGTTCTCGCCGCCGCGAATGATCGTGTCGTCACTTCGCCCGCAGATGAACAGGAACCCATCCGCGTCAACGTAGCCGTTATCCCGGGTATCGAAGAAGCCGCGATCGTCCCCTGCCCATCCAGTCTCTGCGTATCCCGCAGAGATCTGCTCCGCCCGAAGAAAAATACGGCCTACGTTGCCCGGTTCCAAAGCCGCACCATCGTCATCTCTGATCTGCAACTCTATCCCGGGCAACACCCGACCCACCGACCCCAATCGGGCCCGGACCACCTCGTTCTCGCTGTGCAAGGCCGCACGATGATCATCCGGCCCAAGAATTGCCACCGTAGAACTCGTTTCCGTCAATCCGTAGGCGTTGACGAAATCCACTTCCGGCCAAAGACGGAGCGCCTTTTCGATTGTCGATCGCTTCATCGGACTCCCGCCATAGGCCAGGCTCTTCAATGAAGGAACGCTCTTGTCCCCGTCGCCCGACACGAGGCGCTGCAACATGGTTGGAACGACGAACGCGTTGGATACGCCTTCGGACCGCACGAGATCGAACCACGCCTCAGGCGTGAACTGTTCAAGCATGAGAATACGACGGCCTGCATACACATTCGTGAGAACACTCATGAGACCGGCAATATGGTATGGCGGAACGCATACCAACGATGCATCGTCGACCTCCGCGTTCAGGAAGTCCGTCGTGTTGATCACGTACGAAACGAGATTCCTCCCGCGGAGCAAGACGCCTTTCGGGCTCGACGTCGTGCCGCTCGTATAGATCACCGCGGCCAACGACTCCGGGTTGCTGGAGGCCTCGAATTGTGCTCCGATCCCAGGATCGGTCGCAGGCGCGGCAGTTTCCTCCAGCCAGCGCTTCGTCGTCATCCATCGAGCTTTCCCGGGCAGCGAATCCGGTTCGGCTGCGTCGGCAATGACCAGTGCGTTCGGATGTCTCGCGATCAGATTGGAAAGCTGCTCACGCCCGATACGATAGTTCAGCGGCACCAGCGGAACCTGTGCGTACCCCGCAGCGAACAGGGCCACCGGGAATGCAGGGCCATTGATCGCAATATAGATCAAGGCGTCCGCCGCGCGATCTCGCACCAGCATTGCGCCGCGAAGCGCACGGTCGCGCACGGCATTCGCGGAGAGTCCGTCCTCGCGGCGGCCGACAGCCACGCGCTCGCCGGACGCGCTGCATACCATTTCGAGCAAGGTAACTAGGTTCACGGAAACCAATCCAGTTGACGCAGCGGCGCGAGTTGTAGGGACGGGGGTACGGTACTCACGGGATGACGCCGCGATCTTTCAGGCTCGCCAACGTTGACCAGCTGTACCCCATATCCAGCAGCGCCTGTTCCGTATCCGCACCGAATTCCGGCGCGGGGCGAAGTCCAGTCGGTTGACCATTGAATTGAACCGGCACCTGGACCATTGGCAGTCGTCGTCCCGGGGCGCACTCGACGTGCTCGACATACCCGTTGGCCACCGCTTGAGGGTCAATCGCCGCCTCGCTGACGCGGCGCGCGACGTCCCAGGGACCCTCCTGGCGGCTCAACACCTCGACCCAGTGCGCCAAGTCGTGCGCGGCGAATATTTTCGCCAGCTCCCGATAACACGCGACATTGTTGCGGGCACGAGCCTTGAAGCTCGCGAAGCGCTCGTCTGCAAGCAGGGCTGGCTGATCCAGCACTGTGCATAGCCCCGACCAATACTTTTCACTGCGAAACATCGCAAGCACTATGAAACGATTGTCCTTGGTCCGATAGCTCGTGCCGAGCGGGTTCGGCGCCGCTTCGGGAGCGAACCTCGGCATCTCTTCTTGTTGGAGAACCGCCGATCCCGCGACGCTCGCCTGCATTGCCCACATTCCGGTGCCGAGGAGCGAGACATCCACGACGACTCCGCGGCCTGCTCGATCACGTGCACGCAGCGCGGCGGCAATGCCGCCCGCCAAATTCATACCGCCCTGAACGTCGCCGTAGCCGGGGCTCGGCATCGCGACCAGCGCATCACCTCCAGGTTCAGTCGCCGCGTTGGCCATCCCCGTGCGACTCCAATAGACCACGGTGTCGTAGCCGCCCTGGTCGGCGAACGGGCCTGCAGGTCCGTATGCGGATCCCCGGCCGTATATCAATTTCGGATTCACCTCCCAGAGGTCCTCCGGTTCGATGCCGAGCTTCCGCCGCGCCGCCGGAAGCAGGTTGGTGAGAAAAACGTCGGCTCCCCGGACCAGGTCGAGAAGAATCGCCATGCCATCAGGTTGCGCCAGATCCACCGCCACCGATCGCTTCCCGCGGTTCAGAATCTGATACATGAACGTGATCTCACCCGTGTTCGGGGGTATTCCCCACACGGCCAACCCACGGATCGGATCCCCGTACACGGGGTGTTCGATCTTCAACACATCGGCGCCCCAGTCCGCGAGTACGGCACCCGCAGCAGGAACGAGGGCGTAGACGCCTACCTCGACGACCTTGATGCCTTCCATCGGCCTGATTTGCTCGTGCATCGCGCTTTCCATGGCTAGAAAAATCCCAGGTTGCCGCTCTCCGTCGCGAACGCGGAACGCCGTTCCGCCGGCTAATCAGAGGACGGCAACGATTTGGTGGCTGCATACGGGAGCGACTTTCCATCGCAAAGGACGGGGCCGGCGCCAGACTTGACGCACAACAATTCCAGGCCGTGTTCCTGCGAAACATACCGCTTGCCCAAGAGCGTTCCTCCCGCCTGTGAACCGACGTCCAGGTCGAGCTGCGACCCGGCCGGTGCACGAATGACCATCAGCTCGGCGTCACCCAGGGACAGCCGTTGCCCTGGCTTCAGTTCCTTGAAAATCATGAGGCACCCTTCTCTGTACTTTGGACCACGATCAATGACGAACTGACGATGTGGCACGTGGATAACATGGAGATCTCATGCACCGTTGCTAGGCATCGTTCCGCAAAAGGACGCCTTGAGCGTTGAAGAAGTAGCCGCCGATGGCGGCCAGCACGCGCCGCGCTCCCGGGACCTGCCGTTCTCCAGCAGCCCCACGCAACTGGAGCACGGCTTCGCGCAAATGCCCGGAGCCCTGGGTTCCACCCTCACTCAAGGACCCGCCGTTGGTATTCACCGGCACCCTGCCGCGTATGAGAATGCGATTCTCGGACGAACTCCAGTTCGCCTCCACGAAGTGACCCGCTTCGCCGCGTTCGCACCACCCCAAATTCTCGATCCACGACAGGGTAATGTTCGAGAATCCGTCGTATAGCATCGCCACATCGACGTCATCGATCCAGAAATCACTCTTGCGTCGGAGTTGCTTCACCACGACATGGTGTCCGTGGTGGTCGAGATTGGGTAGTTGATCCTCCTCGTTGATCGGCACCAGGCCCTGCGCCATCGCGTGAACTACGACGGGGCGTTCGCACATGTCCCGCGCGCGCTCCACGCTCGTCACCACGAACGCATCAGACGCATCGACGGGAACGTCCATGTCGAACTTGCACAGGGGATCTCGAACCAAGGGGGCGGCAAGGTACTCCTCCATTGTCAGCGGTTTGCGGTACACGGCCTCCGGGTTCCGGCCTGCATTCGTGCGGCCGTTGATCGCGATCATTCCCAGATGCTCCCGCGTAACGGGATATCGATCGAGATAGTGACTCGCCCAGATCGTATACCCCACGGGTCCGCTGACGTCCTCCGGCGGGATCCGCACCCCTGCCATCATATCGTTCGTTACCAGGCCACGGCGGAACGGATCACTCATCGCTTGACGGGAGTGTTGCGGTGCCCTGAACACCGTGTGTGAAAGCAGTACAGTCTCGCAGTCCCCGGCGAAGATTGCATTGGCAGCATCGGCCAAATGAAATCCAATGACCGGTGAAACGTTGGAGAAATGGGTAACCTCGCTAAGACCCAGTGCGGCGGCGAGCTGGTGCGCTCTCGGGCGAATATCGACGACCGTCCGATCGTAGGTGTTGTCCCACACGGAGCTGGCGCACACGCCGTCGACATCGCCGTGGCTCAAATTGGCGTCGGAAAGCGCCCGTACACACGCCTGATAGGCGAGACCACGCCCGGACAGGCCGCCTGCGTCACGCCGATATCCCGCTGACCCCACGCCGACAATCGCAATTCTGTCTTTGATGCGATTCTCTCCCATGGTCATTGCTCCTCAGTTGTCTCGGAGGCAAAAGGTCTGAACGCCGGGAACGGCGCTCCGTGCCGCGTGATCCATGCCAGGCGGACTCGATCGCCGATCCTCAGTTGGCCGCGTTCGTAGCCGACCACGGTGGACGTGAATCGCAACCCCTCTTGCTCCTCGAGTTCAACGACGGCCACGGCGTGACCCTCATTCGAGTAGTCAACCCCATCAATGACCGGACCGTAATGCAGGAAGGTCAACATGGCGATGACGCCAGTGCCGGACACCCTGGTTGGAACCACGTCGAATGACCAGCACTTCGGACATACCGGTCTAGGGGGGTGCCGCCAATGTCCACAACTGAGGCAGCGATTTATCAGCAACTCATGCTTCAGCCAACCCAGGTATAGCCACTTGTTGTCGTGATCAATACCCATATGCCCGAGTTTGGCAAAGAGGTCGGCAATTTCCTGCTCTTTCATGTCCTGCTGAGACATCGCATGTCCTTCAATACAAAAGTCCGCCGCCGCAGAAGATTTCGCCCCGGACCCGCGGTACGCGCCATTCAGTCATCACGGCTTGGGAATGACCCGAGGAATAGCCAAAAGGAGCTCCCTGGTGTACTCCGACGCGGGGTGGTGAAATATCTGTTCCGTATCTCCCACCTCGAGAAGCCTCCCTTTCCGCATGACCGCCACACGGTCGGCGATCGCTTCGACCAGCGCCAGATCATGGGAAATGAACAAGTAAGCGACGCCAAGCGCCTCTTGGATCTCTTGCAACAAATTGATCACCTGCGCGCGCACGGATACATCCAGCGCACCCACTGCTTCATCGCACACGATGAGCACGGGATCGACTGTGAGGGCCCGTGCGATGGCAACACGCTGCAACTGCCCACCCGACAGGGCCCGTGGATACCTTTCGAGAATTTCCTGGTTCAGACCGACCCGATCGAAGATCTCACGAACACGCCGTATGCGTGCGCCTTGCTCGGGAAACAGCCCGTGGACGACCATGGGCTCGACTACTGACTGTCGAATCGTCAGCTTGGGATCCAGCGAGCTGAACGGATCCTGAAAGATGATCTGCATACTCCGCCGCAGCGGACGCATTGCACTCACCCCAAGCTGTTGAATTTCAGTTCCCATGAAGCAGATCCGACCCCTGTCGGGATCAATCAGTCGTGTTACCAGGCGCGCAACTGTAGACTTCCCGGCACCCGACTCCCCGACGATCGCGAGCGTCTCTCGCTCCTTCAGCGCAAAGCTGACGTTGTCCACGACAACATCGGATCGAGATCGAAAGCCTCTTCGTACCGGGTACGACTTGGACAACCCCTCCACTTCCAGGATGGTCACGATTGCTCTACGCCTCGCAGCGACAACTCTTCCGAGCGGGCACACCGAATCGCGGAATTGCCGGCAACGCGCTGCAATTCGATCGGCCCTGCATCACAGCGGCCGCGAACCATGTAATCGCAACGGGATCCGAATCGACAACCCGGTGGCAGCGCATGCATGTCAGGCACGGTGCCTCTGATCGCCTCCAGTCTGCCACGCCAGCCTGCTCGGGGCACCGCCGCCAGCAGACCCGCGGAATAGGGGTGCTTCGGCGTCATCAACAACTGACGAGTCGCACACTGCTCCACTATCTGGCCCGCATACATCACGCAGACGTCATGGCAGATCTCGGCAACGATTCCCAGATCGTGCGTCACGAACAGGATGGCCAGGCCATTCTCGCGTTGCAGGCTTTCGAGGAGTCGCAGAATCCCGGCCTGAACAGTGACATCCAGAGCCGTCGTTGGCTCGTCCGCGATGAGCACGTCGGGATCGCAGACCAGGCTCATCGCTATCATCGCGCGCTGCAGCATCCCTCCGGAATAGGAATGCGGATAGTCATTGGCACGGCGGGCGGAATCCGGAATCTCGACGCGATCCAACAGCTCGACGGAACGATTCCAAGCCGCACGTCTCGTCATTCCCAGATGATGACGAGCCGACTCGGCAATTTGATCACCCACAGTGAATGCCGGGTTGAAACTGCGCATCGGCTGTTGAAAGACTATTCCGATAGATCTGCCCCGAATGCGATTCCATTGCCGTTCGGTCTGCTGCAGGAGCTCCACGCCGTTCATTTCGATGGAGCCCCGGCTTATTCTTCCACCCATTCCCGAGATCAGGCCCATCGTCGCCATCGAAGTGACCGTCTTGCCTGATCCCGATTCCCCAACCAACCCAAGCGTGCGGGAGCGCCAGAGTTCGAAGGACACCCCGCTTACTACCGACACCCAGCCCGCCCCGCGCCGGAATTCGACACTCAAGTCCGTTACCCGTACCGCCGGCAGCGCGGCCATGTCGCGAGGTTCCATGGGAGCCCCCGTTACGTGGCTCGTGCGCCCACGGCCAAGGCATCCCTCAGTGCGTCCGTGATGATTCCGATCGAGAAGACGGTGAGGATAATGACGGCGCCCGGCGCGACGATCGCGAAGCGAGATTGATAGATTTCACCACCCGCAACCCGCAGCGCGGAACCCCAGCTTGCGGTTGGCGGCGACACGCCGATACCAATGAACGCAAGCGTCGCTTCTGCCAGAATCATGAACGCAAACAGCAGCGCTGCTTCCACGATCACCGGCGATATCATATTCGGCAAGACGTGATGAACAATGGTGCGACTCGCACTGCATCCGATCGCACGGCTGGCTTCGATGTATGTCTGACTACAAACCTCTTTGGTCGCTCCCCTCGCGATCCTGAAGAAACGCGGCGAAACCGCGAAGCCGATGGCGAACATTGCCGTGGTGAGATTATTGCCGACAACGGCAACGACCGTAAGCGCGACGATGAGTGCAGGGATGCTCATCAGCGCGTCGCTCACCCGGCTGGAGATGGATTCCAGCCGTCCCCCGTAGAACCCGGCCAGGACCCCGAGAGGACCACCGAATGCCACGGATATCGCGACACCTTCCATGGCCGCCAACAGCGTCACCCTGCCCCCATAGACGAGACGCGTATACACATCGCGCCCGAATTCGTCGGTACCGAGAAGGTGGGACCAGCTATAACCTGCGAACCGGTTCGAAAGGTTCTGCGCATTCGGATCATACGAAGTGATCAGCGGCGCAAAGATGACGCCGAGCACGACTGCAACCAGGACGACTGCCGCATACAGCGCGACTTTGTCGCGCGCAATCTTCGAGATGATCGTTTGCAGGCTCCCCGCGGCGTGAGCATCATCCGTATCGCCCTTGCGTGGACCTGGCATCACGATCGAGTCCTTGGATTCAGATAGCCGTAGCTCAGGTCCACTGCGAGGTTGATCAGAACCACGAACAGAGACGTAACCAGGACGATTCCGAGAACGACCGGTATGTCCTGGATCAGCACGGACTCTCCCATCAACGACGCCATACCATGGATGTTGAATACCCGCTCCACCGCTATCGCGCTGCCAACCAGTTCGATCATGCGGAATCCCGCGACCGTCACTGTCGGGATTGCCGCATTCTTCAATGCGTGCTTGCCGACGATCTTCCAGCTTGGGAGGCCCTTGGCGCGAGCTGTCGTGATGTAGTCCAATTTCATGACGTCGACCATTGAAGCTCTCAGCTGGCGGGTGATTTCGGCAGCTACGATTGTCGACAGGGCAAGGGCAGGCAGCAGGACATGCTTGAGCCAATTGAGGACGCCCCCGGATAGGGGCGCGTATCCGGTTGCGGGCAGCCACCCCGCGCCCAGGGAAATGACGACCACCAGCATCAAGCCGACCCAAAACGACGGAACCGCAACGAGCAGCGAGACGAAAAGTGCAACGGCCCGATCTGCGATTCGACTGCCCGAACTCAAGGCGGCGCTTATGCCCGCTGGTACTCCAATCAGGAGACCGATTATCATCGCCACGATCACCAGGGATGCCGTAGCGCCAATCCCGTTTTCGATCAGGCTCGCTACCGAGGCGCGCTGGACTAGAGAGTCTCCGAGATTGCCGTGCAGTGCGGCCGTGAGCCAGGTCCAATACCGGGGTATCAGGGGTTCGTCCAGGCCCAACGACTTCCGAATTTCGGCGATCTGTTCCAGTGTCCCGTTTTCGCCCGCGATCGTGACCGCGATGTCTCCAGGGGCCAGCGCGAGGAGCACGAACACGCTGAAGGTTACGGCGATGACCAAGGGCGCGGCCCAGAACAGTCGACGCACGACCAGTCTTAGCAACGCGGAAGCCCTCCGCTCGCCAGGGGCAGTCTGACCAGGCTCGTCGAATCGTGGCCTGCTCGGAATGCGAAAACGAGGTGAAGCAAGCGACGAGTTGAATGAGCCCTGGGCACGAGGAGCCCGCGGGCGAACGCAGGCAGCTGCGCCGCGAGCCGTGGCTCGCCGAGATGGGGTACGCCATTCACTGAAAATCGCGACCGGACTCCATCGGCCCGTGCCGCCTGACCGCGGCTCGTGGCCGGCGACGACTCAAGGACCATGGGCGCTCGATGCAGCTGAGCGATTACTGTCGTGCCAGGTACCTTGGATCGAAGAACCCGGTGGAAGTCAGGCCCATTGTTTGAACGTTGACCGTGTCGGAAGGAAATGCCATGGTCATGATCTGACGGCAAACAGGGACATCCCACGCCTCCTTCCTGAGCAGGCCGCTGATCTTGGTCCATTGCGCTCTCAGTTCGTCCGTCGACGCGCTCGACCTGATGGTGTCGTCCGCCAGCTTGATGAGTTCGGCACCCTTTTCGTCGCTCGCTGCCTTGAACAGGGTGCCATTCGGCAATATGTTTCGTTGCAGCCAGAGGAATGGATGAGGCTTCCCAGGAATATTGAACATGACCCCGTCGACCGTGCCCGCCGCCAGCAACGACCCGACATTCGACGCCAGATCGTAGCGAAGCTTCAGCGTGATGCCCACCTTCGCGACTTGCGCTTGCACTGCCGTCGCGACCGACACTGCCGGCTGCTGACCTTGAATTACCGTTACGGTTACGGCGGCGCCTTCGCTCTTGCCCGCGTCTTTCAGCAGCTGCTTCGCTTTCTCCGGATCATAGGCACCAGCCGCAGTCAATGACTGGTCATAAGCGATGCTCGATGGGAGCCAGGGCTGGGGAGACGCAACGCAAGTCCCGTCGAGCAACTGCTTCCCGATCTCCTCCCTATTTATGG
>JBFWQR010000088.1:0-30597 GCA_050249335.1 Lautropia sp.
CAGCTTCGCGGCAATGCTCGGCGCCGGTGCCGTCGGAACCGGTGGCGCTGCCGGCGCGTTCACCGCGCTGCGCACCGATGCCGCAGCGGCGAACACCGCAGTCGCAGTGCCGATCGACAGCCAGGAATTCGCCGAGGCGTTCGCGCGGCAGACGACCCGCCTGGTGATCCAGGGCCACGACCGCGCCGAGATCCAGGTCACCCCCGAAGACCTGGGTCCGATCCGCATCGAGATCAGGCTCGACGGCGATTCTGCCGATCTCGGGTTCAGCGCTGCACACGCGTCGACCCGGGCCGCGATCGAGGCCGCGCTGCCGGCGCTGCGTCAGCTGCTCGCCGACCAGGGCATGCGGCTCAACGACTGGCGCCTGGACGGACAGGCCGGCGCGGATCGCGGCTTCGGCGGCCAGGACGCGTCGCTGACGCAACAGTTCGCCAATCAGTCCGGCCATTCGGGCTGGAACCAGTCCGGCCAGTCGGCGGCGGGAAACACCGCGGGCACCGCCGCCGAACTCGCGCGCCAGCAGGCCCGGATCGCCGCGCCGGACCGACCGACGGCGGCGGCAGGCGGTCCGGACGGTCTGCGCGCTGCGCGCGGCGATGGCAGCGGGCGGAAAATCGACCTGCTCGCCTGACGACGCGGCAGCCCGGTCCGCGGTTCGGCGCGGTAGCCAGCGGCACCGTTCGCTCGCTCCGTGAAATGACGGGATCGAGTGCCGTTGCTCTTTCGATTCGCCAGGTCGATGCGCCTCAGAATCGAGATCGATATCGGGCCCCGGCGGCCCATGCGAGAACGCAGCAATGGCAGCCAAACCTGAGAGCAAAGCCGGTGACGAGAAGGCCGAGGGCAAAAAGCGCGGCAAGGGCCTGATCATCGCGATCGTCGCGGTGGTGCTGGCGGCCGGCGGCGGCGGCGCCTGGTTCATGACCCGGCCGAACGGTGACGACCACGAAGCGCCGCCGAAAAAGGTCGAGACGATCTTCATGAACCTCGAGCCGTTCACCGTCAACCTGGCGGACGAAGGCGGCGACCGGCTGGCGCAGGTCGGCATCGTGCTGCAGTTCGGCAACAAGGAAGCCCAGGAAGCGCTGACCAAGCAGCTGCCGGCCGTCCGCAACGGGCTGCTGCTGCTGATCTCGTCGCAGCAGTCCAAGACGCTGCTGTCGCTCGACGGCAAGCTGGCGCTCGCCGACGAGATCGCGCTGCGGACCGGCGTCGCGATCGGCTGGAATCCCGAGGAGCCCGAGGAAGACGAGGAAGAGGTCAAACCGACCAAGAAGGCCGGCACCGCGACGAAGAAAAAGAAGAAGGTGCGACGTGAGCCGGAGCCGAACCCGATCACCGCGGTGCACTTCTCTCAGCTGCTGATCCAGTGAAGCGCGTGCCCCGCGCCCGCTCCATGCATCACCGCCGCGACCGCTGCAATGGCTGACCAGTTCCTCTCGCAGGACGAGATCGACGCCCTGCTCGACGCCCCTGCCGCCGCCGATCCCGGCACCGCCGCCGGTGACGACGGCCCGCAACCGTACGACCTGGCACGGCAGGAGCGGATCGTCCGCGGCCGGTTGCCGGCGCTCGAGCTGATCCACGAACGCTTCGCACGCAACCTGCGGCTCGGCCTGTTCAACTTCATGCGGCGCAATCCCGAGATCAGCGCCGAGCCGGTCGTGATCGGCAAGTACGCGACCTTCATGAGCAGCCTGGCGGTGCCGAGCAGCATCAACGTGATGCAGCTGAAGCCGCTGACCGGTTCGGCGCTGCTGGTGATCGACCCGACGCTGGTCGCGTCGGTGATCGACATCATGTTCGGCGGCTCGGGGCGGATTCGCACGCAGGTCGAGGGCCGCGAGTTCTCGGCGACCGAGCAGCGGATGATCCTGCGGATGATCGAGCTGATCTGCGGCGAGTATCGCCGTGCCTGGGAGGGCGTCTACCCGCTCGAGCTGGTCTATGCGCGCTCGGAGATGCAGCCGCAGTTCGCCAACATCGCGCCGTCGACCGAGATCGTCGTGACCGCGCGCTTCGCGGTCCATCTCGGCGAGCTCGAAGGCGCGATCCATCTATGCATCCCGTACACCGCGCTCGAACCGATCCGCGAGACGCTGGTGTCGTCGATCAGCAGCAACGCGCCGTCGCATGAACGTGGCTGGCTCGGCGCGCTGTCGCGCGAGATCAAGCCGGCCAATGTCGAACTGATCGCCGAGCTCGCGACCGCCGAGATCACCATCGGCGAACTGCTGAACCTCAGCGCCGGCGACATCGTCGAGATCGACGCCGGCCCCGAAGCGCTGCTGAAGATCGGCCAGATACCGGTGTTCGGCGGCCGCTACGGCGAACACAACGGACACTACGCGGTACGGATCGACACCGTGCACGCGATCTCGCAAGCCACCCCCGATCGAACCCAGGACTGACTGCGCATGGCCATCGACAATCCCGTCCGCGACCCGAACGCCGCCGACTCGCAGGCCGGCAACGAAATCGGCACGGCACCGGTCCATCCGGACGCCGCCAGCGCGGTGCCGCACGTGCTCGAGCAACTGCAGCAGTCCGCCGGCGGCGGCGCCGCGATGCGCGATATCGAGCGGATCATGGACATCCCGGTCCAGCTGTCGGTCGAGATCGGCCGCACCCGGACCTCGATCAAGAACGTGCTGCAGCTGGCGCAGGGCTCGGTGGTCGAACTCGACGCGCTGGCTGGCGCGCCGATGGACGTGCTGATCAACGGCTACCTGATCGCCCAGGGCGAGGTGGTCGTGGTCAATGACCGGTTCGGCGTGCGCCTGACCGACATCGTCACTCCGGCCGAGCGGATGCGCCGGCTCAACCGCAACTGACGGCTGCGGCGCCGTGACTTCCGCACTCGCCTCGTTCGCCGTGCTGGTGCTGGTGATCCTCGCGATCCCGCTGGTACTCTGGCTGGTCAAGCGGCTGTCGCAGCTGCCGGGCTCGAACCAGGGCCCGCTCGCGGTCGCAGCGTCGCTGTCGGTCGGTCCGCGCGAGCGGATCGCCGTCGTTCGCGTCGAGGACCGCTGGCTGCTGGTCGGGATCACCGCCGGCTCGATCAACACGCTCGCCGAGCTGCCGGGCCCGCTGCAGGCGACCGAGGCGACCAAACCGGCGTTCGCCCAGTTGCTCGCCCGGGCCGCCGGCCGCGGAGCGACGTCATGAGGGCGGCGAAGGCACGGCGCGCGCCGGCCGGTCACGCCGGGCGCGGCCGGTCGCGAGGTGCGGTGCCCGCGCTCGCCACCCTGATGGCCGCGCTGTCCGGGCTCGCCCTGCTCGCCGGCATCGCGCCCGAGGCCGCGGCCCAGAGCCTGCTGCAGGTTCAGGCGAACAGCGCCGGCGGCAACACCACCTACTCGGTGCCGATCCAGACGCTGCTGATCTTCACCGCGCTGTCGTTCGTGCCGGCGGTGCTGCTGCTGATGACCAGCTTCACCCGCATCGTCATCGTGCTGTCGCTGGTGCGTCAGGCGCTCGGCTTGCAGTCGGCGCCGCCGAACCAGGTGATCGTCGGCATCGCACTGTTCATGACCGCGTTCGTCATGGGTCCGACGCTCGAGCGGATCTACGCCGACGCCTACAAGCCGTACGCCGAGCAGGCGATGCCGTTCGACCAGGCGGTCGACCGCGGCTCGGTGCCGCTGCGCGAATTCATGCTGCGCCAGACCCGCGCGACCGATCTGGGCCTGTTCGCCCGGATCGCCAAGATCCCGACCGAGGGCGACGACGCGGTCGCGCCGGCCGCGATGCCGATGCGGGTGCTGGTGCCGGCCTTCGTCATCAGCGAGCTGAAGACCGCCTTCCAGATCGGCTTCATGGTGTTCGTGCCGTTCATCCTGATCGACCTGATCTGTGCCAGCGTGCTGATGTCGCTCGGCATGATGATGGTCTCGCCGGTGCTGGTGGCGCTGCCGTTCAAGCTGGTGCTGTTCGTGCTGGCCGACGGCTGGAACCTGTTGATCGGCTCGCTGGTCGCGAGCTTCTCGGCATGACCCCCGAGATCGTCCTGACGCTCGGCCGCCAGGGGCTGGAAACGCTGCTGGTGGTGGCCGCGCCAGTGCTGCTGGTGATCCTGCTGGTCGGCCTGGTCGTCAGCGTGCTGCAGGCGCTGACGCAGATCAACGAATCGACGCTGTCATTCGTCCCGAAGCTGGTGTTCTCGGCGCTCGCGCTGGTGGTCGCCGGCCCGTGGATGCTGACCACGCTGACCGATTACCTGCAGCGGGTGCTGCTGGCGATCCCCGGCGTCGTCACCGGCCAGCTCGGCTGAGCGGCCGTGAGTGGCGCGCGCCGATGAGCCCGCCCGGCCTACCCCGATGATCTCGATCGGCCTACCCCGATGATCTCGATCGGCGTACTCCGATGATCTCGATCGGCGAGGCGCAGCTGATGAGCTGGATCGGCAGCTTCCTGCTGCCGTTCTTCCGCATTCTCGGCATCTTCAGCGCCGCGCCGCTGCTGTCGGCTCGCTCGTTTCCGGGGCGCACGCGGATCGCGCTCGCGCTCTTGATCGCGATCGTCGCGGCGCCGCTGGCGCCGACGCCGGCACCGCCGCTCGACGATCCGCGGCTCTGGCCGCTGCTCGCGTCCGAGGTGATGATCGGCCTCGCGATCGGACTGGTCGCGCGGATGATTCTGTCGGCGGTCGACCTCGCCGGCGAGACCATCGGCCTGCAGATGGGCCTGTCGTTCGCCGGCTTCTTCGATCCGGCGCTCGGCTCCGGCTCGAACGCGGTCGGCCGGTTGCTCGGCATCCTGGCGATGGCCGCCTTCGTCGCCGCCGACGGTCCGACGCTGCTGATCGCCGCGACCATGCGCTCGATCGAGATCGTCCCGGCCGCGAGCGGCGGCGCCGACTTCCTGTCGCGGATCGACATCGGCGGAGTCGCGACCACGGTGTTCGAGCTCGGCATCCTGCTGGCCCTGCCCTACATGGCGCTGCTGCTGTTCGTCAACCTCGCGCTCGGCGTCGTCGCCCGCATCGCGCCGCAGCTCAACGTGTTCGCGATCGGCTTCCCGGTCACGATCGCCACCGGCCTGGTGCTGCTCGCGGTCGGCCTGCCGCTGATGGCGCAGCCGCTGGCGCGGTTGACAACGGCGGTGCTGACGGCGATCGGGTTCTAGGTTGCGCTGGCTGCCGGCGGGGCGTTTACCCCCGAAAGGTCTGGCCGCAGGCGTGCCAGCGCAAAGAACACACACAGCACGGGTATCAGACGCATCCGCTCCGGCGACAGGTAGGTAGCCAAAGGGAGCAGGCACAGCGCGAACCAGACCAACTGTTCGAGCGTGTTCTGCATCACCCGGCAGTGGATGCGAAGTCGCCCACTCTCGGTACCCAGCAACGGATTGTGTGCGCCCTCGGCGAAGCGCTGGTAGAGGATGAGCAGGCAGACTGCCGCATACGGTGCGAACGCGACAAAAAGCCAGCGCACCGAGAAGACCAGCCGTTCACCTGGTTCGGTGAGCCCGGCAGGGACTGGAGCCAGGACGTATGCGAGCGCAACTACCGCATAGGCTCCCGGTATGGTGAACCAGAGCGATCTCGCCAGCAGAAGCTTGCGAGCTGAAGCATCCGAAGCTTGTGTAAGGCGATCGGCCGGATCGGCGCTTACGATTCGCAGAGGTGTAGCGATCTGTCAGATGGGCACACGAGACGCGGCCTCACGAAAGGATTGCCACTCATCGTCGTTGCCGTACAGATTTCGCGGGAAGATGTTGAATATCTGATCATTGATATAGAGGAGCGTCATCGTCTCGGATTCCCGACGCTTCACGAACTCGGTCCACGACCGCCGCCAGCTACCTTTCTCGGAACGGATCTCAACTCCGCTCGCATTCCAGGTGATGTGCATAGGCACCGCAAAGTCTCCGTTCTGCCGATACAGCTTAGCGGCTCGCGCAGGAACCAGTTTTCGGTCCCAGATCCAGTGACCAATAGCACCGCCGATACCTGCGCCGATTGCGACTGCCGCGAAGGCAGGCGGAGCGCCCGCGAACCAAATCACGATCGCCACGGCTAAAAGCGATGCGCACATAATGAGAACGGGTCGTGTGTAGCGGGACTGATGAACTGACACAGCCTCCACATACTCCTTCTCGCTTATTCGCCCCTCGGCCATGGCCACCTAAACGCAGAGCTAAGCGGCGCGCGCCTTGGCGCGCGTCCGTTTGAGCGCTGAGTTAAACCGCGCACCTCGATCGTCCGGAATTGGCTGAGCTGCAAACCTGACCCCCAACGCCTTGGCAACCTTCAGTACCGTGTCGAACCTGGGCTTCGCACCAGGTGCCAATGCTTTGTAGAGACTCTCTCTTCCGAGCCCCGCGTCCTTTGCAACTTGCGCCATCCCTTTGGCCCGGGCAACGTCACCCAACGCCAGAAGCAGGAGGTCTGGATCGTCTGCCTCGAATATGGCAGTCATGTATTCCGCAATCGCCTCCTCATCATCGAGGTAGCGAGCAGCGTCAAATGGGATCAGCTTTCGGGTAACCACCGCATTGCTCATGGCTCTTCTCGATACTCCGCTGCGATTCGTAACGCCCGACGAATGTCGCGACGCTGCGATGACTTGCCGCCTCCATTCAACAGCACGATGATCACTGAGCCTCGACGCATGAAGTACAGGCGATACCCCGGGCCGTGGTGCACGCGCATTTCGGACACGTCGGCCTCAATGGGCTGCCAGTCACCGAGATTTCCTGCTTCGGCCTGCCGAAGGCGTGCCACGATTCGGATCTGGGCTCGCTTGTCTTTCAGAGCGTCCAGCCAAGCAACAAACTCTTCGGTCTGTCGGACGACATACATGCCATCACTGTATCCGTATGGATACAGCCTGTCAAGTGCCTCTGATCTGCCGAAAGCGGTTTAACTTTGTTTTGAACGGACACCGCCATCCCGTTCAACGTTCGTTCAAACCCGCTCGACGCCTCATAACACAGCCGACGAGCCGAGATGGTCCCGCCGTTCACGATGATGGACTACGGACGTGCGTACCACGCCGCCGACCGGCATCACCTGCACCCGGATCGGGACCGCGCCCGACACCGTACGGCGCCCGCGCGGCGCCTACCGCGCGCGGACCCGGTTCTTGCCTTCGCGCTTGGCCTCGTACAGCGCGTCATCCGCAGCCTCGATCGTCCGCTCGAGCGAACCATCGACAACCGCGCTGACCCCGGCCGAGAACGTCACGGTGAGCGGCCGCGGGCCGCCCTGCAGCGCGCGTTCGGCCAATTGGCGTTGCAGCCGGTGGACCACTTCGACCGCCTTGTCGACCGGGGCGCCGGGCAGCAGCAGCGCGAACTCCTCGCCGCCATAGCGCGCCGCCCGATCGCCGGGCCGCATGCCGCGGCGCAGCAGATCGCCGAACTGCCGCAACGCCTCGTCGCCTGCCGGATGGCCGTAGCGGTCGTTGATCGCCTTGAAATCGTCGAGATCGAGCATCACCAGCGCCAGCGCCTGCTGCTGGAGGCGGGCTTCGTTCTGGAAGGACTGGAACGCGTCCTCGAGGCCGCGCCGGTTCAGCAGACCGGTCAGATGATCGGTCGACATCTCGGTGCTCGCGCGCGTCAGCTGCTGCGACAATTCGAAGACGCGCGTCTCCAGCTCCTCCGCGCGCTGGACGGTGGCGATCATGCCGCTGCGCGTCTCGTCGATCCGCGAGCGCACTTCGGCGGTATCGGCGACGATCTCGGCCAGTGCCGACGTCAGCTGGTCGAAGCCGTCGACCTGACGGATGCGCTCGGCGAAGCCGCCGAGGCGCTGGCCGTAGTCGCCGCTCGATTCGGCCAGCGCCGACAGGTCGCCGAGCCATTGCGACAGCGCGGACTTCAGCTCGTTCAGCGAATCGCGGCGCAACGTGGTCAGCTGGCGATGCTGCTCGATCCCGGCGGCCAGCTGCATCCGCACCTGGTCGATCTGGCCGCGATCCGGCATGCCGGAAGCCGGCCGCATCGCGTGGCGCAGCGCATCGAACTGCGGCAGGGCCCATGCGGCATCGTCGAGCAGCGTCGGCACGATATCGCAGACCGTCTCGATCAGATCGGTCATCGTGCCGACCAGCCGGACCCGCCGATTGGCGAGCCGGACCGCTTCCGCGGCTTCCGCGGCGAGCCGGCTCCCGGCGGCGGCGTCCGCACGGGCGGCCCCGTCCACACGGTTCATCGGGCGGGTCTCGGGGTCCAGTGCGCCGGCGCTGCCGGTCACCACTTGCCAGGCGGCCGAGTAGTTGTCCGGCGTCGGTGCCATCCGATGCTGCGCCATGTGGCGCAGCGTGGCGCGCGCATGCTCGGCCACGTTGGTTGCTTGCTCGGTGTTGTTCACCGCACGTCCCTTGCCGTCGCTTCCCGAGTGACTGAATGATGCTTCGTGAACCGTATTCGTTGCGCCGCTTCCCGTCGATACTTGCACGGTAGCGCCGCTCGGAAACACCGCCCGGCAGCACCGCGCTGGCCGATCGGCACCGAGACCGCCGGCGCCGGAACCGCGTTCCGAGCGACCGGCGCCGCGACCGAAACGGCACTGCGCTCGATGATCCCCTGGCGCGCGGACGGCCGAGCGACGGAAAAACGGCACAAAGCCGTGGCATTTCCCGCAACAGTCGCGGCCGCAGCGATCGGCGATCAGCCGGCCGGCAATCGGCTCGGTTACCCTTGGTCACCATGATTCCGACTCCTTCCCTGACGACGTCGCCGAACGTCGAGCCGCGTCCGCGTTCGGCCGGCGGTTCCTGGCATTCGACCGTTCGGACGCTGCGTAGCGGTCTGAGCCTGTTCCGTTCGCCGCGCCGCACGGCCGCCGCCAGCTCGAATTCGATCGCGCTGGCGCTGCTCAATTCGCTGCGCGAGCCGCTCGCGTTCGTGGTCCGCGACGGCGACGAGCTGTTCCTGACCGGCGGCAATCCGGCGCTGGAACGGTTACTGTCACGCACGGCGGCCGAGCTGTCCGGCTTGCCGCTGGACCGCGTGCTGGCCGCAACGCACCCCGCGTTCGATCCGGTCGAGCAGGCGATGGTGCAGGCGACCGCCGCGCGGTTCCGGGCACATGCGATCGACCGCTTCGGCGTGCCGCATGGGGTGCTGGTCCGGGTCGAGCCGGTCGGCGAGGCCGGCCACGACGGCGTCCACCAGGCGCTCGTCTATCTCGATCCGGCCGAGGCCGAGCTGGAACGGCTGCGCGAAGCCGCCGCGCAATGGCGCGAAGACGAGCAGCAGGTCCGGCGCCAGGCGACCCATCTGTCGCGGCTGCAGCAGGAGATCACCGCGTTCGGCACGCTGCTGTCGCATGACCTGCGGGCGCCGCTGCGCAGCATCGACGGCTTCGCGCAGATTCTCGCCGACGACCATGCCGACCAGCTCGATCGCTATGGCCGCGAGCATCTGAACAGGATCCGCGTCGCGGGTGCCCGGATGGACCGGATGTTCGAGGCGATCCAGAGCCTGTCCGAGCTGACCGGCCGCAGCTTCTCGCCGATCCCGGTCGATCTGTCGGCGCTGGCGCGTGAAGTCGCCGCCGAACTGCAGCAGGCGCGGGCCGACGGCCTGACGCCGATCCAGGTCGCCGACGACGTGACCGTGCGCGGCGACCCGACGTTGCTGCGCATGCTGCTCGAGCATCTGCTCGGCAACGCGCTGAAGTTCACCGGCCGGCGCGCCGAGCCGCTGATCGAGGTCGGCGCCGTCGACGACCTCGACGACCGCCGCATCTACTTCGTCCGCGACAACGGCGAAGGTTTCGACATGCGCTTCGCCGAGCGGATGTTCGGCCTGTTCCAGCGGCTGCATTCCGCCGAGGAGTTCCCGGGCATCGGCGTCGGACTCGCGGCTTCGCGGCGGATCGTCCGGCGCCACGGCGGCGAGCTGTGGGCGCGCGGCAAGCCCGGCGCCGGCGCCTGCTTCTACTTCACGCTCTGGGACTGACCTCGACGAACTCGGCGGTGAGCGTGCCGATGCCGTCGCGCAACCGGCGATAGGCCGTCTCGACGATGTCGGCGGCGCCCTTGACGCCGAGCTCGATATGGCGCCGCTCGCCGTTCTCGCCGACCGACGGCAGGCTGTAGACCTTGACGCCCGGGAATGCCACCGCGATCGCTTCGAGCAGCGGCGTCACCACCGATTCGGCGACGTCATAGGCCAGCAGCGAGCGATCGACGATCGTATCCTGGTCGAACAGGTGGCGGTAGTGGTGATCGAGCACCCACTCGATCATCGGCCAGGCCATCACCGGGAATCCCGGCACGAACCAATGCTCGCTGACGGCGAAGCCGGGGATCCGGTTGTAGTGGTTCGGAATGATCTGCGCGCCTTCGGGGAACTCGCCCATCTTGAGCCGCTGGCGGTTCTCCGGCGTCGTCATGTCGGCACTGCCCTTGCCTTCGCGCGCCATGTCGGCGCAGCGCTCGGCGATCAGCCGGGCCGCCTCCGGATGCAGCAGCAGCGGCCGGCCGAGCGCCTGCGCGGCGGCCTGGCGGGTCATGTCGTCGGGCGTCGCGCCGATGCCGCCGAACGAGAACACCAGGTCGGCATCGCCGAAGCTCTGCTCGAGCGCAGCGACCAGTTGATCGTGATCGTCGCCGAGGTAGCGCGCCCACGACAAGCGCATGCCGCGCGCGGCCAGCAGCGCGATCAGCTTGACCAGATGCTTGTCCTGGCGCTTGCCCGACAGGATCTCGTCGCCGATGATCAACGCGCCGATGCGCCGGGCTTCGGTCATGATGGTCTCCTGGGTTGCGCCGGTCAGCCTAGGAGGCTGTCGGACTTGGGCAAGTCCGACAGCCTCCTTACCCGGCGAGCTGCCGCGGCATTTCGGTAACGCGACGGAATTCCCGCAGCCGCGCCAGCGAATAGTGCGCGAACACCAGCGCCGACAGCACCGGCGCGATCAGGAACAGCGGCGGGATGTAGTTCAGCGCTGCGGTCGCGAGACCGAGCAGCAGGTAGCGGCGGCGGTCGTCGTGGATCAGCTCACGCCGTTCGGCAACGCTGGCATGCTCGACCAGGCTGTCGAACCGCATCAGCCGCGCGGTCAGCCAGCCCCACCAGAACCACGGGATCACCAGCGCCAGCGGCGGGATCAGCCACAGCGGCAGCGTCAGCAGATACCCGACTGCGAACTGCAGCAGGCTCTTGGCGACGTTCCACAGGTTGGGGGCGATCGCCAGGCTGCCGCGCCGCTCGACGTCGGCATAGGGGCCGTTGCCGAGCAGGCGGACCACCATCGGCATTGCCAGCAGCGCGATCAGCGCGAGCGCGCTGGCGATCGCGATCGGTACCAGCAGCAGCAGCGCGAACAGGTTCGGCAGCCAGACCTTGAGCCCGGCCAGGCCGTACTGCGACAGCCAGCGATAGCCGCGCGCCATCCAGCCGTCGCCCTGGAACAGCACGGCCTGGAACCACAGCGTGACCGGATCCCAGAGCAGCCAGGCCGAGACGATCCAGAAGCCGATCGCGACCAGGAACGGCACGATCAGCAGCGCCAGCATCCGCGGCGTCAGTTGACTTGCGATGCCGCGCCCCAGTGCGGCGACGACGCTTCCCACCACCGACCCTCCGTGCGATGTTGGCAACATCGTATCAGCGCCGCGCCGGGCGCAGCGGCGATGGCCGGCCGGCTAGGTCGGACCGACCAGGTCGGGCCGGTCGCGCCGTTGCGCCGCGTCGGCGACGGGGCGGCCGGCGATCGCGGCGCCGAGCCGGCCGAGCCCGCGCCACTGCTGCGACCAGAAGCCGTGGCCGTAGTCGCGGCCGTCGAGCTGATCGCGGATGCCGGTCGGCACG
This sequence comes from Lautropia sp., assembly GCA_050249335.1. Lineage (GTDB taxonomy): Bacteria > Pseudomonadota > Gammaproteobacteria > Burkholderiales > Burkholderiaceae_E > Lautropia. The sequence goes on from JBFWQR010000088.1 coordinate 11,776, forward strand.
AAGCCGGGCCGCCAGTCGGCGGTGCCGAACAGCGTGTCCCACCACGAGAACAGCACGGCGAAATTGCAGCCGCGGGCGGCGCCTTCGTGGCCGTAGCCGATCGCATGATGCAGCCGATGGAAGCTCGGGCTGACGACCAGCCGCTCGAGCAGCCCCGGGAAGCGCAGCCGCAGGTTGGCGTGCTGGACGCTCTGCAGCACCCGGAACACGATCGTCAGCAGCACGAACTGCTCCGGCGCGACGCCGATCAGCAGCGCCAGCGTCGCCAGCAGGAAGTCGCGCAGCAGGTCATCGAGCAGATGGTTGCGCGAATCCGACCAGAAGGTCATCTGGCGCTGGCTGTGATGCAGCGCATGCAGCGCCCACCACCAGCCGAGCCGGTGCTGACCGCGGTGGATCCAGTAGTCGGCGAGATCGAGCACGACCAGATACAGCAGGAACGAGACCAGCGGCAGGTCGGTGACGCCCGGAATCAGCTGGTCGAGGTTGGGCCGCGACAGCCCGGCGAGCCGGGCATGGCCTTCGAGCCAGTCGATCACCGGCGTCACCAGCGCGAACGCGATGAACGCGAACAGCCCGAGCCGGTGCAGCAGCGTATAGACGACGTCGACCCGGATCGCCTGGCGATCGCCGACCGGCTCGACCGGGCGCCAGCGCTCGACCAGCGTCAGCACGACGGCGAGTACCGCGACCTCGATCGCCCCGAGCACGATCCATTCGCTGAGATCGAACACGTCCTCGGCGACCTCCATCCAGCCGAACCGGAACAGCAACGGTTGCAGCACGGTCTCGAACAGCCAGCCTTGCAGCGCTTCGATCATGTCCGCCGCCCGGGCCGGTATCGTGGGTGTTCGGTAATCGTCGCGAAGCACAGACCACGCGCCTTCAGCCCGGCGATCAGCGGCTCCAGCGTCGGCGCATAAGGGTCGGCCCGGCTGCGGATGCCGAGATGAGCCATCAGAATGTCGCCGTCGCCGATCGCGCGCAGCGACTGCGCCAGCAGCTTCGCGTTCGGGAAACGGTCGGACGGCAGCTCGTCGCCGAGGAAGCCGGCCGGCGACCAGCCGACATGGCGCCAGCCGCAGTTCTCGGCCATCTCGAACAGCACCGCCGGGCCGCGGCCCCCGGGGGCGCGCCAGAGCCGGTCGAGCGGGCGCTCCGTCAGCGCCCGGAAGCGGGCGTCGGCGCGGTCGATCTCGGCGCAGACCTGCACGGCATCCCAACTGGCAAGCCGGCCGGCTCCAGCGCCGAACTGCGGCCGGGCCGCGACCCGGCCGGCGGCGCCGGCACGGCTGAAATAGACGTGATCGAAGGTGTGGCTGCCGAACGCGTGGCCTTCGGCGACCCGGGCGCGCCAGTAATCGCGCCAGCGCGGATCGAGCGCGCCGTCGCCGGCTTCGGTGGTCTCGTTGGCGACGAAGAAGGTTGCCCGGACCTGGTGGCGGCGCAGGATCGCCGCGATCGGTTCGGCGTGGCGCATCGAGCCGGTGTCGAGCGTCAGGTAGACGGTGCCGCGGCAGGTGCCGGCGGATCCGGCGCCCGGGTCACCGGCCGCCGACACCGCGGCCGCAGCAGCCGTGGTCAGCGCCGCAGTGGCGGCCACGGTCAGCGCTGCGGCAACGCCGTGTGCCGCGCACACTTCCTAGACCAGCGCGGCGCGGTTGTGCAGGTAGACGCCGTGCGGCGAGCGTCCGACCGGGACCGCGCGGACCACCCGGCGCTGCGCCAGGTCGACCAGCGTGACGCGCTTGGTCCAGCGCGACGTGACCCACAGCATCCGGCCGTCGGCGGCGAGATCCATGCAGTCGGGGCCACCCGGCACCCGGATCGAATCGAGCACCGTGAGCTCGGTCATGTCGATCCTCGATACCGTGTCGGCGACCCGGTTGGTGACCAGCAGGTGGCGACCGTCGCCGAGGCCGCGGAAGTTGTGGGCGCCGGCGCCGGTACGGATCCTCGCGACCGTGCGCTGCTCGCGCCAGTCGATGACCTGCACGTAGTCCTCGCCCATGATCCCGACGAACAGGTGCTTTTCGTCGGGCGACAGCAGGATGCCGGCCGGCTGCTTGCCGACCGGCATCTTCCAGAGCAGTTTCCGGTCGACCGCGTCGATCGCGGCGATCTCGTCGGAGCCCTGCAGCGTGACGAAGCAATGACGGCTGTCGGCCGCGAACCAGAGATGGCTCGGCATCTTCGGCAGCGGGATCCGCGCGAGCAGCTGCTTCTGCTTGCCGTCGTAGCCATAGACGTCGACCCGGTCGAGCCGCAGCGCCGCGGTCACGAACCAGCGCTGGTCCGGCGAGAAAGCCAGCTGGTACGGATCGTCGACGCCGCGCAGCCGCGACAGCACCCTGCCGTCGACCGGATCGAGGAAATGGAGCTCGTCCGACGCCGCGCTGGCGACGATCAGCTGCGCATTGTCCGGAGTCGGATAGAGATGATGCGGCTCCTTGCCGACGTCGATCCGCCCGACCTCGACGCAGGTCGATTGCTCGATCAGCGAAACCGATGCATCACGCGAATTGAGCACGACGATGCGCGGCAGCGGTGTGGCGCCGGCCGGCGCTGCGGCGCCCGCCGATACTGCGGCACCCGCCGGCTGGGCGCGTGCGCCACGGGCGAGCGTGGCCGTGCCGATCGCGGCGACCGCCACGCTGCCGACCGTACCGAGGACCCGCCGCCGACCGATCTTGTCCATGTCCACGCCCATGCGCCTCTTCATTGCGCTTCTTTCTGATCGAGCATTCGCGTCAGACGCTTGACCGAGACCGGCACCGGTGTCCGCAGCGACTGCGCGAACAACGAGACCCGAAGCTCTTCCAGCAACCATCGGAACGACTCGAAGCCGCTATCCTGCTCGCCACGCAGCGCCTTGCTGCGCCGCTGCCAGCGTGCCAGCAGCGGCGCCATCTCGGCCATCGCCTGCTGATCGCGCTGCGGCTGTTCGCGCAGTTTATCCAAACGCATGATCACCGCTTTCAGATAACGCGGATAGTGTGCCAGCGTCTCGAACGGCACCTGGCGCAGGAAACCTGAAGTAAACAAGCCGGCGAGCTGCTCGGCGATGTCGGACTGCACATGCGGTTGATTCCGGGTGACGGCCAGCTTGCGGCGCAGTACACCGTACTCGGCCAGGATCGCCTGCAGCAGCCGGATCAGCTCCTGGGCAGTCAGCAGGAACCGGCTGCGGCCCTGCACCACCCGTTCGTCGAACGATGCCGCGTCGACCGGCAGCCCGTCGGCCAGGCAGCTGCGCTCGATCGCCGCGGCGACCAGTTGCGCTGCCAGCGGGCCGGCCGGCGACTGATCGACCGGCAAGGTGCCAAACTGCAGCTCGAACCCGGCGTTCCGCTTCAGGTCGCGCTCGAGCGCCCGCACCGGCTCGGCGAGCGCCAGCGCGAACAGCCGGACGACGCCGTCGCGATGGCGGCGCGCGGCGGTCTCCGGAGCGTCGAACACCGCCAGCTCGACCGCGTCGCCACGGTCGACCAGCGCCGGAAAGCCGACGATCGTGCCGCCGTCGGGTGCCGGCGCCTCGAGCAGTTCCGGCAGTGCCCCGAAATCCCAGCGAACGTGGCGGCTGCCGGGTTCAGGCACGGCGGCGGCCGATGCTGCCGCGACGGCCGAAGCCGCGCCGGCGGCCTTGCCTGCTGCTGCCGCCGAAACGTCCGGCACTGCGGCCGAGGCGCTCACCGCGGCGGCCGAGGTGCCCGTCGCGGCGCCCGTGGCGCCGGCCGCCGTCGCTGCCGCAGCGCCGGTGCCGGCGACGGTCGCGACCCGGCCGGCGACTCTCGCGAACGCCGCCTGGAAGCTCGACTGCGCCGACCCGCCGAAGTCGGCGCGCAGTTGCGGCAGCTGGCGCGACATCGCCAGGAAGCCGCCGTGCTCGTCGACGACACGAAAGTTCATCATCAGGTGCGACGGCACCGCCTCGAGCCGGAAGTCGTCCGGCCGCACCGCCGGCGCGCCGCGGCCGCGAACGAATTCGGTCAGCACGTCGAGCAGCGGCCGGCGGGTGCCGGGATCGGCGTCACCAGCCCCCGAGCTGCCAGCGCCACCGCTATCGGCGACGAATCCGGCCGCGGTCTCCGCGAGCGGCAGCAGATGACGGCGATAGCGCTGCGGCAGCGACTTCAGCAGCAGTTCGACCTTGGCCGGCAGCATGCCCGGCACCAGCCACTCGCAGCGGACCGCGTCGACCTGGTTCAGCGCATAGAGCGGTACGGTCATCGTCACGCCGTCGTCGCTGCTGCCGGGCTCGAACCGGTAGTCGAGCGCGAAATCGACGCCGTGCATCGCCAGCCCTTTCGGGAAACGGCGATCGTCGACGCCTTCGGCGTCCTTGCGCAGCAAGGCGTCGCGCGACAGCTGCAGCAGTGTCGGATCGGTGCGCCGCGCGTCGCGCCACCAGCGTTCGAGCGCCTGCGCGGTCCGGAGGTCGGCCGGGATCCGGGCATCGAACCAGGCCGCCAGCGCGGTCTCGTCGACCAGCAGGTCGGGCCGGCGGATCTTGTGTTCGAGCCGCTCGATCTCGGCGACGACGGCACGGTTGTGACGGATGAACGGCAATTCGCTCGGCCATTCGCCGGCGACCAGTCCCTCGCGGATCATCAGCGTGCGCGCCAGCGCCGGGTCGATGTCGCCGTACGGCACCCGCCGGCCGGCATAGAGCACGAGTCCGTAGAGCACGCCGCGCTCCTGCGCGATCACCTGCCCGGCCTTCTTCTCCCAATGCGGCTCCGACCACGACCGCGCGACCAGCGGGCCGGCCGCCGCCTCGATCCACTCGGGCCGTACGGTCGCGGCCGTGCGCGCCTGCAGCCGGCCGGTATCGACCATTTCGGCGGCCATGATCCAGCGGCCGGCGCGGGTCGGCGGCGCCGCGGCGCCGCCGGCGGCCGGCGCGGCGGTGCCGTTGCCACCAGCGGCGGCAGCACCGCCGCGCCGGCCGAGGCCGGAGGACGGATGCAGCCGGAATTTCTGTTGATGTGCCCCCTGCCAGAGATCGTCGTCGGGAATCCGGGTGCCGACGTTGCCGAGCAGCCCGGTCAGCAGCGCGCGATGCAGCGGATCGGGCGCGGCGACGATGTCGCCGGAGCTCGTCTCGCCCCCGCGGGCGCCGCCCCGGCCCACGAGCGGAGGCCGAGGGCGCTGCACAGGCACGGCCGGTTCGCCGGGAGCGATCGCACCCGGCTTCGCCGCCGAGGGGGGCGTGAGCCGCCAGCCGAGCTCGCGCACGAGGTCGCAGAGCTGCCCGTGGACGTCGGCCCATTCCCGCAGCCGCCGGATCGACAGGAACTCGCGGGTCAGCCGCGCCGCCAGCGCGCGGTGCGATTCGCCGCGGCCGGCGCGGCCGTCCTGCTGCGCCTGCCAGTAGCGCCAGAGCCGGATCCAGCCGAGGAAGTCCGAGCGCGGATCGGCGAACCGCGCATGCGCCTGGTCGGCCGCCTGCGCCTGCGCGACCGGCCGTTCGCGCGGATCCTGCACCGACAGCCCGCTGGCGACCACGACCACGTCGGCGAGGCAGCCGAGCTCGTGGCCGGCGAGCAGCATCCGCGCGATCCGCGGGTCGACCGGCAACCGGGCCAGCTGCCGGCCGACCGCGGTCAGCTCGCGCCGTTCATCGATCGCGCCGAGCTCGAGCAGCAGCGCATAACCGTCGGCGATCGCCTTCGGCGAAGGCGGGTCGAGGAACGGGAACGCCGCGACGTCCGGCAGGCCGAGCGCCCGCATCCGCAGGATCACGCCGGCCAGCGACGAACGCAGGATCTCCGGGTCGGTGAAGCGCGGCCGGCGGGCATGGTCGTCCTCGTCGTAGAGCCGCACGCAGACGCCGTCGGCGACCCGGCCGCAGCGGCCGGCGCGCTGGCTCGCCGCCGCCTGCGAGACCGGCTCGATCAGCAGCTGGTCGATCTTGCCGCGGATCCGGTAGCGGCGGACCCGGGCCAGCCCGCTGTCGATGACGTAGCGGATCCGCGGCACCGTCAGCGAGGTCTCGGCGACATTGGTCGCGAGCACGATCCGCGGCTGCGCGCCCGGCGCGAACACCCGCTGCTGGTCGGCCGCCGACAGCCGGGCGAACAGCGGCACGATCTCGGCGCCGGCGAGCAGCCGGCCGGCACGGGTGCGTGCCGCCCGGGCCGCCGCCCGCCGCAAGTGGTCGGCGCAATCGCGGATCTCGCGCTCGCCGGGCAGGAACACCAGCACGTCGCCGGGGGCCTCGCCCCAGAGCTCGTCGAGCGCCGCCTCGACCGCCGACGGCAGGTCGGTTTCGTCGTCGTCGTCGGGCGCCGGCGCGGCGCCCCGTGCGCCGGCCGATCGCTCGCCGCGCCCGCGCCGCTCGGCTTCGGCGAACGGCCGGTAGCGGATCTCGACCGGATAGAGCCGGCCCGAGACCTCGATCACCGGAGCCGGCGCGGCGCCGCCGAAATGACGCGCGAAGCGCTCGGCATCGATCGTCGCCGAGGTGATCACCAGCTTCAGATCGTCGCGGCGCGGCCCGTCGACCAGCCGCTTCAGATAGCCGAGCAGGAAGTCGATGTTGAGGCTGCGCTCGTGCGCCTCGTCGACGATGATCGTGTCGTAGCGCGACAGCAGCGGATCGCCCTGGGTCTCGGCGAGCAGGATGCCGTCGGTCATCAGCTTGATCCGCGCACCGGGCGCCACCTTCTCGTTGAAGCGGATCTTGTAGCCGACGTCGACGCCGAGCGGCGTGCCGAGCTCCTCGGCGATCCGCGCCGCGACGCTGGTCGCGGCGAGCCGGCGCGGCTGGGTGTGGCCGATCAGGCCGCCGCGGCGGCGGCGCGGGTCACGGCGGCCGCGGCCGGCTTCGAGGCAGAGCTTCGGCAGCTGGGTGGTCTTGCCCGAGCCGGTCTCGCCGCAGACGATCACGACCGGGTGCGCCCGGATCGCGGCGACGATGGCTGCGCGATGCGCGGTGACCGGCAATGCGTCGATCAGCGCCTGCAGCTCGGCGGTCGGCGCGCGCCGTTCGGCATTCGGCGCCGGCGGCTCGGCACCCGGCGCCCACGGATCGACCGGCACCGCCGGATCGGCAGCCGCCACCGGGTCGGCAGCGGCAGGAATCGGGTTCGGCGACACGCCCGGACCGGCGTCGGGTTCAGGCGACTTCACGCCGAAATTATAATAAGCCGCCATGAACCAACCGATCCTGACCCTGGCACCCGAAGACGCCGCGCCGGCCGCGGTCGCCGGCACACCGGCGGCCGTCGGCAACGAGCAGTTCGTCGCCTGGCTGCGCCGGGTCGCGCCGTACATCCACGCGTTCCGCGGCAAGACCTTCGTGGTCGGGATCCCGGGTGAGCTGCTGCTCGCCGGCGTGCTCAACGCGTTGATCCAGGATCTGTCGCTGCTGCATGCGATGGGCATGCGGATCGTCATCGTCAACGGCTGCCGGCCGCAGATCAACGAACAGTTGCGGCTGCGCGGCCAGGAGCCGCGCTATCACAACGAGATCCGGGTCACCGATCAGGTCGCGCTCGAATGCGCGAAGGAAGCCGCCGGCGAGATCCGGCTCGACATGGAGGCCGGCTTCTCGCAGGGGCTGCCGAACACGCCGATGGCCAATGCCGGTGTCCGGGTCGTCTCCGGCAATTTCCTGCTGTCGCGGCCGGTCGGCATCGTCGACGGCGTCGACTTCGTCTACAGCGGGCTGGTCCGCAAGGTCGACGCCCGCTCGATCCGGCTCGCGCTCGACAACGGCCAGATCGTGCTGCTGTCGAACATCGGCTATTCGGCCACCGGCGAGGCCTTCAACCTGATGATGGAAGACGTCGCCGCGGCGACCGCGATCGCGCTCGACGCCGACAAGCTGGTGTTCGTCGCCGAAGTCGATGGCGTGCTCGGCGACGACGGCCGGATCCTGACCGAGATCTCCGAGGCGCAGGCCAAGCGGCTGCTGACCGACGGCACCATCCGGAACCCGCTGCGCGGCTACCTGCGGGCCGCGCTGCACGCCTGCGAAGGCGGCGTCGCGCGCTCGCACATCGTGCCGTTCGGGCTCGACGGCTCGGTGCTGCTCGAGTTCTTCCTGCACGACGGCGTCGGCTCGATGATCGTCGAGGAGACGCTGGAAGCGCTGCGCGAAGCGACCATCGATGACGTCGGCGGCATCCTCGCGATCATCCAGCCGCTCGAGGAGGAAGGCATTCTGGTCAAGCGCGACCGCGCGCTGATCGAGGCCGAAGTCACCAACTTCACGGTGATCGAGCACGACCGGGTGATCTTCGGCTGCGCCGCGCTGTACGCGTTTCCGGAAGAGCGGATGGCCGAGATGGCGTGCCTCGCGGTCTCGCCGGACGCGCAGAATTCCGGCGATGGCGAACGGCTGCTGCGCCGGATCGAGCAGCGCGCCCGCGCCCAGGGCATTACCCGGCTGTTCGTGCTGACCACCCGCACCGCGCACTGGTTCCTGAAGCGCGGCTTCACGGTCGGCAGCGTCGACGACCTGCCGGTCTCGCGCAAGAAGCTCTACAACTGGCAGCGCAGGTCGCAGGTGTTCCTGAAAACGCTGTGAACGCCGCCCACGGGCAGTGGCGCCCCACTCGCCCGGCAGGCCGGCAGGTCGTCCGGCGCGTCGGCGTCGTGGGATGAACAGGCCCTAGAATCGCTGCAACGATCAAGACAACGCCAGGAGGCCGCATGGCCCGTACCGTATTCTGCGTCAAGCTGCAAAGGGAAGCCGAGGGGCTCGACTTCCCGCCTTACCCCGGGGAGCTCGGCAAGAAGCTCTGGCAGAGCGTCTCGAAGGAAGCCTGGCAGGGGTGGCTCAAGCACCAGACCATGCTGGTCAACGAGAACCGGCTGAACCTCGCCGACGTCCGCGCGCGCAAGTATCTGGCGCAGCAGATGGAAAGCTATTTCTTCGGCGACGGCGGCGACAAGCCGGTCGGGTACGTGCCGCCGAGCTGAGCAGCGCCGGCCCTTCGGCCACCCGGTCGGCCGACCGTCAGCCGTCCTCCTCGAGCGCGAGCTCGGGCGGCCACGGCCGGGAGGCATCCGCCGGCGGCACCGACGCGAGCAGCAGCCGCGTGTACGGATGCGCCGGCGCCGCGAACACCGCCTCGGTCGCGCCCTGCTCGACGATCCGGCCGCGCTGCATGACGATGACCCGCGAACACAGATAGCGGACAACCGACAGGTCGTGCGAGATCAGCAGGACGGCGACGCCGTGGCGCCGGCCGAGCTCGAGCAGCAGGTTCAGGACCTGCGCCTGCACCGACACGTCGAGCCCTGAGACGATCTCGTCGGCGACCAGCAGCCGCGGCGTCGTGCAGAGCGCCCGGCCGATGTTGACCCGCTGCTTCTGGCCGCCCGACAGCTGCGCCGGGAACCGCGGCGCGAGCGAGGCCGGCAGGCCGACATCGGCGAGCAGCTCGCGGACCCGCGCCGCGCGGCGCGACGCCGCGGCCGCATGGCCGGCGCCGCTACCGCCACCACCCGCGCCGCCACCGCCACGCTCGCCGCTGCCACCACTACCGTCGCCACCGCCGCCACCGGGCCCGGCGCCTTCGGCCTCCCAGACCTGCGTCAGCAGCCGCGCGACCGTGCGCCGCGGATTGAGCGCCGAATGCGGATCCTGGAAGATCATCTGGACGATGCGCCGCCGCCGTGCCGCTTCGGCCGCCGTCGCGCCGTCGCACGGCCGGCCTTCGAGCCACAGCGTGCCCGCGGTCGGCTGCCGGGCACCGACGATCAGCCGGGCGATCGAGCTCTTGCCGCTGCCGCTCTCGCCGACGAGCCCGACGAACTCGCCGGGCCGGATCGCGAACGACACCTCGGCGACCGCATCGGTGACGCCGCGCCGCGCGCCGAACAGGCCGCGCCGGGCGGCGTAGCGCAGTCCGATACCGCGCAGCTCGACGATCGGCACGGCGCCAGGGTCGGCGACCGGCGGCACGACCAAGGTCACCGCAGCCGCGGCGGTGACGCGGTCGCCGCCGGCCGGCAGCGGCTTCGGGCCGGCACGACCAGTCTCGCAGGCCGCGATACAGCGCGCCCGGTGGCCGGGTGCGACTTCGCGCAGCGGCGGCGGCGCGGCGATGCAGTCGGCGGCAGCGGTCGGACAGCGCGCCGCGAAGCGGCAGCCGGCGATCCGGCCGAGCGCGCCGATGCCGGGCATCCGCCCGGCGAGCGCCGGCAGCCGCCGCCGCTCGCCAGTCAGGTCCGGCGTCGCGTCGTGCAGCGCCCGCGTATACGGATGGCGCGGCTGGCGCAGCACGGCGGCGGCCGGCCCCTGCTCGACCACCTCGCCGGCATAGAGCACGATGACCTCGTCGCAGACGTGGGCGGCAAGCCGCAGGTCATGCGTGATCAGCAGCACCGCGGTGCCGTGCTGCCGGCGGCTCTCGGCGAGCAGGCGCAGCACGGTCGACTGGCTGACGACGTCGAGCGCGGTGGTCGGCTCGTCGGCGACGATCAGCGCCGGCCGCGCCGCGTGGGCGAGCGCGATCAGTACCCGCTGGCACTGACCGCCCGACAGCTGGTGCGGATAGCGGCGGACGATCTCGTCGGGCGCCGGCAGCCGCACCGCCGCGAGTTCGGCACGGATCCGCGCGGCACGCGCACCGGCCGCGACGCCGAGCCGCGCCAGGTGTTCGCCGAAGGTGTCACCGATCGTCGCCACCGGATTCAGCGCCGTCAGCGGCTCCTGCGGGATGAACGCGATCCGCCGTCCGAGCAGCGCCCGCCGGTCCGCGGCCGCCATCCGGCCGAGATCGGCGCCGTCGAACAGCACCCGGCCGTGCGAAACCGCGAAGCCCGGCGGCAGCAACCCGGCGATGACGCGGCCGATCATGCTCTTGCCGGCGCCGGATTCGCCGACCAGCCCGACCACGCGGCCGGGCGCGATGCCGAACGACAGGTCGCGCAGCACCGCGACCGGGCCGGCCGCGGCCCGGGTCGACAGCGACAGCGCGTCGCAGCGCAGCAGCACGGCGTCGCTCACCGGTGCATTCACCGGTTCACTGACGAGCTCGCTCACCGACTCGCTCACCGGCTCACTCCGGGCGCGCCCGCAGGCGCGGATCGAGCGCGACCCGCACGCCGTCGCCGAACAGGTTGCAGCCGAGCACCGTGACGACGATGCACGCGACCGGCACCAGCATCGGCGTCGCGGCGCTCTGCAGGTCGCCGCGCCCGTCCGCGAGCATCTGGCCCCAGGTGGTCGTCTCGGCCGGCACCGCGAGCCCGATGAACGACAGCGTCGCCTCGACGATGATCGCCACCCCCATCTCGATCGAGAACAGCGTGATCACCAGCGGCACCACCGCCGGCAGCACCTCGCGCAGCATGGTCCGCAGGTGCGAGAAGCCGAGCAGCCGGGCGGCGAGCACGTAATCGCGGCCGCGGGTCACCAGCACGTCGGCGCGGACCACGCGGCAGAAGCGCGTCCAGTCGACCAGCACGATCGCGAGGATCACCTTGTCGATGCCGGAGCCGAGCCCGATCAGCAGGATCAGCGACAGCACGACCGGCGGGAACGACATCCAGAGGTCCACCACGTAGCGGATCGCGCCGTCGACCCGCCCGCCGAAGTAGCCGCCGGCCAGCGCGAGCGTGGTGCCGATCAGCATCGATCCGAGCGCCGCGGCGACGGCGACCAGCAGCGCCACCCGGGCGCCCCAGATCGCCCGCGACAGCACGCAGCGGCCGAGCCCGTCGGTGCCGAGCGGATAGGCGGCACTGCCGCCGTCGGCCCATGCCGGCGGCGCCAGCATCGCGAGCAGGTCCTGCTCGAGCGGGTCGTGCGGCGCGAGCCACGGCGCCGCCAGCGCGACCGTCAGCGCGACCAGCAGGATCGCGCCGCCGACGACCGCCCGCGGCTCGGCGAGCAGCCGGCGCGCGAGGCCGGCCGGCGCGACCGCTGCCGGTTCGTCGTCGACCGGCGCGGCCACCGCGGCCGCGGACTCCGCGCCGTTCATGACGCCGCGCCGTTCATGACTGCGCGCCGTTCATGCCGGCCGCAACCGCGGGTCGAGCACGGCGTAGAGCACGTCGACGACGATCGTGATCGCCAGCATCAGCACGCAGAACACCAGCGCGATGCCCTGGATCAGCGGCAGGTCGTTGCCCTTGACCGCCTGCACCATCAGGTTGCCGATGCCCGGGAAGCCGAAGATCATCTCGACCAGCAGCGCGCCGCCGAACATGAAGCCGAACTGCACGCCGATCATCGTGACGGTCGGCAGCGCCGCGTTCTTCAGCATGTGGCGCCAGAGGATGCGCGCGTTCGACAGGCCGCGCAGCCGAGCGACCTCGACATAGGGCTCGGTCGACGCGTCGATCAGGCCGGCCCTGAGCACCCGGATCACCAGCGGCGCGAAGCCGAGCGCGAGCGCCGTCGCCGGCAGCGCGAGGTGGGTCAGCGCCGACCACCAGGCGGCCGGCCGGCCGACCAGCAGCAGGTCGATCAGCGCGAATCCGGTGATGCCGGGCAGCACGACGTCGCTGCCGACCCGGCCGGCGAACGGCAGCACCGGCCACAGCACGCCGAACAGCAGGATCAGCAGCAGGCCCCACAGGAAGGCCGGGATCGACTGCAGCAGCGCGACCACCAGGTCGGCGATCGTCTCGCGCCGCCGCTCGTGCAGCCAGTAGGCGAGCACGCCGCCCGGCACGGCGATCAGCAGCGCCAGCACGAGCGCGACCAGCGTCAGCTCGATCGTCGCCGGCAGCGCCGAGCGCATCAGCGTCGCGACCGGCTGGCGGGAATTGATCGACGTGCCGAGCTCGCCGCGCAGCGCATCGCCGAGCCAGATCACGAACTGCTGCGGCACCGGCCGATCCATGCCGAGCGCGGCCCTGAGCCGTGCCGCGTCGTCGGCGGTCGCGGTGGCCGGCAGCAGCATCGCCAGCGGATCGACCGGCAGCAGCCGCAGCACGACGAACACGACCAGCGCGAGCAGCAGCAGCGTCGGCACCGCGATCAGCAGCCGGCGCAGCACGATGCCGGCGAGCAGGCGCGCCATGGTCAGCGGTAGCGGTACTCCGCCGGCACCAGATAGCCGTTGCCGTAGATCACCGGCTCCAGCTGGGTCGTCCACGCCATTGTCGTGACCGCCTGCAGCAGCGGGATCGCCCACGACTTCTGCGACGATTCGACATTGAGCGCCTGGTAGCCCGCCATCCGCTTGGCAGTGTCGACTTCGGTCATCAGCGCGTCGATGCGCGGCGCGAGCGCCATGTCTTTCCAGGTCGCGAAGCGCAGCCGCGGGTCGAAGATCCGGCCGGCGTAGTTGTCCGGATCGGTGGTCGTGTTGCCCCAGCTGTAGAGCAGCGGGCCGGTCAGCTTGCCGCCGTGGGCGGCCTCGATCAGCTTGGCCGGCGTCGTCTCCTCGATCGTCGCGTTGATGCCCACGCCCTTCCACATCTGCGCGATCGCCCGCGCCAGGTCGTAGTCGCTCGGGAAGGTGCCGTTGGTCGACAGCAGCGTCAGCGAGAACGGCTTGTCGGGCCCGTAGCCGGCCGCCTTCATCTCGGCAAGCGCCCGGTTGCGATCGTACGGATACTGGAAGTCGGTGTAAGACGGCGTGCCCTCCGGCGTCAGCACCGACAGCGGCTTCGCGGCGCCGGCGTAGAACGCCTTCGACAGCGCCGCCTTGTCGATCGACAGGTGCATCGCGGCGCGGATATGGTCGTTGTCCATGCCCGGCGCGTAGCTCGGGATGCGCAGCATGTAGATCTCGGAGAACGGGTAGATCCGGGTCGCGAGCCCCGGCTTCTGCGCGAGCCGCTGCACCTCGCGCACCGGCAGCTGGGTCGCGAGCGTGGCGCGGCCGGACTCCACCAGCGCGACCCGCGCCGACGCCTCGGGCACGACCTGCAGGATCACGTTGCGGATCGCCGGCACCCCGCCCCAGTACTTGTCGAAAGCCTCGAGCACGATCCGCGAGCCGCGCTGGTGCTCGACCATCCGGTACGGGCCGGCGCCGATCGGCTTGGCGTTGAACGCCTCGGCACCCACCTTCGACAGATACGCCTTCGGCACGATGTAGGCGCCGAGGAACGCCAGGTAGATCGGCGCGGCCGGTGTCGGCCGGTTGTAGACCATCACGCCGCGGGTCGGCGACGCGATCTCGATGTCGGCGAGCGTATTGAACAGGCCGCCGACGGCGAGCTTCGGGTCGGCCTTCGGCCGCTCCGACAGGCTGTAGCGGACATCCTCCATCGTGAGCCGGCTGCCGTCGTGGAACAGGATGTCGTCGCGCAGCGTGACCTCGAGCCGCTTGCCGTCGCCGTCGAGCCATTTCCAGGCGCTGATCTGCCGCGGCTCGAGCGCGAGCTGCGCCGAATAGCGCAGCGGCGAGTCGTAGACGCACTGGTACATCGTCTGGATCGACGGGATCGTCAGCGCTTCCGGATCCCAGGTCGGCACGTCGACCGGCTGAGCGATGACCAGCGTCGACTTGTCGGCCGACTGGGCGTGCAGCACGCCGCCCGGCAGCCACGGCGCGGCGCCGGCCGCGGCGGCGGCCTGCAGCCAGCGCCGCCGTGGCCGCACGGCACCGGCAGATGGCACGATCGGTAACGTCCCTGATTTGTTGCAGCGGCGATTTGACACGATGTCGTCCCTGGTGGCTTGGTGGTGGAATGCGGTATCGTCTGCCCGACAATCATAGGTGCCGGGCTGGCGGCTGTCGACTCGGCGGCTGCCCTTGGCACCGGACCGGAACCCGATCGAATGAACACCGAGACCCCGCGCTACCGGATCTGGGCCCAGGGCGGCACCGACCGGGTCGGCCACGCGCCGTACCTGGCGCGGCTGCTGCCGTTCCAGCAGTCGATGCTCGACCCGGACTTCTCGCTCGACTTCCAGACCTTCACGCCGTCGGTCACGACGACCCATGCGCTGTCCGAATACCGCTTCGGCCGCGCGGCGATCAAGGGCGCGATCGAGGCCGAGCGTCAGGGCTACGACGCCTACTACATGAACCACTTCCAGGACGCCGGCCTGATCGAGGCGCGCGCGTCGGTGTCGATTCCGGTGCTCGGGCTCGGCGAGGCGACGCTGCTGTTCGCGTGCACGCTCGGCCGCCGGCTCGGCCTGATCGCGATCAACCCGGCGTTCGTGCCGTGGCACATCGACCAGGTCGGCTGCTACGGGCTGCGCGACCGGGTCGCCGGCGTCCGGACGATCGATGCCCGGATTCCGGACTACATGGCAGCGTTCGACGACGCGGCGATGCGCGCCCGGCTGACCGATCTGTTCGTCCGCGAAGCGCGCGCGCTGATCGCGGCCGGCGCCGACGTGCTGGTGCCGACCGGCGGCATCCCGATGATGCTGTTCGGCGCCGATCCGGGCGCCGCCGTCGACGGCGCGCCGGTGGTCAACGGCTGCGCGGTGGTCGTCAAGGCGACCGAGATGGCGGTCAAGCTGCGCCGGTTGACGGGCGTCGGGCCGAGCCGGCTGCCGGCCTCGGGCTTCGGCCTGCCGGACGACCAGACGCTGCGCGAGTTCCTCGAGAACGGCTGACCGCCGGCTCGCCGGTTCCCGGCCGGCCGGCGCTTCGGCCGATTCTCAGCCGGCCGGCGCCTCGATCTGCTCGACGCCGCCGGCGCTCGCGACCAGCAGCACGTCGGCGCGACGCCGCGCGAACAGGCCGACCGTCACGACGCCGGCCCAGCCGTCGATCCGTTGCTCGAGCGCGAGCGGATCGTCGATCCTGAGGCCGGACGCATCGAGGATCCGGTTGCCGTTGTCGCTGACGAAGCCGGCGCGCTCGACCACGGTCGCGCCGAGCGCCTGCAGCTGGCGCGTGACCAGCGCGGTCGCCATCGGGATCACCTCGACCGGCAGCGGGAACCGGCCGAGCACGTCGACCCGCTTGCTGGCGTCGACGATGCAGACGAAGCGCCGGCTCGCCGCGGCGATGATCTTCTCGCGCGTCAGCGCGCCGCCGCCGCCCTTGATCAGCGCGAGCCGCGGATCGACCTCGTCGGCGCCGTCGACATAGACATCGATGACCGGCGCGGCGCGGTCGCCGGCCGCCGCCGCGCCGCCGGCCTCGGGTTGCAGCGCATTCAGATCGACCACCTCGATGCCGGCCGCGGCGAGCAGCGCGCTGCTGCGCTCGGAGCTCGACACCGCGCGCGGGAACTCGGCCCGGCGCCCGCCGAGCACGGCGATGAACTGCGCGACCGTCGAGCCGCTGCCGACGCCGACGACCCGGCCGGGCGTCAGAAAATCGAGCGCACGCCGCGCCACCGCGCGCTTCAGCTCGGCCTGCGGATCGGGCCGGCCGGCAACCGGAATGCTCATCGGATCCATCCATCAGTGAATCGCCCGGACCGAAGGCGGGCGGGAACCCCGGTCACACGACGCCGTCGAGCAGCCCGGGCGCCACCAGCATGCCGGGATTCGCGTTCGATGCGCGCCACCAGGCGTCGAAATCGGTCGCGGTCAGCGGCCGGGTGAAGTAGTAGCCCTGCACCAGCTGCACGCCCATCTTCTGCAGCGCGACCAGCTCCTCGCGGTTCTCGACGCCTTCGGCAGTGGTCTGCAGGCCGAGCGCGCTGCCGAGCGCGACGATGCCGCGCACCACCATCAGCTGCTGCGGATTCGACTGCATCTCGCGGATGAACGAGCGGTCGATCTTCAGGCTGTCGAGCGGCAGCTGGGTCAGGTAGGCGAGCGACGAGTAGCCGGTGCCGAAGTCGTCGAGCGCGAGGCGCACGCCGAGCTCCTTCAGCACCCGCAGCGCCGACAACGCTTTCTCGATGTCCTGCATCACGTCGCTTTCGGTCAGCTCGAGCGTCAGCGTCGACGGCGGCAGCTGGGTCGCATGCAGCGCCTGGGTCACCGCGCGCATCAGCGACGGCTGCACCAGGTGGCGGACATTGATGTTGACCGAGACGCTGCCGAGCCCCAGGCCGCGCATCTGCCAGCGCCGGACCTGCTGCAACGCTTCGGAGATCGCCCATTCGCCCATCCGGAACACCAGGCCGCTTTCCTCGGCGAGCGGGATGAACGCGGTCGGCGTGATCATCTGGCCGCCGCGCATCCAGCGCATCAGCGCCTCGGCGCCGCTGACCTTGCCGGTCTTGGCCTCGACGATCGGCTGGTAGTGCAGCACCAGCTCGTTGCGGTCGACCGCGGTGTGCAGCGCCGCCTCGAGGTCGAAATCGTTGCGCAGATGCTCTCCGAACTCGTCGCTGAACATCACCGCGACGTTGCCGCCCTGGCGCTTGCCGATGCCGACCGCGGCGTCGGCCTTGGCGAGCAGCGCCTCGATGTTGCGGCCGTGCGCCGGATAGACCGCCATGCCGATCGAGCAGCGCAGCAGCATGTCGAGGCCGTCGAACGAGAACGGCCGGCGCAGATGCGCGAACGCGATGTCGGCGGTCTTTTCGACCGCCGTCTGCGACGGCAGGTCGGAGAACATCAGCGCGAACTCGTCGCCGGACAGCCGCCCGATCAGCAGGCCCGGCACCCGGGTCGCCTCGGGCGCGCGGACCACGTCGGTGACCGCGGAGTGGCCTTCCGCCGTGCCGGCGGCGAGATTGCGGAACGCATGCTGCAGCCGCTTGGCAACCTCGACCAGCACCCGGTCGCCGGTCTTCTGGCCGAGCGAATCGTTGAAACGCTTGAAGCGGTCGAGGTTGACCATCAATACGGCCGCGCAGTGCCCGCTCGGCCGCCGCTGGCGCAGCAGCTCCTCGCCCTGCTGCAGGAAGCCGGTGCGGCTGGCGAGCCCGGTCAGCGAATCGCGGTACGACTGCTGACGCATCGAGCGGACGCTCTCCTGCGCCAGCGACGCCATGTCCTTGACCCGGTCGAGCTGCTTCTGCGAATCGGCGAGCGCGGCCTGCGCCTTGGCGGCGCTGACCAGATGCAGCAGCCGCTCCGACAGCAGTGTCCATTGCAGCGACTTCAGGAAGAAATCGCTGACGCCGGCCTGGAATGCGCGATCGATCATGTCGTCATCGTCGCGGCTCGACAGCATGACGATCGGCACCTGCCGGGTGCCGACGATCTCGCGCAGCCGGCGCACCGCTTCGAGGCCGTCGGCATCCGGCAGAATATCGTCGACCAGCACCGCGTCCGGGACCACCCGTTCGAACGTCGAGACCGCCTTGGAGAACTGATCGACGATCTGGACGTCAATGCCGCGTTCGCCGAGCCCGACCGACACCAGGTGCTGCCACGACGGATCGTCCTCAATAAGCAACACACTGAGGCTTGCCGATCCCGATCTCAGCAATGAATCCGTTTCCAAGTCCCGTCTTGTGTTCTGATCGACCAAAGCGTGGTACGCGTCCGACAGGCCGCGAATCGAGAGGCCGGTGATCTGCCTATTCTCCATGAATTGCCGGGCCGACCGGCACCTATCGTCTCGATGCGACAGTTGAATTCCACCGATCGCGCCAGCTTGTTGCTTTGCGCACTGTTCTGCCTGCTGTCGGCGCTACCCGACCGTTCGTCGGCCCAGGGGGTACCCACCCCCGGCTCGCGCGCGACCAATGCAACCTCGGGCGCCGACCCGGACGACGAGGAACCCGAGCTCGACGAGGTCAAGTTCGTGCTCGGCACCGCGGTCAGCGTGTCACCGAAATACTCCGGCTCGGACAAGATCGGCTTCGCGATCGCGCCGGCCGGCCGGATCGTCTGGCGCGGCTATTCGATCAGCACCTCGAGCGTCGCACGCGCGAGCTCGGTCGCCGGCTCGAGCCGCAGTGCCGAGACCGGGCTGTCGGGCCCGCTGGTGCGGCGCAATCGGTTCGCGTTCGGCTTGGGCGGGTCGCTGAACCGCGGCCGCAACATCAGCGAGGAGGACGCCCGGCTCGAGATCGGAAGAGCACACG